>PSLO01000087.1:0-18141 GCA_040289665.1 Leptolyngbya sp. ERB_1_1 | reverse complement strand
CCTTAGCAAGGACATCCGCCCTTGGGGCGGTCACACTCATCAAGCCACCAGCTTTGCTGGGGGTGTCTGACTTTCAAAAATTATGCCATTAGAATATTGCCAAGTACCAGAGTTATTAAAAACACCGTTAGGCGACAGAAACCTAAAGTAACTGATTCCATTAGGTTGAATCTGCCAGAAAATTCTAATTTGCTGGCCGAGTTCAAATTCATCCGCCTGCCAAGTGCCGACTAGTCTCGCCGACTCCGAGTAAGGTTCAGGTTTTTCACCTTCTCGTCCATTCTCTTTAGGCACAAGTGACATCTTCTTGAGCTGGTACGTCCTTGTTCTATTAGGATCATTACCTAAGTTGATAATCTGACGTAAAGTTTCAAAGTCACTTTTAGATAGAATCAGCTCCATATCTCCTTTAGTAGGAATTCGGACTCTTGCATATCCATTGCTATCAGTACGCCTAACTTCAGGTGCACCTTTGGTGATGAAGCGAACTTCAACATTTTCTAGGGGTGCAAATTGCTCGGACTGTACGATTAAGTCAACGTCAACATAAGCGCTCGATTGGCAAGCTTCCTGAGAATCTAGGCGAAAAAAGCACCTAATCTCTTTGTTAGTGAGTCCAACAACTATCGCAGTGGCAGGAATAACAATGCTTGCAACTATAAAACCTCATTTAGAGTTCATTGCGAATTTTCCTATTGTCAAGACATAGGAACAGTATATATCTGGCTGCTTAGGCGTTGAACTTAGAAACATTCACAAGGCTGTTTCTGAGGTTGCAGTCGCGCCAAAATTTGCTTTAGCACGATCGCACTCCAGTCAATATCTTCCTCGGTGGTCTGTCGTCCCAAAGTTAAGCGAATTCCCGATTTTGCAGCACGATCGCTATATCCCATCGCCAATAAAATCGCACTCGGCTTCAATGTACCACTACTACAAGCAGCCCCCGCACTAATTCCAATTCCCGCAAGATTCATCTGCCGTACTAAAACTTTTCCGTTCAGTATTTCGCCATCGGCATCAGGCAAACAAAAACTGACGTGATGCGGCAAGCGATGAATGCGATCGCCCGTTACCACCAATTCAGGAACATCGGCAAGTTGATCGAACAATCGATCGCGCAATCGAATCAATCGCGGCGTTTCTGTGGGTAACTCTTGAGCAATTAACTCGGAGGCAATGCCAAAACTCGCGATCGCGGGTAAGGCTTGAGTGCCCGATCGTAATTTTCCTTCTTGCCCCCCGCCACCGAGAAGCGGAACCAGTTCCACGCCAGGACGAACATACAGCGCTCCCGCTCCCTGAGCACCGTAAAGCTTATGGCTCGAAAGCGATAACAAATCGATCGGTAACTGCTGCACATCTAGCGGTAATCTTCCCGCAACCTGAACGGCATCAGTGTGAAAGATTGCTCCGTGATTTCGCACGATTTGACCGAGTTGCGCGATCGGTTGCACAGTTCCGACTTCGCTTTGACCATAAATGATCGACACTAGCACCGTGTCCGATCGCAAAGCTGCCTGTAAATCAGCGGGATTCACTTGTCCTAATACATTCACGGGTAGGCGCGTGATTTCCCAACCCCACTGCTCTAAGAGTCGAATGGGTTCCGCGATCGCAGAATGTTCCACGCTCGAAATAATCATGTGGCGCGGCGTACTGTATTGATGAGCGATGCCCGTCACCGCAAGATTATTTGACTCAGTACCACCGGAGGTAAAGACGATCGATTCTTCTGGCGCGTTAATCAGCCGTGCAACTTGAACCCGCGATCGCTCCAAAATTGTGGCAGCGCGATTTCCCCACGTGTGCAGGCTCGATGGATTACCCCATTGCTCCATTAACACTTGCTGCATTTGAGCGATCGCTTCGGGTCGCGTGGGAGTCGTCGCACTGTAATCGAGGTAGATTTGCATGAGCGGTGTGGATCAAAGAAAAATGGGTACGCTACGGGTGCTGATTTGAAACTAGCAGATTCATTTTGTAGGGCAATCTAGCTTGTGGTTAGACTCAATCACCTTCTTCAGTTTAGTCTTTGTGCGGCACTGTTTACGGGCTGTCAGGCGGCATCTTCGATCGATGTTCGCCCGACACCCTTACCGCAAGATCCGAATATTCAAGTTTTTACCAATCACGAGCCGTCGTCTGAATATACTGAGCCGTATCGGAAAATCACACGATCGGGCGATAACTTAGAGCAAATTCTGATCGAAACGATCACCTCTGCAACCTCCACCATTGACATTGCAGTTCAAGAATTTCGCTTGCCGAATGTGGCGAAAGCATTGCGCGATCGTGCCGTAGCTGGAGTGAAAATTCGCGTCATTCTTGAGCATGACTACGCTCGTCCCTACAGTACCTATAGCAGTGCGGAGGTTGAGAAGTTACCTGAGCGCGAAAAAGCAAGATATCAGGAATCACGATCGTTGATTGATCAAAATGGCGATGGGCAACTGAGTGACGATGAGATTCGCGATCGAGATGCGTTAGTGGTATTGGATAGTGCCAAAATTCCCCGAATTGACGATCGTGCCGATGGCAGCCGAGGTAGCGATTTGATGCACCACAAATTTATGGTGGTGGATGGCAAAACGACGATCGTAACTTCGGCAAATTGGACTTTATCGGATGTTTATGGTGATTTTTCGCATCCGAGCAGTCGGGGCAATGCAAACAATTTTTTAAAGATCAACAGTCCTGAATTGGCAAAGGCATTTACCGAAGAATTTGAATTGATGTGGCGTGATCGCAAATTTGGCATCAAAAAGCCTGTTCGCTCAATGCAGCAACTCAAAATTGGTGAAACACAGATTGATTTGCACTTTTCCCCAAATTTCAACACAATCCCCTGGGAGCAAACATCGAATGGATTGATTGCTAAAACCCTTCGACAATCGACTCAATCGATCGACTTAGCGCTATTTGTTTTCTCGGATCAAGATCTGGTGAATGAGATGCTTGCAGCGCGCTCCGCATTCGAGTCTCATCCAGGTGTTACCATTCGCGCCTTGATCGAACCGACTTTCATCTATAGACCTTTCAGCGAAGCTTTAGATATGTTGGGCGTTGCGTTAAGTGATCACTGCAAATGGGAACCGAATAATCGCCCGTGGCAGAATCCAATTACAACGGTTGGTGTTCCGCAGCTTCCACCCGGAGATTTACTACATCACAAATTTGGAATTGTCGATCGACAAACCGTGATCACAGGCTCACATAATTGGACCAATGCAGCCAATCGAGGCAACGATGAAACCCTGCTTGTGATTCATAGTCCAACCGTTGCAGCACATTTTCAGCGAGAGTTCGATCGACTCTATGCAAATTCAATCCTGGGAGTTCCACCCGCAATCCAGCGCAAAATCGAGATTCAGCAAAAACAATGTCCTCCAACGGTAAAAGCGGATGGCAAAGTAAATTTGAATACCGCCACGCAAGCCGAATTAGAAGCACTACCGGGTGTCGGGGCTGGATTAGCGAAACGAATGATTCAGGCGCGACCATTTAGTTCTATTGAAGATCTTGATCGCGTTCCCGGTGTGGGTAAAAAGCTGATGGAGCGATTGCGCGATCGAGTCACTTGGTAGGTGAATATCCAAACTGTTTTGCGATCGTAGTAATCGACAACCGTAATTTATCGCAAATAGAAAGGTCTGATCGAGGGACATCCTTCAACTTGAAATAAAGCAGCTCGGATGAAGGCATTGATATTCGCTGATTACCTCGATCGACAAATACTGGAACTTCAAACACAAATCCTAAATTAGGAGTTTTCAACGCTGCGTTGGGAAGGATAAAATCACAAATAATTGATTCTTTCTTGGCACATTTGATTGTGTGACTTCCTCTAATTTCGGTTGAATGAGCATCTCTTACAACAGTTCCCAAGAAAGCCGTAAAATGTGATGGAAGTTGTACATTTCTTGGAATAATTTCTACTATAAACTTTGACTGTAATGAGTTATCTACTTCAGTAGACTTTCCACGATTAACCCGAGATTCATTTCAGGAATGTGTACTAAAAAACCGACGGGATTATTTTCCCATCGGTTCTTGAATCTGTCAGTCGGTCTAGATGAATTTGCTGAAATGGGCATCTTGCCCGTTCTCACATCCCAGTAAGCTTAGTCTCGCTGACCCATCGCGATCAAAATGTATTGCAATAACTGAAGCACCGCATAGAGCGCTGTCGCCACATAAGTAAACGCTGCTGCATTCAGTACTCGACGCGCCGCTTGGTTTTCTTCACCTTGCAAAATGCCCAACTCGTCAATCAAACGCAATGCTCGATTCGACGCATCAAACTCAACAGGCAACGTCACAATATGAAACACAATCACCCCTGCAAACAGCGCAATTCCAAGCGGAATGAATACTTTCCCAAGTGCGCCAATAAACAGACCCGCCATGATCAAAATTGGACCAAAATTCGCGCCCAAGTTCACCACTGGAACCATTGCCGCCCGAAAATTCATCGGCTTATAGCCTTTAACATCTTGCAAAACGTGACCGCATTCATGGGCTGCAACCGCTGCGGCAGCCAACGAAGTCGAACCGTAAACCACTTCCGACAGGCGAACGGCTTTTGCACTCGGATCATAATGGTCGGTCAACTCACCCGCCACAGGTTCGACACTCACGTTTTGAATTCCTAGGCGATCAAGAATCGTTTGCGCCACTTGTGCCCCGGTCAGTCCCATTTTTGATGGAATCTCAGAGTATTTGCGATACGTGCTTTGAACTCGCTGCTGTGCCCAAAACACCAAAATCATGCCGGGAATGAGCAGGAGATAAGTCCAGTGAAAAAACATCGCGCTTTTACCTTTGTTAAGTTCTGTACGAGGCTTAATTGACTGCTTGTATTCCATATGCTACCACCTCAAATCCAGCACGTCTGGCGCAAAAACCGAACTTGTAACCGTAGAGGTCGAGAATTAAGAGTTACGTTAAAATAAGAGCAGAACTGAAAGGACTCAACGGTCGAATGTCGAGGATTGCTTGCTGTGTGTCACTAACAGGAGTTAGCCGCATAGATGCGTGAATTGCCCAAAGCACTACAAACTGAAGGGACTTCGCCGCAGGTGAATCAATCGATCGTGCTCTCAGGTTTATTGCCCCCCCCAGATCGAACTCGCGCACGAGTTTTATCCTGGCTAAAAGGAAACGTTCCTGAAACTCGAATTCGACATATCCTGCGGGTGGAGCAATTCGCGATCGAGCTTGCCCAACTGCATCATCTCAATATTGAGAAAGCAGCGCAAGCAGCCTTGATGCACGATCTCGCCAAGTTCTTTAAGCCCAAACGATTGCTAAATATGGCAATCTCTGAAGGCTTGACTCTTGATCCGATCGATGAATCAAATCCTCATTTGCTTCATGCTGACGCGGGCGCGATCGTGGCGCGGGACGAATTCGGAATTCAGGATGAGGAGATTTTGGATGCGATTCGTCATCATACGTTAGGCAGTCCGAAAATGAGTTTACTCGGCTGTGTGGTTTATTTAGCAGATGGGCTAGAACCCGGGCGCGGAACCACACCAGAGTTAGAAGAATTGCGCCGTTTGAGTCGGCAGGATTTGATTCAGGCAACTTGGCGAGCGGCGGATGCCTCGCTAAGACACCTGATTCAAGCGGGTCATCTGATCCATCCGCGCACGGTTCAAACCCGCAATGCGTTCTTGCAACAGCACAAACAAGCTGAAGCACGATCGCGCTGAATCGTAGTTTACTAAACCACTTCGTAAAAGGAATTCAAACCTGAATGACAGAACTTTCTAACCAACAAACCCTTTCCACGTTGATGACCAACATCGACGATCGCAGCGAAATCATGGCACGTTTGATTGCTGAAGCAGCCGATGAGCGGAAAGGGAGCGATATTGTGTTGCTGAAAGTGGGCGATGTCACGGTTCTAGCAGATTATTTTGTAATGGTAACGGGTTACTCAAAGGTGCAAGTCCGGGCAATTGCTCGATCGATCGAGGATAAGATCGAGGAAACGATGAATTGCAAACCGATTCGATCTGAGGGCTTTGCAGAGGGCACTTGGATTGTGGAAGATTACGGCGATGTGATTGTGCATATCATGATGCCCCAGGAGCGCGAATACTACGGCTTAGAATCGTTCTGGGGTCACGCAGCACGAGTGCCTTTTGCTGAGTTGTAGAATTGTGAACTAAACGATCGGGAGGTTGCAAGGCGATCTCCCGATTTTTTGTGATTAAGCAGATACTCGACCTCTTGCATGAATCGATTTTTGGCGTGAATTTCTAATAGCTTGAACTCCCTAATTTGCCATTCACGCAAGAGGTTTACTGTAGAGTCTGCTTTCCTCCTCTAGCCAAGTCTTTTATACTAACGGTATCTTTCATTTCCTCGGCTTGATCATGAACTCAGTTATTTGTCCCGTTCCTGAAGAACAGCGACCTATCAACGAATATCAAGACCTGAAGGAATCTTGGTTTTTTCGGTGGGGAACGCTCGATCGCATCGGCTATCTTAAACCGATCGTAATTCTCTGGGCGATCAGTTGGTTCGTTTCTGCGCCTGTTGCCGCCGTCAGTTTTCCGCCTGCGAAACATCTGCCACAATTTCTCTTATTTGCATCGGCAGGAGCATTCATTATTCCAGGTTTGGCATTGTTACGGCTCTACCTGGGATGGGCATATGTACAAAGACGATTGCTCGATTCTGCTGTGTTTTATGAAGAGTCGGGCTGGTATGACGGGCAAATGTGGGAAAAACCACCCGAAGTGTTGGCACAAGATCGCTTAGTCGTGAGCTATCAGGTTCAACCGATTTTAGAGCGGTTGAAAAAGACATTTAGTACGATCGCAGTTGCAATCACGATCGGAATTACACTTTGGTTCTTTTTGTAAGATCAAATGCGTTTTTCGTACATCCGATAGGTTTTGTAGATTTTACCGCCCGCTGTTTCGATCAATTTACGCGATCGCAGATTATCTTCGTAAACCCACGATAATTCAGCTCGTTTGTAGGGTTTTCCTTTTTTGATACCACCCTGCAATCCTAAGTAGATTAATCCGAGTGGAACTAATTTTCTTTGGAATTCTGGTAGCGAACAAACAGCAATCACGCGACCTTGATTAATTTGGCGACGATACCAAAGAAATTTCAGAATTCCTACCCAATTGAGACGACCATTGACGTATTTTAAGGGAATATTGTAATCAGGTAATCCCATCCAAAAGCCGATCACTTTACCATCATATTCAGCGACCGGAAATACATCCGGATCGACTAAATCTTGCAGCGATCGAGCTTCTTCTAAAAATTCTTCCTCTGTTCGAGGAGTTGAACTCCAATTGTTTGAGAATGCCTCAGTGAATAGATGATACAAACTAATACAATCATCCTCAAACTCTTGACCTTTCGTTCTCAAAGGTCGAAACGTAACACCAGATTTGCAAGCAATGTTGTAGCCTTTCTCAAACTCAGGAGAAAGCGGTTTATCGAGTGGAAAGTCATAAGCATAAGCATCTTTTGCCTTTGTCCAGCCTAACTGTTCCATAAACGCTAGATAGTAAGGCGGATTGTAAGGCATCATCACCATCGGAGGAGAATCAAATCCGTTAACTAGAAATAAACAATTATTGTGCGTTGAAAGGTCGATTGGACCTCGAATTTCTGTGATGTCTTGCGATCGCAACCAATTTTCCGCCGCCTCAAACAGTGCCTTTGCAACTTCAAAATCATTTACACATTCAAAAAAGCCAAAAATCCCGATCGCTTTGCCTTCGCGTTCGATTAATCGATCGTTCACGGCTGCCACAATTCGACCGATCGCCGTTCCGCGCGAGATTGCAATAAACTGTTTCAACCTACCATATTGAAAAAACGGATTATCGGGCTGAAACTTCTTTTCCACATCGCTCCGCAATGGTGGCACCCAATTTGGATCATTGGCATAGACCACCCAAGGAACATTGATAAACATCTCCTGTTCAGTTGCAGACGTGATCGGAAAGACTTCAAAGGTTGGCATTGCCCGTTGATGAATCAGTTCAATGCTGACTATAACAGCACTTTGCCTTCGATGCCGTTGCGAAATTCAGAATCGAGCTATTGTTTTGCGATTGCTTCAAACGGTTCGGTTCCAAGGGGGCTAGGTGTCCATCCCGTAATCGTTTTGCGCTGCACGAGTAACGGATCAGAATGCACGATCGACAATCTCACCGCTTCTCGATGGATAATTTCATCCACTTCGACATATAGCTTTGTTCGCGTGGCTCGATCGCTCGTTGCTCTAGCTTGATTGAGGAGTTGAATTACGCGATCATTTTTCCAATTGCCTAAATCCGTAGTGCTGCCCGGACCAAAATGCGGATAGTAGAACGTATCCGGATCGCCATAATCTCCTGTCCAACCCAACATAAACATGGGGTAGCCTGGAGCTTTATTGCGATCGGCAAGATAAGCTGCCCAGTCTTTCGTTTTCAGATTGGTACGAATTCCAACTGCTTGTAAATCAGCCGCAAACGCTTCGGAGATCGGTTTCGGTGTGGGAAAGTAAGGACGCGCAACGGGCATATACCATAAATCAATATCAAACCCATTCGGGAAGCCTGCTTGCTTGAGTAAATCCTTTGCTTTCTGAGGATTGTAGTCGTAGTCTTGCAGTTTAGGTGAAGTTGCCCAATCAAGTGCAGGAGGTAAAAAATGTGGAGTTGTTTGAGCCGAACCTTTCCAAAAGGCTTGCACAATCGCAGGCTTATTAATTGCGTGAGCGATCGCTTGTCTGACTCGAACATCAGACAATTGCTTAAAGCTAGGATTTAACGCCAAATAACCCACATTAAACGAAGGACGTTTCGCGATCGCTAAGTTCTGATCTTGCTCAATCTCAGCCTTTTGATCGGGAGCAAGTTCCACCGTGAAATCAATTTGTCCGGCTCTCACTTGAGCAAGTCTCGCACTCGAATCTGTGACAAACCGCATCACAAGCTGATTTGATTTTGGCAAATTTGGCTTCCAATAATTGGGATTTTTTCCGAGGGTAATGCGATCGCCGCTTTGCCAGCCTTTGAACACAAATGCACCCGTTCCAACGGCTCCACCTGCCGGAGTGCCATAGTTCGCCCCCGCTTTCTGAATCGCGCTCGGACTCGCAATTCCAAAATATGCCGACGCGATCGCGGTTGGGAATGCTGCAAACGGCTGCTTCAGCACAAACTGAATTGTCGAATTATCAACAACTTGAACATTTTGCACCAGCGAATTGGGTTCGCCTTTGTACCCTCCAAAAATCTGCCCCCAAATTTCGTAGCTCTTGCCTGCATTGCGAAACCCGTTTGGATGATTTTTGTCCCACCAGCGATCGACATTGAATTTCACTGCATTAGCATTAAAGTCAGTTCCGTCATGAAACTTCACCCCGTTGCGGAGCTTGAATGTCCAAGTTTTGCCATCTTTTGAAGCGCTCCAAGATGTCGCTAAACTCGGCTCTAGCTCGGTCGTTCCAGGCTTAAACTGAATCAGCCGATTGTAGATTTGGTTATGAACAATCAGCGAGTTGCCATCGGTGATATTGCCGGGTTCTAAGTTTGTGGGTTGTCCGCTCGCAGCATACACCAGTACACCTGGAGCAGAATTGGTCGAATTTTGCGGGCTGCAATTGGTGACGACGATCGCTAAAGTACACAACAACGCGATCCAGATCGATCGCCAAATTCGAGGCTTTACCATTACATCTGAATCCATTCGGGCTTTTGGATTCTATCAAGTGCAGCGAACAAAGCAAATTGACACATTTTGTATTACGCGTGTAGTATAGTGATTGTATTACACATGTAATATGATAGTAATCTCAAATGTATACGACACAACATGAAATTATCGGATTGGTTCGATCGTTTGAAGATTGCACACTATCGCGCGCTCAGTGGACACATTCTGCCCATCTCACCGTTGCATTATGGTATTTGATACACGAGCCGTTAACTGCGGCAGAGCAAATCCGTTATGGAATCCAACGTTATAATCAGGCTCATGGCGTTGAATCAACTCCTAACAGTGGCTATCACGAAACCATCACGCAATTCTGGATTCGCCTAATTGAAATTTATCTTCGCTGCGTTAATGTTCATGATTCTTTACTGAGTTTAGCGAATCAGTTAACGAATCATTATTCTGATCCATCTCTGTTGTTTGAATACTACAGCCGCGATCGCATTGTTTCGCCGGAAGCTCGTTCTCACTGGATTGAACCCAATCTGAAATCCTTGAACTATGCAAGACTTTGACTTCAACTTTAATCAGTTCAATCAATACAACCAAAACCAGCAGAAAGGACAGAGCTTACTAGCAGCGGGTTGGCGACCATTGAATCGCGACTTTGACTGGGGCTATTTTCTGCAGCTTGCACAGAATGACTCAGAAGAATTGAACCGTCGCATGATGGGCGCGATAAGTACGATCGCAGATGCTTTAGGACGCAACCATCAGGCTTGGTGGGCAAATGCGATTAATTTATTTTCGTCTTACACGCGTGGCGAAATGGATCAAGTTTGGAACTATCTGACTCCTGATCCACCTTATCCAGACTACCGCTATCGAGATAGTCTCAGTGTTGAAACTCCGATTCGGCAAATTGTTAGCCGAAACAATATTCCGATCGATTACGTTCTCAACCGTTTGCAGGAAACAACGATTCGCCAAACGCTCGCAATTTTAGGGCGACCTGATCTCATCACACAAAGCTATCTCGATCGATCTTTTTATTTTCCGGTTGAGCGATTTGAGAATTGGGATCGGCTCGACATTGTGAGTAGTGCTTATGCGTATTGGTCAGCCCATGAAGTATGGTTGCAGATCGATTATGTCGATCGAGGACGACGCTACTGGACGCTAATGGCAAAAAACATGGCTCCCTTAATCCAAAAATCGACGTATGGATTAGCTGTGATGCTGAGCGGCTATCAAAGCCGAGTGGGACAAATTCATGCACAATTTGCAATTCGCGACTTTCCGTTAGAGATTCAAGCCTTTAGCGATACCGTACAGCAAACGGTAATGAATCAACATCGATTAGCCGTGTTAGTACATGGTGATCCGGGGACTGGCAAAACAGCATGGACGCAAGCGATCGCGAAAGAAGTTCTTGTGCCGCTCGGGTATGTAATTTTCATTCTGGATCACGACGCGGTAGAGAACTTTGTTCCGCCTAGCTACCTTGAACGAATTTGCTTAATCATCAACGAAGCCGATAACTTAGCGCAGGATCGAGCAACTGAAATTGCTCAGTCCAGCAACAAAACAGAACACATCTTGAGCTTACTCGATGGCACACTCTATCAGAGTGTGGTGAGCGTCGGTAACTTTGAATTAGAGCAAAAGTTAGTGGTGTTGATGACTTGTAACACAACCGAGCGACTTGATCCGGCAATGCTGCGGAAAGGGAGAGTCGATTTGATGTGTGGATTTAATCACCGATTCGTGTAACATCGACCTCCGAAAGTCCCGCTAGCTGTCAGTACCTTGGTAAAGACGAGATTAACTGCGTCTTTACCAAAATCACGATGCATTAAGTAGATAGACAAAATTAAATTCCACGATGGGTTTGGGCTTCGACTGCGCCCAGTCCGCGAAGATCTTGGCGCTTGAGCGTTGAGCGGAGCCGAAACGCGGCAACCCATTCTGTCTACCTACTTATTATTCTGTGAGCGAACTGTCCCGATTGCATCTGTTCTTCAGCAGATAGAGCACCCTGTCTAGAAATTTGCTGCCTTGTCCACATGAAAGAAGCTCCGATTGACTTCTATACCTTGGATAGCGCAGGGTAAAGATTTGACGAGACGCTGTAATGTGATTTTGCGCTGGTCGTCATCTTCGATTGCGGATTGACCTTTGATTCATATCGAGAAGTAATCAAGTTAACGAGCTTATTAACGTAAAGGTCGTGATTGTGACGCTGCAACACTAAGTCATATCCTCTTTGAGCAAGCGCCTCGACTTTCTCAGGGTTCTCCAGCAAATCAACGATGGCACGCCGCAACGCTGTTGGGTCGTTGGGTGGAACACCAATGACATAGCCTTCATCAATTAAGTCCGCGTTCATTCCAGGAATTCGGGTCATAATCACAGGCTTACGACACGCCATTGCTTCTAGCAGTGTTGTGAGACCTGACTGCTGGCGATTGTAGGTCAAAGGCACAATCATCAGATCGGCATCCTGATAAAGCTGACGCAGCTCGCCCCACTCGTGATGGCGACAGACCATATTGCTAGGAACTTGAGTTGGCATCACACAAGAGGAATTACGTGCATCTGGAGAAGCAGCGGACACTCGTACATCGATATCAAGATCCTGAACTGCTTGTGCTAACGTTTGATAATCTCGTCCTTCCATGCCACCACTGCCGATTAGAGGTCGCTTGTTGTTGGGAGCAGTTTTGCTAGGTCTAAAGAAGCGGATATCTGTTGCTTGGTCTTGAAAAAGCTTGACGCGGCTGGGCGAAATACTTAGGAAACGACGTAAAAATTCAGCCGTGATAGCGCTTTCTGTTAAAAATAAGTCTACTCGTTGTGCGATTCCCAGCATCCGCATCGCTAGTTTTGCTTTGGGACGAATTGGATTGTGCGGGTAGGTCACGATCGCTGGAAGATTTTGGGGATCACATAATGCAGCAAGCGGAAAGCTATGCGCCTCGCCGTTGCAGATTACAACATCTTCGTGTCCTAGTTGAGGTGCTAACCGTCTTGCTAATGCCCAATCTTCAGGTCGCCCAATCAGTTTTGAGCGGAGTTGATCGAGGAAGGTAATTGGCTCGTCCCCCGGTAAGTGAATGGTCGCACCGAGTAGCTCGGCAACCTTCGACATACAATGTCTAGGACGCAGATCAGCTTCTGCATCGCGGGCAATTCCTTCGAGATCAAATGCATGATTGAGAACAATATGGTAAGCCAAAATTATTTCCTCCGGATAAGGTGAGATAGTGCTTGCGTCTAAAGCGTCAAGCTGATCCTGAGAAGCAACCTTTCAAGAAGCAGCCAAATTGAATTCGCATTGATGCGAATTCTAAATAGTCAATCTGTGCACTTCTTGCACCCGTCTACACTTGTCATTATTGCAACCTCTCAGCAATTCGGTAGTCGAGCATACGTAATTTTCATGGTTTCATAGCCAATTGTGAAGTTCCCTCAAACTCAATCAACTCAACGGAAAAATGGGCGAATTTTTCGCTTTCATTCTGCTCGTTAATGAGAATATTTGCCAATTTCTAGTTGAACCGTTATCCTACGAAGACTAGGTTTCTTTTGGCTTGCCATCGGACTTCAATGCTATCCACAGCGATTATCGAAAGCTGAATTGACCACAGGTTGTGAGAACCTAGTCTTCTGTCATAAGTGAGTGAATCATGCGGGATCTCGATCTAGAAAAAACGACCTACTTGCTCAACACGATTATGGAAGCGGAGTTAGCGGGGGTTGTGCGGTATACACACTATTCATTGATGGTGACGGGACCGAATCGAATCCCGATCGTGCAATTTCTCAAAGCACAAGCGAGTGAATCTCTGCTGCACGCTCAACAAGTCGGAGAAATTCTGACCGGACTCGAAGGACATCCGAGTTTGAAGATTGCGCCGATCGAAGAAACTCACAAACACGCAATTTACGATATTTTGCTCGAAAGCCTAAACCACGAAACCGCTGCGTTGAATCTATATAAGCAGTTGTTGGAGGTTGTAGAAGATGCCAGCATCTATCTAGAAGAGTTTGTGCGCGGCATGATTGGGCAAGAAGAATTGCACGGTATGGAACTCAAGAAGATGCTGCGTGATTTTCATCCAGATTTAACTTAGTTTTCGAGCAAGGAAGCTGCCGAGTTCTAAGCCCAAATATCCGATCGCAGCACTTCCTAACCAATACAGAAGCGCTAAACTGTGATTCCCAGATTTCACCAAAATTGATGATTCGAGGGCATAGGTTGAAAAGGTGGTGTAAGAGCCAAGAAATCCGACTGCAAAAAATAGGCGGAGTTCTGGTGCACCAATGCCGCGTTCTAAAAAGAAGGTGACAAAAAATCCCATGATCATCGCGCCTGAGATGTTGATGCAAAAAGTGCCGTAGGGAAATTGTGTCCCGAACCATCGAGCAAATAGCAACGTGAGATAGTAGCGGCTCAATGCACCGGGAATTGCACCTAGACTGATTGCGATCGCGCCTCTAAGTGCCGGGTCTAAATTTGCAAATACATTCATTTCAGTTTTGCTGATTTCGATTCTTGGGGGGGTTCAATTCTATACATTTAGCATTTGCAGCTTCGTATGCTTGTATATATTCTTTACCGCCTAGCATGACATCCCCATAGTATTCATAAGGTGTTGATCCGTAGATCGGCAAGGGATCATCTTCGGGATAGTCTTCTTTGGCTTCGTCGATCGCTTTTCTAAGCTGTTTTGGGGTTAATTTTTGAGCAGGATAGTAGTGGAGTTGTTCGGGTTTGCGGTTTAGATGGGGAAGTGTGGGATCGAGGATACGATCGTCTAACTCTAGCCAACCATGTTCAACGGGCTTATAGGGTGATCCCACGAATGCGATAAACCCTTGAACGTAAAGTGCACCTTCGACTGTTGCGATCGCTTTCGCTGCGTTCTCGAAACTAGCTTTCGCTTTGCTTTTGATGCGGGTCGCAACTTCGATCGATTGCTCTGCATCGAGTGGTTTATCCATACCGAGTCAACACCTTCAGACATCACTTCATTATAAAGATTGAATGTTGAACTCAAGCTTTAATTCCCCTAAAAAGCGAAGGGCAGAAGCAACTCGAAAATGCTCCTGCCTAGTTTTTATGAATTAAAATTAAGATGTTTCATCTAAAAATTGGGAAGTTTGACACAAGGGCGAACTTTACAGAGCGCTAAAGCGTCGATCGACTTCAGCAACTAGCCCATTTGTGACATCAGCGTAATCATCCCAACGCAAGCCGTGGCAAACAACAGAACCATGCCGAGCGACTCACCCAAATGCTTTTTAGAGGTTTGCATACAATGCTTTCCTTTTTCTTAATGATTTCTTTAACGGTATCAGCCTCTCTCAGATTCGAGTTGAAAAGTAACATAAGTTACGATTCTCGGACAAATCTTAATTCGGAATTCAGTTAGCGCTCCGCTTCTCTCTCGATCGATAGATTGACAGCAAACTTTCTTAAGAATTCGCCTCGATGCTCGTTACGTCTGTAAGTTCGTCGATCGTAGTATCATCGCTCGGATGAAAGTAGCGATAAATCTGTTTCGCAATCTGCATTCCGATTCCTGGAACGGTTGCTAATTGTTCTGGACTCGCTTCACGGATGTAATCGATCGACCGAAACTCTGCTAGTAATAGTTTTTGGCGGTGATGTCCTAAACCGGGAATCTCATCTAAGCTCGATCGACGCATTCGAGTCGTTCTTTGCTGACGATGGAAACTCACAGCAAATCGGTGCGCTTCATCTCGTAAGCGTCGTAGAAGTTGCACTCCAGGCTGTTCTGCATCCGTTTCGAGCGGGAAAGACTCGCCGGGTAAGAAGATCTCTTCGCGTTGTTTTGCCAAGCTCACAACTTTGATATCTTCCAGCAAGTTCATCTCGCGCAGAACATTCACCACGGCGGAGAGTTGTCCTTTTCCGCCGTCGATCATCACGACATCGGGAAAATCTGAGAGAGTATTGGATTTCAAGCTAGAGTTTTGAGAAGCAGGAACTAGCGCTTCGCCTTTCGCTTTCGCAGTCGCATACTTACGGAATCGACGCGAAATCACTTCTGCCATACTTGCAAAGTCATCCGATCGACCCGATCGCACTTCTGGATTTTTGATTTTGTAGTGGCGGTAATGCTGTTTTGCAGGCAGTCCATCGACAAAAACAACTTGAGTGGCAACCGCATCCGAGCCTTGAATATGCGAAATGTCATAGCCTTCGATCCGGCGTGGTAACTCCGGTAAGTCGAGAATTTCGGCTAAATCTTGCATCGCTTGAGCATTGCGATCGGCAAACTTCTGCGTTCGTGCCAATTCAATTCCGGCATTGCGCTCGACCATTTCGATCAACTCTGCTTTGGTCTGACGTTGAGGAGCGACGATCAAGACTTTACGCCCTTTCGACTGACTGAGAAATTCTGCCAGCATCTCGCTATCCGGTAACTCATGCTGTACGAGGATTTCTGCAGGAATCTCAACCGGATCAACGGTTTGATAATGCTCCTCTAGAACGCGCTGAAGAATTGCACCATACTCGCCAGACTGCGAATCAGCGATAAATCCTAAGCGTCCGACTAAGCGACCTGCTCGAATTTGGAAGAGTTGAACACAAGCATGTTGATCATCGGCAGCAAGCGCGATCGCATCTCGCGAAACTGTATCATCCGGCAGTGCGACCTTTTGGTCTGCGCTCAGGCTTTTGAGTCCAGCAATCTGATCCCGCAACCGCGCTGCGTGTTCAAAATTAAGATCTTCAGCCGCTTTTTCCATTTGAGCCGCTAACGATTCTTCCAGTTCGCGCGTTCGTCCTTGAAAGATCATCGCGACTTTTTGCACAGTCTTGCGATAATCCTCCGGTGAAATCATCGCCTGACAAACACCAGGACAGCGCCCGATATCGTAATTCAGACAAGGACGATCTTTGAATAACGGTTGTGGACGTTGACGCAGCGGAAAAATGCGCTTGACTAAATGCAGCGTCGTGCGAAGGGTGCGGCTATCGACATAGGGACCGTAGTAGCGATCGCGTTCTTTCGCCATTCGCCGCTTGCGCGTAATGAAAATCCGAGGATACGGTTCAGACCAAGTGATACACAGATACGGATACTTCTTATCATCTTTCAGCAGCACATTAAAATGTGGCTGATGCTGCCGAATCAGATTTGCCTCTAATGCCAGCGCTTCTGCTTCGGTATCGGTGACAATCACCTCAATTTCGACCACCTGACGCATCATCAATGCAATCCGAGGTCGCGTATCATGCCCATTGAAATAAGAGCGTAGGCGCGATCGTAATCGTTTCGATTTGCCAATGTAGAGAATTTGATCCGTGCGATCGCGCATATAGTAAACTCCTGGCTCTTGGGGGATTTCCTTAAGCCGAGCTTCTAAGCGCTCCGGATCATCGATCAGCGACAGAGTTTGGGGGGAAGCAGTCACTTAAAACTTTATGTAAAAGAGCGATTGTTTAAATTTTAAATCAATCGCTGCGGACAAGGGTGACGATTACCGAACCGGAGTGATTATAGTGCTGATATTGATACTGGACTTGTCAGCGAAACGTATGAACCTAGAAGAGTTTGAGAGCCAAACTCGCAGCAGTATAGAACGAGCGCTCACTCACTTACAAACTGCGACCTTATTACTTTCTGCGCTCGAAATCCAGATTGTAGAGTCTGGAGACAGCGTGAAAAATTTGAGTTTAACGATCGAGCAATTCATCAACGCCAATCGAGATGAGTCTTCTATAACTTTTAGACAATAGTTTTTACAAACTCCTCGCGATCGGGAATCGGGCTGAAATTGCTCGATTCCCGATTTCTTTTGCTGGTTGCTTTTACGCGGTTGTCGATCGAATTAATTCCTCCCGAATGACTTCAATCAATTCCATCAACCGAATCGGCTTGACGAGATAACGACGTGCGCCGAGATTAAGCGCTTGCTGTTGGTCTGACATAAATGCACGCGCAGATACGACGATCACAGGAATTTTGTGCCATTCTGAATGTTGCTGCATCTGTTTTAGAATATCGCAACCATCCATGTCTGGCAGCTTTAGATCCAGCAGCATGATTTGAGGCTGAAACTCCTCTAGCACCTGCTCGAAGCCAATCCCAGTCGCCAGCGTTAAAACACTGAAGCCTTGGTAGATAAGGTAGTCTTCGAGCAACCTTCGATTTGGTTCATTGTCCTCAATCAGCAGTATTCGGATTGAATCGCCCGATCCTGTTTCTTGATCCGTTGTCATCGCGTCTGCACCCAGGTTGACTACCATTGTCGGTCAATGTGAAGAAAGAGTGGGAGCAATTCGCCAATTCAATCTCACTAGGAACAGCGGCTGAATTTTGCGAGACGCTCATATCTATCAAACTATAGCAATCCCAGGTCAGTTGTGAGAGTATAGAGAGGACTAAAACAGCGTTAAAAATGACTTTATGCTAGCTG
>PSLO01000086.1:0-18380 GCA_040289665.1 Leptolyngbya sp. ERB_1_1 | reverse complement strand
AGCAAAACGATTCATCCGGGAGTACTACCATTTATGTACATCGTTTAATGTCGTTAAGTTCCTGTTTGAGTTTGTCACTCACTGCCAGACCTTTAATTTTTCAAAGCTATTTACCTATGGCTGCTTCTCATAACTGATTTAGGATCGCTACATACACAATTTTGTATCTAAGGTCATTCGTGGATCAAACCAATCGTCCTGCTCCTTGTCCATCGAAATGTCATAGCATTGAGAGAAATATATTGAACTCAAAAGCTTATTCTCCAAAATTCTAGCTACGTGGATCTACGCTTTATTAAGAGTAGAGCGTGCAGTCTCTGCTTCAGGTATGGCTTCCTTATAACTAGAGTTCGCACATGCAAAACTTTCAAGAATCTTCAGGTTCCGCCTAATTTCTTTAAACTCTTCAACCGTTAGCTTCTTATCAGTAAATAGAATATCTATTGATCGGCGAGCATCTTGAGCCTGTTCGTGCAATTCTTGAACCCTTTGTTTTGCATAGGAGAGCTTACTAAGAACTTTTACAGCATGAATAATTTCTTCTTCATGTTCTGCCATCAGGTCTTCTCTCTTAATCTCTATGAGCCTTTTGGTACTAAAACCATTAGGAATCTTTGCAGATAGGTGACCTGCATTAATAAGCTCAGCAAGCTTAAGAGCAGCTTTATAGCGGGCATCTCTATCATCCTTATCCTTCGCCTCTAGCAATGTTTCTGGATGCTGAGGAGCAACATAATAGCGAACCATCTAATTCTGATTCTTAGTAAAGAGGCGTTCTAGATAATGTTAATACAGCACAACCGATCTGGCTAATAGCTCTGTACCTCTTTGAAGTAGAACCAAAAAACTGAATTTTCTGGTTCTACTTCAGTCTTCCGATCGACTACCTCAACCGATACCTCGTCAACACACTCATCGATAAACTCGTCCCTGGCATTGGAACGATCAGACTCCACAACGCTACATCCGCATATCTCAAAGCGTGAAGCGTATGCGTGGCTTCGTGTATGCGTTCCGGTGATCCGATTAAAACGTGCTGCAATTTTTCACCGTCTCGCTCGGTCTCGAAACGCTGCAAAAACTCTTGGATATTCATGTTCATGGGCTGTTCTCCATTGGAAAGAAAGCCCAAAAACTAAAGCCACCCCAATCCATGAAAAATTGAGGTGGCTACTTCAGATGCTATCATCCTACGTTAGCCTCCCGGACTGCCGCACGCAGTCTTGGATGGTTAGCTGCTCATCGTTGGTTCCAAGCAACTTTGGGCAGCGGCGGTTTCAGTTTTTGGGTTTAGACGCGCAAAAGGTGGCTTGCAACCATTTGCTTAACTTGAGAGACTAATCGATTTTTCTGTCAGAGTCAAGTTACTTGATCGTAGTTCCCTGCTTGGTTGAAGAAAAAGTGCCCATTCTACGAGATACTTTTGGGAGGGCAACCCGCGATCGCATCTCCGAACTCGGCAAGTCCTGCAATTCGTTTTATTAAGTTGAGATAGAGAGAGTCCAATGGACGAAGACAGCATTAACAACATGGATGCTCCCACCGTAACCCTGACAGATGAGACAGGCTCGACCCTCACCTGTTATATTGAGCATTCTTTGGACGTGGAAGACCAAGAATATGTGCTGTTACTTCCCGTTGACTCGCCGATCGAGATTTTCGCTTGGCAAGAAAATGGCGACGAGGATGAAGCAGTATTAGTCGAAGATCAGGCAACCCTGAATCAGGTGTTTCCGATCGCAAAAGCCGTTCTAGAAGAGCAAAATCTAGCGCTCAAACAAACCGCCGTGGTCTTGACGGTCGAAGGCGATTTACCCGATCTCGATGAAGAGGAAGCTTGGGCAGGCGTAGAATCCGATTCGGAAGACGAGCAGGAAGAACTTCAACTGTTAGCAAGCTTCTGGCACGAAGAGCAAGAGTATGCAATTTATACTCCGCTTGATCCGTATTTCATTTTGGCTCGATTAGATGACGATGGAACACCGCATCTATTATCACAAGAAGAACTCAAGAAAATTGAGCCAATGTTACCCATGATCGAAGATCAACTCTTTGACGAAATGGAGTAATTCGAGTGGAGTCGATCGCAAAAATCAATTTGAATTCTGAGATTCAAGTAGTTTGTCGATCGACTCCATCATGCTAATAAATCCTTTTTATATCCATTGACTTATTTATAAACTTCGTTACTATTTGTTCTCAGCAAAGACGTTTGCTCAGTTCTTCACCTTTATCTCAAATGAAAATCGCTAAAAGTGCTGTAAGATTTTCGTTTTTCCTGTTTCTCATTGGGGTTGCACTCGGACTATCAGCATGGCGTGCACAAGCATGGTGGAGCTTTGCGAGTTCTCCTGTCACCCCCAAGACGACCTCAGACCAAGGCAAACGAGTCGTGATTCAGATTCCGCAGGGAACTTCTGCTCAACAAATCGGTCAGGAACTCGAAGCCGCAGGATTAATTCGATCGGCAAAAGCTTGGGAAGTGTGGGCACGCTGGCTGATGTGGAAAAATCCCAACGGCGGATTTCAAGCTGGGAATTATGAGCTTTCAACAGGTGAACCGCTGCAAACGATCGCAGAAAAGATTTGGACAGGGCAAGTTGCCCAACGCAGTTTTACGATTCCCGAAGGTTGGTCGCTGAAGCAGATGGCGAACTATTTCGAGAAACAAGGATTTTTCAAAGCACAAGATTTTCTCGCGGCAGCAAGCCAAGTTCCTAACGCCGATTATCCCTGGTTGCCCCCAAATTTGCCCTTTCTAGAGGGCTTTTTGTATCCCGATACTTACCAAATTGAAGCAGGTTCAGCGATCACACCAAAACAGGTTGTGCGACAAATGCTGAATCGTTTTGAGCAAATTGCACTGCCAATTTACAACCAGAACCGCAGCAAAACGAATCTATCACTTCTGCAATGGGTGACACTCGCCAGTATTGTCGAAAAAGAAGCGGTGATTCCCTCGGAACGGGAACGCATTTCTGGAGTATTTCACAACCGCCTGAAGAAAAACATGCCGCTTGGATCAGATCCAACCGTGGAATATGCGCTAGGTGTGCAGCAAACTCCTGAGAATCCGCTGACTTATGCTCAAGTGGCAACTCCTTCACCGTATAACACTTACGTCACATCAGGACTGCCACCTACCCCGATCGCGGCTCCCGGTATCGCCAGTCTCAAAGCTACATTAGAACCTGAAGCCACCGATTATTTGTATTTTGTAGCGCGATACGACGGTTCACACGTCTTTAGTCGCACCCTTGCAGAACATGAAGCGGCTCAAGCAAAAATTCGCGATCGCGTCGATGCTCAAGCCCAGAAAGCACAACCTGCAAAAAATCGATAGGACGAATCCGTGATTTTTGGGTGCGAAATCAAGCTAGGATCACTCTAGACTATTGAGAACAGCTTAAGATTTTTAGCAAAACGGACGGTCAGAGAGATCGATCGTAAATTGTGATTGATTTTACGAATCGCAGCCCTTACGCTAATAATTAGGCTTCTTTCTTACTGTCCAATCTCACGAGTGACACAGCATGTCTTGGGGCAAACTCCTACAACCCGATCTTCTTCTCCATACGACAATTCTCGGATTAACACCAGACTTACTGCGGCAAAATGATTTGCGGGGCTTGGTGCTCGATGTCGATGAAACCTTGGTGCCGATCACCACGGCTCAAATCTCGGCAGAACTCTTACCCTGGGTTGAGCAGGTTCGCGAGATTACCCAAATTTGGTTGGTAAGCAACAATATTAGCGAAAATCGGATTAAGCGGA
Source organism: Leptolyngbya sp. ERB_1_1 (assembly GCA_040289665.1). Classification (GTDB taxonomy): domain Bacteria; phylum Cyanobacteriota; class Cyanobacteriia; order Leptolyngbyales; family Leptolyngbyaceae; genus Leptolyngbya. Next base: position 14,606 of record PSLO01000086.1, on the reverse strand, counting down.
TTGCAGACGTTCTGAAAGTGCCTTACTACATTACGGGTGCGGGCAAACCATCGCGCCGGAAACTCAGACGAGCAGTAGAAGCGATGAATTTGCCGCCGCAACAAGTTGGAATGGTGGGCGATCGCTTATTTACTGATGTGCTGGCTGGGAATCGATTGGGAATGTTCACAATCTTGGTGCAGCCGATGGTTGATCCGGCAGCGGAAGTTGCGCGGCGTTATCCGGTTCATGCAGTGGAGGTTTGGGTTTCTCAAGCTTTGGGAGCGACATTGACCCCCCACAAACACCAAATCTAAAGAAAAGCTTAGAGAATCTCATACTTTTAGCGGATGCTGGCATGCTAAAGATTTTCAAATGGAGCCAGCAATTATAAAGGCTCTAAACCATAAATTTCTGTGAATACTAGGTAAACCGCCAATTTCTAGGAGTTGGCGGTTTACTTTTGAGATTAGTCTAAATTTGAGATTAGTCTAAATTGCGCCCGGTCAGTTCTACGAAAATATCTTCTAAATTTGAGGGGCGAGTCATTGTTCCTGTTTTGTCACGAAGCTGTTCTAAATAGAGATTTGCATCCTCTACAGTTGGAAAGAACTTATAATCCCAGTGTTCACCAGACTGTTTCATTAGAATTCCTTTACCATACTGCTGACGTAATTCTTCTAATGTACCGAGCGAGATGAGTTTGCCTGCATCCATAATGCCGATGCGATCGCACAAATATTCCACTTCATCCATGTAATGCGTGGTCAGTAGCATTGTCATGCCTTGCTGGTTCAAGGTGCGGATGATTTCCCATAAGCGGCGACGGGTTTGCGGATCGAGTCCAACCGTGGGTTCGTCAAGAAAGAGAATTTCAGGTTTGTGGAGTAAAGCGCGGGCAATTTGAAGGCGGCGTTTCATTCCACCGGAAAGGGTTTTAGCGGGGTCGTTGCGTCGATCGCTCAGTTCAACATATTCGAGTGCTTGCTCGATTTCTTTTTGGCGTAACGGGTTTGGAATGTGATGCAACCGACCGTGATACTCCATGTTTTGCCAAACCGTTAAATCGCTGTCGATGCTGATTTGTTGTAGAACCACACCGATGTGGGATTTAACGAGCGATCGTTGATTTACCACATCAAAGCCTGCGACTTGAATTCGACCCTCTGAGGGTTTCGTCAGAGTGGTTAACATCCGAATCGTGGTTGATTTGCCTGCACCGTTTGGACCTAAAAGCCCAAACATTTCTCCCGCTTGAATTTCAAATGAAAGTCCATCCACGACTGGAACTTTGTTGTAAACCTTGTAAACGTTTTGAAGAGAGACAGCAACGACCATTGAATTCCATTTCAACGTAATCTTTGTTAACAGTATCGCAAGAACACACCAAATCCCTATGCAACAAGGTGGATTGCGAATCAGTTAGAAGCTCTAAAAGTATGACTCCTAAGCTCTTGCCGGATCGCTGAATCGAATTTTGAGATAATCCTCTTCCATTCTCGCGCCGCTCGGCTGTAATGCCGCTAATGCTTGAGGTAAAACGAGATTGCGGCGGTGATTTCCAATTCGCACATTCAATTCATCGCCCGTTTTACTCAATTCAATCTGAGACTTCTCAATCCCCGGCAAATATAACTCTAAGCTGTACTGATTTTGCTCTTGAACGACTCGCAAAGTGGTCTCCTTGTAATACAACTGGGAGGGATCTTCGTTATTCGGGTAGAGCGTTTCTTTTAATCGATCGAGCGCCTCCAATCCGCACATTTCCTGAGAATATAACGGAACTTCTTTAATGGGCAATGGTGAAAAATTCGCGTGAATTTCATCGCGATACTGCCGCTGATTCTCCTTCCACTGCTTAAAAAATGGATCAGAAACAGAGTCCGGGATAATCCGATTTGCGATAACTAAATCCGTCGCAACGTTGTACAAACTCAAATAAGCATGAGCGCGAAGTGATTCTTTAATCACCATTTTTTCGGGATTCATTACTAATCGGACTGTCGTCTGTGTCGGATCAGTCAGCACTTTTTCTAAGGCTTCGATCTGTTCATAGAACTCGTAGGGTGCGTCCATTACTTCTTTATCAGGAAGGGAGAACCCAGCGATCGGGCGAAAGATGGGTTCAACCAATGGACGCAGTGCAACCGAAATTCCTTGAAATGGCTTGTAGAACTTCCGCATATACCAACCGCCGACCTCTGGCAAACTGAGCAATCTCAAAGCTGTCCCAGTCGGAGCGGAATCAATAATCAACACATCAAACTCGCCTTCGTCATAGTGTCGCTTCATTCGCACTAATCCGAAAATTTCATCCATTCCTGGCAAAATTGCCAACTCTTCCGCCTGTACGCCTTCGAGTCCACGCGCTTGCAATACTTGGGTGATGTAACGCTTCACCGCTCCCCAGTTGCCTTCTAATTCCATCAGGGCATCAAGTTCGGCTCCCCAGAGATTCGGGCGAACTTGCTTCGGCTCATGTCCTAATTCCAGATCAAAGCTATCGGCAAGCGAGTGCGCTGGATCAGTACTCAGCACCAAAGTCCGGTATCCTAATTCGGCACAGCATAGCCCGGTTGCAGCCGCGACCGAGGTTTTACCTACGCCGCCTTTCCCTGTCATCAGAATTACACGCATGGTGATCGAGTCCTGTCTGAGAATTGCTTTACATTCGTTAACTTAATTCTAGCGTTTCTCGACATTAAAAACCCTCGATCGGGATTGCTCGAGGGTTTTACCAAGGCAGTTGTCTGAGGGTAGGCAAAGAAGTTCCCGCAAAACCTATGTCCGTAATTATACAGGAGATCCTCTGCCTATACAGAGTCTACACATTGAAGCGGAATAACATCACATCCCCATCTTGCACGACGTACTCTTTGCCTTCACTCCGAACCAGTCCTTTTTCTTTAGCAGCATTCATCGACCCAAATTCGACCAGATCTTTGTACGCGACCGTTTCGGCTCGAATAAAACCGCGCTCAAAGTCAGTATGAATCACACCTGCTGCTTGAGGAGCGAGCATCCCGGTTTTAATTGTCCAGGCGCGGGTTTCTTTTGGTCCGGTCGTGAAGTAGGTCTGTAAGCCCAAAAGCTGGTATGTGGCACGAATTAGAGATTTCAATCCCCCTTCTTCCACCCCTAAAGAAGCAAGAAAATCGGCTCGATCGTCTTCGGGTAATTCCACTAGCTCAGATTCCACTTGTGCCGAAATGACGACGACTTGAGCATCTTCCTGCGCTGCCAGCGTCCGAACCTGCTCAACCCACTCGTTTCCGGTTGCCAAATCTTCTTCAGAAACGTTGCAAGCGTAAATCACAGGCTTACGAGACAGTAAACCTAGCGGTTTGACCATTGCTTCTTCTTCTTCACTCAATGAGACTTGACGGGCAGATTTCCCTTCATTCAGTGCGTTGCTCAATTGTTCTAAGGCTTCGAGTTCTTGTTGTGCTTCCTTGCTGGTACGGGCTTGTTTACGAGTTCGTTCAATCCGTCGATCGATTTGATCCAGATCCGCCAGTCCTAGTTCTAGATTAATCACTTCAATATCACGGGCTGGATCAACCGATCCGGCGACGTGAATAATATCGTCATCGTCAAAGCAGCGAACCACATGAACGATCGCATCAACTTCTCGAATATTTGCCAAAAATTGGTTGCCCAAGCCTTCACCCTTCGAGGCTCCCTTGACTAAACCTGCAATGTCTACAAACTCAACTCGCGCGGGAATTGTTTCGGCAGATTTGGAGATTCCAGTCAGGACATTGAGGCGATCGTCCGGCACAGCGACCGTACCGACATTCGGTTCGATTGTACAGAAGGGATAGTTGGCGGCTTGGGCTTTCGCATTGGCGACGACCGCATTAAATAAAGTTGATTTTCCAACGTTGGGCAGTCCAACAATCCCGGCTCTTAGCATGATCAGTGTTTGAAATAAAGGATAAACGGGTTAGGACGGAGAAGGAACAGGTTCGGGACTGGGAATCGGTTCCGGTTCGGTTCCAGGAACGGGTTCCGGGGTCGGATCGGGAATCGGTGCAGGAATCGGACTTGGTTCTGGAGTCGGATTGGGCAGCGGCGATGGGATCGGATTGGGTGGTGAATAAACCATAAGATATCCTAGCGATAATTTGACTCCCTTAACCTACGAAGTGGGGAATAGAGCGTCATCTATCATGGGGAAAGGTTGATGAAATTTGACGATAGCTTCGCTTCTCGAAGAGTTCGAGCGCCGTTACTCGAAATGCTGGCAAACTGCGCCCAAAGCCAAAATGCTGCATTTCACACGCCTGGACACAAACGTGGTCAGGGAAGCTTTAAGGCATTTCGAGAATTGATTGGCGATCGAGCACTTCAAGCGGATTTACCCGAATTGCCAGAACTCGACAACTTGTTTGCGCCTCAAGGTGCGATCGACGAAGCCCAAACGTTAGCCGCAGAAACGTTTGGAGCCGAGCAGACTTGGTTTTTGATCAATGGCTCGACGTGTGGTCTCCTCGCGGCAATTTTAGCGACTTGCAATCCAGGTGATAAAATTCTTCTGCCTCGAAATGTTCACCAATCTGCAATCTCCGGCTTAATTTTGTCGGGTGCAATTCCGATCTTTTTGCAGCCTGAGTATGATTCGGCTCTCGACATCGCTCACAGTGTTCCGCCTGAAACGGTTGCGATCGCATTAAAACAGCATCCCGATGCGAAAGCCGTCTTGATCGTTCATCCGACGTATTACGGGGTTTGTAGTGACCTAAAAGCGATCGCTGATCTAACTCGTGCGGCTGGTATTCCGCTGCTAGTGGACGAAGCACATGGCGCACATTTCGCCTTTCATCCCGATTTTCCGATTTCAGCAATGGCGGCAGGCGCGGATCTCACAGTGCAATCGACGCACAAAACATTATCGGCACTGACGCAAGCATCCATGCTGCACGTTCAAAGTTCTCGGATTGATCGCGATCGTATTGCTCGATCGCTCCAGTTGGTGCAGTCTACAAGTCCAAATTATCTACTTTTAGCGTCCCTGGATGCCGCACGCGCACAAATGGCAACTCAGGGAAAAGAGCTAATGACTCGAACATTGGAACTTGCCAATCACGCGAGATCACAACTCAGATCTGTTCTAAACTTCTCCCCGTCTCCGGGCTGTTTTGAGGTTGATCGATCGCGCGTTACCATCACTGTCTCCCCATTTGGACTAGATGGTTTCACAGCGGATGAATTGCTACAAACATTTGGTGTTACGGCTGAGTTTCCATCGCTTCAGCATTTAACATTCATCGTTAGTTTAGGAAATACAGAGGCGGATATCGATCGCCTCATTCAAGCTTGCGATCGACTTCCGGTTCGTGACTCGATCGCTCCGATTTTAGAGAACATTGTCCAGCCTTGTTTCTCAATTTCCCTACGAGAAGCGTTTTTCGCTCCGTCTCAATCTTTACCGTTAGAGCAAGCGGTGGATCAAATTAGTGCTGAGTTAGTTTGTCCCTATCCGCCTGGAATTCCGGTACTACTGCCGGGTGAACGGATTACAGAGAATGCGATCGTGTTCCTTCAAACCGTTTTACAAGCAGGTGGATTCATCAGCGGATGCAGCGATCCGACGCTAAAACGACTAAAAGTTGTTTCCTGAACCACAATAGAAGTACGCTCCTCGCTGAATTTTGTATGCCTTCTCCTCTCTGGTCTTATGTCACCCCTGGAATTCCTGATGAGTTATTTGAGAACTTGCCTGGAATTCCCATGAGTCAGCGTGAAATTCGGCTACTGCTACTCTGTCAGCTTCGACTCAAATCGAATTCGGTACTCTGGGATATCGGAGCCGGAACGGGAACGATTCCGGTCGAAGCAGGATTATTGTGTCCTCAAGGGCAAATTGTAGCGATCGAGCGAGATGAAGAAGTCGCGGCGCTCATTCAACGAAATTGCGATCGATTTCAGGTCAAAAACGTTGAAGTGATCGAAGGGAGTGCTCCGGAGTGTTTGAGAAGTCTGAAACGAATGCCCGATCGCGTCTGTATCGAAGGGGGTCGATCGATTAAAGAAATTTTGGCTGAAGTGTGGCAATATCTTAAACCTCAAGGTCGAATTGTCGCAACCGCCGCAAACTTAGAGAATTTGTACAAAATTTCAGAAAGCTTCGCTGAACTTCATGCCCGTAATATTGAAGTGGTGCAATCTGCAATCAACCGCCTCGAAACCCGTGGTACAAGTCAGGCTTTTGTCGCTGTCGATCCGATCTTCGTTCTCAGTGGAGAAAAGCTCGAATGAAATTTCACGCTGCACTCTGATAAAGTGATCCAAATGACTCTTAACCTTCTTAACCTGAATCTAATTTGGAGTAGCACAGACTTGCTGGTTGCGCCCGCCACGTTCGTGGGTTGAGAAAGGGACAATTAGACCAAGTTTCTATTGTGAACGCTGAAAATCTTATGCCTTGGTCTCGCATTCTCAGTGGCTTTGTTGCGATCGTGGTCGCTCTAGTGATGTTCTTACTAGGCGGCTGGTATTTCACTGCCTTTTTTGGTGTGATTATCTACCTGGGTCAGCTAGAGTACTTTGAGCTTGTCCGCGCCAAAGGAATCGCCCCAGCAGTGAAAACCACGCTCGTCGTGACACAGATTCTCGTCTTTATCTCAAATCTCAGTCCGGCTCTAGCAGACGCGATTTTCCCAGTAGCAGGAACTTTAATCTGTTTCTACCTGCTGTTTCAGCCGAAATTTGCCACGATCGCTGATATTTCCGCTTCGATCATGGGATTGTTTTACGTCGGATATCTGCCGAGTTTCTGGATTAGATTGCGATCGCTAGAGCAAGCGGATATGAGTAATCTTCCACTCGATGGCTTCTGGATTACTTCCTGGCAAGGATTAGACGCGCTTCCTCAAGGATTGACTCATACGCTGCTGGCGTTTGTTTGTATGTGGGCAGCGGACATTGGCGCGTATACGGTTGGTCGCTGGATTGGTCGGACTCGCCTTTCGGATATCAGCCCCAAAAAGACGGTCGAAGGAGCGGTCTTTGGCGTATCGGCAAGTGTGGCGGTCGCAGTGATTGGATCTTGGTATCTCAACTGGTCGGGATGGCCCATCACTGGAGTATCGATCGGCTTATTGATTGGAATCGCCAGCTTGCTCGGAGATTTAACTGAATCGATGATGAAGCGGGATGCAGGCGTGAAAGATTCAGGTCAATTGATTCCGGGTCATGGTGGCATTCTTGATCGTGCCGATAGTTACGTGTTTACTGCGCCCTTGGTATACTACTTTGTCACCATTGTTCTGCCGTTACTGCCTCATTAAGCGGGAAGCACGATTAGTTTCCCTTGACAGGTTACTTTTTCGGGATCGATCGCCAATTCGTGAATCTCAGTTTCATCCCCTAGATTAAACGTATATCCATCGAGATCAGAAAGGGGTAATCCTCGCTTGGCAGTGGCATGAGGGAGCCATTGAGGATTAACCAGTCTAAGTAAATTCGGGGCTGCGAGATCAAATCCAGTCCGAATCGCGATCGGTATCTCGTTGCCGCTGTCTGACACTAAAGTTGCACCGAGAACGACCTGCTGCGATCGCAATTGAATCGTGAGGTTTTGCAGGTTTAAATCACGCTCGCTGCTGATTCCTGCTGCTCCAGAACGTAGCAACGTCATGAGGAATTCCGTCACACCCGCTTTAAGCAGGGGAGCCTTGAGAGAAGCATTTAAGTCAGCTTCTTCTAACAAAACTGATCCCTCAATCCGAATCGGTTCTAATAGTTGGAGCGGTTTGCCACGCACGATCTGACCTGCATTCACTCGGATGTTTTGCCCAGTGAGGTGAAGTTGGTTTAGGGCTAGACCTTGATAAATCGCGTGTTTTGCAGAAAGCGTAATTTGCTGAATATAACCGGAAAGGATTTGACGATCGCCTGCTGTAATCTCAACGTTCAGAGCTTCAACGTGTTCGACCTGCGATCGAAGCCACAGTCGAACCGCTGGCGCGAGTACTTTACTAATCAATCGGCTTCCCTTCGCTGAAGGCTCAATGGATTCGGTTGTGATGTCGTCAGATTCGGTCGTTTCGCGATCGCCCAAAGTCATGTCGGTTGTGAAAGATGGCTTACAGCAGTGTACAGGAAAGCAATTCCTTCTCCTAATTGTCAGAGAAACCTGATAAAAAGTTCCGATCGCGATCCCAATGCTTGATCCCAGATCGATAAGATTGTCATGAAATTATGACATGACGATCCCTAAATTGCCTGGAAACTCGTAGAAACCCGATAAATCAAGCGCTCCCACCCCTTGACCAAATATAGAAGTATCTTGCAATATATGAAGCATCTTGCGATCCCCAAACATCAGAAACCTGACTTTGGTGATCCCCTGACCACTTGAGAACGGACTGACACACAAATCACGGAGAAGTGATATGGCTACAGAACGTCCCCCTCTCACTGAAATGACGCTGCGGCAATTACGTCGAGTTGCCAGCGAATATGGCGTATCGCGCTATAGCCGGATGCGGAAAGACCAACTGCTCGCATCGATTCAGGAGATTGAACGGACTCGATTTTCCCCTATCCCATCGCGCACCCTAGAGGCACAGGAAGCTGTGGAAGCAACCAAATTCGACGTTGGACAAAATGACCCTCAATTAGAAACGGTAATCAGTGCGAACGTATTATCAACGGTAGATGCCGACTTAATCGCCCTCCCCGAAGGATATGGCGAAAGTCGCATTGTTTTAATGCCCCGTGATCCCCAATGGGCATACACATATTGGGATATCCCCAACGAGCACAAGCAAGAGTTACGCCGCCAAGGTGGACAGCAATTAGCTCTACGTGTGTATGACGTGACGGACATTAATCTGGATTACCAAAGTTCGCACAGTGTACAAGAGTATCCCTGTGATGAAATGGCGCGGGAATGGTATTTGCCCGTTCCGGTGAGCGATCGAGATTATGCGATCGAAGTCGGCTATCGTGCCGCTGATGGTCGCTGGTTAGTGTTAGCGCGATCGGCTCCAGTACGAGTGCCTCCGGTTTACCCGTCTGATTGGATCGAAGATCAGTTCATCACCTTGTCTTGGGATGAAGATCTAAGCGGAAAAACATTTGCGGAATTGGTTCCCCCTAGCCGTAAATCAGCGCTTGCGGGCGTTAATGGTGGTGCTCAGGGCAACCCGATTTACGATGAAATCTTTGGCATGGCACAAACCACTGAGGCGATGCGAATTGCGGGATCGCTTTATGGTTCAATGCAGCAATCCGCCCCGCATCTAGAAACAATTAGCTCTTATGTGTTTCCATCGGGTGTGGGGATGTGGGCACTGCCAACCGTTTCTGGTCTCACAATGTCAGGCGTTGGCTTCTCGGCTTCTGCGCCTCCCATTCGTCCGCGTAAATTCTGGCTGATTGCAGATGCAGAATTGATTGTCTACGGTGCAACGGAGCCTGATGCGACAGTGACGATCGGCGGTCGTCCGATCAAGCTCAACTCGGATGGAACATTCCGCTTCCAGATGTCGTTCCAGGACGGCTTGATTGACTTCCCGATTATGGCGGTTGCGGCAGATGGCGAACAGAATCGCGAAATTCACATGAAGTTTGAGCGTGAAACTCCTGAACGTCGCACTAATACAAACGAAGAAGCGGTAGAAGAATGGCTGGCTTAAGTCAGCCGAAACGCGAAGAACGATAAAGCAGAGCCACCTTCTTTTGGGTTCTCCCTTCCATCCTGATCAAGAAATTGGTCAGGTTTTTTCTGCGAAGGTTGAGACTACATTAAAGAAGGGAGCGGTGCAGCCTTCGATTGTTTTTGCTCTCTAAATTATTTTTGCTCTATTGATTGCTATGACTTTAGATGAATTGACCTCAACGTTGAGCGCTCTATTTGGCGATCAGGTTCAAACGTTGGCTGCGGGTTCGTTTCAGATTGAAACGTCGCAATTTCGATTACTGGTATTGTTATCGGATGATCAGACCTGGCTACGGGTGTTGCTGCCGATCGCGCCTGCTCAAGATGCTGTTCCCTACTGGGAACAGCTTTTAGAATCAAACTTTGATTTCACTCAAGAAACACGTTATGCCTTGCATCAGGGGGTGCTTTGGGGCGTATTTCAGCATTCTCTGGCAGGATTATCGATCGAGGATCTGCAATCTGCGATACAGCGCTTGATTTCGATGCAGCAAGCAGGATTAGATGAGGTTTTTAATACGTTCGTAGAAAAGCGAATTCGGCAGATTGTACAAGCGGCAAAGCGGCAAGGGCAATCCTTAGAGGCGACAATGCAGACGCTCGATCGCTTTTATCAAGAAGGAATCATGGGTGATTTGGCGATGGGAGCGCAGTCGCGGTCTGAGACGATGGAGGCTTGGCAACGACAATTAAGACGACTATGGGACGAGGTGGAATCGTGAATTTAGTCGAAGTATTGCGTGAGGATTATGCGCGGTTTCCAGCGGATCAGACCTATAGCCTGTATACGTCGGATGTGTTTTTCCAAGATCCGCTCAATCGATTTCGTGGCATTAATCGCTATCGCGCCATGATCAAATTTATTGAGACGGCGTTTATTGATGTACGGATGGATTTACATGCGATCGAGCAAATTGGCGATGAAATCAAGATGCGCTGGACGCTGAGTTGGAATGCTCCTTTACCTTGGAAACCGCGAATGGCGATTTCGGGAAGGAGTGAGCTAAAGGTGAATTCGGAAGGGTTGATTTCATCGCATATTGATTATTGGGATTGCTCGCGCTGGGATGTGGTAAAGCAGATTTTCAACTCACGCAAGTCTAATTGAAATCGTCTGCGGCTCCGGGTTGATTGAGAAAGTCCTCTGGTGATTTTGCCGCTGGAGGAGCTTTCTCTGTATTTGAGATTTCTGGTTTTGATGTTTCTGTTTTCGTTGCCTCTGGCGTTGTAGATTCTGTTGTTTTTTGTGTTGATATTGGGAGTTTTGAATCTGCTACTCTAATGATGCGTTGCCAATTGATATCGCCAGAAGGTTGAATGGTGACTTGAATAATGTCGTTAGGTTTCGCGGCTTGTGGCGTTGAGCTTGTCGAACTCTCAGAAGTTGCGGATTTGGTTGCATCATCGCGTTTGAGTAGCTGACACTCGAACATTTCTCCAGGCTTGACCGATCGATAAGCATTGGCACTGCCACAGTTAATTGATACTCGACCAATTTCTTTATTCAAGCCCTGCTCTAATTCGGTTTGAAGCTGTGCCATATTTAGCAAGCCTTTGACGCTCGGTGCTTCCCAGAAAATGTTTCCTTGATCGTCTTGTTGTTTCACTGCGATCGAGAATCCTGCGCCCGAATCGAGGATACCCGTACACTCAAAGTTTGCACCCGCTGCTGGTTTGACGTTGGCTGGACAGATGATTGATTTGATCGAGATTCCGCCTTGCTTGGTGATACTGGATTTAATCGTGTCTTCGATCTTGGCAGTGTCGAGGGTTCTACCACAACCGACTAAAGCAGCAAAAATGAATAGAAGAATAAATTTGGAATACTGAGAGTAACTCATAAGTTAACGTTCGGGTAAACCGATTTGAGAATCTAAATTGAGGGATCGAGAGAGTTTCAACAACAAAATCTCTGTGTTGTCGATGCTAGGTGGACGACCGATCGAGAAAGGATAGTTGTTGTCGTTTGCAATCAAAATCGTACTGGCATCAATGACGAGAATATCTTCGATCGTTTGAAATGGAAATCGAAATTGAGTTTTCCCATCTTGATTGAAATCATTTGGATCTTGAATGTTTAACAGATCTGCAATTTCTTCTTCCTCAACGCATTGATCCTTATCTCGCTTCGTTAGATTTATTTTGTATATCTTTTTGAATTTAGCTTTGTTTCCTTGCTCATTATCACGTTCAATCACTAAGTATTCATCTTTATTAATTACAGTCATGTCACCTGTAGCATGGCTTGGATCTTCTAATTTATAATGTCCAACAATGCCCTGAAATTTTCCAGTTATGGCATTGGCTTGATAAATTCTGAGTAATCCCTTTGGATCACCTTTGACTGTTCCTTCTAGCATTGGATAAAGTATTGTACGATCGGGATTAATTGCCATTGATTCAAATCCCTTTGAACTACCAAGATTTGCATCACCATTCAGATCCGGGCTTTGAGGTGATCGCACAAATCCGCCTTTCAAGTCTGGAGTCGCGATCGGCGCTTCTAATAATTTTCCGGTCGCATCAAAGTGAAGTAGATATGTACCAAACTCGTCTCCGACCCACAGCGTTTTATCTCGCGCAATCACAAACGATTCAATATCAAAATCTGCCCCCGTCAATGTGCGATCGCCATTCACCAGTTTGAAGGGAACTTTGCGATCGGGATCTGCAAACTGAATAAAGCTGAGAATTTTCACGCTTCCATTGCCACCTTTGCCCCGAAAACTCGGCGCAATCCGATAAAGTCTGAGCAAAAAATCGGCACTATTGTCCTTGCCTCCAAATCCGTTATCAGTCATGAACCAAAAGGAAGTTCGATCGGCAAATTGAACCGCACTAAATCCTTGAACGGGTTGCCCGTTAAATCGTCCAGTCCGACCGTTTGCTGAGATTTTCTCACCCGCATCAATGCCAGGAGCAAAGGTATCCGCAGGCAAAACAGCAAATCCGACAAGCGTGGTTTGAGTGGGAGTGCTGGCAGAAAGTTGAAATGCAAAAAGAAGGCTCAGCAATGCGCTGCCTACGGCACATGCAAGCGTGACCGCTAAACTTCCAATCCAACTTCGATGAAACGGTTTGCCCATGTGAATCGCATTTCACACTAGGTTACGTAAATAGCATTTCACAACAAAGTTAACAAATGGCTATCAAATGGGAAAAACGCGGTTAATTAAACCTAGTCCCCGGAGCGCGGACTTCGCACTGTTAGCCCCGAATTCTATTCCGGGGCGGGTTAACAACTTAGACAAACCGCTGATTAATTTGATATCAAACTGACATCAACTGTGACTATCCAAGAATTGTTTCAAGGTTTCTAGCATTTCAACAAGCTGTGAGATTAGCGTTGCTGATTGCGTCAAATTATTGTTTAACGCTTGTTGTTCTAGCGTGGATGCGATCGCTTGCATTTCATACAATCCAACATTCGCACTCGAACCTTTAATGTGATGCGCTGAGAGTGAAATTGTCATTGCATTTCCAGCTTCTAAAGCTGTTTTTACAGTCGTTAAATGCTGCTGAGTATCTTTCCAAAAGATCTGTAGCAATTCGCGTTCAAAATCTTCGTTACCGTCTGAAATTTGGTGGAGATGTTCCCAATCGATCGCTAAATTCATCTGCTGTTTTATTGCTTGCTGCTCTAGTAGTTCACCCCAATAAGTTAGCTTTTCGCTAAGTTTCTCTTTGGAGATGGGTTTACTTAAATAATCGTCCATTCCTGCGGCTAAACATCGTTCTCGATCCTCTAACATTGCATTTGCGGTAAGGGCGATGATCACGCTTTGGCGCGTAGATTGCTGTTCTCGAATCGATCGCGTCGCTGCATAACCATCTAGAATTGGCATTTGACAATCCATCAACACTAGATTGTATGGAATTTGATTCAGCATTTCGATCGCTTCTTTACCGTTGGCTGCAACATCCGCAGTGTAGCCTAAATGTCTCAGTTGGTTTAAGGTTACTTTCTGATTCACAATATTATCCTCAACCAGCAGAATTTTAAGCTTTGAATTCGCTTGAGGCGGATGAATCGGAGAAAGGCTCGATTGCTTTGTTGATTCAACCGGAGACATCGTACTCATGATGCAATCGAGCAGACGCGATTGTTTTACAGGCTTGATCAGATAAGCTGAAAATCCCAGTTCTGCCATGCGTTTCGCGCCGCCCCAACGGTGAACCGAGGTCATCATGATCAATTTAGTCGAGGCTAAAGCACGATCGGACTTAATCTCTAAACCAAGCGTTGCACCATCGACTTCGGGCATCTGCATATCGAGAATTGCCAAATCGTAAGGCATTCCCAACTGGACGCGATCGCGCATCTTTTCTAGTGCGATCGCAGCGCTTTCTGCTTCATCGACTTCGATTCCCCAAGCTGAAACCTGATAGCGGACGATCGTGCGATTTGTTTCGTTATCATCCACCACCAGCAGTCTCACCTGAGTTAAATCTGGGGTTGTAACCGATGTAACTTGAGTAGACAAAGGTTCAGATTGCTTCTCGAAGGTCAGCGTAAACCAGAATTTCGATCCGGCTTTCGGTCTGCTTTCAACGCCGATTTTACCCGCCATCAATTCAACTAACTGGCGCGAAATCGCTAGACCTAATCCCGTTCCACTATAGCGCCGTGTCATTGAAGCATCGACTTGAGCAAACGGATGAAACAATCGTGCTTGAGCCGCTTCAGGAATGCCAATTCCGGTATCGGTGACAGAAAATGCGATCGTTGCCGCTGCCTCAGTTTCGGATTCCAAAACGGCTTCGATCACGACTTCTCCTTGCTTTGTGAATTTAATGGCGTTTCCCACTAGATTCGTAAGAATTTGGCGCAATCGACTGACATCACCCCGCAACTCGATCGGTAAATTATGATGAATCAGGGTGGCTTTGTTGCATGAATCATAAACGCTAAGAGATTTCCGACAGATTCAATGACTTAACGCACAACTCGAACGGT
>PSLO01000085.1:7229-18626 GCA_040289665.1 Leptolyngbya sp. ERB_1_1 | reverse complement strand
CAGCCATAAGTCTGTCTCTGAACAACTCTTCTCAGTCTATATTATCTGTCGCTTTCTCTGTTTAAATTGGTATAAGAAATTGCACTTCTTTGCCTTGGCGAATGGAATTCACCGATCTTATTTAATTCGCGCTCCTAGTAGTTCCTGCCGATGTCGCTGTTAGTCTTCAGAAGTATCTCCACCGCTTCGATTTGCAACGATTCCTAGCACAGGGATGCGTGCCGTTTGCAGCGTGTCTAACATTTGTCGCAAATCTGCCTGCTCAGTTTTACCCACACCTGCAACGACTAGCATTCCACTGGTGTAAGTTGCGAGTAAACTACTATCGGCATAGCTTAACAATGGAGGCGCATCGAAAATGACGAGATCATACATCGCCTTGAAGTAGTCATTCAGCCGCTGCATCTTTTGAGAAGATAACAGCCGAGTCGGATCAAGGGGCATTCTTCCACTCGACAGAATCGAGAAATTCGTGCGTCCGAGTGTCGGTTCATCAACCCCTGCTGCCACCATCGCTCCGATTCGCTGAATCACATCTTGAGGATTCAAACTCTGCGCGACCAGTTCGGTTAATCCTCGATCGTTCATGACCTCCAAGTGCTCCGCAATCTGCGGATTCCGCAGATCCGCATCGACGAGCAATACTCGCTGTCCCATTGCTGCTGCCGCTTGCGCTAAATGCAGCGCCACTGCTGTTTTACCGTCTCCAGGTGTGGCAGAACTGACAACCAGCGATCGTACCGGATGCTCCGTATTCAACAAACAAAGATTCGTATACAGCGATCGAAATGCCTCGGTAAACGCGCTTTCTTGATGGAAGCTTGCGGAAGTACGATCGCCCTGTAAATTTGCCAGCACTGGAGGAATTGCACTCGGACGTAACGCACTAGCGTCGTGTGGAATCACCCCTAAGATTGGCAGCTTGGAGATCTTCTTGATATCTGAAACACGACGAATTCGATGGTCGGCTCGCTCCAATAGCAGTGCAAGTCCCGACCCTAGCAATAACCCTAACAACGCCCCAATAATAATATTTCGCGCTGGTGAATCTTTAGGTTGGTCTGGACGAATAGGCGGTGTCAGTAACTGCCAAGGAATGTCTTTCTGAGCCGCTTCCACTTGCAAGGTCTCGCGCGTACCCAGGAGGCGCGTTAAACTTTCGGTCGCAACGTTACGTTCTCGATCGAGATCAGTATAAATGCGAGATAAGACAGGCAATCGCTGTACTTCTCCATTCCAGTACGCATCTGCTCGATTTAAAACCTGCCGTCGCGTTTCTTGTACCGAGAGATCTGTGCCGATCTTTGCTAATTGGTTGCCTAAAACTCGCTGTGCTTCTTGTCGCAAGACCGGGACTAAGCTCTCTCGCTGCCGCTGCAACGCTCGCATTTCAGCCGTATCTCCTTGAAATCGCGTCGATTCGGTCGCGATTTTTGCCTCAAGCTCACGCAGTTTATTCAAAACGCCTTGGTAAGCCGTGTCTGACGCGAGTGCGGCTTTCGCTCCATCGCTATCCTGTAAACTGCCATATTGCCGCTGTAACTGAGCGATCTCTTTGTCCGTTTCCAGTTTCTGCTGAGCGATCGATTGAACCTGATTCGTCACTTGCCCCGCCAGTGCGTCGGGTGCGATGAAGTTGTTCTTTTGGCGAAAGGCTTGGAGTTGTCGTTGCAGGCTGTCTACTCGTCGTCGGGTTTCGCCAATCTGTCGATCAACAAAGGTAATCCCGTAGCTCAGATTGCTCTCTCGCTCTTTCTGACTGTACTTTAAGTAGCCTTCTGCAAGCTTATCGAGGACATACTTAACGCGATCGGGATCATGGTTTTGGTAGGTGACTCGAATCAGCTTTGTGTCTCCGGGGCGTTCGATCTTGAGCTTCTCAGTGAAGCTCTCATTCACAATATCCGGATAGCGCTGCTTAATTTGATCCACGATCGGTTGAAGCAGTTTCGCGCTTTGCAATACCGCAATTTGAGTTTCGTAGCTAATATTGTCTTTATTTGAAGAATTTGTATTCGCATCCAAAGGATTGCGATCCTGCCGATTTTGCACACTGACAGGTTCAATCAGAAGTTGAAAACCGCCTTCATAAGTCGGTGGCTGATTCCAAGTAACGACCCAGGCTGCTGTGGTCGTCGCGGCTGTCACTCCAGCAACGAGTGCGGCTCTCCGCCTCAGCGTTCCGATCAGGTTTCCCGAATCCTCCTCAGACTGTGTGGAATCAGGCATCAACACATACTCTGGAAGATGCGGAACTTTGCCGTTTTTTTCAGGAGTAGAGTGCGTTTTGATCTGGTTTTCCATGAAAGCACCTAAAGAAGAATCTAGAGCAAGAAGCGCCGAGAAGACAAGCGGCTTCACAGGTGACAGAAGATCCAATCAGCAAGTTTTACAATCCGAATAAGAACCGGAAAGGTAATACCTGAAGTACAGGACCTAAGACGTTGTTGAGCGTATCCCCGGTTTTTGCAAGTCCATTGCGATCGACCACAAGAACATCTCCGTTTTGCAGTAATGGATTGCCTTGCTCATCGACATTGCGAGACAGATCGACTGATACATCGCGCCGAGTGACAGAACCATTGGGATTGAGTCGCACCAGTTCAACCCGACGGCGATTCGCTTGGCGGGTAAATCCGCCTGCTGAGAGCAACGCTTGATTGAGCGGCGTATTCAACGGAACCTCAATTTGACCCGGTTTAGTCACTTCACCCACGACCGTCACCTTAACCGAGGCTGGCGCGAAACTGGCATCCCCAAGCTGTCTGGCTTCTGCGGTATTGAGGGCTAGGGCGGTGGGAATTTCGATCGTATCGCCCTGCTGTAAGACGAGATCTTGATTGAGATCGCCAGACTTGAGCAATTGCCAAAGATCGACGCTGATCGTTTGGGCAGTTCCATTGCGGGTGTTACGACGGACTTTGACTTCTTTGAGATTTGCAAGTTGTTTGATTCCGCCTGCTTCTCGAATTGCTCCAGAAAGGGTAGGAGTTTGATCTTTGATCGTGTAAGGTCCTGGACGAGCAACTTCGCCAACGACCGCAATACTCACAGGTTGAGTGGAACTGACGCTAAAATTGGCATCCGCCATCTGTGCCGCTTCAGCGAGATTCACAGAACTTGCGGCAGGGATAAAGACAGAATCGCCATCGCGCAGCGTTAGGTCTTGTCGAATGTTTCCGGTCGTAAACAGTTCCCACATATTCAGGCGGATTTCCTGATCGCCTCCCGATCGCTGAGGACGACGAACGATTACCTGACGCGCATCCGCAGAGCGATTCATGCCGCCTGCTTCTCGAATCAGCTTGGTTACGGTTGGAAATTTTCCGCCGTCGCCAAACGTCAGTGCATAAGTTCCGGGCTTGCCGACTTCACCCGCGATCGCGACATTCAATGGACGAGCCGTGATTAAACTGACATCGATCGTCGGTTCTTTAAGAACTCGCGCGTATTTTGCTGCGATCGCAGTTTGAGCTTGGCGAATCGTTAATCCTGCAACCGAAATACTTCCCACGCGATAAAGGTTCAGTGTTCCATTGACGAGTACCTGATATTCTTTGCTGTATTCTGGCACATTGAAGATATCGACTCGCAAGCGATCGCCCGCTCCCAAGGCGTAAGAGTCGGCATCGGCAGTATCGGCTGCTGGGTTGGAGAATGAGGTCGATTCGACAGTAGGACGGGTAGCGGGCGGTAATGGGCGACTCTGGGCTGTATTGTTTTGAATGGTGTTGTTTTGAACGGTGTTGTTTTGAACGGTGCTGTTTTGGGATGTGTTGCTGACGAGTTGGGCTGGATTGCTGGCTGTGAGGGTTGGTAACGGAGCCGAGACTGGCGTTTTGGCGATCGACTGAGAATTGTCAATTGTGTTGGCTTTTGTTAATTGCCGATGAACATAGGTCGCAGCATCGGCACGGGTCGCAATATCTTTTGGACGTTGCAGCTTTGTAAGGGCGATCGATTGACTGCCTGCCTTTTTCGTGATGCTTTTAAACTGTGAATCTGTGATGGGTGCGTCCGGTCGGAAGGTGCCGTCGCTATAGCCGACCATGATTCCCTGCTGCATGAGCGCCACAATGCTGTCTTGAGCACGGTGCCCCTGCACATCTTTGAAGGAAGACGGTGCGTTTGACACTGCTTTTGGAACGGGCAACGCTTCATCGGGGGCTTGAGCGACAGGGGTTTGAGGTGGAGAAGGGGGTAGCTTCAGCGTTTCCTCGACGATCGAATCGATTGGTAACTGATTGACATCGACCACATGCAGCTTTGGTTGTGATGTCGCGTTTTTTGGAGGGGGCGGTGGAACGATCGCTTGACTTACATTCACAGCGTTCGACAGATTCGGCTTTGCGGTTGGCTGTGCTGTAGGTTTCGGGACTGGATTTACAACGGTAGGAACTGGGGCATCAGAAAACAGGCTTTCTGGCTGAGAAAGTGCGATCGATTGCGGTAGAGGGGTGGCTGAAGGGAGATTGCGATCGGGCTTTGCCTTGAATTTATCCAGCGCTGTTGTGTTAGGAGTCTTCGCATCAGAACGGGCTAGCTCTTGAGCCACGACCACTGCAAAAGCACCCAAAGCGAGGAGGGATATCGGAGTCGGTGATAACTTCAACTTCATAAGCTCACAGGGGAGTAAACTCTGCTAGATCAAGCGTGTGGTCAATGAGAAGCGCGGGTGATTTCTATACGACTTGGGTGCACACGAATACTGATACGGTCATCTGTCGGAAGAATCAGGACAAAATTTATAAGGTTGTAAAAACAACATAGAATTTTTTGCAATGAATCAGTGGTAACACGGCATTCATGAGTGCTGTTCCTTGCTGCTAAATCCTCTGCTTGGCAGAAATACGATGATGACTTTGATATACCGTAGTTCATGTACTGAACGATGGAACCCTGCTCCTAAAGATGAAGCAGCAATAATACTGAAGTTTGGTACGCTTCTCTATGCAGTACTCGCGCCAAATTCGCTTATGACACCGTATAATTACGGTGAAAATTTCGGCATTACATGGCGATGCCTGATTTTTCTATTTTGTCCAGTAGAATCCACGCTCTAATAGAGTGAAGTCTCGCTATCATCAGGAGTTCGATCGTGAAAAGGTTGTGGATCGCAAGTGTCGCCTTATTTACGTGTGGCGGCTTGGGATTGTGGCTAGTGTATTCTTTGATTCCTTCTGCCAAGGTTTCGTCTGAATCTACTCCAGAGGTGATCGCTTCTCCTTCTCCGATCGTGGATTTGCCCAAGTATCAGCGGTATTCCTTACCAAACAGCGAGATTCATACGGTCACGATCGCACCACGCAGCCGATTTCGAGTGTCGATCGCGTTTTCTCCGACGCTTGAAACGATCAAAGAATTTGCTAAACCTCAAAGCGCGATTGCCGTTCTCAATGGTGGTTTTTTCGATCCGAAAAATGAGAAAACCACTTCGTATGTCACCCAAAACGGAAAAGTCGTGGGCGACCCAAAACAGAACGATCGACTCACGCAGAATCCGACTCTTCAGCCTTATTTACCGCAGATTTTAGAGCGATCAGAATTTCGCACATATGAGTGCGGTGAAAAGGTAAAGTATGCGATCGCCCCTCGGTTAGCAGCGACTCCATCGGGCTGTAAATTAATTGATGCAATCGGGGGTGGTCCTCAGCTTTTGCCGCAGTTCACCGCGAATGAGGAGGGCTTTGTCGATCCGGAGGTCGGGCGAGACTCGATCGGGGTGAATCAGCGCAATGCTAGAAGTGCGATCGGGATTAAGCGCGATGGTTCGATCGTATTGGTGATGGCAGCACAGAAACCCGAAGCACCGCAAACTTCTGGGATGTCAGTGCAAGCAATGGTGAGTTTTATGCAGCGGCTCGGTGTGGAGCAGGCGTTGAACCTAGATGGCGGTTCTTCTGCGGCGATGGTCTATCAAGATCAAACGTTCTATGGCAAAGTGGATAAAGCGGGTCAACCCGTTCCAAGAGCCATCAAATCCGCCATTGTTGTCCATGAGTAATCCGGATTATGCGATCGCAACACAAGCCCTTAAAGCCGCTGACCCTAAACTGGGCGCAGTGATTGATCAAGTGGGACTCTGCGCTTTAGATCAAGTCCAGTATCCGGGAAATTTGTTGGATTCACTTGCTCGATCGATTATTTATCAGCAGCTTTCTACTAAATCCGCGACTGCAATTTACCATCGTTTTCTGAGACTTTATGAGAAAGGGATGACAGCAGAAACAATTTTGAGTACGCCAGATGCAACGCTACGTGAGGTTGGTCTTTCCCGTCAGAAGATTATCTACGTTAAAGACTTAGCGCAAAATGTATTAATAGGTTTACCAACGCTGGAGGAATTAGAACCGCTAGACGATGAAACGATCATTCAAACGCTAACAAAAATCAAAGGAATTGGACGTTGGACAGTCCAGATGTTGTTAATCTTTCGGCTGCATCGCTGGGATGTTTTACCTGTGGATGATTTAGGAATTCGATCGGGAATTCGTCGCATTTACGGATTGGCTGAACTGCCCGACCGCAAAACGGTTCTAAAAATCGGTCAAGTTTGGAGACCGTATTCGACGATCGCGAGTTGGTACTTATGGCGAAGCTTAGAGGTGATGTGAGCAACATAACCACCAGCCTTGGAGAATGCAGGAAAAGTATAAAAATCTCTTCGCTCCCGTTGCAGCCTCGCACCGGAATTGCATCAGCAAAAAATAAAGGGTGAAAGCGTATTGCCTTCACCCTTTAACTTCAGCCTTAACTTTTATTTCTGAATGCTGAGTGCAAACGTGAGTAAATCCTGTTCACCCAAGCGAACTTCTAATGGGTAGACATGATCGACATTAAATTCTCGAATCTCCAGACTCAACCGACCCGCATCATCTCGATCCACGAGCGATCGAGACTCTTCGCCCTGAAACAGAAGACTGCCTCCACAGGGAAGTGCGGCTTCAATCCGTAACCGCTCCGGTTCATACCCAACCTTCAGCGTAAATGCCCCCAATTCGGTCAGCCATTCCCGTTCGAGTTGCGGTTGCTGGCTAGAGACGGTCAGCATCAAGGTACTAAGGATCTCCCGCGCTGCGAGGAGCGATAACGCCATTTGTTGCGTCTCGATCGCGCTGTCAAACGACTCCGGAAGCTCTTCACCGATTTCGATCGCCAGGTCTTGCAGCTTGGCGACCTTAGACCGAGCCGGAGACACCATTACGTAGCCTGCGACGTTGTTGAGCAGTTGGGTCTGACCCGGAAACAGGGTATCGACTGCCCGAACTAGTTTTGCTCCTTCTCGAAGTGACGAAAATAACACCGATTGACACCGCTCCAGAAGCTCGGTCATGACCGCTTCAGGCATGGGGATCGGTAAGTTCATGTGACGAATTTGATGTAACCAGACAGATGCAGCAGCTAAAGCAGGTTGCGCTTCATATCCGGTCGGCTCAGTTTCATAATCGACTGCCTCTTTCTCCCAGGGGAAAAGCGGCGGATTTTGTTGAGCTTCCAGTAGAAGACGACTTTTTAGCAGCGCATGAAAACGATCTTGCACAGCAGGTATCCCTCCCGGTTGGTGTGATGAATCCTCGTGTGAGGAGCGTGGGGAGGAACTACCCCCACGAACTGAATCACTGGCTGGATCACTGTTTAGAGACGGCTGTAGAAAATCGGCTTTGATATCAGATCGATCGACAAGACCGAGATTTTCTAACAGTTTTAATAGAACTTTCGTTCGAGTTGCCAAATCGTGATCCATTGTGATAACACCCTATTCATCAGGCGATGGCATTCCTCCGGAATCTTGGTCATTACGAATTTCCCAAGCTTGCTCAAGGAGTTTAAACCATTGTTTCTGAACTTGATTCACTGTGCAACCTAATCGCTGTGCGATCGTGCTTTCGGGTAGCTTTTGTTGCTTCAGTTCCAAAAGTTTCGCCTGAGATGCCGTGGCACGTTGGTGTAATGTTTGCCACTGACGATTCGAGAGTCCGAGATTGCGTTCCAAGTCTGCCTCTAGCCATTGATGCACAAGCTCCCAATGGTGTGAGAACGAGAACCGAATCAAATGATATTTGAATCGCTGCTGTAAGTAATCCCGTTGACGCGGCGTTAAGCCCAAAATTGCCTCAATTTCGTTTGCAGGCAGGTCTTGAAGCCGCAGCGTGAAGTAGTCAATACAATCGGTCTGCTTGCGTTCTTCGAGATAGGCGACAAGCTCTTTAATGACCGATTCACGTAACGTATCTTCCGCGAGTTCTGGTTCTTGAGCGACCATTTGTTCGCGAACTTGCTGAATCGATGCCATATTCCAAGGATTCTCGGACTCGGACATCGAGCCTTCTGCTGCTTGCTCTAGATCGACCAGCGTTTCAACAGGTTGCTGTTGTGAAAAAGTCTGTGCTCGTAAAATAATCAGTTGCTGATTGCGATGACCGGGAAGCGGAATTCGGCGTTTACCGTAGCGCTCGGTGAACGCCATATATTCCGACAGTTCTAAGGTCGATCGCGGCGTATAACTTGCCCCTAGTTGTGATTCTCGTCGAAACGCATTCAGCGCTTCCATATAGAAGCCTTGCAGAAAATCTTCGATCAGGACTAATCGTGCCTGATAGCTGAATTGGGTCTGCGGGGGTGTGATGTAACGATAAATGACTGCGCTCAAATTGCTATGCAGTTCGGCGCGTCCCCGACGTGAGCCGAGGCGGTAATAAGCTAGACATTGCTGGAGTCGGTGTTTGGCAAGCGTCGTTGCCCAAGTTTGAATTTCTCCTGATGCTTGGATTCGCTTACTTTCGGAACAAATTCGGACAACTTCTTGGGTCAGTCGATCGGCAACTTCCCGGCAGTTTCGCTCAGAGGCGGTGGTGGCTTGTTTCAGTTCGTTAAGCAGTAGCTGAAAAATTGCATCCACGCTCTGGCAGATTTCCCCCACGGTTTCTAGTGTCGTGCAAATCAATGGCTTACTCTCATTGGTTTGATGGAACTTTTTCGTGATGCCTAGATCACAATAAGTGATAGAAATCCCTGATTATTTGCGGATGGCATGGCATGAACTTAGATCAACAACTTCAAACGCTAGTGAATGAAGCTCCCAAAGACGGCGCTACTCCTCAGTTAATTGAATCGATCGCTCCCGTTCTCAGCGCGATCGCGCAACGGTTACAACATCTTCAATACTATGTGGTGCAGACGCTCGATCAAAATTGGGTGATGCTGACCCTTAATCATCAGGTTCAGGGTGAAACTGAGAAGAACGTCATTTATGCGTTTCCCAGTCTCAAGGACGTTTCTTCGAGTCCTTATAGTTTGGCAGATCCGAATCTAATTGCTTTACCAGTTCCGGTGACGCATATCCTGTTTCAAATGCTGGCAATGGATAAAGATTACAGCACGATTTTTTTTGAAACTCCTGGAAATACGATGATTGGAACTGAGGTTCAGCGATCGGAGTTAGAAGCGCTGATTCATGAATATTGGCAGGAACAGGCAGATGCGGTGACTGAGACCAATATTCCAAGCGATATCGCCTGATTTGATTGCGTCGGCGGGTTGGAACTGTAAATCTAGATCTTGGTAGAAGGATTTAGAATTGCAGTTCTGACTTTGCTAAAGGAAAAATCCTAGGAAGTCAACCGTCGGAATACGAATCTTCTTCAACTATTTCCACATTGCACCTCCTTGAACATTGGGACAAGTTCACATCGGAGATTCAAACACAATCCTTATGCTTTATAAGTTGCGTTTCATGAAAGCTTTACATGAATTCTCCGGTGTAAAACCGTTGGATGCGTAAATATCTAAGGGTTTCGAGCGTTTTTAGTGGTTTTAATTCGCGCATCGAGCCGATTTTCTGGGAACTTTGCTGATTTAACGTCAGTTTGACATAGCAATTGTGATTTGACGAATGAAATCCGCCAAATGTCTTACGTTATTTCGCACTTACGTTATCTGTTAAAAGATAGAGCTTCAAATTTAGGAACACTGTTACGATCACCAAAGTTTGCTTTTGGTTTCTAGAAATGAATTCTTCTGCGTCTCAAGTCAGCCCTATGCTTGAACTCTATTGCTATGTGAATGCAACGCGCCACATTCAAGTTGCTCGGATTACGGATCATGCGAATCGGAATTTTGAGCGAGTAGTATTTCCGGGGCAGCGACTGCTGTTTGAAGCGCCCCAGAATGCGGATTTAGAAATCCATACTGCGATCGCCAGCATTACGCTAAGTGATGTAATTCCTTGCGAAACCCTCAAAGTTCGGACTTCTGCTGCGATCGTGCATCAGGATTGACGATTCCAAGTTTGTGCGGCATCCGCGATCGCTTGATCAACGGTTTTTTTGCCCAGCATTGCTGCCTGTAGATTTTCATAAATCGTTTGCTGCAATGACTTGATATTTTTGATCACCGGAATCAGCACTTCTGCCTCTTTAAGCTGACCTGCGCTGACGATTCTGGCTTTATCGATCGAGCTTGCATTTGCAGGGGTAGTCGTAAAGTAAGGATCTTGTGCCGCTTTGATGGTAGAGGGCAGAACATTCGCAGCCTTGGCAAATTCAAGCTGGTTGGCATTGTTGGTTAAGAACAGCGCAAACTTTACTGATGCATCGGGCTGATCTGTATCTCTTGGAATCGCCACATTCATTACCGCTACGTTTTTCTTGCGAGTGTCGCCTGTAATTTGAGGAGCGGATTGTGAAGCTTGGGCGATCGTCGGTGCATTTTTCGCGATCGACTTGAGGAATTCTGCGCCCGATGCCAAAATCGCTGTGCTGCCTTGTTGATAGAGATCGATCGCGTGGCGATGTCCTTCGGTTAACACTTCTTTCGGCATCAAACCATTTTTGTAAAGATCCACCCAATACTGGAACGCCGCTTTTCCTTGAGGCGAATTAAATGCCGCTTTCCCTTGAGCATCGACAAGCTGAACGCCCATTTGGACAAACGACTCTAGCACTTCTCCAGAATCACCCGGTACAACCGTGGCAAAGAAGGCATACTTTCCGGTTTTCTCCTTAATTTGCTTTGCGGCTTGAGCGAGTTCTGCATAAGTGGCAGGCGGTTTTGTGACACCTGCTTGCTTCATCAAAGTTGTGTTGTAAATCGCGACTCGCGTAGTGAGATACCAAGGCACACCAAACGTTTTGCCATTCAGTGTACTCGCTTGCCAAATTCCTGGAAAATACTGCTGTTTGACATCCGCTGGGATTTTTTCATCTAGATTCATCCAGGCTCCGCGCTCTGCGAGTTGGGACGCAAACCCAGGATTGAGATTCACTATGTCTGGAGCCGTTTTTGCTGCGACTGAAGTCAAAATCTTGCGCTCCATCTCTGCCCAAGGAACGTCCGTCCAGCGGATTTTCACGCCTGGATTTTCTTGCTCAAACTTGGTAAACAGCGATTTGAAATAGC
>PSLO01000085.1:0-7219 GCA_040289665.1 Leptolyngbya sp. ERB_1_1 | reverse complement strand
AAACTGTGGACTGAGTTGCATCGTCCAAAAATCAAGCTGATCATCGGCGGTATTCTGTCCGCTTGGAGTGCCACTGCCGCAACTCACAAGCCAACTGAGAACAACCCCCAAAATCGTGAATATCGTAAACGTTTTCCAAGTTCTAATCTGGCGCATGGATCTACACAATGAATCGTAGCGTAGCTCAGTTTAGCGGATTAACCTGCTTTACTGCACATCGACTGTTCCAGTGAAGTTAGATTACAGTCGCTGCAATTCGTTTCGAGGCACGATCGCAGTTCCACTTTTAACATCAAATAAGTAAATTTTCTCAAGCGGTAAGGCTAATCGCAAGGCTTCACCGAGTTTCACAACGCGATCGGGTGTCGTACGAACTTGCATTGTGTCGGAATTGTCTGCCAAGCGCACAGAAAGTACGGTTTCATATCCCAACGCTTCGACTAAATCGACGGCGACGAGGATCGTTTGCTCTGTAGAATTGCTCAAACTGAGATGCTCAGGACGAATGCCCAGGACGATCATTTGACCATCGTAGGCACTCAGCACAGATGCCCAATGTTCTGGTAGTGTGAGTTGAAACAAAGCGTGATGCAGCGTCAGTGGTGCGCGGACTTGCACCGGAATAAAGTTCATTGGAGGTGAGCCAATGAATTCAGCGACGAAGCGATTCGCGGGACGGGTGTAAAGTTCAAGCGGTGTTGCGAGTTGTTGGATTTGTCCGGCATTCATTACGGCAATACGATCGCCCATTGTCATCGCTTCGGTTTGATCGTGCGTGACATAAATTGTTGTGGTTCCTAACTGGCGTTGAAGTTTGACAATTTGCGCTCGTGTCTCGGCTCTTAGCTTTGCATCTAAGTTTGAGAGCGGTTCATCCATGAGAAACACTTGCGGATTTCGTGCCATTGCTCGACCGAGTGCCACCCGTTGTTTTTGTCCGCCTGAAAGCTGTTTGGGTAAACGATTTAGCAATGGTTCAATTTGCAGCATTCGCGCGACGAGCTTGACTCGTTCTTGAACGGCGCGTTCTCGATCGCTCACATAGCGCAATCTACCTGGTAAGTTCCGCGTTACACCGACTGCGAGATTTTCTGACCAGTTTGCATTCTGTCCGTCTAGCTTGGTTCGCCGCAGCCCAAACGCGAGATTATCGTAAACGCTCATGTGCGGATACAGCGCATAGTTTTGAAACACCATCGCGATATCGCGCTCTTTGGGTGGCAGATCGTTGACAACGCGATCGCTGACTCGAATGTTTCCAGCAGTGAGTTCTTCGAGTCCTGCAATCAGTCTTAACAATGTGCTCTTACCACATCCTGAAGGACCAACTAAGACCATGAATTCGCCGTCTTCGATCAATAGATTGATTGATCGCAAAACCGCAGAATTTTCGCTTTGTTCGCCTTGCTGGTAGGATTTGTAGACGTTTTCGAGAACAACTTGAGCCACGATCGTATTGCCCTAATGCGTAGAAGCAAGTTTAGCGCATTTAAGGCAGCGGAGAAATTCCCCAAATTCGCACCGTTCTATCTTCACTGCCGCTAACAATTAAAGACTGATCTTCACTAATCGCAACGGTTGTAACTAAGCTTGTATGTCCCTGAAGTAGGCAAACTTCTCGCCCTGCTTGCAAATTCCAAATTTTGATTGTGTTTTGACTGCCGCTGATCAAATAGCGATCGTCATTTCGCGCTACAGATGCAATTTGCCTTGATTTAATCTCGGTTGGGTCAATCTCTTGACCATTTTTCAGGCTCCACGATCGTACCTGTCGCTTTGCTCCCTGAATCGTAAAAATATCGGTTTCTGTATCGATCGAGATAGTATAAACAAATGTATATGCGTGAATACTAAAGATCACATCTTCAGCATCAACATCCCAAACTTGAATAAGACCATCTCGACTAGCACTAATCACAACAGTACGATCGAAATATCGTAAATGCTGGGTTGCGATTGCGATCGCTGTAATTCCGGTGTTATGTCCTTTCAGCGAAGCTAAACACTCGAATAATCGGTAGTGTGAATAGTGTTGCCGCAATTCTGGATAAGGTTGCAACAGTGAATAAGCAGCTTTCTGAACTGCGATCGCCGGATCATTCAATGCTTGAACAATCAGATCCAACCCTGCTGGACTATGTTGAACTTCGCGCAATGCTGCAATTCGTTGATCGACTCGATCGCTCTTGAGCCGTTGCCGAATTCCCTCAATTCCTCCCAGCACAACGCTACCCATCATCGGACGGGCAGAATTTCCTAGCACCGCATCAAATTCGTTCGGGGAATCAGTCACACCTAGATCAATGAGTCACTTTCTTTAGTGTGCCGGAAAATCAATGCTCTAGTCATGGTATATTTGAACTAACAAAATGCGATCGCAGAGCGCACATGGCTTCTCACTCTGACCTTTCTCGCTCACATCAAGATATTGTTGAGCAATTAGATTTAATGTTGCGTGCTCGATATCCGCTGATTTACTTGGTTGGAGTCGAGGAAGAACCGATCGAAGAAGTTCTAACTCAAGTGTGCAGTCGTGCCGATCGGGAACTGCGACTGTGGGACATTGTACGCGGTTGGGACGATAGCGGCGCAGATAAAGGATCAGCGATCGCAGCCCTTGGACGCATTGCCAAAGCGCCAAGCGATAAAGCTGCGGTGTATGTGCTGCGAGACCTTCATCCCGTTCTCAAGTTTCCACTGCAAGCCAGCAATGTTCCGATCATCCGTGAAATCAAGAATTTGGCGCGTGACCTCAAGCGTAGTCGTAAGACCTTAATACTAATCAGCCATTCTCTTGATGTTCCTCAAGAATTCATCGAAGAAATGACGGTGATCGACTTTCCACTTCCTGACATTGAAGAAATTGATACGCTGATTTCACAGATTGTTGTCCCCGAAAAACTCAAACTCCCTCAACTAGGAAAAGAGCAATTAGTAAAAGCGTGTCAAGGATTAAGTCGTGCCCGCATTCAGCGAGTTTTGGCAGCAGCGATCGCAGCAAAACAACAGATCAGCGAACAAGACATCGATAGTGTGCTCGAAGCAAAACGCCAAGCGATTCGCCAAACCGGAATTTTAGAATTCTTCACAACTCAAGCATCGCTTAAGAGCGTCGGTGGTTTGGACAATCTAAAAAAATGGGTACAAATGCGCCAAGATAGCTTTACCGAGGAAGCAAGGCGCTATGGCATCCCAAACCCGAAAGGTGTTCTGCTGGCAGGCATTCAAGGCACAGGAAAATCGCTCTCTGCTAAAACGATCGCGCATGAATGGCGCTTACCGCTCTTACGACTCGATGCGGGTCGATTATTTGGTGGACTGGTCGGAGAAAGTGAAAGCCGAGTGCGTCAAATGATCCGAATTGTCGAAGCGATCGCGCCCTGTATCTTGTGGATGGACGAGATTGATAAAGCATTCGGCAACATCAATTCAGGCATGGATGGAGACTCTGGAACCAGTCGGCGAGTGTTTGGCAGTCTCATTACTTGGATGCAGGAAAAAACCAGTCCGGTGTTCATCGTTGCCACCGCGAATAATGTTCAGATCCTGCCTGCTGAACTTTTACGCAAAGGTCGCTTTGATGAAATCTTTTTTCTGAATTTACCGACCGAACCAGAGCGGCGGGAAATCTTTCGAGTGCATCTACAGCGACTCCGATCGAGCCGACTCCGCGAATTCGATCTTGCCCTGCTCGCCCGTCAAACCTATGAATTTAGTGGCGCAGAAATCGAACAAACCATCATCGACGGAATGCAACGCGCCTTTAGTCAAGGGAGTCTTGGCAACCGTCGAGACTTCACCACCGAAGATATTGTCCAAGAGATCGAAGAAACCGTTCCGTTGGCTGCGATCGCGCGTGATCAAATCGATGCGTTAAAACAATGGGCAGCAAATGCGGGCGCGCGTCCAGCCTCGCAGGATATACAGTTGATCGAAGAGTTACGCGCCATTACCCGCCAGCGTGGAATTGATTTGGAGATAGATTAAATGTCACACTTTACAACAATCAAAGTTGAGATCAAAGATGGCGAAGTGCTGCATCAGTCATTGCGCGAACTTGGTTATAAAGTCGAACAAAACGCGCTGGTGCGAGGCTATCAAGGTGACAAAACTCAGGCGGAATATGTGATTCGTCGATCAAACGGCTACGATTTAGGCTTTCGGCGCGAGGACGATCACTATGTTTTGATTGCCGATTTGTGGGGCGCGCGGATCAATCAAGCACAGTTTGTAAATCAGATCCAGCAGAAGTATGCTCACAAGCAATTACAGAAGACTGCCGCAGAGCAGGGATATACGATCGAAGCCGAAGAAGTTTTAGAAAATGGAACGGTACGAGTCGTGGTCGGACGGTGGATCTAAGCAAACATGAACTCAGTGCCGTTGAGGGTTTAATCTCAACGGCACTTAATGTTACAGAACTTCAACGATCGCGCTATTTAAACTCACCGCTTGGTTTCTCACCGCACTCCAAGCAATTTGATGCGCTTTAGACTCCTCACCATACCACTGAAGCGCAGAATTAAACGCTACCCTATAAAAGTGTTGGGCAGTCTCGGACAGGCGATCGCGAACACTCTCTGGCAATTCGCGATTACTTTGGTACGACATTCAAGCCGCCTCCAGTAAATGGGATAATTTTTAAGTATCCCGGCTTTGTGGGAAAAAACCCCCTGCCCTACGGAATATCTTCAGGATTCGATTTAAGGAGAAAACTTTGATCACAGGTACTTTGAAAACCACCAAATCAGATGAAATCTTCGCGGCGGCTCAGAAATTGATGCCGGGTGGCGTGAGTTCTCCCGTGCGGGCGTTCAAATCGGTGGGCGGACAGCCGATCGTGTTCGATCGCGTTAAAGGCGCTTACGCTTGGGATGTCGATGGTAATCAATACATTGACTACGTTGGCACTTGGGGTCCTGCAATTTGCGGTCATGCTCACCCAGAAGTGATTCACGCAATTCAAGCCGCTGCCGAAAAAGGAACCAGCTTTGGCGCTCCGTCTTATCTCGAAAACGTGTTGGCGGAAATGGTGATCGATGCGGTTCCCAGCATCGAAATGGTCCGGTTTGTCAATTCGGGAACGGAAGCTTGTATGTCGGTGCTGCGATTGATGCGGGCATTTACTGGACGCGAGAAAATCATCAAATTTGAAGGCTGCTACCACGGACACGCAGATATGTTCTTGGTGAAAGCCGGATCGGGTGTAGCAACGCTCGGTTTACCCGATTCTCCGGGTGTGCCCAAATCCACGACGAGCAATACGCTCACCGCGCCTTACAACGATTTAGATGCGGTGAAACAACTGCTCGAAGAAAATCCTGGTGAAGTTGCAGGCGTGATGCTTGAACCGATCGTTGGAAATGCTGGATTCATTCCCCCTGATCCCGGTTTCTTAGCAGGTCTGCGCGAACTGACCACCGAACATGGAGCGCTGTTGGTGTTCGATGAAGTGATGACTGGATTCCGCATCGCTTACGGTGGCGTGCAAGAGAAATTCGGCATTACTCCCGATCTCACTACATTAGGTAAAGTGATCGGTGGTGGTTTGCCTGTGGGTGCGTATGGCGGTCGGCGCGAAATCATGGAAATGGTTGCACCCGCAGGCGCAATGTACCAAGCTGGAACGCTTTCGGGAAATCCGTTAGCGATGACTGCTGGCATTAAGACGCTGGAATTGCTACGCCAACCGGGAACGTATGAATATCTCGATCGCATTACGTCTCGCCTAATTGCGGGTTTGCTCGATGTGGCGAAACAAACAGGACACGTAGCTTGTGGCGGTTCGATTAGCGGAATGTTCGGCTTCTTTTTCACCGAAGGTCCGGTTCACAATTACGAAGATGCGAAAAAATCAGACCTGGCGAAGTTCAGCAAGTTTCATCGCGGGATGTTGGAGCAAGGCGTTTACTTAGCTCCCTCGCAGTTTGAAGCAGGTTTTACGTCTTTGGCACATACTGACGAGGATATTGATCGCACGATCGAAGCCGCACGATCGGTAATGTCGAATCTGTAAGGTCTCGATCGCTGAAATCTAGACTAAAAAGCCGGAAGAATAACGTCTTCCGGCTTTTTTGGCATTTTAGCAATTGCAACCTTTGTGTCCACAGTCACCGTGTCCATTCGGATGCCCATTCGCGCAAGCATCACTGCAATAGAATTTGTCGTCTTTCTGAACAGCGCTATCAGTCGAAACGATGCACAAACAAGCTTCACAAGCACATTTCATTTGAGTCACAGTTGCCATTTTTAATCCTCTAAATTGATTGTGTTCATCTTAACATGTGAACAATTATTCATATATTAAGAAGTGTGGAGTCAATCGCTTAAGAATCTTAAATTATTCCAATTAATAGATTTTTTGCAATGTGATCCTGCATACAGTGAACAGATTACCCGTCTACAGATGTAGGAGAGAGGTGTATGTGTGGCATTGGTGGCGTTTTCCAGCATGATTCAGCAAGACCAATTGATCCTGCTGTTCTGATTGCAATGGCAGCGATTCAATCGCATCGAGGTCCTGATGGTTGCGGTTGGAAAACGATCAACGATCGCGGTGTCGGTTTCACTCATGCCCGTCTTGCCATTATTGATTTGAATGCCGATCGTGCTCGTCAACCCTTCGTGTCGGACAATCCGCAAATCATGATTGCTCACAATGGCGAATTCTACGATTACAAGCGCATTCGGGCGGATTTGACTTCGCGCGGCTATCGATTTAACACCAAAAGCGATACCGAACTATTGATGCACTTAACCGATCGCTTCGGGCTAGAAGGTGCAATGACTCATCTACGCGGGGAATTTGGGTTTGCAGTTCACGAGAAAAAATACGATCGTTTAACCTTGGTACGCGATCGTTTTGGTATTAAACCTTTGTTTTGGACAATGACTCCAGAAGGAGTAGTTTTTGGCTCTGAAATCAAAGTATTGTTTTCTCATCCAGCCGTGAAGCGCAAGATTTCGCCGCATGGACTGTATCACCAACTGATGCAATTTGCTCGTGCAATTTGGCACACCGAGCGGAGTATCCATAACACCTTTACGATCTCCAAAATGCTCTTGAGTGAACACGTTCAGAAAGCAGGTTATCGCGTTGTTCTGACTGGAGAAGGTTCAGACGAACTCTTTGCAGGGTATCCACAACTGCGCTTAGATATAGCAATCCTAAATGATATGTGAAAGCGAACAAAAGTGATAGACTGCTTTACATTCTCCA
>PSLO01000084.1:15700-18642 GCA_040289665.1 Leptolyngbya sp. ERB_1_1 | reverse complement strand
GGGGCGGTCACACTCATCAAGCCACCAGCTTTGCTGGGGGTGTCTGACTACTCTCCAACGCGAAAAAGTGAAGCGGCATATAGCCCCAGCGGTAGTCGCCAGCATATTCAGTGACAGGCATTAGCGCGATCGCATTAATTCCAAGTTCGCTCAGATAATCAAGCTTTTCTAGAACTTGCTTAAACTTAGTTGGATCAGAAATCTCAGTTCCTTTCCCGCAGAAATCTGCAATGTGCATTTCGTAAAGAATCAGATCGCGATTTTCGGGAAGGGGTCGAACACTCTGTGCAGCGAGGCTATCGTCATATTTCCAAACAAATGTATCTAAAATGCGTTTCCCGTCTTTAATCCGAACAATTCCATTTTCTGTTGTGCGATCCATTTCTGTCATGTACGGATCGTTTGTTTCAACCCATTCACCTTGCAATGCTGGACTGTTCGATTTCACCTGGAGTTTGTATTGATACTGACCATCTTCGAGATCTACTTGTACCCGAAAGAACCCATCTTCGCCCTTGTGCATCGGGATCTCTTGGTCAGAAAAAGAACCAATAAGATCAATAGCTTCGTTGCGAGGGGCGAACACATTAAATTCGATCGAACTGCTCATAGATGGTAAAACTGTATTATTTGAAAAAGTATTGATCCCTTGTAACTGCTCGTGCATCTGACCCTTGAAAGATTTGCAATGATTTGCTAACCCTCCTCAAATAGATTCGCCTACCAAAAGGCAGAGAGCAGATAGTTCGTGTTCATAGTATTATCTAAAGAACCGTTTTATCTTCCAGTTCGTCTTTACGCTCCATTCACGATCGCGCTCCGTCTAGACCTTATTGGCTAACTCAATGAACGGCGAAGAAACCAATCGAAACCTGAACCTTCAGACTTCTACCGAAATCGAAACGCCCCCAGAGCGGAAAACTCCGCCTCCGCGCTGGCGACGATTTCTCGTTCCTGCCTTGATCAGTGCTGCGATCGTCGGTGGATTAGGCTGGATTTTGTTTAATCGGCTGATTTTGCCGCTGATGATTGCGAGTCAGATGAAAGCACAGCCAACTCCCGTACCGCTTGCCAATCCGAAAGCGGCAACGATCGAAGATAGTTCCGACTATGCAGCCAGCTTAGATTCCCGTCAGTCTGTCACGTTACAGCCAAAAGTTTCGGGGCAAATTGGCGCAATTTATGTTCGACCGGGGCAGCGGGTTGAAGCAGGGCAGCCCTTGATGCAAATCAATTCGGCTCAACAGCGTGCCCAAGTTGCTAGTCGCCAGTCTGCGACGCAAAGCGCTCAAGCTGACGTGGAATCCGCGCGGGCAGATGTGGCAAGTGCGAATGAAACGCTGAGAGCGCTCGAAGCCAAACGCGCCACGGCTCAATCGAACGTACAGTTAAACCAGCGAGAATACGATCGCTTTCGAGACCTCCAGCGACAAGGCGCAACCAGCCAGCAGATCCTCGATCAGCGATTGAATGCGCTACAAACGGCGCAAGCTGCCCTCAAACAAGCAGAAGCAGACATTCAAGCCCAACGTGCTGCCATTCAGCGCACCCAAACAACTGTGGCTCGAAATCAGCGAGCAGTCGAACAAGCGCAAGCGAACACCGCAGAAGGAGTCGCACAATTGCAGGACTACACCATCACGGCTCCGTTTTCAGGCACGATCGGGGACATTCCCGCCAAAGTTGGCGATACCGTCAGCCCCACCACTCAGTTACTCAACCTGACTCAAAATGACCAGTTAGAGATTCAAATTCAAATTCCGTTAGAACGAGCTTCCGCACTCCGCATCGGATTGCCTGTCAAGCTGCTAGACGACAAAAATCAAGCAGTGCAAACTGGGCAAATCTCTTTTATCGCGCCAAACGTCGATCCCAAGACTCAATCGGTGCAAACGAAAGCAAGATTCGCTAATGCGGGGAATTTCAGGACTTCGCAATTTGTTCGGGCGAGAGTCGTTTGGTCGAATCGTCCCGGTGTGTTAGTTCCAACGACAGCAATTTCGCGCTTAGGTGGAAGAGATTTTCTGTTTGTGGCGGCTCCGTTTAAGGCTTCGGGGTGTGAGGCTCCCGCCGCTGCTCAGGGTGGCGGAAAAGTTGAAGTCACTCCAGAACAATTAGTCGCCGCTCAAAAGCCGATTCAGTTAGGCAAAATTGTTGGCAACGAACAAGAAGTTTTACAAGGAGTCACAGCAAACGATCGCATTGTGACTGCCGGAATTTTACAACTGCAAAACTGTGCCCCGATTGCGGATGCCGCACAGATGCAGCGTTCTCCTTCGCCCTAATCTAAAGGCGCTGATTTTATGATTTTTTCAATCTCTACCTTCTTCATCAAGCGCCCCGTGTTTGCAACGGTGTGTTCGATCATGATCACACTGCTCGGAATTGCTTGTATTCCGACTTTGCCCGTAGCTCAATACCCAGAAATTGCTCCGCCTCAAGTGAGTGTAACTTCAACTTATGTGGGGGCAAACGCTGAAGTCGTCGAATCAACGGTGACTAACATTCTGGAGCGACAACTCAACGGCATCAATGGCGTGAAGTACATCAAGTCCACCAGCGCCAACAACGGAGTCAGTAACATTAATCTGACGTTTGACTTAGGGCGCGATCAAGATCTTGCCGCCGTGGATGTGCAAAATCGGGTGTCTACTGTACAGTCACGATTGCCGGGACCTGTGACGCAGACAGGCGTTCAAGTTGCAAAAGCGAACAATAGCTTTCTGTTAGCGATCGGGCTTTATTCCGATCGAGACGAAGCAAAAAATCAGGATCTCTATGATGATCTTTACCTCAGTAACTATGCCGATCTGTATTTAGCCGATGCCATTCGACGAATCAAAGGTGTCGGTGAAGTTCAGATCTTTGGAGAACGAACTTATGCGATGCGGTTATGGCTTGATCCAGAGCGGCTTGCGAGTCGAACGCTCACACCTCAAGAT
>PSLO01000084.1:13476-15690 GCA_040289665.1 Leptolyngbya sp. ERB_1_1 | reverse complement strand
CTGCGCTGCAACAGCAAAACATTCAGGTCGGGGCAGTACAGATTGGACAAGCGCCCGCCGTTCCGGGACAGCAGTATCAATACTCGGTTACGGCTCAAGGACGGCTCAAAGATGTCGAGGAATTTAACAATCTCGTCATCAAAACAGCAGGTACTGGAACATTAGTGCGGCTCAGAGATGTGGGTCGGGCAGAACTTGGAGCAGAAAACTACGGTTCGTTGTTGAGATTTACCACCGAAGATCGCGTGACTCACCGGGGCGTGGGACTGGGCGTAAACCAGCAATTTGGCAGTAATGCGCTCGATGTTGCCAAGGCTGTGAAAGAAGAAATGCAGAATCTTGCAGGCAGCTTTCCCCCTGGGCTACGGTATAAAGTCGCATTTGATACCACAACCTTTATCGATGCAGGTGCAAAAGAAGTTGTTCAATCGTTGATCGAAGCGATCGTTCTAGTCGTCTTAATCTTGTTTCTATTTTTACAAGATTGGCGGGCTGCATTCATTACGTCGATCGTGATTCCGATCGCGTTTCTCGGTACGTTCATCTTTGTAAAACTGTTGGGATTTTCGATCAATACATTGACGCTATTCGGATTGACGTTAGCAACTGGGCTAGTGGTTGATGATGCGATCGTGATCATCGAAGATATTACCCGTCGGATTCAAGACAGAGGACAGCGACCGCTTGAAGCTGCGATCGAGTCTATGAATACGCTGTCAGGCGTAGTGATTGCAACTTCGCTGGTGTTGATTACGGTGTTTGTACCTGTGGCGTTCTTTCCAGGAACGACCGGACAGCTTTATCGACAGTTTGCGTTGACAATCGCATTCTCGGTTGCAGTTTCGACCTTTAATGCGTTGACGTTTACTCCGATGTTGTCGGCACTATTGTTACGACCGGGACAAACCGCAAGTAATCATTGGTTTTTCCGGCGAGTGAATTGGGTGATTGATAAAACTCGTGATAGTTATGCGCGGAACCTCGATCGAGCCGTTCGCCATAAAGGTTTAGTTCTCTCGTTTTTTGCGGGTGCATTGGTGCTGACGTATTTTGTCTATACCTTTGTGCCTAACGCATTTATTCCCGAAGAAGACCAAGGCATTTTTATTACCGTGGTTCAAGCCCCTGAAGGAGTTTCGCTCGACTACACCGAGAAAGTATTAGAGCAAGCTGAAGACATTCTTAAAGCACAACCAGAAGTTGCGAACATCTTCGCAGTGGGAGGCTTTAGTTTTAGTGGAGCAACTCCGAACAATGGTTTGATCTTTACCACGCTCAAGCCTTGGGATGAAAGAACCGGAGCAAATCAATCACTACAGTCGATTATTGGTGGATTCTTTCCCAAGCCGTTTGGACTGTTTCCCAAAATGGCATCGATTAAAGAGGCGGTGGTGCTGCCGTTTAACTTACCTGCGGTTCCGGGAATTGGGAACTTTGGAGGATTTGAGTTTCACCTACAGGATCGAACGGGTTTAGGGTTTCCTGCGCTCGGTGAAACTTTGGGTAATTTCCTCAAGCGCGCATCTACTTATCCTTCGGCACAAAGTCCAAAAGTGACTGGGCTACGTCCGAACTTTAACGGCAATACGCCTCAGATCGCGATCGAAGTCGATCGCGATCGTGCATCCCAGCTACAAGTTTCGCTGCAAGACATTTTCAACACCCTGCAAATCTTTCTTGGCTCTGCTTATATCAATGACTTTAACCAGTTCAACCGAGCCTATCGGGTGTATGTACAAGCCGATAAACAGTTTCGATCGAACCCCGACGACATTAAACGATTGTATGTTCGCAGTGCGGGAACGAATGGCGAACCCGGACGCATGATTCCACTCGGAAACTTAGTGAGAGTGACTCAAACGAATGGTCCATCGATCATCACGCACTACAACCTTTTCCGCTCGGTCGAGATCAATGGCGCGTCTGCACCCGGATCAAGTTCAGGGCAAGCGATCAAGGCAATGGAAACTGTGGCGCGAGAAACGTTACCAAGAGGCTTCGGATTCCAATGGTCAGGACTCTCGCTCGAAGAAATCGAATCGGGCGGCGCGGCGGTATTTATTTTTGGATTAGCGATCGTCTTTGTGTTCCTCACTCTAGCCGCGCAGTATGAGAACTACATTGATCCGTTTATCATCATGCTGACGGTGCCGTTAGCCATCTTAGGCGCATTGTTAGCAGTTCTACTCCGAGGCACCGCGAATGATGTTTACA
>PSLO01000084.1:0-13344 GCA_040289665.1 Leptolyngbya sp. ERB_1_1 | reverse complement strand
TCGGGAACGGTTGCGACCGATTTTGATGACCGCGATTGCAACCGCGATCGGAGCATTGCCGCTGGTGATTGCAACTGGACCCGGAGCCGCAGCGAGACAATCATTGGGAACTGCGATCGTCGGTGGTATGGTCGTGGCAACATTCTTGAGCTTGTTTATTGTTCCGGTTTTGTATATTGTGATCAAGTCTTTTGAGGATCGGATTAGACGACCTGCAAGACCTGTTCCCGTTGATGGAACGATCGATCCAACACTAGACGGTCATGGGAAATATTCGGGTAGTCGAGAAACTGCGACCAGTCAAACCTCTGAGCGAGATGGACATTAGAACGTGCTTAAAGGAGGTTTGAGAAGTAATCGTCGATTGCATCACCCGCCCCGGAATGGAATTCGGGGCGGGACGACAACGAGAGCAAAGAGACCTTTTATACTTCTCAAACCTCCTCTTAAAGCATTTCGATTTCTAACACGGATGAGCCGCATTTAACAGGGTGTGCTAAATTTCTACACATGACAAGGGGAAGAAAAATTCAAGCCACCGCAGAACTTGAAGTCCGGTTACTGCGAGAAGGGATCACAGAATCAGTTCATCACGCTCAAGCGGTCATTTGCGACGATCGCGGACGCTTGCTGCTGTGCGCGGGCAATCCTGAAACTGCAACATTCGCGCGATCGGTACTGAAACCCTTTCAAGCGATCGCCGTTACCGCATCCGGGACACTAGAGCGGTTTAATTTAACTGATCGAGATTTAGCCATTATTTGCAGTTCGCATAAAGGTACGATCGAGCAAGTTCGCCAAGTATTTAATATTTTGTGGCGTGCTGATGTTGATCCAACCGCGCTACAGTGCCCAATTCCCGAAGGCAAACAGAGCCAGCTTCAATACAACTGCTCTGGTAAACATGCAGGAATGTTAGCGGTTTGCCAACAGTTAGGTTTTCCGATTAATAACTATCTGCATTACAACCATCCCGTTCAGCAATTGATCCTAAGCAAACTCGCGGAACTGTTGAAAAATCCGGCTGAAGAGTTTATTCCAGCCCGTGATGATTGTGGTGCACCGACTTATTTTATGCAGCTTCGCCAGTTAGCTTGGCTGTATGCTCAGCTCGCATCGGGCGGCAATTTAGACATGGAACGCATTCTTAGAGCGATGACTCACCATCCCAGTATGGTCGCGGGTGATGGTGAATTTGATACGGAACTGATGCGGCTCACTCAAGGTGAATTGGTCAGTAAATCTGGCGCAGAAGGGGTTCAGTGTATTGGTCGAGTCGGTGAAGGCATGGGACTTGCAATCAAAGTCATGGATGGCGCAAAACGCGCGAAATATGCGATCGCGATTCACGTTCTACGCCAAATGGGTTGGATTACACCTTCGATCGCAGAGAATTTAGCGGAAACCTACATCAATCTTGGACGCTATAAGCGCTTAGAAGTCGCAGGCGATCTTTCCATGCTTTAGTACATTGGGAACCTTACAAGGTGCGATCGCGTTGTTAAAATGAATCATTCTTCCTGACTAGCCGAACCTACAAGCGATACGATATGAGCGACACCATCCTGAACGTCCGCAACCTTCAAGTTCAATTCAAAACTGATGAGCGCGTAGTTAAAGCTGTAGACAGCATTTCGTTTCAAGTGCGACGTGGGCGAACATTGGGAATTGTGGGTGAATCGGGGTCAGGAAAATCGGTGACATCGCTGGCAGTAATGCGGCTGATTCCCAATCCACCGGGACGCATTACTGGGGGTGAGATTTGGTTTCAAGCGGAGAATGCTCAAGCACCGATCGATTTGCTGACGATCAGCGAAAAGCAAATGCAGGCATATCGCGGCGAACAGATTTCGATGATTTTCCAGGAGCCGATGAGTTCGCTCAATCCGGTATATACCTGTGGATTTCAGCTTATTGAGGCGATTCGGCAACACCAAGACATTTCACAATCAGAAGCTCGACGACGCGCGGCTTCGCTGCTGCAAGAAGTGAGAGTATTGCCCCCGGATGAAGAATTAAAGCTGCGAGTGTTAGAAGAACGCAATCACCAACCGTTGAGCGAACCGGAACTCGATCAAGAACTGAATCGCCAAAAAACTGCCATGCTCGATCGCTATCCACATGAGCTATCCGGCGGACAGTTGCAGCGGATCATGATTGCAATGGCGATCGCGTGTAATCCAACGCTGCTAATTGCAGACGAACCCACGACTGCGCTCGATGTCACGGTACAGGCGACTATTTTGGATCTGTTAAGAGAATTGCGCGATCGACGCGGCATGGCAATGATGTTTATCACGCATGATCTCAGCTTGATTGCAGAAATCGCGGATGACGTGGCGGTGATGTACGAAGGCAAAATCGTAGAGTATGGTTCGGTTCTCGACATTTTCTCAAATCCGAAACATCCTTACACGAAAGGACTGCTGACTTGTCGCCCACAGCCTCATCGACGCTTGCGATTCTTGCCGACGGTGTCGGACTTTATGGACGTTTCGATTCTGCCGACGGGCGAGAAATTGATTCAAGCAAAACGGCGAGATGTCGATACTGCACTCTCAGAAGCGCAAGAAGTCAGCGAAGCGGAATTTGATCAACGACTCAAAACGCTTCAGCAAAAACAACCGCTCGTTTCAGTGCAAAATTTGCAAGTTGCGTTTCCAGTACGTGGAGTGTTTGGACAAACTAAGCGCTACATCATGGCGGTGAATGATGTCTCGTTCGATGTGTATCCGGGTGAAACGCTCGGATTAGTGGGTGAATCGGGCTGTGGTAAATCGACATTGGCGCGAACGTTGCTGAGGTTGATTGAACCGAAACAAGGGAAAATCTTCTTTGAAAACGAGGACATTCTCAAACTCTCGAAAAGCCGCGTGCGTCAATTGCGACGAGATGCTCAGATTATTTTTCAAAATCCCTACAGTTCACTTGATCCCCGGATGAACATTGGCGATGCGGTGATGGAACCCTTGCAAATCTATCGACGTGGGAACCGCAAGCAATTTAAGGAACGAGTGGAGTATCTTTTACAACGAGTTGGACTTGATCCGAACTGGATTGATCGCTATCCGCATGAGTTTTCCGGTGGACAGCGGCAGCGGATTTGTATTGCTCGATCGCTTGCCCTCAATCCTAAATTTATTATTTGCGATGAATCGGTTTCGGCGCTGGACGTTTCGGTACAAGCGCAAGTGCTGAATTTGCTGAAAGAATTGCAATCGGAATTTGGTTTAACTTACATTTTCATTTCGCATGACTTAAGCGTTGTCAAATTCATGAGCGATCGTATTATCGTGATGAATCGCGGCAAAATTGAAGAAATCGGGGCTGCTGATACCATCTATCGCAAACCGCAAACTGCTTACACTCGTCAGCTAATTTCTGCAATTCCAGTTGGCTCGATCGATCGCATTCGAGAACGCCAAGAGCAGCGATCGGCTTAATTGGAATTTCGATATTAGCGAAATTGGGTAACGCTGGTTTATCCTTAGGGAGACTTGTCTTTTGCAAGATAACTCTGTTGATGAGGGTGAACGATTTCTATGACTTCTAATTCACTTGTGTCTGTGATTATCCCTGCTTACAACGCTGAAGCATTTATTCGTCTGACGTTAGACTCAGTCCTGGCACAAACTTATCAAAATTTTGAAATTATTGTTGTAGATGATGGATCACGCGATCGAACTGCCGAAATTGTCGAATCCTATATCCAACGTGATTCCCGAATCCAGTTGCTCAGGCAAAAAAACTCAGGAGTTGCGGCGGCTCGAAACTTAGCCATCCAAGCCTCGAAAGGCGTGTATTTGTCCCCGATTGATGCCGATGATATTTGGTATCCCGAAAAACTAGAAAAGCAAGTTCGCTGCATCGAAACCGCAGACGAATCAGTCGGTTTAGTTTATGCCTGGTCAGTTTATCTGAATGAAGCAGGCGAAATTATTGGTCGGCACATTGCTGCTGAAGACACGACTTTTGCTGAAGGTAATGTACTGAACAGTTTGCTTTATTACAATTTCTTAGATAACGCCAGTAGTGCCTTGTTTCGTCGTTGTTGTATCGATCGTGTGGGCGGCTATAACTGTGATTTAAAAGCGCAAAATGCTCAAGGCTGCGAAGACTGGGATCTCTATCTTCGGATCGCTGAACATTATTCTTTTAAAGTCGTTCCAGAATATCTCATTGGTTATCGCCAGTATGATGGCAGCATGGCAACGAATTCCCCAGCGATGGCGAGATCGTATGAGGTGATCATGAGCGAGGTGCAACAGCGTAATCCTGATATTCCCGATCGAATTCGCCCTTGGTCAGAGAGCGCATTCTATAACTACCTCATGGGCAAAAGCTATGGATGTGGTGATTATCAAAATATGTTCGTCTGGATTTACCGTTGTTTGAGTGCCGATCGTGCGTTGCTGCTGCGCTCTGGATTTTACCGCACTGCATTTCTAGCGCTTTTGAGCCTGATCGCCCGACCCTTAATCTTACTGATTTGGAAAGATGAAAGAACTTGGCTCAAGGCATTGCAACGACTTGAGTGTTCACCCTCCTCCATGACGATCGAGGAAATTAACCGCCTCGCACAACAGGGGCAGCCTGCAAGATGGCGACCTTACGATCGACTGCTGCAATGGCGATGTCGGCAGATTGCACGGATGTCGCAGACCCTTAGCCAATTTAATCGATGACTTGATTCAGTTCGGCAGCCAAAGAAAGCGATCGAGTTGTTCACCGATCGCTTCTAAAGAAAAACAGTGTTCTACTCGCTGTCTGGCTTGCTGGCTAAGCTGTTGACGCAAAGTTGGATCATCTAATACTTGTGCGATCGCTGCTGCCAAAGCGGGTGTATCTTCACAAGGTACAATCAATCCAGCCATCGCTTCATTGCCCAAAATATCTGCAACACCAGGAGCGCGAGTGGCAACAATCGGTAAGCCACACGCCATTGCCTCGATCGGGGCAACCGGAAAGCCTTCATGTCGAGAAGCGAGAGTATATAAGTCAGCCGCAGAGAGATATTGCTGCATTAAATCGCGATCGCGTACATATTCATCAACCCAAAGAACGTTGTGTATGGATTGCTCTGCAATTAGTTGGTGGAGCCGCTCTGCATCGCTGCCTGTGCCCACTAAAAGTAACAGCAACTCTCGCTCCGATCGCTCACGGCAAATTTGCTGCCATGCTGTGAGCAAAATATCGAGTCCTTTGCGATGAATGTCAATTCGTCCGTGGCAGATCACGACTTGGGCGGTGAGCGGAATTCCAAGCCGTTCTCGTGACTGATTGCGATCGCGCACTTGCCAATTTGCAAGATCGATCGGGTTAAAAATCTGCGCCACTTTATTGTTGGGAACCTGATAGCGAGACTGAACCCGCTGAATTTCGGTCTGGGTTGCGATGATCAGTCCACTACATTGCTGAATCGTTGATGGACGAAAGAATCGTTCTAACCGACTGAGTTGAAAGTCACCGCCCTGAAAGGTAGCAAATACAGGAATTTGTAGCAATTGTCCTAGCAGCACACATGCATCGAATCGAGCATACTCATACTCTTGACACAGAATGACTCGACAATTCTCGCGCTTCAATTCCCGCGCAACTGCTCTTAACGGTGTGGCTAAGTAAGGCGCGATATCTTTAAGCAGATGAAAGGCAGGACGACGAACGCGATCGATTTGCCCAAACGTTTCTTCGACTGTCCAGCCATAGGGGTTGTGCATCCACTGTCGGGGAATCGCGTGAAGTTTTGGAGCCGGAAGAACGCAAAGAGTCGCCCCTGTGGGTTTGTGAAGATAGCGTTCTGGAGCG
Source organism: Leptolyngbya sp. ERB_1_1 (assembly GCA_040289665.1). Lineage (GTDB taxonomy): Bacteria > Cyanobacteriota > Cyanobacteriia > Leptolyngbyales > Leptolyngbyaceae > Leptolyngbya. Next base: position 7,539 of record PSLO01000084.1, on the reverse strand, counting down.
GTGACACGATTAGAAATGCAAAACACTACCGATCGTATTCCAACTCGTTTGAGTGCTTCGACATAGCCAAACATCCAACCGCCGCTCATTTCATTGCAGAACTGCTCGAAAGAGAGGTCGATGCTGTCGAGAAAGTCTTCGATCAGATCGCCCCAGGGAAAGAGCGCAAGCGAGGGAAGAGGAGTCGCTATCATTTCAAGTCTTGATTCAAAGCAGTGGTTTGCAGCGATCGCGATTCGGGTTCTTCAAGTTTTTGCCAAGCCGATGCGGTTTCTGTTCCTTTCGACTCTGGGCGATGCAGCGCATAACTGAGCCAAATCAGCGGACTCAGCAAATTGCAGAGCGATCGTTGAACTCGATTCGGTAAGTTAGAAAATGAAATATCATGTCCTACCACAGTGATCGGATTAATAAAGGTAGCAGAACCTTGACAAGGAACTTCGATCAATTGTGTGAGTTCGCTAAGCGTGTATCCCCGTCGAACATGACCCCACTCTGCCATCACCTCGGACTCAGGGGGACAAATGGGCTGCATCAGCGCGTAATACGGAAATCGCCAATGTTCGTTGGGTGTGCTGACTAAGAGAAATCCATTCGGTCGCAACACTCGAAAGGCTTCAGCGATCGCTCTTTTGTGATCCCGAATGTGTTCTAAAACATCAAACATTGTCACCACGTCAAAGGATTGATCGGCAAACGGTAGCGCAGTCGCATCTCCGCAAACGAAGCGAACTTGAGCTTGTTGATTGCAAGCAGCATTGGCATATTGGGGATCAAGATCCAAATTGGTAATCTGCGATCGTGGATACAACAAAGATGTCAATCCTCCTTGACCGCCACCGACTTCTAGAATGTCTTGAAACGATAAGTCGGGAGCAATGCGGTGAATTGCCCGCATTTTTTCACGGTAAAAGAAGCCTTGAGTCAGGGGATGAGGAAATGGATTTTGGGATAGGAATTCTGACAACGTTTGTTTATACATAGTTCTTCTTACTAATCGGCAAGAGTATCTTTTGCAATCTCAAAATGAGGGTCTGATTGTTTCGATCGACGTTGACGATTCTGTAAATAAAATATAATTCCAGCGAAACATCCTGTAATTTCTGCTCTAAGAATCTCGGCGGGAATCTGACTACGATTGAGAATTCTAGAGAGTGTTCTTCGCAGATAGTATCGTGGGAGTGCAACGGTCAAACGGCGAAGGTTACCCCAGTGTCGATATCGCTCAAACTGAATCAGCAGTGCAGCCACATGACCTCGCATATATTGATACAGCTGAGACTTGAGACTTGCAAGATCAGCGCGATGGGTGTGAAAGACCACCGCTTTCGGAGTGTAGTAACATTCGCCTCCCTCGGATAAGATGCGATACCACAGTTCCGAGTCTTCGCTGCATCCTGCACAGCCCGCACCCAACCGCTGATCAAATTCACCTACTTGCTGAAAGACGCTGCGACGAAATGCCATATTTGCACCCGCGCCGATCTTCCAAACCGGAACACCTCGCCGCTGCATCGTTTCAAAAAACGGCGAATCGAACGTCTTCGGACGATACCCTTGACCGAATCCTCCGAATCCTTTTTCAAAAATGCACTGCGATTCGGCTTCGAGTTGGGTCGGCAATACCAATCCCGTTACTGCCATGATGCGAGGATTGGAGAATGCTTGCTGAAGTTGCGCTGTCCAATGAGGATGCACAGTCACATCATCATCGGTGAAGGCAAGAATGCTGCCGTTACTTTCCCGAATGCCACGATTTCGGGCAGCACTCAATCCCGATCGCGGCTCTTTCACATAGCGAATATTCGGCATCTGAGAAACGATCTGATAGGTCGCATCAGAAGAAGGCGCATTGTCGATGACGAGAATCTCTAGCGGTCGCGGATTGAGGGCTTGCAGCGATCGCAGACAGTTTTTCAGCGCATCAGGGCGATCGCGGGTACAAACAATCACCGAAACTGAAGAGTCGCTCGGCAGCGTTTCGATCTGCGATCGCAGCAGTGCCAAAGGTTTCTCTAGCGCTAAAACATCCTCTAAATTAGGCGTTTTGCTTTGAGGGGAGTCGATCGGTAACTCTCCTTCAAAGCCCGTTTTCAGCAAATGAGATCCGATCGTCGGGGCGATCGTTTGCAAAATCAAGTTGCTTAATTCAGAGGCTGACATCGGCAATTGAGCCATTTGCAGTTCGAGATGACCCAGTGGAATGTTTGCCCAAAAGAGCACAAGATAAAGTCCCTGATAGTCAGAATTCGTTGGCAATTCAGGAATCGCTTCACTAATCACTTCACTCAGGTCTAAAGACAAAACTTGCCAAGGCTTAAACGAGTTCACGCGGACTGCCTCCGGATCTGTTCAATTCTTTGCTGCGATCGACCGTATTCTCCGAATAAGCCGAGAATGCCGCCCCACAATTCTGCCAGAACCATGTCTGCGGGTAAAGGATGACGACCCAGCACGCTTTTACTCAATTCCTTGCTTTGATATCGAAACCACCACTGTATGAGACCCCGAAGCTGACTGCGCTGCGTTGGATCGCTTTGATAAGACTTTGTGACAAATGCCATCAACCCTAGCCCCCATGACCAATATTGACGACGCAACTTTTCGATTTCTTGGCGATGTTGGTGATAAACCAGATACTGCGGCTCATAAATCAAGACATTGCCCGATCGAATCATGCGATAAAAGATATCCAGATCACCTCCGCCTGGAAGCGGCGCACCTGTGTCTAATGCCTCATCAAATCCGCCCAACTCTAGGAGAGTTTCACGTCGAAATGCCATATTACACCCCGCTCCAAAAATGCCTGCTCCACAGGGATAGAGAGGATTATGCGGCAGAATTTGACCATAGCGAATTTTCTCGAAACCACGACCAAAGCCGCCTCGACCTTCAAATAAAATCTGAGCATCGGTTTCAAGCTCATACGGTAAAACCAATCCAGTCCATGCTGCCGCATCCGGATTTTCTGCCCAAGCGGTGATCAATCCTTCTAGCCACAATCGATCGACCACCACATCATCATCTAAAAACGCTAAAAGTTCTGTGTTCGCGGCTTCCAAGGCACGATTGCGAGCAAAATTTAGACCCGGTTTTGGCTCCTGCACATAGCGCACCGTTGGTAGAGCCGTCACAAGCTTCTGAGTACGATCGTCCGACGGTGCATTATCAACCACAACAATCTCAAACGCTTGCTGCAATTTCAAAAGAGAATTCAGACAGCGTGCTACCTGATCTGGACGGTCTTTGGTGCAGATCGCTACTGTTAGTGATGGGCGATGCGAAATTTCTGGCATTCCCCATTCGTCACGAATTGCTTCTTGTAGGAGTTTCGCGCTGAGCTTTTCTGCAATCCAGTTCGCGATCGTATTTGGATCGATCTGACTCTGAGACCAAGGTTGCATCAAAAAACCGATCGGACGATCGTACCGTCGCACAATCAATCCAACCCCTGTATCGCCCTCAGACAACGTCAAGGTCGGCAATGGATTCGTTACTTCAATCTCGTGAATCGAATAAGCCATTGTTTAGTGTTTGCGATTTTGCAGTTGATAGAGTTGTGTGAATAAGCCCCGATGGTCAAGCAACTGTTGGAGATTGCCTTGCTCAACCACTTGACCTTGATTGAGCACAAGAATTTGATCCGCTTGTTCGATCGTCGAAAGTCGATGAGCAATCACAATCACCGTACGATTTTGACTGAGGGTTTTCAGCGCTTCTTGAATCAAATCCTCGGTAATGCTATCGAGTGCATTTGTAGCTTCATCTAAAATCAGAATTTCTGGATCGCGGATGATTGCTCGTGCTAGAGCAATTCGCTGTCGTTGCCCACCGGACAATCTCACGCCTCGATCGCCAATGTGTGCGTCATATCCACCGGGCAGTTGCATAATGAATCCATCTGCATTTGCTAGTTCAGCCGCAGCGATAATTTCATCATCAGTGGCATCAAGCCGCCCATACGCAATATTTTCACGAATCGTCGTGCTAAACATATAGATATCTTGACTCACGATCGCAATTCGATTTCGCCACGAATTTAACCGAAGTTGTCTCAATGGGCAACCATCGACGTAGATTTCTCCGATCGTCGGATCTGAAAATCGACAGAGTAAACTGATCAGTGTTGTTTTACCTGCTCCAGAAGGTCCAACCAGCGCGGTCGTCTTTCCTTGTGGAATATGCAGTGAAATGTTTTGAAGCGCAGGCGGCTCATGCGGGTTGTAGTGAAACGTAACGGCTTCAAAACAAATTTCTCGCTGTAATCCCTGAAATGGAATGTTACCGGAAATTAAATAAGGTTTATCAGATCGATCGAGGAGTGCATTGACTTCTTCTACCGAACTGCTCAAACTCGCCAAAGCGACCCGCGCTCCATCGATTTGCTTCACCTTCGGCTGCAATCGATACAAAATAAACACAAAGGTCAACAAAGTCGGCAACGCGGCTTGATTCGCTTGCAGTGCTACAACCAGAATCAATAATAGCAATGCTGCGGACAAGGTTTCTGACAACGGACTGACAATCCCCGACAGCACCTCTAGCTTAAAAAATGTCCGTCGAACACGCTCTGATGCTTGATCAAATCGCATTTGTTCATAGCTCTCGCGTCCAAATGCTCGAATCACTTGCATTCCGCCCAACCCTTCCCACATTCGATCGGCAAGTAATTTGTTTGCCTGCACTGCCGCCTGACCGAGTGATTTAATCCGTCGAGTGACGATCTGAATCGTGATTGAAATAAAGACGATCGCAATGCTCACCCAAATCGTTAACCGCCACGAAATCAGCAGCAAAAACACAGCGAACACCAAGACTGTGCAACTATCAATGATCAAATTAACAAAGATACTGAGCGCTCTACTCGTCTGCCAAGTTTCTGTTGCTAGAACATTGACAAACTTCCCCGTATCATTGCGTTCCAAATAGCTATAGCTAACGCTCAAAAGTTGATTAAAAATGCCCGATCGCAGCCGATGACTAATCTGAGAATTTAACCACGCAAAGAGCGCTGCATTACTATAAGCCAGACCAGACTTCACCACGATACAGGCGAAGATGAACCCAGCAATGGGAATGAATCGATATTCTGCCGGAATACCAGAGAAAATCTGATTGATGAACTGTAGAAAAGAATTTCCACCAGCGATCGGAGAATTAGCTTGTTGAACGCTTTGCAGCAGTGGAATAAATAAACTGATGCCTAATCCTTCAGACAGAGAAGACAAAATTCCTAATACAACGATCGTTGGAATTGCCCACGGATAAAGCTTGATCAGTGGCAGTAGACCCTGAATTGCTTGGAATATCTTCATGCAATGACTTTATACACTGTGCTATCTACAGGATTCGCTGATGCCAGATCTGAGTTCGCCTAATTGTACAATCATTGTGAAGAAAAAATAATCTAGTTGCAGATGTCGAGAATGCGATCGACCGAAATCTCTGGAAATGCGATCGGCGCGATCGTTCCATTCGTCAGCGTCATTTCTGAACTGTAATCGCCATTTTGTGGATCGCGGAATACAATTAGCTGTGACCTTTTCAAGTTCACCACCCAATATTCACAAATTCCAGCTTCAGCGTAGATTTTGCGCTTGATTTCTAGGTCTTTGCTGAGGCTGGAATTCGAGTATTCAATCACCCAGAAAATGTTCTCAGGATAAGGATGATGATTGCGGTACTCTCGTCCTAATGGTTGAACAATTGCGATATCTGGCTCAGGCTCAGAGTTGTTTGGCAGCGTGATCGGTTTTGCAGAGCGAACATCTGCTAAACCATCAAGAAGCTTCAGCAAATACTTAAATGCTTCATTCGAGTCAAACGCATGAGGTTCTCCTTCTGGGGGCATTTCGACAATTTCTCCTCGCAATAATTCCACCCGTCGATCGTCTAAAATCCCCGCATCGATCATCTGATGATATTCGTCCAGCGTCCACTTCGCGATCGTCACACTCATCGCTTACTCCTCATCTAATGGCAGTCCACGCTTCACCCGACCTTTGGCAAAATAGCGCCCAAATTGTAGCTCGTACACTTCATCTTCGTCTTGGGTTTCGACTTCAATCTCCGATCGCGCATAGCTCACACACAGCAGCGCATAGCCTTGCCGCTGCAATTCTGGTGACAATCCCACTGCTTCCGGTTGCTCTAGATGTCCAGAAAGCACCCGCACCGCACAAGTGGTACAAGCTCCATTGCGGCAGGAAAACGGCAGTTCGACCCCTTGAGTTTCACCCGCTTGGAGAATGTAGCGATCGCTTGGCACTTGAAAGGTATAAAACTTGTTTTTTTGGCGATGATAAACCCGAACGGTATGAAACTCAGTCATGATAGTTATTCTGAACCTGCTCTATCTACTGTACTCGGTCTTTCGCCCTAGCCTCAAACAGCAGATAGACCATTCCACTCTCGCAGATGTGGAACAACATTGATGCAGAGTGAGTATTCAGAAGTTCAAATCAGCAGTTTTGGCATGAAGTTCGGGTAAACTGCTGCTCATGAGGATTTATCTGGATATGTGCAGTTTGCAACGTCCGCTGGATACGAAGACACAAGTTCGAGTAGCTGTGGAAGCTGAAGCTATGTTGAGCGTTATCGTGTTGTGGGAAGCGGGTCAGATTGAACTGGTTTCTTCATTTGCGCTCGTTTTTGAAGCAGAACAGATTTCACTAGCTGAAAGAAGGGCTTATATTTTAGAAGTGCTCGCGAAAGCGAATGTGTCGATCGCAAGAAGCCGATCAATTGAGGAATGGGCACAAAGGTTTGTAAAAGCGGGAATTAAACCGCTGGATGCGCTCCACCTTTCTGCTGCGATCGACGCGCAAGCGGACTATTTTTGTACCTGTGACGATCGCTTTTTGGGACGGGCAAAGGAAGCTGAGACGAGTTTAGTGAAAGTTGTTTCACCTTTAGAGTTAGTGACGGAGATAGCAATATGAACATTCAACCGAAACCGCTTAACCAAATTACTCAAGAAGCGATCGCGATTCTTTCAAAGGAAATCGGAATTGCAAATACGCTGCGATTTCTGAATCAGTTTTCGACTGGGTATGGAAACTATACAGAGGAGCGGGAAGCGCGTTTTAAGGATTTGACGTTAGATGAGCTTTTGCACCAGATCGGAGAGAATTAAGAAACGAATGGATTAGCGATCGGCATTCGCGGTGGTGCTGTTTTCCACATCAAATCAATTTCTTCAGGAGTTAATCCGTAAGCTTGATTGATCAGATCCGAGAGTTGATGTTCGAGTTTTTGGGCTTCGATCGCGCGAGTTTGAATCGGAATGGCGTATTCGTTGTAGACTGCAGTGACTTCTTTCATGCCGCCGATGCCTAAGCGATCGCTGATGTTTGCTTTTGTCTTTGGGGATGCGGTTTCTGACTTCGTCGTGGAGGTTTGGAAGCGCGAGTTTGGCGAAGATTTCGAGTTTTTGTCCGAGTTTTTCGATGCGGAAGCGCGATCTAGACTTTAAGTATTTAACTGAATCTTTGGGGTAAGCCACTGGTTCTACCAGTGCGACTCGATGAGCTTTGAGCG
>PSLO01000083.1:0-18706 GCA_040289665.1 Leptolyngbya sp. ERB_1_1 | reverse complement strand
TTAGCTACTGTAATATTTTGTGCTTTTTATATGCTTTTTACGTGTTTACACAGCTAGGTGCAAGATGTGAGTTTGAGCAATTAAGGCAGAAATAACCGCTGACAGCAAAATTAAACTGGCAGCAGGGGTAGCAAATCGGGTTCCCAAAATTACCTCGATCGCAAAGAAGACCCCGGCGATCGGTGCATTAAATCCGGCAGCAAATCCAGCAGCAGCCCCCGCTCCTAGCAATAAACGATAGCGTTCTCGCGAAACTTGAAAGGTTTGTCCTAGTAATACACCCACACTAGAGCCAATTTCCACACTCGGTCCTTCTGGTCCTAAGGATGCTCCTGTTCCCAAAGATACAGCAGCAGCCAACATTTTCACGAAGGGGCGCAACGGAGAAAACAGTTGGACTCTGGTATTACTCAACAGTGCTGCTAGGTCTTGTCCTAATAGGGTTGGAAACGACCAACGCAAGATACCAATCAGCAAGCCGCCTAGGGCAGGAATAGTAGCGAGTGTCCAAGTTCCCCATTTTAATAAGTAACTGAGTACCTGCACAAATGCCAAAGTTTGCACTAAGGAAATTAAGTTTTGAAATAAAACAATTGCTAAGCCTGCTCCTCCACCAATAATCAATGCAGAGAAGATTACCAAGACTTCTGGCGAGGGCTGCAAGCGATTCAGCAGGCTGGTGAGGCGATCGCTCAGCGAAGGGATTTTCGCTCCTAAGGACGGCAGTATTCTAGGTGGCGGAGTTGTCGCAGTCATTGAGTGGGGCTTGAATAAGGTGAATTGGTGCAACGTGAGTGCCGATGAAAATCTGGGAGGAAGTTGCTAGACGTGTGAACTGCGCACGCAGGTCACACTAAACTTTTCAATTCGATCTTCATCGTTTGCTTAGATTATTAATTTAATTTCTAGAAGTTGTTAGTTCAACAAAAGCCTATGTCGGACACTACCGCCCCCAGTACCATGAGCGCGACTCCAAAGCCCAACTTACCTCAGCGCGCGATCGGACTATGGATTGTTACCGTCTGGATTGCTGCGGTGGGGATAACGAATTTGTTATCTGCCGTCACGCCGGGTGTATCTGAACGAATGGAGTGGCTAAGAGCAATTTTTCCCTTTGAGGTCAGTGCAGGCGGTAATTTATTTGCAGCACTCAGTGGTTTTTTTCTACTCAGTTTGGCGACAAATCTGCTGCGACGAAAGCGTTTAGCTTGGTGGCTTGCGGTTTTCCTATTAGGTATTTCTTTGTCTTCTCATCTTGTGAAAGGATTGGACTATGAGGAGGGAACAAACAAATTCAGAAAACTTGTAGCCAAGGTTCATGAGAAAGTATCAAATTCCCGCCAAGATTTTCTGCATAAATTAAGCAGAAATCTGGTTAACAGGGTAGAGTACTTAAAAGCCAAAGGTGGCCAACTTATAAAAATCGATAGATTTTTCCCTAGCTCAAAAACCTGCTCTTGCTGTGGACATATCGTTGATTAATTACCTCTAGATATCAGACAGTGGGATTGTCCTGCTTGCAAAAATCATCATGATAGGGATGAAAACGCAAGCAAAAACATAACAGCAGAAGCCATACGGATATTATCTATGGGCGGAGGGAACCCCGTTGTTGCCGAGTCGAGGCGACGTAAGACCAATAAGCCGCAAGGTGGAAAGGCTGTTGTCAATGAAACCGGAAGCCCACACTTACTCCGTCAGTCCAAGTGTGGGTAGTTCACAGAACCCAATTCAAGCAAGTTGCAATTTCTCGGTGCAGAGTCAACGGGTTAAAGGGTTTACCAATCAAACCTTTGATTCCCAGTGCTTCATACTGCTTAACGTCCAAAGAATCGGCCTTAGCCGTTAATAAAACCACAGGAATCGAGCGCGTTTCTGTCTGAGCCAGCAGCAGCTTGAGAAACTGGTAGCCGTCCATTTCTGGCATCATCACATCTAAAATGATCGCATCGGGATGTTCTGTTCTGGCTTTTTGTAAACCCTCTTCTCCAGACTCTGCTACAATTACCGTCCAGTGGGCAATTTTTTCCAGACAGGTTTGCACAACGCGCCGTACATCAAATTCATCATCTACAAACAAAATGCGTCGCGTGGCTAGAATATTTTTTGCCGATGAGTCAATCATTGGCTGTTGTTGTATCAATCCGAGATTTGAGAACACCGCTATACTCCTGCACTGGGAGACCTTCAACTTCCTTCAGGTTTAGACTGATAGATTGTAATACTGACTTAAGCGTTTAAGTGTATCAATTTTGGCTTTCTTTTTTAGTACGTCTTAGATGATTCAGCCCGCCTTGAAGGGGGATGAAGCATTTTACGAGCAGCCTTTCCCCAAACAGGCTAAGGTTCAGGGAGAGGGGCCAAGCACCCTGGAAGATAGACAGTAATCAGTGCAGGTTTTATTGCCCATTAAAAACCAGAATTCTAAGGAAACGCTGAGGGAGTTCAGGTTTTAGGTTGCGGAGACGGGGATGGTTTGCGATGACTGAAGTCGTTACAACAAGCCCTTTTACCAGTGGAGTTGGGTGATGATTTGATCGGCGAGTTGCAGGACGTTAAAGGGTTTGAGGATGACTCCTGCAATGTCAGCACTATTGCCTCCCAAGTTGTCTGTGGAGTTGGGGTCGGTGGGGTCACTGGCTGTGAAGAGAATCACGGGAATCGATCGCGTCACTAAATTGGTTTTCAGGGTTTGCAACCATTCCCATCCATTGCCATCGGGTAGGCTCAGGTCGAGTAAGATGAGATCCAGTGGTTGGGTTTGGGCAATGGTGAAGCCGTCCTGTCCGGTCTGAGCGGTTAGAATCTTCCAGCCTTTGAGGCGTTCCAGAGTAATTTTGACAATGCGACAGAGATCGGGTTCATCATCAATCAGCAAGATGCAGCGATTGGGATTAGAATTAAACATAAGAGTCAAACATATTGCTTTGAGCATAGGGAGAGTGTTGCCCACACACACCAGAGGGTTGAAACTGGAGCGATCGCCCCCAACGGGGTTGTACGATCGATCGTTGCCGACAATGTGCGGTTAACTCCAGGGCTGAAGTGTTCCACCCAGGCGTTCAATCTCAAGCAATTGCAATGAATAATGGCAATCCCGTCGTACTCCTGAGCGATCACAACATAAGTCACAAGACGGGCATCACTCCAAGTTTTTATCTTGACAGGCAGTGAAATCTTTTGAAAATACGGTATTCATGACAAAATAGAGCGTATTTCACGCCCAGATCCTAAACCGATCCCATTCCACATCGAGATTCAGATCCCTTCGGTCACTGCTTGTTCTACCTTAAAGAAGCTTCTGTGTTGTCTGGTTTCTTTCCGCTTCTTGTCGCTGCTCTGGATGGGGCAATGTGAAATAAAAGGTACTGCCTTTGTTCAGTTCGCTTTCTACCCAGATGCGCCCGCCATGTTGTTGCACAATCTGGCGACAGATGGCTAGTCCCAGTCCGGTTCCTCCCTTTTGGCGAGAGTCGGAAGCATCGACCTGCTGAAAACGACCAAAGATGGTTTGTAACTTATCTGCCGGGATACCGCGTCCTTGATCGGCGACCGAAAACTGGATGATGGACTCGGAGGCGATCGCCTCTGCAGTGACAGCGATCGCTGTTTGGGGAGGAGAGAACTTGATGGCATTGTTGACTAGATTGACCAGAACCTGCACCAGCCAATCGGGGTCAGCCCAGACCCGGAGATCGTCGGGTACAGTTGCCTCCAGGCGAATCTGGTGGGTAGTAGCGAGAGCTTCAACGCTGGAAAAGGCTTGCTGCACCAGAGAAATCACTGGACACCACTGATATTTCAAATCCACCTGTCCCGATTCCAAGCGATTCAGTGCCAGAATGTCGTTGACCAGTCTCACGAGCCGCTCAATGTTGTTATTGGCAATGCTTACCATCTCCCTAGCAGTTTGGGGATCGTCATCTAAAATGCCTTCGGCAACCAATCCCAAAGCACCGCGAATCGAAGACAGGGGAGTGCGAATTTCGTGGCTGATGATGGAGATAAATTCTCGCTTGAGCCGCTCCAGTTCTCGCTGCCGGGTGACATCTCGCAGCACAATTAATCCCCCGGTTACAGTTGTGCTGCCGTTGTGCAGGGGCGAGTAACGGGCTTCAATCATTTGCAATTGCCCACTTTGGGGATGGGAGCGGGAAAAATCGAACGCCGTTACGGTATCCGCCATACCCAGATGCAGGTGCTGGAGGGTAGCATCTGGAATAAGGGAACGGAAGAGATCCATCCCACACTGCCCAATGGCGCGATCGCGGGGAATGCCCGTCAGGGCTTCCATCGCCGGATTCCACACGGTACAGCTTCCCTGCTCATCAAAAGCAGCAATGCCGTCTACACTACTGTTGATGAGCTGAAGTGATCGATTGCGTTCCTGGCGTAGCGCATCCCGTAATTGTACCTGAGTCGTAATATCTCGTCCTTCAGCAATTAACCACATCACCTGCTTTGATTGAGCCGAATGGACAGGTTTCACGGAGACATCAAAGGTATGGGGCTGCCCAGTCGGGCTATTGAAGGTGACTTCGGTGTAGAATAAGCGCCCTGCTGCTGCTTGACTAACCGCCGTTTTGGCAATTTCTGTTAATTCTGAACTTTGTTGCCAGAGGGGGAATTCCCAGAAAGGTTTGCCCAGCACGTCTTCCCGTGTCACTTGAGCAAAGGCGAGGGGGGCTTGATTAACTTCGATCAATAGGCCTAGGGGAGTTAACAGTCCGGCAAATTCGTAGAGTTCATCAAACACAGACTGAAACTTGTGTTCGCTGCGGCGGAGATTGGCTTCAGCCTGCTGTCGCTTTCCGGCTTCTAGTCGCAGTAGGGCATAGATAGTCGCCAGGGACACCAGACTCAAGCTATAGGCGATCGCCAGAATATGGTTTGTTATGCCCGTCAGGCGGGCAGTGGTGGCGGTGCGCTGTTGTAACAATTGTTGCTCGGTGGCGGCCATCTGGTTGAGCAGGGCAAAGATTTGTTGCTGGAGGCGATAGTACTCCGCACCGCTCAGAGAGCGATCAGGCGTTTGAATCACAGAGGAGGGCTGCGCTTCAGATTGATTCTCCGTTGCAGATGGCTCAACCTGAGACTGGTGGAGCGCCCGATACTGCTGCCAGAGGATGTTGATTTTTTGCAGGCGAGTTTGCTGGGTGGGATTGTCTGCTGTCAACTGCTGGAGTTGCGCCAGGGCTTGCTGTGTCTGTTGCACACTGGTTTGATAGTCTTGCAAAAAGAGCTTAGAGTCAGGCTCGACGTCCTGACTCAGCCAATAGCCTCGCCGCGCTTTCGCCGTGCCATTCAGGTTAGTTTTTGCCCGCTCCAAGGTCAGCAATATATCGTAAGTGTGTTGTACTCGTTCTTGGGTGGTTTGCCACTCGCGGGCATTGAGCAAGGCTACAACACCAGTACTACCCAAAAGCAAAATCGCCACGAGCAATCCCGCATTCACCAATCGTTTCTGAAGATGAAACCGATCCTCAGACAAGACGCTACTCCTGCAATGGGTGGATTTTTCTTTTACACTTTAGCACGGTGATTCATCCTGGAGATGTGATAATCTTGTATAGTCGCCTGGATGCCTTCAGTGAGTTAGATTCTGGAAAAGCAGGAACTTCAGCAGTTCAGGCGTATCAAGAGGCGATCGCCCCTCATAAAGAGCAGATGCGTCTGGAAAGCGAGCAGCAGAATTCAATGCAGACGGGTAGATAACTGACTAACATTGATTCTCTTTGCTTCAGCCCACCTTTAGGCGGGTACCTCCTCCAGAGCACTTATACGTCCCAAGCGTTTTAAAATTCGTTGAATTAAATCAGCTTCGGTGATCGGCTTGAGGACGTAATCATCGGCTCCGACTGACAGGGCTTCATGCAACGTATCGGCATCGGCATGGGCAGACAGAAACAGGATGGGCAGGGCGTACCAATGGGCATCGCAGCGAACCACTCGGCACAGGTCAATGCCGCTATATTCGGGCATAGACACATCTAGCAGCAGCAGATCGGGGCGGGTTGTTTGCAGCACCGACCAGAACTGGCTGGGATCGCTCAGCCCGGTGACTTGAAACCCCCAGGATTGCAGTTGTGTCTGCAATCGTGTCAGCAGGTCGGGATCGTCATCTACAATCAGCAGCTTGGCGGTGATGGGATCAAAGCGGTGCAGCAGGCGATTGACAACTCGCCATATATCGCTGGGAGATGCAAATTTTTGCAAGTAGGCATCGGCTCCCAGACGGGCAACAGTAATGCGATCGCGTAGCGTCTTTGAAGGAGAATTGCTCAACCCATCTTGCTGGGTCAAAATCAGGACGGGTGTAGATCCCAGGCGTTTAATTTGTGTCAGGAAAGTGAGTCCCGTGTTCTGGGTATCTGGGAAGTCCAGATCGAGAATAATGGCATCGGGCGTTTGGGTCAAAAGCTGCTGACGGGCGCTGGTGAGGTCGGTAGCAGTGTCCAGGTAATATCCCCAACTGGGTGCTTCGGTTTGGAGGGATTGCAACAGGGTGGGGTCAGGGGCGATCGCCAAAATTCGGTGGGTCAGCGGCGGTTGGGATGCTGTTGAGCTTGCAGGAGCATTGGCAAAGGGAGATTGAGTAGTAGCTTGCCGCAGTTGCTGTAGCAGGGTGGTTAATTGAAGGGCGATCGCAGATTGAGGCGCAGCAAATCCTTGCTCAATATGTCGCGCCAGTGTCGCTGCCTCTGGTTGCCCGTAAGCACTGAGGGATCCGATCAACCGATGAGCAATGTACTGAGCCTGCTGCTGTTGCGCTGGGGTCAGCGTTTGGTTGGCTAAGTTGCTGCTTGCTTCTTCCAGCAGGCTTAACTGCTCCTGGAGTCGTCCTTGAAACTCCTGCCACATCTGCCCAATGGCGGCGATCGCCTCCTGCTGTCCAGCGTCAAGGGGTTCCTGAGAGTGCGTTTGCGGTTGCCAAGCTCGTAAGCGATAGCCCAGTCCATATAGCGTTTCGATCGGGTCGTTGGGCAGCCCGGCGGCTTCCAGCTTGCGGCGTAGTCCCCGAATTTGGGTAGTGACGGCTTCTTCCCCTGGGCATTCATCAGTCGACCAGGCGTGATCGAGCAATGCTTTGCGATCAAAAATCCGGTGGGGATAGCGCAAAAAGAGTTCTAGTAACCGGTACTCTTTGGGGGTTAGCTTAATCGGATTGCCCTGATAGGTGACTTTGCAACCTTGGGGATCAACCTGCAACGCTCCCCAGGTAAGGGTTTCAGTAATAGGGGTCTGTCCCCGCCGCAGCAATGCCCGAATTCGCGCCAGCAATTCTGCGGAATCGTAAGGCTTGGTGAGATAGTCATCCGCTCCCGCTTCTAACCCAGCCACGCGATCGCCCACCGCATCCTTCGCTGTCAATAGCAAAATCGGGATAGTTTGCTGCTGTTGCCGAATCCTGCGACACAGGGAAATACCGTCTGCATCAGGCAACATCACATCCAGTACAATTAAATCGTAGGGAACCGTTTGGAGCAGTGCTAGTGCCGTCTGAGCATCCGGCGCAATGTCTAGCGTCAATTGCTGAGTGGTAAGTACAGCCCTCAGAGCAGAAGTTGTTTCGCGATCGTCATCTATAATCAACAGTTTCATCGTTCTGCCGCCATCTTACTACCCGTTATCTCCATTTTCCTACGATCAAACCAAGCAACGATTTACTTTCCCTCCTTTCCCAAGCCCTTCTCCCTTTTGAGGATAAGGTGAGCCGGATTGAATTCCCTCTCCCGCTTTGGCAGAGAGATTTAGGGTGAGGGCGACAAGCGTGGGATGCTCCCTTAACTTCCCCTCCAATATAATAATTGGCGAGGCAAATCCAGCCAGTCCTCAGAAAGTCCTCAGATTTTTTCCCTACTTTTAATCTTGAATCTTCAGTGCAGAACTCCAGAGAATTCCCGTTCTCTGTTTCCTGTTTCAGCACCAAGGCAGATTCAACATTTGCAGTTTATAGTAACAGTTTGTAGTAGTGACTTCAGTCATGACAGGCTAAAGCCTGCACCACGAACTCAGACAACTTGTTGGAGACAATTCATTCGATCCCATAAAAAATAACATCGCAAGTATCGACATAACAGGAGGTAAATTCCTATGGCACTCGTTCGTTGGGAACCGTTTCGGGAAATTGATACACTGCAACGGCAGATGAATCGCCTATTTGACGAGCTAATGCCGACCGTCCGCGAAACTGCAAATGGCATAACCTTTGTTCCCCCAGCCGAAATGGAGGAAACCCCCGATGCGATTCACCTCAAGCTAGAAGTCCCAGGTATGGATGCGAAAGATCTGGACATCCAAGTATCGGCAGACTCTGTTTCGATTATGGGTGAACGGAAATCGGAAACTAAAACAGAAGAAAAAGGAATGACTCGCACAGAATTTCGTTACGGCAAGTTTCAGCGTCTGATTCCATTGCCTGCGCGGGTACAGAACACCAACGTTCAGGCTGAGTACAAAGATGGCATTCTAAAACTCACCTTACCGAAGGCTGAAGAAGAAAAGAACAAGGTTGTGAAAGTGAACTTGGGTTAATCTAAAGCAGTCAATCCTGAGTGATTCATCCATTGACTGCACAAGGGGGATCGGAAACAGGAACTTTTTCTATTTGGAAACCCGATCCCCTTTAATCTGAATAAAGTTCTAGACTATTTTTGTATAGTGGTTCTCTAGGCATCAATTTACAGGATCTACTGCTTGCTTGGTGAAGAGAAATTGCAGCTAAAACTGCACCTAAAAATTATAGTCCACTAGAGTTTAGCTACCCTCAGCTCATAATCGCAGCCTTAGGCACCCCAAAAAGCTGCAATCAGGCTCTTCAGGCTCCGTTGATCGCGCCGTAAATCGTTTTAGGACAATTTGGAATAGTGGAGGAAACAAACGATGGCAAAAGTCGTTGGCATCGATTTAGGAACAACAAACTCCTGCGTGGCAGTGATGGAAGCAGGACAACCCGTTGTCATTGCTAATGCCGAAGGCAGCCGAACCACGCCATCGGTTGTAGCATTCACCAAAACGGGCGACAAGCTCGTTGGACAAATTGCCCGACGGCAGGCAGTGATGAACCCCGACAATACTTTTTACTCAGTTAAACGATTCATTGGACGCAAGTATGATGAAGTCACCGAGGAAGCCAAACAAGTTTCCTACAAGGTATTACGAGACAGTAATGGCAATGTCAAACTTGACTGCCCAATTTTGAAAAAGCAATTTGCACCAGAAGAAATCTCGGCTGAAGTGCTGCGTAAACTGGTCAATGATGCTAGCAAGTATTTGGGTGAACCTGTCACCCAAGCCGTGATTACCGTCCCAGCGTACTTCAACGACTCGCAACGACAAGCCACCAAAGATGCCGGACGGATTGCAGGCATTGAAGTGTTACGCATTATCAACGAGCCAACAGCGGCAGCACTGGCCTATGGGTTGGATAAGAAAAGTAATGAAACGATTCTGGTGTTTGACCTGGGGGGCGGTACGTTTGATGTCTCCATTTTGGAAGTGGGCGATGGCGTGTTCGAGGTCAAATCCACCAGTGGTGATACCCACTTGGGTGGAGATGACTTTGATAAAAAGATCGTGGATTGGCTTGCCACTGAATTTCAGCGCAATGAGGGCGTTGATTTACGCAAAGACAAGCAAGCCTTGCAACGGCTGACAGAGGCAGCAGAAAAAGCCAAGATTGAGCTGTCGGGAGCGACTCAAACGCAAATTAATTTACCATTCATCACAGCTACCCAGGACGGACCGAAGCACCTGGATGTGACCTTGACCAGAGGTCAGTTTGAGCAATTGTGTAGTGACCTGCTCGATCGCTGCCGCAAACCCGTTGATCAAGCATTACGCGATGCCAAACTCACTGCTAGCGACATTGATGAGGTCGTGCTGGTGGGTGGTTCGACTCGCATTCCAGCAGTGCAGCAATTAGTGCGGCAAATGACCGGAAAAGAACCCTGTCAGGGCGTGAACCCGGACGAGGTTGTTGCTGTAGGTGCGGCCATCCAAGCGGGGGTATTGGCAGGTGATGTTAAAGACGTGTTGCTATTGGATGTCACACCATTGTCTTTAGGGGTAGAAACCCTGGGTGGCGTGATGACCAAAATTATCCCTCGCAACACCACCATTCCAGTCAAAAAGTCGGAGGTGTTTTCAACTGCTGCCGATGGCCAAACCAATGTGGAAATCCATGTTCTGCAAGGGGAGCGGGAGCTGGCATCCGACAACAAGAGCTTGGGAACCTTCCGACTCGACGGCATTCCTCCCGCACCGCGTGGTGTACCCCAAATTGAAGTCACCTTTGACATTGATGCGAACGGCATTCTCTCTGTCTCTGCCAAAGACAAAGCCACTGGCAAGCAGCAGTCGATCACGATTACAGGTGCCTCTACGCTCGATAAATCAGAAGTCGAGAAAATGGTGAAAGAAGCCGAACGCAACGCCGAAGCCGATCGCCGCCGCCGCGAACAAATTGACACCAAAAACAATGCTGATTCGGTTGCTTATCAAGCCGAGAAGCAACTCAAAGACTTGGGCGATAAAGTCCCCGCCGCAGACAAAACTCGCCTGGAAGAGATGATTCAAGACTTGCGAACCGCGATCGAGCAAGAAAACTACGATCGGATGAAATCCCTCACCAACGACATTCAGCAGGCGCTCATGCAAATTGGCAGCGCGGTCTATTCTCAGCAGACAGGTGGCAGCACGAGCAGCGGCGGTGAAGATGTTATCGACGCTGACTTTGTAGACCAAAAGTGATGGATGAGATTTGCCGTCAGGTTGGTAGTAAGTGCTGAAGCGCTTACTACAAGCCAAACATTCCCAACCACCAATTTGAAGACATTGAATTAAGGAGCAGCAACCATGACTTCAGCCTTTGCCAAAACCCCAGAAAAGTGCGTTTCCGCCACCTTCAAAGATGAGAAAAAGCTACAGGATGCTGTCCAACGCCTGCTCGATCGCGGTGTGCCCAAAGAGCGGATTTCCATCATTGGACGTAACTTCCAATCGGAAGCCCGCATTACTGGGTTTTTGACTAAAAAAGACGTGATTTTGGATGGTTTGGCCAGCGGTGCGCTCTATGGTTCGCTCTTTGGGTCTGTCCTGAGCCTGCTGACTGGGGTAGGTGTGCTGTTTATTCCCTTTTTGGGAGCAGTGGTGGCAGCCGGACCGCTGGCAGCGGCTCTGCTAGGGGCAACTAGCGGTGCGTTGTATGGGGCGCTGGGTGCAGGGCTTGGTTCGGTGCTGATGTCATTAGGAATGCCTCAAGAAAAGGCTGCTATTTATCAAACACGGGTGCAAGCGGGTGAATTTTTGCTGGTTGTGGAAGTTCCCGAAGAAAAATCGGGTGAAACCTTTTTGCTCCTACAAAGTGCTGGGGGTGAGGAAGTTGCCACTACAGATATGCAAATTCCCCATGAACCCGAAGGTAAATTGACAGGCAGTGACCAACTCTCACCTGAAATGAAGGCAGATTTGTCGGAAGAAGCGCAACAAGCCTTTGTGGAAACCTATAATCAGTCCCTCAACGAATCTCCAGAGAAAGCCAATGCGCTGATGAAAGCCTGGGAGCGCGTCAAGCAATTGTTTGATCGCGATGACAAGGGCATCTTTTCAAAACGCAAAGCCAATTAAGGCTTGGTATTGACTCTCACTGCCCGATACACCACTAGTTTTCCTGCCGTGGAGTTGCCGATGGCTACAACCGATTTCAAAGACTATTACGAAATCCTGGGAGTGAGTAAAACCGCCACACCAGAAGAAATCAAAAAGGCCTACCGGAAACTGGCGCGCAAATATCATCCAGATCTAAATCCAGGTGATCAAGAGGCAGAAGCTCGCTTCAAAGAGATCAACGAAGCCCACGAAGTGCTGTCTGACCCAGAAAAGCGCCAGAAATACGACCAGTTTGGGCAATATTGGAAGCAAGCCGCTGCGGGTACACCCCCGCCGGGTGGAGCTGGCTTTGAAGGAATGGATTTTGGACAGTACAGCAGTTTTGATGACTTTATTAACGAACTGCTGGGACGCTTTGGGCGCGGCGGTGGTGCTGGGCGACGGGTATATACCTATCGGACAACAACGGGCCCAGAGGGATTCCGAGAATACGTGGACTTTGGGGACGATCCCTTCAGCCGTTTTGTGGAAATGCCTGCCCAAGATACAGAAGCCGCGATCGCCCTCACCCTTTCCGAAGCCTTTCACGGCACCCAAAAACGGTTGCAAATCGGGGATGAAACGGTTACTGTTCGCATTCCAGCCGGGGCAAAATCCGGCAGCCGGATTCGGGTAAAGGGCAAAGGGCAGATCAGCCCCTTTAGCCAGCAGCGGGGAGATTTATATCTTACTATTGAGTTACTGCCTCATTCTTTCTACAGATTTGAAGGAAATAATTTAATTTGTGAAATCCCGATTAGTCCGGCAGAAGCTGTACTTGGTGCCCAAATAAAAGTTCCAACGCCGGACGGAAAGGTAACGATGAGCATCCCCCCTGGCGTGGATTCTGGACAAACCTTGAGGTTACGCGGTAAAGGCTGGCGCGATCCCAAAGGCAACCGGACGGATTTGCTAGTGCGGCTGAAAATTGTCACCCCGAAAGAACTGAGTGTGCAGGAAAGAGAATGCTATGAAAAGTTGCAGCAGGTCAGCAGTTTTGATCCTCGAGGTGCGATCGCGGAGGTGCATCTATGACCACTAGCATGGGACTTTCACGAGTGGTTTGGTCTAATGGGGGCGATCGCCTCTACAGCTTTGAGCAAGCCGCTTACTTTACCCAAACCTCAGTGCCACTCATTGAGCAATTTGTGACGTTAGGTCTGGTGGAACCAACAGGCACCATGCTGCGCCGCCAGGATCTCGTCCGCGTGGTGCAGATTCAGCGCTTGCGTCGCGATTTGGGACTGAATTTAGTAGGAGCTGCGATGGTGCTGGATATGGCAGCGGAGATTGCCCAACTCAAGGCACAACTGCGTGTTTATCAAACAGATTTGAGAACCAGGAATTAACGTGCTGACTTGAAACAACAGGATAATGACATCAATCAAGGAAGTGAACCATGCAACTCAATCGCAACATTGTTCAACAAGTATTGGAAATCGCTGCTGAACAGGGTGAAGCAGGGTTTGAAGAAAAAGATATTGCTCACTTATTCGGAGATGAATATGACCTGGTGTTTCACCTGGATTATCTGCATGAAAAGGGATTTATTACCGGAGAATTTACTCCAGGAGCCTACGCCGCCTTTGCGATTTTACCTGAACCAATTCACTTCATTCGCGGCAAAATCACAGCTAAAGGACAGCAATATTTGCAGGGGCTGCAACAATCGGATGAAGTTGTTACAAAAGGCTAAGAAGGCTTTTAGGCATGATTTTGTCGCCGTCTGGAGGATTCAAATATGCAACCGACTAACCCCAACCAATTTACTGAAAAAGCCTGGGAAGCGATCGTTCGGACGCCAGAAATCGCCAAACAATTTCAACATCAGCAAATTGAAAGCGAACATTTAATGCGGAGTCTTCTGGAACAGGAAGGACTAGCTAGTTCTATTTTTAATAAAGCAGGGGTGAATGTTCAGATCCTGCGCGATCGCACCCATGACTTCATCAACCGTCAGCCCAAAGTATCGGGTGGCAGTAGCGGCTCTGTTTATTTGGGGCGCAGCTTGGACACATTACTGGATCGGGCAGAACAGTATCGTAAAAACTTTGGGGATGAATATATTTCCATTGAACATTTAGTGCTGGCGTTTGCCAAGGACGATCGCTTTGGTAAAACGTTATTTCAAGAATTGGGACTCAACGAACAGAAACTCCGTACCACGATTGAACAAATTCGAGGCAGTCAAAAAGTGACCGATCAAAATCCGGAAGGCAAGTATGAATCCCTGGAAAAATATGGACGGGATTTAACCAAATTAGCACGAGAAGGGAAACTCGATCCGGTGATTGGACGGGATGACGAGATTCGTCGCACGATTCAAATCTTGTCTCGCCGCACTAAGAATAATCCTGTGCTGATTGGTGAACCAGGTGTGGGTAAAACAGCGATTGTGGAAGGACTCGCCCAGCGCATTGTCAGTGGGGATGTACCAGAATCATTGCGCGATCGCACCTTGATCGCTCTGGATATGGGCGCTTTAATTGCCGGAGCCAAGTATCGAGGAGAGTTTGAAGAACGACTGAAAGCTGTGCTGAAGGAAGTCCAGGAAGCACAGGGACACATCATTCTGTTTATTGACGAAATTCACACTGTAGTGGGAGCTGGAGCCACCCAGGGGGCAATGGATGCGGGGAATTTGCTCAAGCCTCTACTGGCGCGGGGGGAACTGCGCTGCATTGGTGCTACTACCTTGGATGAATATCGTAAATACATTGAAAAAGATGCAGCCTTAGAGCGTCGTTTCCAGCAAGTCTATGTTGATCAACCCAGCATTGAAGATACTATTTCCATTCTCCGGGGACTGAAAGAGCGCTATGAATTACACCACGGTGTGAAAATTTCTGATAACGCCCTGGTAGCAGCAGCTGTATTGTCTACTCGCTATATTAGCGATCGCTTTCTGCCAGACAAAGCGATTGATTTGGTCGATGAAGCGGCTGCCAAACTGAAGATGGAAATCACTTCCAAACCAGAGGAACTAGACGAAATTGATCGCAAAATTTTACAGTTAGAAATGGAGCGTTTATCCTTGCAGAAGGAAACCGATAGTGCTTCTAAGGAGCGCTTGGAACGATTGGAAAAAGAACTATCAGATCTCAAGGAACAACAATCCGCGCTGAATGCCCAATGGCAGGCAGAAAAAGAAATCATCGATCAAATTCAAAAACTCAAAGAAGAAATCGATCGCGTTAATATTGAAATTCAACAGGCGGAACGAGATTACGATCTCAACCGAGCTGCAGAATTAAAATATGGTAAGCTCACCGATTTACAGCGACAGCTAGAAACTGCCGAAACCCGCCTCAGCGAAACTCAAACTAGCGGCAAATCTATGCTGCGGGAAGAAGTCACCGAAGCCGATATTGCCGAAATAATTTCCAAATGGACGGGTATTCCAGTTAGTAAACTGGTGGAATCCGAGATGCAGAAACTCCTGCATCTGGAAGAGGAATTACACAAGCGCGTGGTTGGGCAAGATGAAGCCGTCACAGCGGTTGCTGACGCGATTCAGCGTTCCCGTGCTGGGCTTGCCGATCCCAATCGCCCGATTGCTAGCTTTATCTTCTTGGGCCCAACTGGGGTGGGTAAAACAGAGTTGGCAAAGGCGCTAGCTGCTTACTTATTCGACACCGAAGAGGCGATGGTACGGATCGATATGTCCGAGTACATGGAGAAACATACGGTTTCTCGGTTGATTGGTGCGCCTCCGGGCTATGTGGGGTATGACGAAGGTGGACAGCTAACCGAAGCGATTCGCCGTCGTCCCTACGCGGTGATTCTTTTTGATGAAATCGAAAAGGCGCATCCGGATGTGTTTAACGTCATGCTGCAAATTCTGGATGATGGTCGTCTAACCGATGCTCAAGGACACACGGTGGATTTCAAAAATACGGTTGTGATCATGACCAGCAATATTGGCTCGCAATACATTTTGGATGTGGCGGGTGATGATAGTAAGTATGAAGAAATGCGCGATCGCGTGATGGAAGCGATGCGAGCCAATTTCCGTCCGGAATTTCTCAATCGGATTGACGAAATTATTATCTTCCACAGTCTGCAATCGCAACAATTGCGCGAAATTGTGAAACTGCAAGTTCAGCGATTAGAACAGCGACTGGTTGAACGCAAACTAGCGCTGAAACTTTCTGAGGAAGCCCTCGATTTGTTGGCTCAGGTTGGCTACGATCCAGTGTATGGTGCACGTCCCCTAAAACGAGCCATTCAAACAGAGCTGGAAACACCCATTGCCAAGGCAATTTTACGTGGAGAATTCCACGAAGGCGACACCATTTACGTTGGTGTAGAAAATGAGCGACTAGTCTTTAAGCGTTTATCTTCTGAACTCGTTAGTACTTCCTAGCATACTCAAGCCGGTACAAACACAGGAGGAACCCGACTATGACGAACAACTTTGAATCATCCGCTCCCATCACAATTAGTCCAGAAACTGATGCTCTGGTTGAACAAGAAATGGCAGGGCAAAATGCAGACATCAAGCAAGAAACCAAGGCGCTGATCGAAGCCATCAAAAAACGCGCTCAGTCTGAAATTCATACGGCACAAGATCTGACTCGCGAAGCCTATCTAACGGCTGTGCGGCGTGCCAGAGAAACAATTGAAGAAACAAAATTGATTGATCCTGATCGCCTAGAACAATCAGTGCAACTAATCCAGCAAGAAGCTCAGAAAAATTGGCAGTCTATTGCTGATGAAATTCAGCGTTTGGGCGATCGCCTGACCGAAGCAGCCAAAGCCGCGTGGAATGTTCTAACCCAACCCAAGTCTTCTGATTCCTAGGTACGACTATGATTGCGGAAATTGGAAAAACACTAGTCTTTCTTGGTGCTGGCATCTTGTTGCTAGGAGGTTTGCTCTGGCTCAGTGGTGGAACATTGAAGCACATCCCCCTTGGTCGTTTACCAGGAGATATTTTGGTGCAAAATGAGCATTTTACCTTCTACTTCCCCTTGACCACTGGCCTTCTCTTGAGCCTTGGCTTAAGTGCTTTCCTCTGGCTAGGAAAATTTATGACCAGTCGCTAATTTTCGCACCTTCCTACGGCTATGAAATATCCATCCTCGCCGAACCAAGGCTGGAAATTATGGTTTGAAAGAGACACTATCGTGCATAATCTGGAATTTTTCCAGAATTTTATTGTGGTATCTCTATGTATTGGTTTGTTTTGCGTCATGTTGATTCGGTTGGGTGAAATGTTTCTTTCTCTGTTGCAACCGATTAACTTTCAAGCCATCACGTCTGATATTTTGTTTGTTCTCATCCTGGTAGAAATCTTTCGCCTGTTAATTATCTACCTCCAAGAACAGCGGATTTCCATTGGAGCAGCCGTGGAAGTTTCCCTAGTGTCGGCATTGCGGGAAGTGATTTTACAGGGAGTAGTGGATATTCCTATTGATCGCCTATTAGGAGTCTGTGCTTTTTTAGTAGTTTTAGGTGGATTATTATATTTGCGAGTCTGGATGTTTCAGCGATTTGAGGCAATTGCAACTACCAGAAATGAACATCTCTCGCAACCAAGCACTCAAGAACTATCCGACAATCAGCACTTTCAATTGCGCCGTCGTCCGCCATCTATCGAGCAATATCCCTTTTAGTGAACCTAATTGAGATGATCTATCTTCCGGTTACACTGTTACTATTTTTACTTTTCTTACTTATTTTTCCCTTTATCCGGCTGGCGATCACTACAGACGTTGAAGTGGCTGTTGCCAAACTGGGCTTTTCTCCTGGTTTTGCCCTGTGCGGATTATTTGCCCTGTTGTTAACCTGATTATGGATTTTGAAGAGGAATTAAAGATGTTTAACGTCATTCGTCGGAGTCAAATTGTTGGTTTAATGGCAATGGATAGTAGCACGGCCACCCGCTATGGCAGCGTGGAAGAAGTGTGGGTCGATGATAGCGGTCGAGTCGTCTACTTTGCTAGCGATGCAGGCTATACGCCCTTTGAGCAAGTGGCTATGATCGGCCCTGATGCCTTACTGACCTACTCAGAATTAGCGCTTACGCCACCGCCATCCCTACGCCGTCTCCATCAGATGGCTATCCGCACGCCCTCGTTGAGTACTCCCTTGGGTTGGGTAGAAGATTTTCTCTTTGATTGGGAAACGGGCGATATTGCGGCTTACATTTTAGGCGGTGAGATTGCAGCACCCTTTGGTGGTCGGGCAGTTTTATTTCCTGAGGACGTAGAAGCGATTGATGCAGAGGTTGTCGTTATCAAAGAGGATGCTAAAAATCGGCTCAAGAGTGAATCCGAAGGACTGAAAGGGTTTCTGAGTGAGAAATCGCAACAGGTGAAGAATCTGGTGAAGAAAATGGGCGATCGCTTGGCAAAACTCCTTTCACCCCAGGATAAACCCGAAGTTGTCCGCGTCAAAATCAAAGAAGTACGGGATGAACTAGGTCAATCGGGACGACATGACAAAAATGCCTTAGAAGAAGCCAGTGAATTTTTGCAAGATAAATGGGAGGACTTCCAGCATAGCCTCAGCCATACTGGAAAACGGATGAAACAAGCGATCGATTCGGCTTGGAAGCGATTAACTCATTCATCTTGAGGTAAGTATTATCCGCAGCAGGCTCACCAGAATGCAGAATCAAATCACTCTATCGAACGCGGCGGAATATTTTCGGGCTGCGTGGTAGGGCGACGACGGAACTGAATAAGGGAAAATTAAAACATTCTTTGTCCAGAGCGATGTTCTTTCACCGTTTGGGCGAAGTGTGTGATCGTTCCTTTGAGGAGCAATGTCTACGAGCCAGTGGGTTAAATAAGCGCGATCGCAGTTTCCCGTTTTGGCACGATGACCCCAATTTTTGTCCCCGGTGCTGGACTCCTGAGACGGTGGCTGACCCTCTCTGGAGTCAAGTTAGGGCTAAATTTTGTTATCTGTGCGGTATGCAGTTGCAGACGAGTTGCACTCACTGTAGGGAGTTAGTTGTGTCACTCAAGTGGACAGCCTTATAGAACCCATTTGGGATCTTGGGAGAAAGGGTAAGATGAGAAATAAATGCCGTACTCCAGCAGCTTAA
>PSLO01000003.1:0-96320 GCA_040289665.1 Leptolyngbya sp. ERB_1_1 | reverse complement strand
TGGTTATCGTTTCTAGTTATTCATGCAACAAAGCCGATTTACAACAATCTCGATCGCTCAATTCATCAGCATCACAAAAAAGCTTGGTAAAATCTTACCAAGCTACAGATTGCAGCAGGTCTTAGCGAATTGTAGGCGCTTGTTCCGCTGAAACTAACAGAGGTTCACCCATCGCCAAATCAAGCGGAAAGTTGTGTGCATTACGTTCGTGCATCACCTCAAAGCCAAGATTAGCACGATTGATTAAATCTGCCCAAGTATTTACTACTTTTCCTTGAGAATCGAGGACGGAGTGATTGAAGTTAAAACCATTGAGGTTAAACGCCATTGTGCTGATCCCCAAAGCCGTACACCAGATGCAAATGACTGGAAATGCAGCAAGAAAGAAATGTAGCGATCGACTATTGGTAAAGCTTGCGTATTGAAAGATCAATCGCCCAAAATAACCATGTGCCGCCACAATATTATAGGTTTCTCCCTCCTGCCCGAACTTATATCCATAGTTCTGAGACTCAATTTCAGTCGTTTCTCTCACCAAGCTAGAAGTAACCAAACTTCCATGCATGGCGCAAAAGAGCGATCCACCAAACACACCTGCAACCCCTAACATATGTAACGGGTGCATCAGAATATTATGTTCTGCCTGAAACACAAACATAAAGTTGAATGTTCCACTAATTCCCATCGGTAAGCCATCAGAAAAGCTACCTTGACCGATCGGATAAATCAAAAACACAGAAGCGGTTGCGGCAAGGGGAGCCGAATATGCAACTGCAATCCAAGGGCGCATTCCGAGTCGGTAGCTTAGTTCCCATTCTCGCCCCATATAACAGCACAATGCCGGAATATAATGTGCTGCGATCATTTGATAAGGTCCGCCATTGTATAGCCACTCATCCATACTGGCAGCTTCCCAAATGGGGTAAAAATGCAGTCCGATCGCATTAGAAGAAGGAACCACAGCGGCGGTAATAAGATTGTTGCCATAGAGCAATGATCCCGCGATCGGTTCTCGAATTCCATCAATATCCACAGGAGGCGCAGCGATAAATGCGGTTGTAAACACAATGGCAGAAATCGAGAGTAACGGAATCATCAATACTCCAAACCAACCAATATACAATCGATTTTCTGTACTTGTGATCCAGTTACAAAACTGCTCCCAGCGATCGCGCAGTCCTGGTTGACGTTGTAGAACGGTAGTCATGACATTCACAACTGAATAGAGAATAATTGCAAATCGCAATAGTCAGACCCTACCGCTAAACTCTAAAGAACTGATGAAGGTCAAAAGGATCTACATCATTTGTGAATTCACATTTCTTGCTTGAATCCATAAAGTACTACTCTTCCAATTCGCCGTTTGATTGAGCAAGCGAGTCGCAAAGATTTGTTGAATTTGTAGCACGTCTGCGGGTTTTAGATACTGTGCCAACTGATCTGCATAGCTTGGTTGTTCCGTATTGGATGTAAACCACCGATCAAATAGCGATCGCGATAAATAAACCTCGGTTTGGATCTGCTCAGTTTGTAGTTTCACATCAAAGCCCGCTTGCTCAAAATACGATCGCAAGCCTTGAATCGTCCAGTTAAATTTTGGATCATCTGAGGAACGATAGATAGCTTCTTCGGCTTGCTGCCAGCGATCGTATAACTTCGGCTTCAACCAAACCGGATCAGCGAGTCGATACAATCGTTGTGCAGCGCTTGGAATCGTCTCTGCTAAAATAATCTCACCCTCTGGTTCAAGCAATGCAGATAACGACCTGATCGCGCCTACTCTATCGGATTCTGCATAAAGTGCATTTCGTCCAAGAATGCGATCGAATTTCACTGATTGAGGCAGCGTTTGAACCAGCACCGGACGAGACAGTTCTGGTAACGCCTGAATCTGTTCATTGAGGGCAACTAACTCTTTTTCAGTGTGCACATAACCATACACGCCTCCTTCAGGAGCTTGGCGAACCGCTTCCCATAGTAATAAACCGCTTCCGGCATTGAGATCGAGAATCAAATGATGTCGTTGCAGTTGTGCCAAGGTGAAAATACGAGCGCGAATTGCTCCCAATCGTTCTCCCACTTGACTGAGCGATCGCGCTAACCATCGATCCAGACTGGAATTTGTAGGACTTAAGGTGAGTCTTTCGGGTACTTCAAGTCCTTCCACCAATGCGGCAAGTTGTGCTTCACGATCGCGCTGTACCTTATCTCGAATTGTGGCTTCAAATCCTTGGTCTGAAGGTTGATAAAAGACTTGACCCTGTAAACTGCTAGGTAAGTATTGTTGTGCGACCCAATGCTCTCGATACGAGTGTGGATAGAGATAGTTTGCACCATGTCCAAAGCCTTCTCGATCGCGGTTAGAATCGCGTAGATGCAGAGGAACTTCTGATTCTCGTTCTCGCTTGACGGCTGACAGTGCATCAAAAAAGCCCATCACACTGTTTGATTTTGGTGCATTCGCAAGATAGAGGGTTGCTTGCGCCAGTGGATAGCGTCCTTCGGGCATTCCCACACGATCGAATGATGCTGCACAAGCATTGATGATGACGATCGCGTTCGGGTCAGCCAGTCCAATATCTTCGCTCGCTAAAATCAACATTCGACGAAAAATGAATCGCGGATCTTCTCCCGCGTAAATCATCCGAGCTAACCAATAGAGTGCAGCATCAGGATCAGAGCCACGCAAGCTTTTGATAAAAGCACTAATGGTATCAAAATGAGCATCGCCTTCTTTGTCATAGAGTACGGCGCGTTGTTGAATCGACTCTTCTGCGATCGTCATCGTGATATGAATGATACCTTGATCGTTAGGTGAAGTGGTCTCAACGGCAAGTTCTAGAGCATTGAGCAGCGATCGCGCATCACCATTTGCAACGTTGATTAAATGTTCGATCGCGTCTGAATCCAGTTGAATGTTCAGCTTTCCATACCCACGCTCTGGATCGCTCAATGCTCGATCAATCACTCGCTTCAAATCTTCCGATGTCAGCGGTTTGAGTTGAAACAGGCGCGATCGACTCACTAATGCTTTGTTGACTTCAAAATAAGGATTCTCAGTCGTTGCACCGATCAGAATCACGGTTCCATTCTCAACCCAGGGTAACAGTGCATCTTGTTGTGCTTTGTTAAAACGATGCACTTCATCGACAAAGAGGATTGTGCGCTGATTGAATTGCTTGTATCGTTCCTGTGCAGTTGCGATCGCATCCCGAATCTCTTTGATGCCTGCAAGAACAGCGTTGATCGCAATAAAGTGAGCTTGTGTTGTATTCGCGATGATTTGAGCAAGCGTTGTCTTTCCAGTTCCAGGTGCTCCGTAGAAAATTAGCGACGATAACTGATCCGCTTGAATAGCGCGGCGGAGTAGTCGTCCTTCACCGACGATCGCGCTCTGTCCCACGAATTCATCGATCGTTCTGGGGCGCATTCGGGCGGCAAGGGGCGCATCGGTATTCGCAAGGAGTCGATGATCAAATAAGTCCACGAGTTCAAGGATGCCTACACGATTAAGAAATTAACTGTAGTAAGAAATTAACTGTAGCATTTCAAGAAAATCAATGGTGTGTTGTTCGTTAATCTGTGGCAGTGCATCTGTCGTGACGAAATTTAGGTATTTCCGGGATTTGACGGAGCAGCGTCAGCTTGAGATTAGGTGTACTCAGCGATCGACTGTAAGCATTGCTGAGATAAGGTTGAAAGTCCGTTTGATTCGCTACATAGCGCTGCACAAACGCCAATCCCACACCATTGAGAAATGATCGTGCCACCGCTGGATCAGCGCCAACCACCAGCGGAGGAAGCGAAATTTCCAAGTTCTTGAAAGCATTCTCTCCTAGCATCGATAAGTGAGTGCCGTTCTCAATCAAAGCGAGGTAGCGTGACTCAACTTGAATACCTGTGAACGGGCAGATTTGTTCGTTAATTGGGGGTGTGATCATATCAGCGCTACTAGAGACGAGCATCACGGGAACTTGGAGCTGGCTCATCCCTTTAGAACCAAAAATCAAGCTTGTAACCGGATTAATCGCGATCGCAGCCACAATTCTCGGATCACGCGGACTCGATGAGGGTAGCGGCGAACCACATTGAATTTGACCGATAATATCAGTGCTTGACAGAGTTTGACAGCGTTGCTGACGATCTGGATCAATCGTTGCACCTGCAAGAAAGAGTGCCGTTGTTCCACCTTGAGAATGTCCGATTACGCCAACTTGCTGTAGATTCAATCGTTGTAGAGCAGGTTGTGTTTGAGCCTGCCGCGCGAGTTCATCGAGTAGCGATCGTACATCAAGCGGCTGGTCACTCAATGAGGCTGCGTCTGGCTCTGGTGCAAGACCGCGCAGAAATTCACCCCAACGACGCTGGCTTGTGTTGGGATTTTCAGGAACCGCAACAGCAAAACCGTATGATGCTAGATGTTGAGCAAAATTAGCAAAAGTTTGTCGATCTTCTACGGCTCCATGCACAATCACAACTAATGGTGTAGTGAGCTTCGTCTGTGGTAAATAAAGATCGACGGGAAAGGTGCGATCGCGTTTCGTATCGTGAATCGTCCAAGTTTGCTGCCGCCAAGTCACCGATCCCGGTTTTCGTAAGTCAGAAAGCGGCGATCGCGTGTCTACCTCTGCTTGAGCAGCAAGCGTGCGAAAAACATTGATCGTCTGTTGCTGCTGGGCAAGAACAGCTTGAGCAAGTCGCAGACTTTTGTTGAAATCGATACGGACACTGCGCGATGGAAAATTTCGTAGCAGTTGAATGAAGCTCGTTCCGTTGGGTTGAGTTGCAGACAGAATTAGGGCAGAGCGCAAAGCATAAAATCCGTTTTCTCCGGTTTCGGTTTGAATGACATCGCCTGCTTGCTGAAGCAGCGATTCACCGATTTTCGAGTAACCAACTTGTGAGAACAATACGGGTGACGCGGGTAGGCGAAATTCGAGTACCTGCCTGAACTGCTTCAATTGTTCCGGGGATAATCGCTTTGTGTAGAATGCCAACTCATCTGTAACTTGATTGCGATCGACAAAGGCTTCCAAAGCATCGACTGAAAGACTCAGTTGCAGCGATCCGAAAAATCCTGTGATGCGTTCGGCAGACCGCGCAGGGGTTGCAATCAGCAGCATTACGAAACTTCCCAATAGAAGGCTAAACCTTGAGGAGATGAGCGATCGCACAACATGAGTTCTAAACATATGATCAACTGTTACTTTCAAGCAAGTAGCATGATCGTCGTGCAAGAGATGTCGATCGTTCCCGATGGCGAAATTCAATTAGAATCTAGGACTCTATCGAACCGAAAACCGACATAGCTACCATGAGCTAGAGCTTCGGCAAACCGATTCGCTCTAGCCCCTGGTTGTGACAAATTCCGACTGTTACTCAATTAGATAAACGATGTGCAGGCAGAATGACCATTGATGGTGCCGCAAGCTTGAGCTTTCACGCTAGCAGCAACGACCATATCGGTATAGACTCGCAATTTCAACCGCTCCTCAAAACTTTGTTCCTGAATAGAATTCGCGGCTAAACAGACGAAGTCCGCCGACGCGGACTGCCTAAAAACCAACGGCGAGTGTACGAAGGAACACTTGGTCTGGATACCCCGAATTCTATTTGCTAGGCGCTTAAGAGCCGTGCGGGAAATCTATTCAAGTAGAGGCGAGAGGTAGCAGGGTTACGTCAGGCGTTAGCGACTTCTCGATCTCTAGACCAAGTTTGAGGACTGCTGCCAGCGTCCAGTAAACACAAAATCCTTCAGAGGTTTACGCGATCGCGGAGCCGATAATCGCTGTTGCAATCGATCCGACAACTGATGAGGATCGCCAAGATAACCGAGCGCGATCGCATCAACGGGTTCATAACCTTGAGGAATACCATACAACGCTCTAGCTTTTTCAACATCAAAGCCTGCCATCTGATGAACGTGAAGTCCCAGTGCAGTTGCTTGAGCGGCTAAGTTTGCCTCGGCTGCCCCAACATCATGAAAAGCATGGCGATTTTCATGACCATTCCTCTCGAAATTGAGCTTCGCAACAGCAATCATCAGCACCGGAGCGCTCTTCGCCCATTCTTGATTGCCTTCTGCTAAACAACTCAGCATCCGCTCAAATTCGGTTGAATTGTCTTTCGTCGCAACGATAAAATTCCACGGTTGCTCATTAAAAGAAGAAGCTGCCCATCGCGCTGCTTCTAGAACACTACATAGCTTCTCCGGTTCAACCGCACGCTCGGAAAAAGCAAGCGGACTCCAACGATTCTGTAAAATTGCTTCGATCGGATACTGCGTTTCGACTACCTTATCGACTAATGGATCAGAACTGACAGTCATAGCAAGTCATTTCCCAACGAGACGATCGCTTAATTATGATCTAACCACACGCTCCTGATCTCATCCTTCAGACAGGAAAAGGCTAGTAATGTTACGCTTTCTAATTCACGGCTATTATTGGGCGATCGCTTTTCCGCGCCAGTTCAAGCTATTCTGATTCAGTTGTTGCCCATAGGAATCAGGCTCAGCGATGATGCGGTTTGCGAGTGCGATCGCTGTTTCTAACTGCGCTTCGGTTAATTGTCGATAGGCAGGAACGCGCTTGCGCTCCAGTACCTCATACCAACAGCAACTAAAGATATTGTCTAGAATGATTCGCTGAAAGCAGTGATTATCGCGAATTGGAAAGTTGCGAGAGGTTGCCAAGCTCGGTAAGACTTGGTTGGTGAGTTCAAGATATTGATTGCGGAGTTGGGTCAGTCGATCCATGATTCGCAGGAGTAGATGGATGAGGATATTCGGTATGCAGATGGTCGTTTCTCCATTGTTCTGCTGAGGCGCGAATCAGTTGAAGCTCTTCGGTTGAAATACGCTCTAAGTTCCGATAAATCTGAGTCATCCGAGGATTATGCTTTAACTTCTCGTAGTGTCGCGCGAGAAAATCCCAGTACATCAAGTTAAAAGGACAAGCTGTTTCCCCCGTCCGACTGCGAGGATTGTACACACAAGATTTGCAGTAATCACTCATCGTATTGATGTAATTTGCAGAAGCTGCGTATGGTTTCGATGCCATCATGCCACCATCCGCATACTGTCCCATACCAATCACATTTGCTTGCATCACCCAGTCGTATCCATCAATAAATGCTGCATGAAACCAGTCTTGCAACTCTTGAGGAGAAATGCCTGTGATCAATGCGAAGTTGTTCAACACCATGAGCCGCTGAATGTGATGAGCATATCCTGTCATCTTTACCTGACTTAGAACATGGTGTAAACAATTCATTCTGGTTTCGCCTGTCCAGTAAAAATCCGGGAGCGGATGCGTGTGGTTAAACCAATTACGATCGGGGTAATCTTCACCCATGTAGACATAGATCCCATGCATATACTCACGCCATCCAATAATCTGCCTGACAAACCCTTCTACGCTATTGAGTTGCCATTGATCGCAATTGGCATCATAAGCCTGTTCTGCGGCTTGCACAACTTCTAACGGATGCAACAGCCCCAAGTTCAGATAAGGCGATAACATCGCGTGCCATAGGGTTTGTTCACCTGTCACCATCGCATCTTGGTACGGACCAAAATTTGAAAGCCGAGTTTCGATAAAGAAATCAAGTACTTGTAATGCTTGCTGCCGCGTCACTCCCCACCGAAACGGCTCAATCTGCCAGTACGCTTGACTGTCCTTAAACGCTGGAGACTGCTTCACCCAGTCGATCACTTCCTGTGTGATCGTGTCCGGCTCAAACCAGAGTGCTTCTGGTAATGTAAGTTTGCCTTTCGGCGGTTTACGATTATCTCGATCGAAGTTCCAACGCCCACCGATTGGATGTTTTCCATCCATGAGAATGTTGAAACGCTGTCTTCCTTCACGGTAAAAGTCTTCCATCAACAAACGTTTCCGTGATCGTGCCCAGTCTTCAAACTCCTGCTCTTTCCAGATAAAGCGGTTATTTGGAGTAAAGATAACAGTACAGGGAAGATCGAGCGATTGGATCAGTTTCTTAAAGGGTCGATCGACCGGAGACATCACCCGCAATTCAGTAATTTGATACTGCTCAATCCACTTTAATAAAGGTGTTTTAAAGTCTTCTGCTTGAGCGTAGCTCACTATCCATCCTGCTTGTCGCAGTTCTTCAGCAAAGTGGCGCATTGCTGACCAAACTAAGACGAGCTTCTGCAAGTGATAGGGTAACTGTTGAGCGTGATGGAGAGACTCAATAAAAAGAACGGGCGTTTGTTGGTGAAATTGCTTGCAACTTTGCAATGCGGATTGCCCTGTCCAAAGCTGGTCGCCTAATATCCAAACTCCAGTTCTCATGTTAAATCTCGATCACTCAACCGTTAGTCCTTGCGATTATTACAAAAAATCAATGCCATATTCTCTGTCTTCAGATGCAAACAGAATTTTTTTGCCGCAACCAAGGCGATGAGCTATTGCGATGTCGTGACCATCGGAACAGAAGGAGCGACTTCAAAATCAGGTAGCATTCCGCGTTTGCGAATCGAGACGCTGACATCCATTCCCAGATAATCTTCAGCATCACCAAACCAGGAACCAGACAACGGAATCACTTGTCCCGGATGTCGTGCGATCGCAACTCGAATCAAGTCAAAGCCTGCCGTAATTCGATTGGTCGGATCATATGCCCGCCATCCTGCACCCGGTAGATAAACCTGTAACCAAGCGTGAGTTGCTCCTGATCCCGTCATTCCAACTTTGCCGCCATCGAGGGCTGAGTCGTAAAGATAACCACTCACAAAGCGACAAGCCAGCCCCAATCGTCGTAATGCTTCGATCATCAGCCAAGCATAATCTCGACAAGTGCCTGACTGTAGGCGCAGGGTTTCAGCGGGATTTTGAGTGCCTTCTGCTTCTCGTGCTTGATAAGTGAGAGTTGTATTGATGCTATCCATCATGCGTTGCAAGACACCTAAAGTATTATCTTGATCTCCAGCAACAAAGCGTTTTGTCCAAGCAGCAAGACGACCCTCTGGATCTTCAGTATGGGGGCGGATAAATACTGATAGATCATTCCATTCATCTGGTGTGTATTGCACTGGGATCTCTTCAGCGCGGGGATCGAGTGGGAAATCTGCGATCGCAGGAATGCCAAAATGCTCTCCTCGAACTTGGTAAGTCACGATGAGTTCCTTTGTGGGTTCGCTAAATTCCAGCAGCGCGACATTGTTCGACAGAGTATCCATCATCCAACGAGCTTTGCAGGGAATGTTAGTGTTTAGCAAGTAGCTCAAGATGCGTCCACCATATCCCGTACTCGGTAGAAAAATCGCACGGTGTTCACCAAAGGTGACGGGATTGCGATAGCGATAAGTCGTAATGTGTTCTAAATCGTAAATGATACTCATAGCGCTTTTGATCGAAGTTGCAATGCCAGCTTGAGTAAATTTAGCAATAACTGAAGTTTATTTCCTCCTGTTGAAAGCAGAGTATTAAGTTTAAGAATTGCTACATTAATTGTCTCACTTCTATCGGCTGGGGCATCACGCTCTTTAGGAAAAAAGTCACAAGAATTTCGGTACTTTTTGACGAGTCAGGTTAGGAGTCCGACATCATGCGCGATCTAGCTGCAATCTCTAAGATTGAATCGTGAACAGATTGGAAGATCAAGCAATGCAAACCACTCTAACCGTTCGTGTTTTACTTTTGTTTGCTGCAGTTGGGGCAGTAGCTTTGGGCATTCCGGTTCATTCAGAAGCAGCACACAGTCAGTCTGTGATTTACACGGATAGCTGGGGAAGGTTGCCCTTCAGAGTCACACTTAAGGCTGAGCAATAAACAATATCAAACCGTCGATCGGAACCGTGGAGTTACCCATTATGAAGAAATATGCGATTCCTCTAGCCCTTTTTGCTCTCGTGCTTGTAGGCATTACAGCGTGCAACCGTTCCGATTCTGCATCGACTGCACCTCAGACCGATTCCACCCAAACGAGCGCTCCGACTTCATCGCAAGACAACAGCCAAGCGAAAGCCTATCAGACCACAGAGCGATCGAAAAGACGTGAAGCAGTCCGCAAGCAAGTCGAAGCAGTACTCACGCAAGATCAAGTGCAGCAGCTAGAAACAAAATTGCAGCAAGGCGAGAAAATGCGTCAGGCATTGTCTGAGATCAATCTCACTGCTGACCAAAAAACGAAAGTTCAAGACATTCTGAAAACGGCTTACGCCAACCGCCAAAAATCTGAGCAGCAAAGTCCGCAGTAGTCGCTCAGACCAATAGATTCTGGCTTGAAACTGAGGCTCCCATGACGCACGAAATTCACGATAATACAGTTCCCGACTTTGAGCAAACTCCGATCGAGGCGGATGCTCACCCCCCCCGCAGACCTTTTCCAAAGAAACGGATTGGATTTGCCGCAGGGCTGCTCTTGCTGGCAACGGCTGGATTTTTTGGAATGCGATCCCAAGCAGCTAAACCTGAGAAAGCCGATCGCAATGGTAGAGCGCAGATTACTCCGGTTACAGTGGCGACCGTGACCCAGAAAACTGTGCCCGTGCAGATTAGTGCGATCGGTCATGTGCAATCGGATTCTACGGTTTCGGTCACGCCTCAAGCCAGCGGAAGAATTACAGGCGTTTTCTTCAAAAAAGGTCAGGAAGTGCATAAAGGACAGCTTCTTTTTACACTCGATGATCGATCGCAAACTGCCAGCATGCAGCAAGCTCAGGGAACAGTTGCCAAAGACCAAGCCCAAGTTCAGCAGGCGAGAGCCACTTTAGCGAAAGATTTAGGACAAGTTGAACAAGCGAGAGCTACTTTAGCAAAAGATCAGGGATTGGTGCGACAGGCACAAGCGACACTTGCAAAAGATCAAGCACAGGCGCAGTTAGCACAATCACAGAGCGATCGCTATAACAATTTGTACAAACAGGGTGCAATCAGCCAAGATCAGGCCCAACAATATGCGACGAACAGCAAAGCATCAGCGGCAACGATTCAATCTGATCAAGCTGCGATCGACAATGCTCAAGCAGTCGTCAGAAGTGATCAAGTTGCGATCGCGAATGCTGAAGCAGTGGTGAAAGGGGATCAAGCTGCGATCGAAAATACACAAGCCGTGGTTAGTGCCGATGGAGGTGCTCTGAGCAATACCGAAGTGCAGGCATCTTACACTAAGATTTATGCACCGATTGATGGTCGCGCTGGCGATATTCTTGTCACTGAGGGGAATGTTGTTCAGGCAAATGGTAACAGTCCTTTAGTAGTGATTCAGAAGATTCGTCCGATTCAAGTTTCGTTTGCGGTTCCAGAAACAAATCTACCGGAACTTCAGAAGCACATGAACAATGGCAAGCTGAAAGTAGATGTGACTTTCACCGGATCGAATCGTCCGATTTCAGGGCTACTTTCTTTTATGAATAACACAGTGGATGCTTCGACAGGAACGATTCAACTAATCGGAGAGTTTGACAATTCTCAAGGACAATTGTTTCCGGGTCAGTTTGTGAATACGACATTGACGATCGCTGAAGAACCCAATGCAACCGTTGTTCCTGCTCAAGCGGTACAGAATGGACCGAATGGACAGTTTGTGTTTGTGGTGAAACCGGATAGTACTGTTGAGAATGTTCCTGTGGTTGCGAACGGTACGATCGGTGGATTAGATGTGATTCAGAAAGGTGTACAGCCCGGAGATCAGGTGGTTACCGATGGTCAAGCGAACTTAGTCACCGGAAGCAAAATCCGCGCCAAAGATCCAAACAGCTCTGGCTCGAATCCTGATGCTGCAAATAACAAAAGTATGAATGGGAATCCATCCGATCAGCCGCGAAGACAGCGCAATTCAAACTCATCAGACAGTGGCTCCTCGAACGCAGGAGGCAATCCATGAACTTATCAGAACTCTTTGTTCGCCGCCCGATCATGACAACGCTCGTGATGTCAGGGATTCTAATCTTTGGATTGATGAGCTATCGACTGTTGCCGATCAGTGACTTGCCGAATGTTGATTATCCAACCATTCAAGTAACGGCGGCTCGACCAGGAGCGAGTCCAGAAACGATGTCAGCTTCGGTTGCACGACCTTTAGAGAAGCAGTTTTCGAGCATTGCTGGACTTGATTCACTCAATTCGACGAGCACACTTGGTAAAACTCAACTCACCCTGCAATTTGATCTAAGTCGCAGTATTGATGATGCAGCACAAGATGTAGAAGCTGCGATCGCATCCGCATCCGGGCAAATTCCCAATGATTTACCCAGTCCGCCAACTTATAGTAAAGTCAATCCAGCCGATCAGCCAATTCTCTATCTCTATCTCGACTCTCCCACCCTGCCGCTCTCTCAAGTCGATAACTTCGCTGAAACCTATCTTGCACAAAAGCTATCCACGATCAATGGGGTTGCTCAAGTTCAAGTGTATGGTTCACAAAAGTATGCGGCTCGAATTCAGCTTGATCCCCAACAGTTAGCGAGTCGGCAGATCGGACTCGATCAAGTGCAAACGGCGATTCAACAAGGTAACGTCAATTTACCCACAGGTAGCCTTTCTGGTCAACATAAAAACTATGCGGTACAGACGAATGGACAGCTTGAAGATGCAGCTGCTTATCGAAAGTTGATTGTTGCTTATAAAGATGGCTCACCGATTTATCTTGAGCAATTGGGGCGCGTGATTGATGGAGTCGAAAATGCTCAAGTTGCAAGCTGGTATAACAATACTCGCGCGATTATTCTAATGATTCAACGACAGCCCGGAACAAATACGGTTGAAGTCGTAGACACCATTAAGAAGTTACTACCAAAGCTAAAAGATCAAATTCCGGGATCGGTTGAAATCGGTATTCTTTATGATGCGTCACAATCGATTCGAGACTCGATTAATGATGTTCGATTTACGCTGATTTTGACGATTTGTTTGGTTGTATTAGTTATCTTTTTATTTTTGAGAAACCTTTCAGCCACGGTGATTCCAAGCTTGGCGTTACCCATTTCGCTGATCGGAACATTTGCTGTAATGCACTTGTTAAATTATTCGCTGGATAACTTATCGATGATGGCGTTGACGCTCTCGGTGGGGTTTGTCGTGGATGATGCGATCGTCGTTCTCGAAAACATCGTGCGGCACATGGAACTCGGAGAACGTCCGCTCGAAGCTGCATTAAATGGATCGAGAGAGATCGGCTTTACGGTTCTATCAATGACGCTTTCATTGGTTGCAGTTTTCATTCCGATGCTATTTATGCAGGGATTGTTAGGGCGCTTGTTTCATGAATTTGCAGTCACGATCGCAGTTTCAATTCTGGTTTCTGGCTTTGTTTCTCTCAGTCTCACACCCATGTTATGCAGTCGGTTTTTGCGTCCAGTGGATCATTCGCGGCAAAGTCGGCTGTATCGGGCTTCAGAACGAGTGTTCGATCGTGCTTTATCAATGTATGATTGGAGCCTCAAAAAAGCGCTGAAGTACCATCGCACAACGATGATTCTGTCGGCTGCAATGTTTGTTGTCACCGTGGGGCTTGTGGTCGTCGTGCCAAAAGGTTTTATTCCGAGTGAAGATACTGGACAGATTACCGCAACGACTCAAGCCACTCAGGATGCTTCTTTTGATAACTTAGTGCGACATCAGCAATCCGTAGTTGATGTGATTCGTCAAGATCCGAACGTTGATGCAGTAAATTCTAATATTGGGGCGGGTTCTAGTGCAACGGGAAGCGGTGCAGCGGTTGCGGGAAATTCGGGAAGCTTGTTTATTCGCCTGAAAGATCGATCGCAGCGTCACATTGATGCTGATCAAATCATTCAAAACTTGCGATCGCAACTCGCGAACATTCCAGGGATTCAAGTATTTCTCCAAAATCCGCCCGTGATCCCGATTGGAACTCAACAGTCTACGGGTCTCTATCAACTCATGCTGCAAAGTACTGATGTTAAGGCATTACAGCAATATGTTCCACAACTTGTAGACAAACTGAAGAACCTAACGCAAATTCAGGATGTCAACAGCGATCTGCAAATGACCTCTCAGGTGCAACTGAATATCGATCGAGACAAAGCCGCAGCATTCGGAATTACGTCTCAACAGATTGAAAATACTCTCAGAAATGCTTACGGAACCTATCAAGTTTCAACCATCTATGCAGCAAGTAACGAATATAAAGTGATTCTGGAACTAGAACCCCAGTATCAGCAAAATCCAAACTCGTTGATGCAGCTTTATATCAGTACTAACAGTTCCGGCAACACTGGAAATGCTGCGACGAATATGGGTAGCTCTGGTAATACTGGAAATGCTGCGACTGATACGGGTAGTTCTAGCAATACTAATAGTTCTACCAACACTGGAGCTTCTAACAGTCAATCCATTCCTCTAAGTACATTTGCGACGATTTCTCCGGGAACTGCACCTTTGATGATCAATCATGTGGGTCGAATGAATGCAGTTACAATCTCGTTTAACTTGGCTCCGGGCGCATCGTTGGGAGAAGCAAACAGCACGATCAATAATCTCGTTCATCGCACACTTCCTGATAGCATTACGACCAGTTTTCAAGGTGCAAGCCAACTGTTTCAAAGTTCACTGCCGAATTTATTGTTACTGCTGCTCATTGCAATCTTAGTGATCTACCTCATTCTCGGCATTCTATATGAGGATTTTATCCACCCAATTACGATTCTCTCTGGTTTGCCGTCAGCCGGATTCGGTGCATTGCTAACCCTGTTGATTTTTCATGTTGAGCTAAATGTGTACTCGTTCATCGGAATGATGTTACTGGTAGGCATTGTGAAGAAAAACGGCATTATGATGGTGGATTTTGCGATCGAAGCTCAGCGCGACGGAAACAAAAAACCTTCTGAAGCGATCTATCAAGCTTGTCTAGTGCGGTTTCGCCCAATTATGATGACGACAATGGCAGCACTTATGGGGACATTGCCGATCGCGATTGGTTTTGGTGCAGGTTCTGAATCTCGTAGACCTTTAGGAATCGCGGTTGTCGGTGGACTGATATTCTCGCAGATTCTGACGTTGTACATTACGCCTGTGTTCTACATCTATATGGAAGCATGGCGCAAGCAATTAATCCATGCTAAGTTCGCTCGATTTCTATCGATTGGGCGATCTACAACGAACGAACCTCAGCGATAATCGAATCAGCACTTATCAACTCATCAACAATGTCTTTAAAGCCCCAAAACCGATTTTTCCGCTGGCTCAATCAGAATCCGCTGACGGTCACTCCCTGGATTGTTTGCTGGATTGGAATCGGGGCTGTATGTGGACTGTTCGCGGGGTTGTACTGGAGCGTATTAGAGTGGCTGACACATTACTTTCGATCGTTTCAAGGTGCATCATTGCTCATTGTGATGCCGATCGCAGGTTTCTTAATTGGCTCAATCATTCACAAGCTGGGGAATCCTGGCGAAATCAGTTTGATTGTTGATAACATTCATTCTCGGGGCGGGCGGATCGAAACTCGAAACAATCCCTCGATGATTCTCACTTCGCTGATTAGCATTTCTGCGGGTGGGAGCTTAGGACCTGAAGCGCCAATGGTGCAAGTCACTGGCTCTATTGGAACCTGGGTTGCAGATCGCCTTCATCTTAGTGGAGAACGGCTACGATCGCTGAGCTTAGCAGGTATGGCGGCAGGATTCACGGCTTTGTTTGGAGCACCATTAGGTGGAGCGTTTTTTGCACTAGAAATCTTGCATCATCAGAAAGTTGTCGAATACTATGAGGCAATTTTGCCCGCGATCGTTTCAAGTTGTTCGAGTTATTTAGTATTTGCCGTCATCACTCATTTAGGTATTGCGCCAACTTGGGTGTTTCCGCAGTATCACATTAATAATGTTGATGATTTTCTATTAGCAAGTGGATATGGAATCATCGGCGCGATCGCGGCTTGGTTGTTTATTATGATCTTCAAAGTAGTCGCCGCCTTATTCGAGCAATTCAACCAACCAATCTACATCCGTACAACGATCGCAGGATTCCTGCTGGCGGTTCTAGCATTGCCATTACCATTAACGCGCTATTTCGGACATGAGGAGTTAAATTATATCGTTGAGAATCACATCAGCACGATCGCACTCATTGGATTAGCCGTTGCAAAAATGGTTGCAATCTCGGTTACAGTGAACGGAGAATGGCGTGGTGGCTTTATTATTCCGATTTTTTTCACAGGTGCGTGTTTGGGAAAAGCGATCGCGCAATTGATGCCCGGACTTGATCCAGCTTTACCGATGCTAGCGCTAATGGCATCGATGAACGCAGCCGTCACACGCACTCCAATCAGCACGACATTATTGCTGACCAAGCTAACTGGATTCACGCCATTCACACCGATTCTGTTTGCCAGCTTAGTTGGATTCTTTTTATCCCCGAAAATTCCCCTGATCAAAGCGCAATTGCGATCGCTTGATCCGCTTGCACAGGATTAATTGTCGCTCAAAAATACTGAACTTCTTGAGACAAAGATACTATGAACCTGTCAGAACTATTTATTCGCCGTCCGGTGATGACAACACTCGTTACCCTAGGGATCATTATCTTTGGCTTGATGAGTTATGTATTGTTGCCGATTAGTGCTTTACCTCATGTGGATTATCCCTTTATTAGTGTGTCTGCAAGTCTTCCAGGTGCGACTCCTGATACAATGGCATCCGCTGTTGCAGCACCACTAGAGCGGCAGTTCACAGAGATTGCTGGACTGAATTCTTTTAACTCTACCAGTTCTACAGGCAGCACCAACATTTCACTTCAGTTCGACTTTAGCCGTAGAGTTGATGATGCTGCGAAAGATGTTCAATCTGCGATCTCTGCGGTTGCCGCGCAATTGCCGCCTGGAATGCCCAAACCGCCCTCTTACCGCAAAGTTAATCCCTCGGTTGCTCCGATCCTCTATCTGTATCTCTACTCCAAAACGTTGCCAATT
The DNA here is from genome assembly GCA_040289665.1 of Leptolyngbya sp. ERB_1_1. GTDB lineage: Bacteria > Cyanobacteriota > Cyanobacteriia > Leptolyngbyales > Leptolyngbyaceae > Leptolyngbya. Next base: position 79,427 of record PSLO01000003.1, on the reverse strand, counting down.
TCCAAGGTTGATGATGCCGCAGAAATTACGATCGCACAACCAATCTCAATGATCAATGGTGTTGCGCAAGTACAGGTTTATGGTCAGAAGCAATACGCGGTTAGAATTCAGCTTGATCCGCAGCAGTTAGCCGCGCGAGGAGTTGGACTCGATCAAGTCAAAACGGCAGTGCAGCAAAGCAGTGTCGAACTCCCGACTGGAAGCCTTTCTGATGCAAATAGAACTTATCTGATTCAGGCGAACGGACAATTGATGGATGCGGATGGATATCGATCGTTGATTGTATCCTACAAGAATGGTGCAGCCGTTCGGCTTCAGGATGTGGCGCAAGTGAGCGATGATATACAAAACAACAAGGTTTCAAACCTTTACAGTGATAAAAAAGTCTCGAATCAACCCGCGATCGTACTAGCAGTTCAGCCGCAGCCCGATGCAAATACGGTTGAAATCGTAGATGCAATCAATCAATTGTTACCTACATTGCGCCAACAGATTCCGCAATCGATCGAACTTGGAACAATGTACGATCGCTCTCAATCGATTCGAGCATCAGTCAACGATGTTAAATTCACGTTGTTGCTCTCTATCTTTCTCGTCATTCTCGTTATCTTTCTGTTTCTACGAAATCTCACTGCAACTTTAATTCCGAGTTTAGCGCTACCTGTTGCAATCATCGGTACGTTTGCCACGATGTATCTATTAGGGTTTTCACTCGATAACATTTCGCTGATGGCATTAACGCTTTCAGTTGGATTTGTGGTGGATGATGCGATCGTCGTTTTAGAAAATATTGTGCGACATCGAGAACTCGGAGAAGCGCCCTTAGAAGCTGCTTTGAAAGGATCAAGAGAAATCAGCTTTACGATTTTGTCGATGACCCTTTCATTGGTCGCAGTATTCATTCCGATTATTTTTATGAGTGGGTTAATCGGTCGCTTATTTCATGAATTTGCAATTACAATTTCTGTTGCAATTCTGATTTCAGGATTTGTTTCTCTTAGCTTGACTCCAATGTTGTGCAGTCGCTTTCTCAGTCCTGAACATCATTCACAACAAAGCCGCTTTTATCGGGTTTCAGAACGAGTGTTTGATGGATTGCTGCAGCTCTACGAATGGACACTTAGACCTGTTCTAAAACATCGTCGTATGACCTTGATTGCTTCTGGAGTTTTAGTGATTCTTACGGTTTATTTGTTTGTTCTTGTACCTAAAGGCTTCATTCCAACCGAAGACACAGGGCAATTGATGGGAAGCACTAAAGCGGCTCAAGATATTTCGTTTAATGATATGTTGAAGCATCAACAAGCGATCGTAGATATTCTGCGACAAGATCCGAACATTGACGCACTTAACTCGATCGTTGGAGCGAGTGGACCCAATGCTTCAGTCAACTCCGGGCGAATTAATATTCTATTGAAACCGCGTTCTCAACGGAAACTCAGTGCAGATGAGATTGTTCAGGAACTCACACCAAAGTTACGTCGTGTTCCTGGAATCCAGGCATTTTTGCGATCGCCTGCTGCAATTCCGATTGGTGGTCAACAAACCAATTCAACCTATCAATTTACCTTGCAAAGTCTTAATGCAGATGATTTACGTCAAGCGGTTCCAGCATTACTACAAAAAGTGAAAGCGATTCCCGGATTGCGAGGTGTCGATAGTGATTTGCAACTGAGTACACCACAAGTTGAAGTAAAAGTCGATCATGATAAAGCTGCAACACTCAACATTACTGCGGCACAGGTAGAAAAGACTTTAGGAGATGCTTATGGTTCTGGGCAGATTTCAACGATCTACACACCGGATAATCAATACTATGTGGTGATGGAACTAAAACCAGAGTATCAGCGTGATCCGAGTGCGCTTTCGATGCTATACATAAAATCAAGCACAGGACAATCGATTCCACTGAGCGCAATCGCGTCCATTAATCAAACGGTTAGTCCGCTCACGCTCAATCACCTCGCTGGGCTACCTTCTGCAACGATTTCTTTTGATACTTTGCCAGGTGTATCGCTCAGTCAAGCGACCGATGCAATTAAGCAAGTTGCACAGACTGTATTACCGTCTACGGTGACTGCAAGCTTTCAAGGATCAACTCAAGTATTTCAGCAGTCTTTTAATGATTTAGGCTGGTTGTTGTTGGTGTCGATCGTTGTGATCTATCTCATCTTAGGAGTGCTCTACGAAGACTTTATTCATCCGCTTACAATCCTTTCAGGTCTGCCTTCTGCGGGATTTGGTGCATTGCTAACGTTGTGGATTTTTCAAGTGGAACTGAACCTTTATTCATTCATTGGAATCATTCTGCTAGTGGGCATTGTGAAGAAAAACGGCATTATGTTGGTAGATTTTGCGATCGGACAACAACGAACCGAAGAAAAACGCCCAATTGATGCGATCTACGAAGCTTGCATTGTTCGATTTCGTCCGATTATGATGACGACAATGGCAGCATTGATTGGAACATTGCCGATCGCATTCGGGGTAGGCTCAGGATCAGAAGCTCGTCGTCCTTTGGGAATTGCGATCGTGGGTGGACTATTGTTCTCGCAAATTCTGACGCTGTATTCAACCCCTGTGGTTTATACCTACATGGAAGCTTGGAAAGCAAAACTACGATCGCGCGAATTGCATCAAGGTTCTGTCGTTCACAACTCGTAACCCTCCTACGCCTCCAATAGCATCAATCGCATAGCATCAAGCTGAACAAACCAAGGAAAGGGTTTCTGCTTCAAACCTTCCCACTTTTCCTTAAAGACCTCTGCTTGAATATGATAGTCCTGTGAATGTGTAGCATTTGGAGTGAACTTGAGAAAGACAGTCATGCGGTGCGGCGTTTCACTGGTAGAAACTAACCAACAAGGAAAGGTATTTTCCGCATCATGATGGTCTATAAATCGAAGCTGATGGGCACGAATTCCAACATCAGTAAAGCGATCGCTTAGCGATTCAGTTACCCGCAGGCGAATGCCCCAATCTATTGCTAAAATCTCTTGTTTCGCAATCACTTGGATTGCCGAAATGTTCTTACATCCGGTAAGGTAAGCGACTTTCAACTTGAGAGGTCGTTCAAAGATATCAGCTTTAGAACTGTAAGCAAGGGGCTGTCCCTGATCTAGCACGAGCAAATCATTACATACCCGATACGCCTCTTCTAGGTTATGAGTGACAAATAAGCTTACACCCCTAAAGCTTTGTAATCGTGTAATTAACTCTTGTTCCATTTGAGCGCGAAGATGCGTATCCAATGCCGAAAAAGGCTCATCAAGTAAAATGACCTCTGGTTCACTCGCCAGCACTCGCGCTAATGCAACCCGTTGCTGTTGCCCCCCAGAAAGCTGATGTGGATATCGGTTTCCATACGCCTGTAATTGCATCACGTCTAACTGAGCTTCTACGCGCTGATGCCTTTCGCGAGTAGAGAGGGATTGAGGCAATCCAAAAGCAATGTTTTGCGCGACAGTCATGTTCGGAAACAAAGCATAGTTCTGCACCACAAAGCCAATCCCGCGATCGCGACTCGGAACATTAATTCCAGCTTTTGAATCGAACAAGACACGCCCATTTAACACAATCTGTCCCCTCGTTGGGCTTTCCATGCCTGCAATACATCGCAGCAACATACTTTTACCTGCTCCTGATCCTCCCAGAATTCCAAGTGTAGATTCTGTAAGATTAAAGGACAGATCCAAATCGAAGTTTGTTAGATGCTTTTGGATATCAACGAATAAACCTGATGCGGTCGTCGAAACCTGACTCTTGCTGCTTAGAGTTCTGAAGCGGTGAGGTGGTTGGTTGATGGCATTTTGTGTTAAGTGTTGCTTTTGCCAGAAGTTCACCGTCACAAGGCCAGATAGCGAAATCAGCAGAATCACAACTGCCCAAAACCAAGCTTCAGTCATTGCCCCAGCTTCCACCGCAAAATAGATTGCCATCGGAATCGTTTGCGTTTGTCCGGGAATGTTGCCTGCTAACATCAATGTTGCTCCAAATTCACCTAGCGATCGCGCGAAAGCGAGCACAGTTCCAGCCATGACTCCCGGCAATGATAAGGGCAACAGAATTCGACGGAACACTGTCCATTCTGAAGCTCCTAATGTGCGGGCAACGGCTAAGAAGTTCTGATCAATCTGTTCAAATGCTCCTAAACAAGTGCGATACATTAACGGAAATGAAACGACTGTTGCTGTGATTACTGCTCCATACCAAGTAAACACAACCCTGAAATCGATCGACATTAACAGTTGTCCAACCCATCCATTTTTGCCAAATACTAACAGAAGCAGAAAGCCAACAACGGTTGGCGGCAGAATCAACGGAGAAATAAAGATACTTTCTAACAGAGATTTTCCTTTGCCTCGATAGTTCAGCATCCAATAAGTAACAGCAATCCCTGCAAAGAAGGTAAAGAAAGTTGCGATCGCTGCAACTTTTAGCGAGATCCAAAGTGGTGAAAGGTCAAGCGGGACAGTCAAGCTTTCATTCATTGGCTATTTCGGTGTACTAAATCCATATTTGCGTAAAATCCCCCTCGCGTCATTGCCCGATAGATATTGCACAAACGCTTTTGCAGCATCAACATTCTTACTGCTTTTTAATACTGCCATCGGGTAAACGATCGCTGAATGTAACCGCTCATCTGCCACGATCGCAACTTTCACTTTGTCAGAGATCTTTGCATCAGTGATATATACAAATCCTGCATCTGCACCGCCGCTCTCAACGGCTGCTAGAACCTGTCGTACATTGTTCGCATAAACAAGTTTCGGTTTTACATCCTTGATCAAATTGAGTTTCTGCAAAACCTGCTCAGCATACTGTCCCGCTGGAACACTTCGAGGCTCACCGATCGCAATTCGCTTAATCTCCGGTTCCTTTAAGCTTGCAAAGTTCGTCACGCTTTTAGAGCTATTGGGGACAATGAGCGCGAGTTGATTGGTTGCAAAGTTCGTCTGAGTTTCTGGAATCAGTGCGCCTTTGCGATCGAGCGTTTCTATCTGACGCTTTGCGGCTGAGATAAAAATATCAGTCGGTGCGCCTTGCTCAATCTGCTGGAGCAGTGCGCCTGATGCACCAAAGTTGAAGGTCAGATCTACATTAGCGTGGTTTTTTTGATACATCGGCTTAATTTCTTCTAGCACTTCTTTTAGACTGGCAGCCGCAGAAACTAGAAGAGATGTGCTTGCTGGCTGACGATTGACACACTGAACTAGAAAAAAACTGATCAGAGTGACACCCAAAAAAGTTAGAAAATGTTCACGTTTCATACAATTCTGATTAGGATTAAAAGCCTGAAACTTGCCAAATTATCAAAATTACCAACTAAATTGGTATCACAATGCCTAGAAAATCTCAAGGATGGATTACCTTTCAGACCTCTGAGGAGGAGCGTCAACTGCTAGAAGCCGTTTGTCAGAAGACCCAGCGCACAAAGACAGAGGTGCTGCGGGAGATGCTACGAGGATTAAAGGACGCTCAACCAAATGAGGAACTCACACTGGAATTGATTGCTCAATCACCCTCCGAAGTCGATCGACCTCATGTTTTACCGCCTAAAAAATCACTAAAAGTGAGTTCTCGTAATGTTTTAGAGGGCACCGTCAAGCGGATTGTCAAAGGCTCAATTCATGCTGAAGTAACGCTAGAAATTGTGCATCGAGTTGAACTGACTTCGACCATTACAACCCCTTCAGCAGAAGCATTGGAACTTGCGGAAGGTAAAACAGCTTATGCGGTGATCAAGTCCAGCGATGTGGTGATTGCAATGGAGTGAATTATCAATACACTAAATCGTAAATAGAGTTAAGCAATATTACAAAACGTATGACTGTAATCATCGTTGATAAATAAGCTATCTTCTGAAAACAAGATAAAATTAGCCACTGAATATGTAAGTGCATAAGCTAATGGGACGTATTTTTATTTCTGCCGGACATGGAAATCGCATCAACGGTGTCACCGATCCGGGGGCAGTCGTCGCCGGGACAACAGAAGCGAGAGAAATGATTCTGACTCGCGATCTGGTCGTCACAGAACTGCGATCGCGCGGAGTCGAAGTTTTATCTGTACCCGATGCGATCAGTGCGGCTCAAGCGATCGACTGGATTAACTCCCGCGCTCGTCCGGATGATGTAGCACTCGAAATTCGCGCCGATGCGTTCAGCAATCCAGCAGTACGAGGTGCAACCGTTTATTTTATTGCCAATAACAATCAGCGTCGCGGCAATGCTGAACAGCTATTATTAGCCCTGATTCACCGCGTTCCACAACTGCCAAGCCGAGGTGCAAAACCTGATACCGATACGGGACTCGGAAGCCTGCCATTTACTCGTCAAATCAACTGCGGTTCTCTATTAATGACCGTTGGGTTTCTGACCAATGCTGACGATCGCTTTATTCTTCAAAATCAACGTCGCGATGTGGCACTCGGAATTGCAGATGGTTTAGTGGCTTGGGTACGCGGAACACCTGCACCATCCCCATCCTCTTCGATAGTCTATCCAGAAATCAGCATTAACATCAATGGGCAAGTCTACGGCGAAAAAGGAATTCTTGTAAACGGCAATGCTTTTATTCCGATCGATTTATCAGATCGCTTAGGAATCGATCTATCAAGAGCACCGAACATCGCTCGGATTAATTACCGTCAAGTTGTGTTCATCCGAGCCGTAGATTTGCGAGACTTTACGATCGCAGTCGGATGGGATGCTCAGACCCGAACGGTTCTTTTGCGATCGATTTTGAAAATCTGTCCCGGAGCGCTTGATCGCATTATGGGCAACGGGAATACAACCGCTGTGCAATTGATCATGTTTCTCAAGAGCAACAATGAAGCTGCGGTAACACAATATCCTCAGATCGCAGAGATTTATCGAAATGAAGGCGCGATCGAAGGAGTCAATTACGATATTGCCTTTAGCCAAATGTTATTAGAAACAAATTATTTGCGCTTCGGTGGACAGATTAGTGCGTCACAAAATAATTTTGCAGGATTGGGAGATGTGGGAGGCGGACCGCAGGGTGCAAGTTTTCCCAATGTTCAGACCGGGGTGAGAGCGCATATTCAATTGCTCAAAGCCTACGCGAGTACGGAACCGCTCGTTCAAGAAATTGTCGCGCCTCGATTTCGATTTGTCACACGCGGGATCGCGCCACTGGTGGATCAACTCAGTGGGCGATGGTCAGCCGATCCGCAATATGGAGCAAAGATTACGGCGATTTTGAGACGCTATTACGAAATGGTGCAGCTTTTGTAGTTCGATCGGGTTTGGGTTTCGACTGCGCTCAACCCGCGAAGAGGTGGAAGTTTGAGCTCAGCCGAAACGCGGCAATTCGTGACAAACCTCAACGAACTTAGGCTGAACTGAGATTAACTAAATTGCTGAGCATAAAATCGGGCATATCGTCCGCCCTCAGCAATTAATTCCTTGTGCGTTCCCGCTTCAACCACCCGCCCTTTTTCCATCACCAAAATTCGATCGACTCGTCTTACTGTCGCCAATCGGTGAGCAATAATAAATACCGTTCGCCCCTGCATAATCCGCTCAAGCGCCTCCTGCACCAAGGCTTCTGACTCCGAATCAAGCGCAGAAGTCGCTTCATCTAAGATTAAAATTCGAGGATTCAGCAATACTGCGCGCGCGATCGCTAACCGTTGCCGCTGTCCACCCGATAAATTTACACCCCGTTCACCCACCATCGTTTCATAACCATCCGGGAATTGGCTGATGAACTGATGCGCGTTGGCAATTTTTGCGGCAGCTTGTACGGCTCCGAAATCGAAATCGAACTGTCCGAAGGCGATATTTTGCGCGATCGTGCCTGTAAATAACGTGGTTTCCTGCGGCACAATTCCAATCTGATGCCGCAAACTCGTGAGCGATACATCCCGGATATTTGTGCCATCAATCCAAATATCACCCTGCTGCGGATCGTAGAAGCGTGGGATCAAATTCACCAGCGTTGTTTTTCCCGCCCCCGATGCGCCGACTAACGCCACCATTTCTCCGGGTAAAACGCGCAAATTCAAATCTTGCAGCACTGGATGATCGGGTCGATACGCAAAACTGACATTTTCAAATTCAATTCTGCCGATGACAGGTGGTAGTTCTTGCGCGTTCGGATGTTCTGCGATCGAAGGTCGAAGATGCAACAGTTCAAAAATGCGATCGACCGAAGCTTCTCCTTGCTTAAATTCGTTGTAGTTCAGCGTTACAGTGCTGATCGGCTCAAACAACATCGCCACCGCAACCACAAAGGCGATAAACTCACTTCCGGTCAAGTTGCCTTGAGAAATTTGCCAGCTTCCCACCAGTAAAAGCGCTAAAATTCCTAACGCATCTAAAAATCCTTGAACCGGATACTGAATTGCTCTGAGCCGTTCTGTTGCGTATCTCGCTTGACGATTGCGCTCTGAACCTCGACGAAACTGCTCGATCGCATACTCTTCTGCCGCAAACGCTCGCACCAATCGCACTCCACTCAGCATCTCAATCAACAATGCTGATAAATCCGAAATCCGGCTCTGACTGCGGTAAGACAACTTCCGCATCTTTTCCCCAAACCAAGCGGTCAAAAATGCCAACAATGGAGCCACAATCAGCGTCGATAGTGTGAGTTGCCAGTTGTAATACAGCATCGTGCCCAATGTCACCACGAGTTTCATCGCGTTCGGCACAAACTGACTAAACAGCTTTTGAATCACTTCCCCGATGCGATCGACATCTTCTGTGAGTCGATACGACAAATCCCCGGTTTGCACCGTTTCAAAATACGCCAGACTCAATCGTTGAATATGGGCAAACGTGCGATTTCTAATTTCCATCGCGATCGACAGTGCCGCTTTTGCAATCAGCGTTTCCTGTCCGTACTGCGCTAATTTTTGTGCGCCCCAAATTAAAATTACATATCCCGCTGTTTCTGCGATCGCGGCGATTCGCCCTTCTCCGATAAATCGGGACATTTTTTCAGACAAAAATGCGAGAGCGGGCCATGTGACCGCAAAGACCACCGAACACATCAACGCATAGGCGATCGTGCGCCATTGGGGGCGGAGGTAAGGTAGAAGCTGCCAGTAGTTAGAACGTTGTTTCAAGATCGATTAGATTTGTGTTCCTGGTAGATGTGGAAAAGTGAAGGCAAAAGCGAAACCACAATAATGATCAGAATAATCGGCAAGAGATATTTATCAACATCTGGGATCAGTGCTCCAAGAGAATAACCCAACAGCGTTAACCCAAATGTCCAAAGCAATCCCCCCATCACATTAAACGAAATAAACGTCCGGTAGTGCATTGCTGCAATTCCGGCAACGATCGGGGCAAAGGTTCGCACAATCGGTACAAATCGTGCTAGCACGATCGCTTTTCGCCCATGTTTGTCATAAAACGCCTGGGCAGAGACAATATGTTTTTTGTGAAACAGCCAGGAGTCTTCTTTCTGGAAGAGTTTTCGCCCGAATCTGTTCCCCGTCCAGTAGCCCACACTGTCTCCCAATACGGCTGCAACAAAGCAACCGAGCGCCAAAATCGGCAAACTCAAAATATGAGCAGAAGCAAGAAATCCGGCTGTAAACAGCAAGCTATCTCCAGGTAGGAAAAATCCGATAAATAAACCCGATTCTGCAAAGACGATCACCCAAATCACTAAATGACCGACGATCGGTCCAACCTGCTTAATCCACTCGCCTAAATGTGCTGCATCAAAATTCATGAAATTCTTCGGGTATAGTTTCTCGCTAATTCGCCATTATTGACGCTTGTCCTGATGTTCCAATTAAAAATTACCGATTCTTTCTCCGCCGTACTAACCATATGATCAACGCGACCAGCAAAATTCCTAAAACGATTTTAGAAACGGGTGCAAGATATTCATCTACCAATTCATAATTCGCCCCTAGCGTAAATCCCGCATAGGTTAAAGCGAACGTCCAAAGCGTGGTTCCGATCGTGGAATACACCAAAAACGGCATTAACCGCATTCCACTCAGTCCTGCAGGCAGCGAAATCAGCGTCCGAATCCCCGGAACCAACCGCCCAATCAGTACCGCTTTCGTGCCATGCCGATAGAACCAACGATTTACTTTATCGATATCGTTACCGGAAACCCCGATCCACTTGCCATAGTGATCGGCAAGTTCGCTGACTCGTTTTTCACCTACCCAAAGCCCAGCGTAATACCAGAGCAGCGTTCCTAAAACCGTTCCAATCACGCCTGCCAGCACCGCATACTGAAAATTCATCTTGCCCTGCGATACGGTAAATCTCGCCAGCGGCATGATTAACTCCGAAGGGATCGGCGGAAACAGATTTTCCATAAACATGAGAAACCCGATTCCCAGATAGCCAAGGGAATTCATCGTGCTAGTGATCCATTCAACTAATGCTGCACTCATGCGGGACTTCCTTAGATGGGGTCGCCATTTATTATGCGATCGACCTGGGCGATTTTATGAACTTTTATGAAACTTTTACGAGCGAATTCATCCCAATCCGCGAAATTTCTATCGCAGAATTACGGAGGATGCGATCGTTTCATCGCAAGAAGCGGATCCTATTGGACTCGAACCAATGACCGACCGCTTAGAAGGCGGTTGCTCTATCCACTGAGCTAAGGATCCAAGACGGACATTTACCAATATAACGGTGGAAGGCGAATTTAGAGAACCAAAATTAACGCGGGGCTTCACCTGCTCACCTCAGTACTTTCCTCAATTTTTATCAAGCCTGTGTAAAGTAAAGCGTTGAAATAGGGAATTCAAGAAAGTGGATGAGCTAAACCGGATGATCTCTGGTTAAATTATCCGTGCTGTTCTAAGTCTAAAGTGTCGATTAACACCATCACAGGCATAATAGCGAACATCGCCCTCTACTCTATAGCCTTGAGCCGCTCTATGTTCATTCTGAAACGGCAGGATGTTGAGATTAGCAGCATTCAGCATCCCAAACGCGATCAAAAAGTTCCAATCCTGTCTTACCAAGGACAAACCTTTCGACTGATCCAAGTCTTTAGTGCTGGACAGGAAGAAGAAGCCCGATCGCTTTGGCGCGACCTAACCGATAACCAGGGAAAAGCCTGTGTGCTGCTCGAAGAACCAGAGCGCTACAGCGTCTGGGGAAAAGTTCGGCTCGATCAACTCGGCAATGATGCAACCGCGCAGGATGGGGGAGCCGTTTCCGCAGTTTTTACCCAAGCTTGTTTACTCATGCTGCAAGCAATGTACATCGATATTGAAGATCTGATGGGCACAAAGCAAGCCGCGTCGTTTGAGCGAGATTTGACCAACGTGTTTCAGCAATGGCGATTTCCACAGACAGGTTCACCCGCTGCTGTAAAACAACTCCTCAGCGTCAATCCCCTTAACAGCCTCCAAACTCCAACCTGGCAAGAAAGCTTACTGAATGTTTTGCTGCAAGAACTACACCGTCTCGGCAAAGCCTATTTTGGTAAGTCCTCGTTTGCCGATCGTATTCTCGATGCGCTACAAGATTTGCCTCAAGGCGAACGCAACCGTTTTCTCGAATGGCTCAACCACTCCCCGACCGGAAAACTCTGGTCTTAACCTTTTGTCCCTCCTTGGTGAAAATCCGTTGAAAATTGACCTATGAGCAGTTCAGCTAGTCCATCTCAATCGAAATCTCTTTCCGTTCAAGCGATCGTGTTTACAGGGATTCTGTGGGCAGTTCTCGCGTTATTGTTTTTCCTGTTGTTTAGTGTGCCTGATCCTGGGCAATCTCGCCCGATTTGGTATTCCTATGGCACATCCGTTTTTGAAATTGTGGCGTACTTCAGTGCAGCGCTTCTATGTTTTAGAAATTGGAGCAGTCCACAAATTGTCAGCGGACGACGAGTGTGGTTAGGAATTGGGTTAGGAATGCTCTGTTACAGCATTGGCAGCGTGTTATTCACATTCTGGGAGACCTACTTGGGACGTGAAGCCGATGTTTCGCCCGGTGATTTCTTCTACATTCCCACTTATTTATTCTTGGCGTGGGGCATGATTATGGCGTTCTCCGATCGACGATTGAACCTTGATCTGTGGCAATGGTTGATTGTCGGTGCGATCGCTGCGATCAGCATTGCCATTGCAACTTGGTTGACCTTTACGCCGACTCCAACTCGTGCAGGTTTGTCATTAGTTGAGCCTGCGATGCCCACGGCACACGCGCTCGTGCTCGCTCAAACCGCTCCAATTAAACCAACTCCAAAAGCTTCGCCAACGCTCAAACCGTCTCCTGCTGTGAAAGTGTCGCCTATCGCCACTCCGAAACCTGCTGTAATTCAAGAGAAGAAAGCGGTGCAAGAGAAGAAAGCGATTGAAGAGAAGAAAGCGGTGCAAGAGAAAAAAGACAATGCACCGGAGTGGGTGATTACGATCGAAAACACGCTCGCGCCCCTCAAGCCATTTCTCGATTACTTTTATGTGCTGGCTGATGTATTCATTCTGATCATTGCAACCACCTTACTACTTGCATTCTGGGGAGGACGATTTTCTCAGTCGTGGCGGATGATTGCAGCGGCAGCTTTTTCGCTCTACATCGCGGATATGTGGTTCAAGTACGCCTCCACTCGCCTCGAAAACTACCAAAGCGGCGGTTTAGTTGAGATCTTCTGGGTATTCAGCGGCGTTTTGTTTGGCATCGGAGCCGCACTGGAATACGATTTAAGTCGATCGCGTCGCAGCAGTTCACGCCGACGTGCATGAAGATTTATCCTTTACTCCTGATTCGATCGCGCTCAGCATAGAATAGATGAGTAATTGCCGCCCCGTTCCGCATGAGCAGATTGTCTGATTCCGATAAAAGCCAAATTATTGAACTGTATCGCCAATCCGGGGAGACAACGTTGACCTTGGCAGAGCGATATGGTGTCAGCAATACGACGATTAGCCGCATCTTGAAAAGCAGCTTGTCGGCGGAAGAGTATGACAGTCTAATTCAACAAAAACGCAGCGCTTCACGGGGTGGTGCGAAAACGGCAGCGATCGAAGATTCTCCAGTTCAAGGCAGTTTACTCGAATCAGAGGAGCCGCCAAAACCGAAAGTGGTAGTACCAGAACCAGTCGAAACGGTTGCATCCTCAAAACCTGCGCCGCCTCGTCGAGTGCGACAGCGATCGACGACGGATGAAGCCCCGCTCGACGAAGTACCTGAATTGGCTCCAGTTCATACCGTTGAAGCGATCGTGGGTGAGGATCTCATGCCAAGTACAGGCGGCGTGATGGACGATGACGACGATGATCTCGACGATGATCTCGACGATCTCGATAGCTTAGATGAAGATCTCGACGACGATGACGACGGTGAGCCTGCGATTTTGCCGTCGATTCAATTAAGTGCAGCAGATTTTATTCGCGTGTTGCCGATCGCAGAAGCCGCAATTCCGAGAACGTGTTATCTCGTTGTCGATCGATCTGCCGAGTTGGTAGCTCGTCCATTGAGCGAATTTGCGGAACTCGGTCAGATTCCATCCGGAGAAGTCGAAGCGAGAACACTTCCTGTATTCGATAATCATCGGGTCGCAAAGCGGTTCTCAAACATTCGCACTCAACGGGTGATCAAAGTTCCCGATAGTCGCGTTTTACAAAAAGCTGCCCCTTACTTACAAGCAAAGGGCATCACGCGATTGCTGATCGATGGGCAAGTTTACGCGCTTTAGAAGTCGTCGCTTTGACCCGGTAAACGTCCGAGGAGCGGTTGCACGATCGCAGTTCCCAAAATTCCGACCATCACACTGAAGGCAATTACTAAACCAAACGGTAATTCGATCGTTTGAAACGTGAGAAACCTCAGTGAAACCGGAGCAGCATTTTGAACCGCGACGAGTGCGATCGCCCCAATCCAAACAGCGACAATACAGGCAGTAATTAAAGTGGCAAAACTTCTCATAAGATTTCAGGAATCAAGAACTCAGACCGTGTAGCAAATATCATCAGCCGCGAACTGATAATTTTCATCCTTGTGAGACATTTCCTCTGTGGGCAGATTGATTAATCTGCCCGCTTTTATTATTTTAAAGGATTAGCCCGTTGATCGTAGAGAATCAACGGGTTGTTGTTCGATTTAGCGAAATAGGCTGCTGACAGAGTTATCTTCGTGAATGCGCCAAATCGTTTCACCAATGACACTGGCAACTGAAAGAATTTTCAACTGCGGAAAGCGATGTTCTTCTAGAATCGGGATCGTATTCGTTACGATTACTTCTTCGAGCAAACCACTCGATAAGCGTTCGATCGCAGGCGGAGAAAACACTGCATGAGTCGCACACGCATACACTTGTCGTGCACCTTCCTGTCGGAGAATTTTTGCCCCTTCTAGAATCGTTCCAGCCGTGTCGATCATGTCATCGACCAGAACCGCCGTCTTGCCGCTCACATCGCCGATCACATTCATTACTTCTGCAACGTTGTGAGCTTGTCGCCGCTTATCAATAATGGCAAGTGGCGCATCGTTTAAGCGTTTTGCTAGTGCTCGCGCTCGTGCAACACCGCCGACATCCGGAGAAACGACGACCAAATCCTCTAGCTGCTTGCTGGCGATGTAGTCTACAAGCGTTGGAGAGCCGTAAACATGATCCATCGGAATATCGAAATAGCCTTGAATCTGAGCCGCGTGCAAGTCCATCGCGAGAATACGATTGGCTCCAGCCTGCGTGATTAAGTTCGCAGCGAGTTTGGCTGTGATCGATTCTCGTCCAGCGGTTTTACGATCGGCTCTCGCATACCCGTAATACGGCAGAACAGCGGTAACTTGCCGCGCCGATGCCCGCCGACAAGCATCGATCATAATCAGCAATTCCATCAAGTTGTCGTTGACCGGGCGGCAAGTTGGCTGAATTAGATAAACATCACAGCCCCGAATCGATTCTTGAATCTGGACGTATAGCTCACCATCGGCAAAGTGCTTTTGCACCATTGGACTGAGATCCATTCCCAGATATCGAGCGATCTCTTGAGAAAGAGGCACGTTTGCCGTACCCGACAAGAGACGTAGACGATGATTGTCAGGAATCGATGGCAGAGCAGACAGCGGAGATAGGGTTGCAGAACGGATCACGACAAGTCCTCGAACGCATTCAACGCAATATTAACACTGGGGCTTTTCATCGTTGTCCCAGGTTTCGCGGATCTAAAGTATTCGTAAATGGAGAATGACTTTGCGAAATATTTGTTTAAGACTGAACCACTAACAAGGTATCGATGAACGCTCGAATCAATCTTCATCCGATCAGGTGAAATGAGTGCCACAGGCAGAAAACCAGATTTCAATCAGGGTCAGTCAAAAGTATTTAACGCAACTTATTTTGCCAAATTTATTTGCGCTTCGCAATCCATTTTCACAATGTTATCGATCGCTGATTTATTTTCGATTTTTGTTGCCTTGGTTACAAAAGTATGCGTTTAGGCGAATGCTTCGGTGTGAGCTATGCTGAGAAATCCAGTGCTGCAAGGAACGAGCTATGAGCCTAAAAGACCGCATTACCGAAGAGATCAAAGCCGCGATGAAGTCTCAGGATAAAGTGCGGTTAGAGACGCTACGGAGCATCAAGAAGGTGCTGCTAGAGAAAGAAGTGAGCGTGCGTCCCTCTGGGCAGACTGAGCTAACCGAGGAGCAAGAAATCGAGGCGTTGTCTCAGATTGCCAAACAGCGCAGAGATTCGATCGAGCAATACACCAACGCGAAACGCGAGGATTTAGCCGATAAAGAAGCAGAAGAACTGGCAATCATTGAGACATTTCTTCCGGCACAGATGTCTGATGCAGAAGTGGAAGCTGCGATCGCACAGATTATCGCTCAAGTCGGAGCAACTTCACCCAAAGATATGGGTAAAGTGATGGGTTCCGCCATGCAGCAATTAAAGGGCAAGGCGGATGGGAAAAAAGTGCAAGCGATCGTTAAAGCAAAACTGGGTGGTTAGCTTTCTGTCACCACAACAGGAGTTGTTGTAGCGGGCTGAGAATTTGCGACCAGTTCCTTTTTGCCGAATTTGAGCTTGCCATCGACTAAATCGATCACGATCGTATCCCCTTCCCCAAACGCATTTTCGAGCAGCTTAGTCGCAATCGGGTTTTGCAATTCTCGCTGAATCGCTCGCTTCAATGGACGCGCACCGTACGTTGGATCGTAGCCCACATCCGCCACGTATTTTTGCGCTGCAGGTGAGAGTTCCAGTGTAATTTTTTGGTCGCTCAGTAGAGCTTGAATACGTTGGATTTGAAGCCCAACAATCTCACCGAGTTCGGCACGGCTTAGCGAATGGAAGAGAATCGTATCATCGATCCGATTGAGAAATTCAGGGCGGAAATGCTTACGTAGTGCAACCATCACTCGTTTTTGCATTTCCTCGTATCGCGCATCGTCGCCTGCAACATCGAGAATGTGTTCGCTACCGATATTGCTCGTCATCACAATTACAGTGTTGCGAAAATCGATCGTTCGACCTTGAGAATCAGTAATGCGTCCATCATCTAGCACTTGCAGCAGAATGTTGAACACATCAGGATGGGCTTTCTCAACTTCATCGAGCAGCACCACAGAATAAGGTTTGCGGCGAATCGATTCAGACAACTGTCCGCCCTCGTCGTATCCCACATATCCAGGAGGCGCACCGACCAACCGCGAAACCGAATGCTTCTCCATGTATTCAGACATGTCGAGACGCACGATCGCATCATCTGTATCAAACAGAAATTGTGCTAACGCGCGTGCCAGTTCCGTTTTACCGACCCCGGTGGGACCCATAAACAAGAATGATCCGATCGGGCGACTGGGATCTTTCATTCCCGATCGCGCTCGACGAATTGCCGCTGCTACCGCTTCGACAGCATCGTGTTGCCCGATGACTCGTTCGTGTAGGTGTCGCTCTAAGTTCAGGAGCTTTTGACGTTCGGATTCGAGCAAGCGGGTGAGGGGGATACCTGTCCAGCGAGCCA
Organism: Leptolyngbya sp. ERB_1_1; assembly: GCA_040289665.1. Classification (GTDB taxonomy): domain Bacteria; phylum Cyanobacteriota; class Cyanobacteriia; order Leptolyngbyales; family Leptolyngbyaceae; genus Leptolyngbya. Next base: position 62,494 of record PSLO01000003.1, on the reverse strand, counting down.
CAATTTCAGCAATATCAGCTTCGGTGACTTGTTCGCGCAGAAGAGCAGTTCCGCCTGCTTGCAGTTCCATCAATTGCGCTTCTTGTTTTTCTCGATCGTGCTGCAACGCTTCGAGCCGTCCATATTTTAATTGCGCTGCGGTGTTGAGGTCGTAGGCGCGTTCGGCTTGCTCGATTTGTACCCGAAGCTGATCTTCTTCACCTTTGAGCGATTTGATCGTTTCGAGGATTTGCTTTTCGTTTTGCCACTGCGAATCGAGTTGGTCTTTTTTCGGTTGAAGTTCCGCAATTTCTTGTTCAAGCCGTTCGAGTCGATCTTTGGAATTGCGGCTGAGTCCAGTGATCCCGGTGAGTTTGTCTTCGCTCTTGACCGAAAGCTTTTCCATTTCAAGCTGTCTTAAGCGACGTTCGATCTGCTCTAATTCAGTGGGTTTCGAGGTAATTTCCATTCTGAGTTTGGCGGCAGCTTCATCTACCAAGTCGATCGCTTTGTCGGGTAGGAATCGATCGCTAATATATCGACTCGACAATGTTGCAGCCGCAACCAAGGCAGAATCGGTAATATTAACCCCGTGGTGAACTTCGTACCGTTCTTTCAATCCGCGTAGAATTGAAATTGTATCTTCAACGCTTGGCTGATCGATTACGACTTGCTGAAATCGGCGTTCGAGTGCGGCATCTTTCTCGATGTATTTGCGGTACTCGTCTAAGGTCGTCGCCCCAATACAGCGCAATTCGCCCCGCGCCAACATCGGTTTAAGGAGATTTCCGGCATCCATATTGCCTTGACCGCCTGCCCCTGCCCCCACGACCGTATGCAGTTCGTCAATAAATAAAACGATCTGTCCATCAGAATCGATTACTTCTTTTAGGACTGCCCGCAACCGATCCTCAAATTCTCCGCGATACTTTGCGCCCGCAATGAGCGATCCCATGTCGAGAGAGATTAGCTTGCGATTTTTCAGCGATTCAGGCACATCACCATTGACAATTCGTTGGGCGAGACCTTCCGCGATCGCAGTTTTACCGACTCCAGGTTCTCCGATCAAGACGGGGTTATTTTTTGTTCGTCGAGAAAGTACTTGAACGACACGCCGAATTTCACCATCTCGTCCAATCACCGGATCGATTTTGCCTGCTTTCGCGCGTTCGGTCAGATCTAAGCCAAATTTTTCTAATGCAGAGTGTTTCGATTCTGGGGCTTGATCCGTCACTTTTTGGCTCCCTCGGATGTCCCGAATTGCGGTATCGAGCCGAGCCGTATCGACATTAAAACTGCGAAACAGCTTTAATCCCAACCGGGGATCGCTGGCAAACGATTGGATTAGATGCTCGATCGAGATAAAGTCATCCTGCATCGAAGCGCGTGCTGCTTCTGCGCGATCGAGCATCGTATCGAGATATCGTCCTAAATAAAGCTGTTCATTGTTGCCGACTTTCGGCTGACGACGGGCAAATTCGTCCACCTGCTGCCAAAGTCGATTGGCTTCGATTCCAGCTTTGCTTAAAATTTTTGCCGCTAAACCATCTTCTTGCTCTAGCAGGCTGATCATTAAATGTTCAACTTCTAAATTCTGGTGTCGATAGCGCCGCACAACATCCTGTGCCTGCACGATCGCTTCCCAGGCTTTATCTGTAAATTTGCTGGGGTCTGTGGGTTGCATGTATTCCGATAATGTTTTGTCATCGCTCTTCTTGAAACTTCACTGTAGCAGTTCAGGTGATTTCTTTCACGGGTGCTTCAAACAGTGAATTGAGACTTACGACGAGGCGTAGCCGAATTAAAGATTTCGTGTGTCTGTAGTCGCTCAATAGCCCTCCTGCATGAATCCTTTGCCCTAACCCTCTCCCCCAGGGCAAAGGAGCGGTTGATTTTTTCCTTTCTGAATATCCCTACCTTCGTGTTGATCGATTTTTGAGCAAACGATGAGGTCAATAATTTTTTCTTTGTTGACGTTCCATGATGCTTAGCAGAGTCTTGGAAAATGATGGCACGATCGATCTGCTGTCGCCTGAAAGCCCATGTTGCCAAAGTACTCTGTGATCATTCCGGTCTACAACGAAGAAGCTACGATTCCGGCGTTATACGATCGAGTCAGTGCAGTGATGGCTCGCCTTGATGCTTCGGCTGAATTAATCTTGATTAACGATGGGAGTCGCGATCGCTCTCTGCTTCTGATGCGCGAACTACATGAGAAAGACCCACGGGTTTGCTATCTCAGTTTGGCGCGAAATTTCGGGCATCAGATTGCAGTTACAGCGGGCTTGAACTATGTGCGGGGTCGCGTGGTGGTGGTCATGGATGCAGATCTGCAAGATCCGCCTGAACTGATCCCAGAAATGATTGAGCAGTGGCGACAAGGCTATCAAGTGGTTTATGCTCAACGAACTCAGCGGCGTAAAGAAGGTTGGTTTAAGCGCCTCACTGCCTATGTGTTTTACCGTTTGCTGAAACAGCTTGCAGATGTAGATATTCCAACCGATACCGGAGACTTTTGCCTGATGGATCGTCAAGTGGTTGATCTGTTGAACGCAATGCCAGAACGCAATCGCTACATTCGAGGACTACGATCGTGGGTTGGATTTCGTCAGTGTGCGGTGCAATTTGAGCGTGATCCACGATTTGCAGGAGACGCGAAGTATACTTTTCACAAGTCTCTGACGTTAGCGATTAGTGGTTTAGTTTCGTTTTCAAAAGTTCCGCTTCGTATTTCCACTTATGTTGGTTTATTTGCTGCGTTAGTGGCAGTCGGAATGATGATCTTAGTGTTTTATTGGAGAATCGCTTATCCTGCTTCGCCATTAACTGGGTTATCCACGATCGTCGTTGCAATCTTCTTTTTGGGTGCAGTGCAGCTACTCAGCATTGGTATTTTAGGTGAGTATATTGGGCGGATTTACGAAGAGGTCAAGAACCGTCCATTGTATACGTTATCCGAGATTGCGGGATTTGAACGGGTCGATCACTCTAATTGAAAGATGAGGCGATCGAGATCATCCAACACAGGCGCATCCGGGGGAAACTTACGGGCGAAATGAGCCGACGATGCTTGCAACTTTGGTAAATCAGATCGATCGAGCGTTTTCGGATGAGGTTCACCCGTAGACCAATCTTTGTAGCGCCAATCATTGGAATCGAGCTTTAGATTCGGTGCGTTGGCAGCGATCGTATGAAAATACGATTCGTCTGCAAACATTACTCCTCGAAAATGTGCGGCAATCTGAGGATGAGATTTGTGATAATCGAGAATGTAATCGATCGATCGCTGATTTGCACAAAACCATTGTTGCCCTGCGTAACACTGAAAATCTGGTGTGAAGGGGATAAACGGCTTCATTAACACCATCGGTTTTAATCGCAATTTTTGCCAGTTCAAATCGAGTAGATCCGCTATCAGCTTGGGCATGGGTAGCCATTGCGTATAGTAACGAGCATACATTTCTCGATGCCAATCGGTCTTAAAGATGGGGGGCTGTATGTGTTCATGGAAAATATGAATGTCAGCTTGACTCGCTTTTAGATCAGCAATAATCTGCGCCGCAGGCTTGATCGGATAGTCTGAACTACTAAGTAATATTGTCCATTCTGGACGATCGCGCCTATGTTGCATCTGCTCCATTGCTCGTAGCATCGCTTCAACCAGCGAAAACTCACCCCAGCGCGTCTCAATATGCGGCTGTACAAAGGAGACATTTTCAGAGAAGTTGTCGATCGATAACGGACATTTTGAGAAATCGTGGTGAAAGACGATCGGCGGATGATCAAATAAGCGATTTAAGCGATCGACCAACCGCTGGATCTGGTTTGGATGAGAATGAGTCAGCAAAATAAATCCAACGGTGGGCGACATAAGCAGTTTAGGCAATCAGAGATTAAAAATCGGAACAGGCTCGATCGTATCCGCAGGTTCGTATCCAAACACCCGTGAGTAGAAATAGAATTCACCATCCAAGGCGCGTTTGATGTTTTCTGCTTTACGAAATCCATGCTGTTCACCTTCAAACAACACATATGCTACAGGCAAACCTTTCTGTTTCAAAGCCTCAACCATCATTTCTGCTTGATTTGGCGGCACGATCTTATCTTCGTCACCTTGGAAGAAAATGACCGGACAAGATAAACGATCGACCGCACTAATCGGGGAGCGTTGATCATACAAGTCCGATCGCTCTGGATAAGCGCCGATTAAGCCATCCAGATATCGAGATTCAAACTTGTGAGTGTCTTCTGCTAACGCTTTGAGATCACTCACTCCGTAATAACTTGCTCCTGCTTTGAATGTATCTCGGAAAGTGAGCGCACAGAGCGTTGTGTATCCACCCGCACTCCCGCCCGCAATCACTAAGCGATCGCCATCGACTTTTCCTTGCTGTGCAAGATACTTTGCACCATTCGTGCAATCATCCACATCCACAATGCCCCATGTCCCTTTTAAGCGTTCTCGATAGGCGCGTCCATATCCTGTACTGCCGCCATAGTTCACATCCAACACTGCAAAGCCTCGACTCGTCCAGTACTGAATCCCTAAGTTAAATGCAGCAGAAGTCGAAGCGGTGGGTCCTCCGTGACTTTTGACTAACATGGGTGGACGTTCGCCTTCGGGTGCAGTGTAGTCTTTGTTTTTGGGTGCGTAATACAAAGCGTGAGCCGTGAGATTATTTTCGGTCGGAAACTCGATCGCTTCGGGAACCGAAAGATAACCTGGATCAATTTGCAACTCGCTGGCGCGTCGTAGCACTTCAAACTGTTGCGTATGCAGATCATATTTGACGATCGCTGTAGGTTCAGTCGATGATCCGCCCACAAATACCGCATGATCCGAGCAAACTTGTAGCCCTGCAATACTCGGGTAAGGAGTTTCGATCGGCATCAATTCGCACGTGTCTAAATCCAAACTGGCAAACCGACTCAAACCATTTTCGGTATAGCTACAAATGATTTTATTTCCAGCAAATCCATAAGTAGACATCCCAAATACCCACAGCGGTAAACCAAATTCTGCGGCTTTTTCACAGAGCGATTCAGTGTCTTGAGTAGTCGGATTCCAGCGATAGAAATTCCACCATCCGGTACGATCGCTAACAAAAATCAAGTTTCCATCAGGCGACCATTCGGGCTGAAAAATCGATTCTTCTAGTCCGCCTGCAATTTTTTCCGGTGTCTCTAATGTGCCATCCGCTTCAATTTTAGCTGTCCACAATTCCGTCCCATCCCAAGGCATATTTGGATGATTCCAACAGATCCAACTGAGCCGAGAACCATCTGGACTGAGGCGAGGAAAAGCGTAGAAATCGGAACCCGAAACGAGAATCGTTTGGCTTTGATCGGTGAGAGAAACTGCAGCGATCGTATTCTCAACCGTTTGATCTTGATGTTCTTCTCGCACACAGATTAAGCGATTTCGGGTTCGCTCGATGATGGTATCTGCGTATCGTAATGGTGCTTCGGGTGTGAGCGCGATCGGCTCAGATCCAACGGCTTGCTGATAGAGGCGCTGATCGGCAAAATTTGAGAAATAAACCGTTCCATTTGCAACCATAAATGCCCCACCCCCATATTCATGCACTCGTGTACGCGCATTAAACGGCAGTGGTGTCACATCCACCCTTTGACCATTCGCTGAGTATTGAATAATCACATTGCGTCCCCCCTCAGTTGGGCGGGATTCACTCCAGTAAATTGTTTTATCATCAAGCTTAATTTGTCCAAGTCCGATCGCTCCCGCCACAATTAAATCTGAGCTAATCGGGGACTTCCAAGCGCCATAAGATGCCATAGTCATAAAATTCTCCAAATCACCTTTCCCAAAGATCTAAACTATCGCGATCGCATCAAATTCGATTCCTCAAACATTGCGATATATCTCAATTTGCTAGAACCTGTCCGCAATAGAGATTCGTGTTACAGTGAAAAATGAGAGGGATTCACTCGGCTGATTCGTTTGTTTTTTCTGACAGTGACTCGTTTGTTTTCATCGAAACTAGCAAGTTTGTTTGAGCTAAAGCAGGCGCACTCCGATACGATTGCCTCGATCATTTCTGGTTCTGGAGATCTTTTTCAATGTCGATTTATGTAGGTAACCTGTCTTACGAGGTTACACGGGAAGATTTGACCGAAATCTTCGCAGAATACGGATCTGTTAAGCGCGTTCAGCTTCCGGTTGATCGTGAAACTGGACGGATGCGTGGATTCGGATTTGTAGAAATGGAAACGGATGCCGAAGAGGATGCTGCGATCGAAGCCCTAGATGGCGCAGAATGGATGGGGCGCGATATGCGCGTCAACAAGGCGAAGCCTCGTGAAGAGTCGCGCGGCGGCGGTGGCGGTGGTCGCAATGGCGGCGAGCGTCGGGGTGGATTCTCACAACGCTATTAATCTGATTCGCTAGAATTGATTCCCCTATGGTCGTTGATCATAGGGGAATTTCTGTTGATGAGGAAAGATGAGAGCGAGAATCGAAAGCGAGATTTTATATCTGCATCATGAGGACGTACCGCCGTTTAAGAAAGGGGGTTCGGTGGTGCGAAATAGTTATTTTTGGGCGTTAAAGTCGATCGCGGGTCGAGCAAATCGAGGGCGCGATTGGGAATACGAACCGGAAGTGTGGTTCGCGCTACAACGGATGTTGTTGTCGTTTGCAGAATCGGGCTATTTGGGATTGTCGGAAACGATGCTGGAATTTTCGGAGACAGATGTGATCCCGGATGAATTGCGATCGATTTCGACCCGGATTTGAGATTTCAATCCAACGTTAGTTCGGGATAAGAAATTAGTTCTCTGTGCCTGAGCGAATTCCATTCGCCTAGCGTCTCAACATTAACCCGAACCCACGTTAACCTAAATCATCCTCGCCCTTTCACGGCTGGATGATCCGGACAGTACCGCACAATCTCAACCGTTTGCGGCAATACTCCCACCATCAGCGCAAACGCCTCACTCGGCAACCGCGCCACCAGTCCTGCACCAAAATAATTTTCAAACTGATTCAAAATCATCTGCGCCCGCTGAAACGGCATCGCATTATCGGTAATCTGCTGCGTCAGGCGAACCCATTGACGGCGAATTAAATAAGCCTTCTGCCGTTCCTCATGCGCTTTCGGATACACCAGCGACAGATCTCCGACCGCCAACACGCCCCTGCAATCTCGATCGAAAACAGTCCCGACCGCCGCTCCCGGACCTGCAAACTCAGCATGGAATTGCTTATAAATAATTAATCCATTTCGTCTACGGCTATTCACCATCAGCAATTGCCCGTAGCTAAGCTGAGTCAGAATGTCAGACACGTTCCTTGAATAAATGAATGACTGAAAAATTGTGCCATTACACTCTAGTGGCTTTTTTCTAATCTGTCATGAGTGATAGACAGTTCCGCAACAGGACGATTGACATTTTCGATACGATCATTTACGTCCTTGACTCGCAAGATGAATACGATCGCCAAGTTGCCGCAAGGTTTGCGCCATGCTGGAATCTTTCTCTTTTAGCTGTCCGATTTTCTCACAGCTATACATGACTGTGGTGTGATCTTTTCCACCAAACACTTCACCAATTTTCGGCAGACTCAGTTCGGTGTGATGACGCATCAGATACATTCCTACTTGCCGCGCGACGCTGATTTCTCGACGGCGGGAATTGCCTTTGAGATCGTCGATCGACACTCCAAATGCTTCTGAAACTGCATTAATCACGACTTCCGGTGATGCCTCAACCTTCTCAACGGGCGGATTCAGCATCGGGGCAATATTTTCAACCGTCATCGGTAAGCCGGAGATCGAAATATACGCCACGGCTCGAATTAACGCGCCTTCTAGCTCTCGAATGTTCGATGTGTAACTAGAGGCAATGTATTCAATTACTTCACGCGGAAGGCGCATATTCTCGTATTCAGCTTTTTTCTGCAAAATCGCCATCCGAGTTTCGAGATCCGGCGGCTGAATATCTGCAATCAATCCCATTGAGAATCGAGAACAAAGGCGCTCTTGTAAGCGAGGAATTTGATTCGGGGGACGATCGGAAGCAAGCACCACTTGTTTTCCAGCTTCGTGTAGCGTATTGAACGTATGAAAGAATTCTTCTTGCGTGTATTCTTTGCCTTCAATGAATTGAATGTCATCAACTAATAACACATCAGCGGCTCGATAACGATCGCGAAAACTCTGCAAATCGTCTTTGCGAATCGCCGTAATTAGATCATTGGTAAATTTCTCAGTTGAAACATAAAAGACTTTGGCATCTGCCGAAATTTCGAGACGGTAATGTCCGATCGCTTGCATCAGATGAGTTTTACCGAGTCCAACCCCGCCACACAAAAATAAAGGATTGAACTCACGACCCGGAGATTCTGCGACTGCCAGCGATGCCGCGTGTGCCATGCGATTATTCGGTCCGACAACCAAGCGCGAGAACACATACTTCGAGTTGAGATCTGCCGAACTGCTCGATCGAGCCGTTTGAACGGGCAATTCTGGCATCATCTGCGATTCGACCTCAAACGGGTAAAACAAATCGGTATCATCGCCTTCTGAACTCGGCACAAAGCGAAACTGCACCTCAACAGGTCGCCCAACAATGTTATGAACCGCTTCTTGTACCGTTTTCATGTAGTGCTTTTGAATCCAATTTTTGGCAAATGGATTCGCCGTTCGCAACGTCAAGCAAGTCTCGGTCAATTCTTCTGGCACAGCCGTTTTTACCCAAGTATCAAACGTTGGCGGACTAAACTTGAGCTTCAAGATTTCCAGAATTTCAGACCACATTGCATCGATCGAGCTTTCTACCGCCATATTCCCGCTCCGCATCCCAGACCAAAGCATAGAATAATTTACTCTGTTTCTGAATGGATCACCTGAAGTTTTTTAGAACTTACGAAAAACGGGATTCGAGTCGAGAACCGCAATCCTCGCGTTAGGATAAAGAAATATTTAAACGATTCTTACTGTTTTTTGCCCTCGTTGTGAATACTTCCTCTTCTAGAGTCGATCTCGCTCAGCTTTATCCGTTTGAACTCGATGAATTTCAACTGAGTGCGATCGCTGCACTGGAAGCGGGAAAATCCGTCGTCGTTTGTGCTCCAACCGGGTCAGGAAAAACGCTAATCGGAGAATTTGCGATTCATCGAGCGCTGGCAGCAGATCGGCGCGTTTTCTACACCACACCGCTCAAAGCGCTCTCCAACCAGAAGTTACGGGACTTTCGCGATCAGTTCGGAGCCGAGAACGTCGGATTACTCACCGGAGATGTTTCGATTAATCGCGATGCGCCGATTCTCGTGATGACGACCGAAATTTTCCGCAATATGCTCTACGGAACGCCGATCGGAGAAGTGGGAACCTCACTGGTCGGAGTCGAAGCGGTGGTGCTGGATGAATGTCACTACATGAACGATCGCCAACGCGGTACGGTTTGGGAAGAGTCAATTATTTACTGCCCTTCAGAAATCCAACTCGTTGCCCTATCTGCGACCGTTGCCAACAGCGACCAACTCACCGATTGGATCGCCCAAGTTCACGGACCTACTGAGCTAATTTATTCCGACTTTCGCCCTGTTCCGCTTCAGTTTTCATTCTGCAATACAAACGGCTTGTTTCCCCTACTCGATGAAACCGGAAAGCGGCTGAGTCCCCGTCTCAAGCCGAAACGCAGTCAATACCGTCCGAGAGGCGCAAATCAACGAGGCGCACCTCGTCCAGAATCGCCTAGCCTCGCTTTTATCGTCAGCCAACTTGCAGCGAAAGATATGCTGCCTGCAATCTACTTTATTTTCAGTCGGCGCGGTTGCGATAAAGCGGTGACTGAATTAGGGAATCTAACGCTGGTGAATGAAGCGGAAGTGGCTCAACTAAAAGAGCGAATCGATGCGTTTCTCGATCGTAATCCCGAAGCTGGTCGAGCCGGACAAGTCGAACCCCTTTACCGTGGCATTGCAGCCCACCACGCCGGAATTCTACCCGCTTGGAAAGGCTTAGTCGAAGAACTGTTTCAAGAAGGCTTGATCAAAGTCGTTTTTGCTACCGAAACGCTCGCAGCGGGAATCAATATGCCTGCGCGAACAACGGTAATTTCGAGCCTTTCTAAGCGAACCGATGCCGGACATCGCCTGTTAAATCCGTCTGAGTTTCTGCAAATGTCTGGACGGGCAGGACGGCGCGGAATGGACGATCGCGGTTATGTCGTCACGGTACAAACGCCTTTTGAGGGTGCGAAAGAAGCGGCGTATTTGGCAACATCCGGAGCCGATCCGCTGGTGAGTCAATTCACACCCAGCTACGGCATGGTGTTGAACTTGCTGCAAACTCATTCGATCGATGAAGTCAAAGCCTTAATCGAACGCAGTTTTGGACAATATCTCTCAACACTTTACCTCCGACCGCAGCAGCAAGAACTCGAACGCTGCAAACTCGAACTCAGACAACTGCAATCGATCGTGTCTGAAGTCGATTGGAAACTATTAGCGCAATACGAAAAGCTACAAGAACGCCTGAAAGAAGAAAAACGCTTGCTGAAAACGCTGCAAAGTCAGGCAGATGAAATGCAAGCGGGGGAACGTGCGATCGCGCTTTCTTTCGCCGTTGCAGGCACGATCCTCTCTCTTAAAGGAGACGGAGGAACAACGATTCCCGCCGTTCTCGTAACCAAAGTTCCTGGCTCTGGTCAGTTCCCCTATCTCATCTGCTTAGGGCAGAACAATCGTTGGTATGTGGCATCGGTTGCAGATGTGGCAGCGTTACGCGGCGAAATTCCCCGTTTAAAAGATGTCGATCACCTGACTCCGCCGCCGGAATTGGTGTTCAAACCAGGACAAGCTCGCAAAGGCACAGAAGAAAGCCTCGCGATCGCCCAACTCGTCCCCGATCCGCCCGGGTTGCCCGATGAAGCACCCGAAGTTTATGCCCAACATCAGCGCCTCAAAGCCGTTCAAGCCCAAATCGAAGCGCATCCAGTTCACCAATGGGGCGATCGTCCACAAACATTGAAACGCCAGCGACGGATTGAATCTCTGGAAGCGGAAATTCGCGATCGACAGTCCAAGCTCGATGAGAAAACCCAACGCCACTGGGAAGAATTTGTGGCGCTGATCGAAATTCTGCGGCGATTTGGTTGTCTTGATGACTTGACTCCGACGATTCTAGGACAAGCGACCGCAGCAATTCGAGGCGACAACGAACTGTGGCTCGGCTTAGCGCTGATGTCGGGTGATCTCGATCATCTTGATCCGCACCATCTTGCGGCTGCCTGTGCTGCCCTCGTCACCGAAGTCTCACGTCCAGATACTTGGACGCGCTACGATGTTTCAGATCCGGTTTTAGAAGCCTTGAGCGAACTTCGCAGCATTCGCCGTCAACTCTTTCAACTTCAGCGCCGTTATCAAGTTGTACTTCCCGTCTGGCTCGAAGATGAATTAGTCGGACTGGTTGAGCAGTGGGCGCTAGGTGCGGACTGGCTAGAATTGTGTAGTAATACAAGCCTTGATGAAGGAGATGTCGTCAGGATTTTGCGGCGTACTTTAGATCTGCTTTCTCAAATTCCGCATACGCCTCACCTGTCGCAACCGCTTCGCAGCAATGCAATTCGGGCAATTCAACTGCTCGATCGCTTCCCAGTCAACGAAAGCGTCGAGTAATTTTATGGTTACGGAACACTCGCAGCGATCGAGAAGAACTTCGTCTCCGTGAAACGCCTGATTGCTTTAACAATCGCTTTGCCCATACTGAACAGAAGGGCAATACAGCGCAATAAAAGTTTTCAAAAAAGAGATTTCAGAAAAGCGCTCCAGTCATTTGCTCGACTTTAAGAAACTGTTCAGTGACGTAGGCATTTTCTGTGAATGACCTGGACTTGGAGCGACCGAAAATCCTAATCGTAGACGATCATCCTTCAAGCCGAATGACGGCTGTGGCATTGCTATCGATCGAAGGCTACGATGTCATCGAAGCAGAGAGCGGAATTGCAGCAATCACACACCTGCATGAGGTCAATCCCGACTTAATTTTGCTCGATGTGCTGATGCCAGGAATGGACGGTTACGAAGTTTGCCGCCGCCTGAAGGCAGACGAGCATACGCGCCTCACCCCGGTTGTTTTCATTACGGCACTAAACGATCGACGATCGCGATTGCGTGGAATTGAAGCAGGTGGTGATGATTTTCTCACCAAGCCATTTGACCAACTCGAACTCTCAGCACGGGTCAAATCGCTCGTTCGTCAAAAGCGCCTGAATGAAGACTTAGACCATGCAGAGAAGGTTCTGTTTTCGATCGCCCGCACCGTCGAGAGTCGCGATCCGAATACGGGGGATCACTGTGGACGGCTGGTCATGCAAGGAAAAGCGTTCGGAGAGTACTTGGGATTGACGCGATCGCAGGTGCGTGACTTAATGTGGGGCGGCTACTTGCATGATATTGGTAAAGTCGGAATTCCAGATTCGGTGTTGCTGAAAAAAGGCAGGCTCACCTCAGAAGAGTTTCAGATCATGAAACAGCACGTCCTGATCGGTGAAAAGATTTGTCAACCGTTGCGGACGATGCGAGGGGTTGTCCCGATTATTCGGCATCATCATGAGCGGTGGGACGGTTCTGGATATCCGGATGGTTTGCAGGGCGATGAGATTCCCTTTCTTGCACAGGTATTTCAAATCATTGATATTTACGATGCGCTTACGAGTGAGCGTCCTTATAAGAGAGCCTTTCCATCCGACGAGGCTTTAAGAATGATTGCGGAAGAAATGAACCAAGGCTGGCGCAATCCAGACTTAGTGAAAGCGTTTGGTGATTTTATTCAAGCGATCGAGCCAAGCGCAACGGATGAATCCATCTGGTTTTGGAAGTACATTAAGACAGCGAATTGGGTTCATGTTGTATCAGAGTCATCTTCCTGTTTAGAAAAGCTGCTCTAGAATTGAGATATAAATTCTCGCAGCGGATGAACTGTATCGATTGTGTAGAGACGTTTTAGCGGAATGTCTGTGCAGAATGTGAATTTAGTTGTGAATTAGGATTTTGGAGGCGCGATGTTAGTAATTCTAGCGGGCGATCAACTCCTTTCAGTGCAGCAAGTGTGTCAAGGCTGCTTAATGGCAGACCAGCGCGGTCAACCGCGCTGGAGGCAAGGACAACTGCGCTGTGGTCAGGCGATTCGTAAATTAGGTGACAAACTTCCAGATCAGTTTGAGTGTCAAATGGGGTTTAAAGTCGCCAACCTTGAGTAGTCGCCCTTTGCGAATTCATCACTCTCGAAGTGCGTTATTCTGGGCATATCTCATTTGCACGACTACGATTTAGGAGAATGGAGTTATGACGTGGCGCGGAACTACAACGGTATCCGATCGCATTTTTGCTTCTTTGGTCTATCTTCTGCCGCTATTGGATGTGGTGGGATTTGTCGGACAAATCCTGGTTCGCACTGGCTCTTTTCTTAGCCCGCTTGTAAACTTAGTCGCAACGCCGCTATTGCCGCTGCTATCGATCTACACCGGATTTATCCCGCTGATTGTGTTTTTTGCATTGTTCTTACTCGTGGTGAGAAACGAGAATATTTCTCACTTTATTCGGTTCAATACCATGCAAGCGATTCTGTTTGGGATTGTTCTGAGTTTGATTAGCATCATCTGGCAATACGCTCTGTATCCAGCGTTTGGCATGGGTCTGCTCACTCAGACATTATTCAATGCCGTTTTCCTGGGCACGATTGCAGCGGTGGGTTATTCGATCGTCCAAACCGCGCTAGGACGATATGCAGAAATTCCGACGATTTCGGATGCAGTCTATATGCAGGTGCGCTAATCCTGAAGTTGAGCTTGACGAATCGGTGATCTCATCCTGACTACGTTTTCGAGAAAACCGATTCCTTCAATTTCGATCCGAATGCGATCGCCCGCTTGCATCGCTCCTACGCCTTCCGGTGTTCCGGTCAAAATGACATCCCCCGGAAGCAGCGTCATAATCTGGCTAATGTGAGACACAAGAATGTGTGGCAAGAAGACCATTTCTCCGATCGATGCCGACTGAACCGGGATGTCATTTAAAAATGTTTGTAAGCGAGCATCGGGACTGATCTCGCGCACAATCCAAGGTCCTAATGGGCAGAACGTGTCGAATCCTTTCGCGCGTGTCCACTGCCCATCTTTTTTTTGCAAATCGCGGGCGGTGACATCATTGGCGATCGTGTATCCCCAAATTTTGCTGTGTGCCTCTTGAGGGGGGCAGTCTTTGACGCGATCACCAATGATTAAAGCCAATTCTCCTTCGTAATCAACGCGCTGAGATTGAGGCGGATAGAGAATTTCGCTATCTAGAGCAATAACAGTCGTCGGTGGTTTGAGAAATAAAAGCGGTTCTTGGGGGACGGGAGTTCCCATTTCTGCGGCGTGGTCTGCGTAATTTTTGCCGACTGCAATAATTTTTGACGGGGCACAAGGCGCAAGCAGTTGATATTGGTTTAAATACTGGTCAGTAGGTTGTCCTTTTAGCCAGGGGGGAGCATCTAACACCTGTACGGTTCGATCGATTTGGAGTAGACCGTAGTGGATTTTGCCATCAGGGGTTTGAACGCGAACATAACGCTGTGCCATAGGAAGAACCAAAATGAGTTTTAATAGACCGAGTTGATCGAACGCGACGAATTCACAGGATGGTATAGAATTGTAATTCCTTGCCCTTTCATTATTGGGGTTTCTCTGTCTAAATCAAGTGCTATTGACTCGATTTCGGCAAGCGCTTCCATAAGACGAAAGAGCCATTTAGTCCGTAAGGAGTTTAATCATGAGCCAGTTGTATGAAACGATGTACATTTTGCGTCCTGACATCGGGGAAGAAGCAGTAGATGGTGCGATCGAGAAGTATCAATCGATCTTGAGAGATAACGGTGCGGAGATTTTAGAGACTCAGCATCGGGGTAAGCGTCGGTTGGCTTACGAAATCGATCGGCAGCGCGAAGGCATTTATGTGCAGATGAATTTTAAGGCAGATGGGAGCCAAATTGCGCCGATGGAACGGGCGATGCGGTTGAGTTCTGAAGTGATTCGGTATTTGACCGTGAAGCAGGACGAGCCGAAAGCAGTAGATGAGGCAGCAGCAGCGGTTGAGGCTTAAGTTTCGTCATTTGATGTCTAGAGATCTCCGGTTTCTTCATGGAATCGGAGATTTTTAATTGCTTGTTGCATTTGAAAAATAGCCTTTATCACAATTCTAAACGCCAATCGAATGGAATTCGCCAGGTACTAATGCAAGAAGTCTGTTAATAGCACGTATCAACCCTCGATCGCTCTTCTACAATTGTCAGTAGTTCTTCAACGATAGATTATGCTTTCGACGTTTGTGATTACGCTGCGAGAAGGGGTAGAAGCTGCGCTAGTAGTCGGGATTGTGCTGGCGTATTTGAGTAAAGCAGGTCGATCGAGTCTCAATCCTTGGGTTTACGGCGGTATTGCTGCGGGTATTGTTGCTAGCGTTGCTGTTGGGATTGTATTTATTTGGACATTGGGCAGTTTAGATGCCTCAACTCACATATACGCACCCGTATTTAAACCGATGCTCGAAGCGGTCTTTGGACTGATCGCGATCGTGCTTCTAAGTTGGATGCTGATTTGGATGACGAAGCAGGCAAAATCCATCAAAGGCGAAGTAGAACGAGAAATCGATCAGGCAATTCAAACAAATGCGGCTTGGGGTGTATTTGGATTGATTTTCTTTGCGGTGCTGCGGGAAGGATTTGAGACAGTTGTGTTTATCGCAGCGCAGTTTCAGCAGGGAGGATCGCCTGTGATTGGAGCGATCGGCGGATTGTTGGGCGCGATCGTTATTGGCGTTCTGCTATTTAAGCTCGGTGTGAAAATCAATCTGAAGCAGTTCTTTCAAGTGATGGGAATTTTTCTGTTGCTGATTGTTTCGGGTTTGGTGATCGGAGTATTAGCGCATTTTGATAAAAGCTTGGCGATACTCTCTCAGTTAAATCCTAAATTTGCAAATTTGTGTGTTTCTGAACCGAATTCTTGTTTTCTCGGTGGCTTGATTTGGGATACTTCAGCCGTGTTACCGCAAAAGCAATTTCCGGGCGTGCTTTTGCATACCTTGTTTGGTTATGTTGATCGCCTGTATTGGGTCGAAGCGATCGCCTATTTGATGTTTTTAACCACAGTGGGCACTCTCTATTTGCAAAGCTTAAACCCAATTAAGGAACAAGAACCGTCAGTGCTTTCGGAACGACCTTAAAATGTCCGGGAGTTGTGGTTGTGATCTCACCATCGGTGTTAATCGATCGAGGCTTGTTGGGCACATACACAAAAAATTCTTTACCTTTCCAAGCTTGAAGCCAACGAGATTGCGCCTGTGTTCCACGGCGTAAAGCGGGCAACGCTAACAGCATTTGCCACCAGTGATCGATTTCGAGACTGTAGAGATCGAGACGTTCATCGTCGATCGCGGCATCTTCCGCCACTGCCATCCCACCCCCGTAATAGCGACCATTGCCCACTGCGATTTGAACAGTTTTTACGGTCTGCGATCGCCCATCACAAACAATTTCAGCTTTGAATCGTCGCGATTTTGATAAAACCTGAATCGCAGTTGCCGCATACGCCAGCACGCCCCATCGCCGTTTCGCTGTTTTGGTCAAGCCGCGCGTAATCTGAACACTCAACCCCAAACTGGCAACATTGAAGAAATATTTACCATTCACCCAACCGAGATCGATCGCTTGCTTCTTTCCGTTTGCAATGACTTGACAAGCTTCTGGCAAGGTCGCCGGAATTCCGAGCGTTCTAGCAAGGTCGTTTGCAGTTCCGAGCGGCAAAATTCCAAGCGGGAGTTGTGTTTCGACCAAACCTTCAACCGCTGCATTGAGCGTGCCATCACCACCGCCGACAATGACAAGATCCACACGATCGCGATACTCCTGAATGGTTCGTGGTAAGAGTACAGGACGATCAATTGGAGCTTCTAACAGTTCAAATCCTAATGCTTCTAAATGATGAGTCGCAGCTTCAAGCTGGTCATGACCTTTACGAGCATGGCGATTAACGAGGAGTAGCGCACGATGAGCCATGATAACCATCAAAATAAGGAAACGAATGCCGCAATTTTAGCGGATGTTAGGCGTTCTCGCATATACAGCCATAGCGAGAAATATTACGATCGTTGAAATCTTGCAATTACAATAAGAGGATGTTTGAAAAGACTTCGTTCGTTGCCATATCCCGCCTTGAAATCAATTTCGGGCGAATCGTGGAAAGCCTACTTCAGTAGACTCGGAGGCAATTTTAAGTTCTGAGTTCATTAATCACAGATCTCAACTTACTTTCTCAACAAAGCTCTTAACTCTTTCATCAATCTCGCGCAAGTAGATCAACCACACTTTTTGAATCGGTTGAGTTAAAGTTTGAACCAACGCAGAAAGCTCTCCGATTTCTCGCAATCCGGTCGTTGTTTGAATGTTAATTCCACGATCGTACAACGTATATCCCCGACTCACCGCAATTCTCAAACCACAATAAATCGATTGCTCAAATCCTGCCTGCATTGTCCAATATCGAGTTTTTTCAAGCAATAAATCTCGATCGCTTTCTTCTAGCTGTGAGATATCTAACGCTTTGAGCAAATCTCGATCGAGAAACCGCCTCGATAAATCTGCCAATATCACATCATCATGACTTTGCCACTGCTGCAAATGATAAACAAACGTCCCATCATCCGTTGCCAAATACTGCATTAATTCAATTTGATTACAATCTTGATTAAGCCACGCTCTTACATTTTGATCAGCATCGAGATTCCCAAGCTTTAATTGATACCTTGCTTGCTGAAACGCTTTTAATAACACCCAAGTTGCAGCAACATTTTTACGATGGTTATACACTTGAGAATACATAAAATAACGCACAATCAAGTAATGCTCGATCGCTGCCATTCCTTTTCGGATAACCACTAACTGTTGTGTTACCGGATCGTATCGCAACGCCATCAGAATTCGATCGAGATCAATTCGTCCGTAAGACGCCCCAGTAAAGTAGCTATCTCGCATTAGATAATCAAGTCGATCGCAATCCAACTGACTCGAAACTAGCTGCCAGATTAACGGCAACGAATACTTCTTCAGAAGAACCGCTTCAATCTGCTCAACTAAATCGGGCGAAAAGCGATCAAGAACTTCTCGAATCGGCTCTGATTCCCGCAAAATTCGCCGCGTCCATCGTTCATGATCACTACCAAAAATTTCCTCAGCAGTGTGACTAAATGCACCATGTCCAATATCGTGAAGCAACGCTGCACACAGTAAAATCGTTCGATGCGGCAGAAGTTGCGGATAGTGGCGGGCAATGCGATCGAATGCCCGTCTTGCCACTGCCAT
The DNA here is from genome assembly GCA_040289665.1 of Leptolyngbya sp. ERB_1_1. GTDB lineage: Bacteria > Cyanobacteriota > Cyanobacteriia > Leptolyngbyales > Leptolyngbyaceae > Leptolyngbya. Next base: position 44,153 of record PSLO01000003.1, on the reverse strand, counting down.
CACACCAAGCGAATGAGTAAATCTCGAACCTTCCGCCCCGTGAAACGTCAAGCTTGCAGGTCCTAGCTGCCGAATCCGCCGCAATCGCTGAAATGCAGGAGTATCAATCAGTTGAATCAGAAGCGCCTCGGTTGGATCGCCAGAATCTAACGCGATCGCGCCATGCAACGGATCGTGATAAACCCGCTCACTCACTTTGCTCCTGCCACCAGCGAATCAGCAGATAACGTCTCGATCGCCGCTTGATACTGCTTGTCCAAAGGCGTACCAATTTGCTCCAGCGTCATCGATTGATCCAACGCTACCGTGCGATCGGGCTGAATTCCTAAGCGATTAATATCGGTATGATTCGGCGTTTCATATTTCGCCACCGTCACCGCTAACCCCGCCCCATCCGATAAATCAAACAGCGATTGAATCAAACCCTTGCCAAACGTCTTTTCACCTAAGATCGTTGCACGCCCGTTATCGTGCAGCGCTCCCGCTAAGATCTCACTGGCGCTTGCGGTTCCTTGATTCACCAGAACCACGAGCGGATCTTGTGTCAATGCCTTACCCGTCGCCTCAAAACTTCCGATCGTTCCCTGACGATTCACCGTGTAAACGATCGCGCCTTCATCTAGCCATAACCGCGCAATCTCGATTCCGGCATTTAGCAAACCGCCGGGATTGTTTCGCAAATCGAGAATATATCGATCGGCTCCATCACGCTCTAGTTTCGCGATCGCGTGTGCCACTTCCATCGTCGCATTGGCATTAAACTGGCTCAATCGCAAATAGCCAACTTTCGCGCCATCGGCTTGCGGACGCAATTCCGCAACTACAGGATTCACTTCAATTCGATCGCGCACCAAATCAAACTCGCGCTCAACGCCATCCTCGCGTGCAATCGTGAGCATCACATGACTGCCAATCACGCCGCGCATTCTTTCTGCCGCTTCATCGAGGCTGAGTCCTTCGGTCGTCACTTCATCGATCCTGAGAATGGTATCGCCTGCAAGAATGCCCGACTTCGCAGCGGGCGACCCAACGATCGGAGAAAGCACTTTTAACCGCTTCGTCGCAACATCCAGCGCAATCTGCAATCCTACACCCGTCAATTCTCCTGACGTGCTGGTTTGCAAACTGCGATACTGATCCGGCTTCAACAGCCTGGTAAATGGATCATCCAACATCGCCAGCATTTGCGAAATCGCGCTGTAGGTTGCTTCACGGTTTGGCAGCGACTGTTTTAAATACTTTTCCCGCAATCCCCACCAATTCTTGTGGTTGAACGTCGCATCGACATAAGCTCGATCGATAATTCGCCACACTTCGTTAATTAACTTCTGCTCCTCGGTCAGCGCTCTCGCGGGTGCCGCCATCAACAACAGCGCAGCGGAGATCGATAATGCGATAGCCGTCAGTGAGCGAAGCCAAATGAATCGTTTTCCCATAGCGATCGATAGTAACGCCAAATCAGGCAATTTGACACAGCAAAACCCCAGTATGACCACTTTGCCAGAGAACTTTGAATACAGGAAAAGTTTTATGAGAGTAAATCATTCTTCATAAAGACTTAAGCTTGTCGATCGGGCAGAAAATCTAATGCAGAACGGGCAAAACCCTAGCAAATTGCCTCTTTCCGCGATGAAATCTAGGCTTCACATATGTTACATTTTTTATGAACAGCAATCATTTTTAGGAACGCTTGCTTTATGGCAAATGTGTATGACTGGTTCGATGAGCGCCTCGAAATTGGAGCGCTTGCCGAAGACGTAACCAGCAAGTACGTGCCTCCCCACGTCAACATCTTCTATTGCTTGGGCGGCATCACGCTGACTTGCTTCCTCATCCAGTTTGCGACTGGATTTGCAATGACTTTCTACTACAAGCCAACCGTTGCCGAAGCATTCTCTTCTGTTCAGTACATCATGAACGAAGTTAACTTTGGCTGGCTAATTCGCTCCATCCACCGCTGGTCTGCCAGCATGATGGTGTTGATGATGATTCTGCACGTGTTCCGCGTTTACCTCACGGGTGGCTTCAAAAAGCCGCGCGAATTGACCTGGGTGACAGGCGTAATTCTGGCTGTGATCACCGTTTCTTTCGGTGTGACTGGCTACTCGCTGCCTTGGGATCAAGTCGGCTACTGGGCGGTGAAAATCGTATCCGGTGTGCCTGAAGCAATCCCGGTTGTCGGAACGCTGATTGCAGACTTGCTGCGGGGTGGTGCAAGCGTCGGGCAATCGACCTTGACTCGCTACTACAGCGCACATACCTTTGTCTTACCCTGGTTGATCGCCGTCTTTATGTTGGCGCACTTCCTGATGATTCGAAAGCAAGGAATCTCAGGTCCATTGTAAGAAATTTCACATTCGAGAGTCTGGATTGCACATCAGATAATCCAAACTCTCGAATCCAAAGTCGTTCTGCTGATCTCTAGAGTTTAAGGAGAGCCTTCGTTAAATGGCAACTGTTAAGAAGCCGGATCTCAGCGATCCTCAATTGCGTGCGAAGTTGGCAAAAGGCATGGGTCACAACTATTATGGTGAACCTGCTTGGCCCAACGATTTGTTATATATCTTCCCGGTCGTGATTTTAGGCACGATCGCGCTTTGTGTTGGTTTGGCAGTGCTTGATCCTGCAATGAACGGTGAGCCTGCAAACCCATTCGCAACGCCATTAGAAATTCTGCCTGAGTGGTATCTGTACCCTGTGTTCAACATTCTGCGCCTCGTGCCCAACAAGCTCTTAGGTGTGGTGTTGATGGGTTCTGTGCCGCTGGGCTTGATCATCGTTCCATTCATCGAGAACGTTAACAAGTTCCAAAACCCCTTCCGTCGTCCGGTGGCGATGGCAGTGTTCCTGTTTGGAACCTTGGTGACAATGTGGCTTGGAATCGGCGCGATCTTCCCTGTGAGCCAAGGTTTGACGCTCGGCTTGTTCTAAACCACTGATTTGAATAAAAATTTGATGCCTGCTAGATGGTTTGAAGCGATTCAATCTGTTTGGCAGGCATTCTCTTTAAAATTGACAAATAAATTGGAGGGTTTCCGATGACTGAAGCGAACACTGCGTGCAGCGGAGTTACCGCACAAGAGCAACGTCTTTACACCCCAGAAGAATATCTTGATTTAGAGATTGATGCTGAGGTTAGAAGTGAATATGACGATGGAGTAATTACGCCTATGATGGGTGGTACGACAAACCACAACCAACTTTGCATTAACTGTACCCTTGCCCTAACACTAGCGTTAAGGCGACAAGCATACCGCGTTTTCATGAGCGATATTAAAGTTTGGATTCCAAAATCTCGGAAGTTTCGCTATCCAGATGTCATGGTGATTTCTGGAGAGCCTGAATATTATCTGAACCGCAAAACGACGGTCACGAATCCGCAAGTGATTGTTGAAGTTTTATCGGAATCGACAGAAGAGTTCGACCGTGGAAATAAGTTTAATCTTTATCAATCCATTCCAACGTTTCAGGAATATCTCTTAATTGACCAGAATCAGATCGCGATCGACCATTTCTTCAAAACTGCACCGAAACACTGGGAGATCGATCAATTCGATGATCAAGACATGGAAGTTAAACTGCGATCGATTGATGTCACCCTAGCAATTGCTGAAATTTATGACAAAGTGCAAGTTTTGAGATGAACTGAGCTTTCCTTAAGTAGAAACCCCGAAAAAAGCAAACTTCAGGGCTTCTTCTGTTGCATCTTGTTACAACTACTTCCCCAAATGTGCGTTTTCGTTCACATTGAGGAACTATAACCGTGAGATAAGGAGTTTTCACACAATGTCTTTATCCGATACTCAAGTTCTGATTGCGCTGGTCGTGGCTCTCATTCCCGGAGTGCTCGCGTTTCGGTTAGCAACTGAGCTTTATAAGTAGGTTCTGACATATCAGTTCCGATCGGGCAGGAGACACTCCTTAGAGGCAAACTGCTAAATCGTTAAAAGAAAACTGTAAATTCAGTGATCATTTCTCGATTCAGCAAGTAAACTATCTAGGCAAGTTTCCTGCCTGAATGGGTTCTTCCCAAATGGGTGGGCTTGGAAAGCTACTGAAAAGCACAGGAAAAGTTGAATTTAAGACCATATTTCTTAGTTTTAACTTCTTCTTTTTTGTTGTTACCGCGCTTAGTTCACTCGTACTTCTTGATTTTGGGTTCCAAATTTGCAATCTTGGGTAAGCTCTACTGAAAATAAATCAGCGTCTTGATTTATTAAAGTCCGAGATTCTTCGCTTGCAAGAAGTGAAGAAGATTAGTCAGGCTCCAACATCTGCAAATCGCACGTCGTCACGTCACAAGGCGAATGCTTTGAGTGAACATTTTCGTGCTTGAGTCGCTTTTTTTGCTGTCACGTTGTATGAACCCATGAATGCACTTCCCCTACCACAACCTCCTGAGTCTCCAAGACCTCGCCGTTCTCGCGTTCCAAAACCATCGCGCCGCGCGCGTCCGCAGCACGGTCGTATGTTGGCAGTCGAGGCTGTCGCTAAAATTGGAGTGAATATTGTAATTTCTAGTGCTGCGATCGCGGCTTTGGCGCAGCTTATTCCCTATAGTGTCAATCAACAAGCAAAACTAAAAGAAATTCAAGCTGAAGTTCAGACAACAAATGCACGAGTGTCGCGGCTGAAAACTGAATTTAATCGCTATTTTGATCCTCAGCAAGCAAGTGCGATCGTCCGAGAACAGACGAATCGGGCTGATCCAAATCAGCGCTTGGTAGTTCTGGGCGATTCGGCGCCAACGAAGCAAGTGACCAATGCGGCTCCCGCTCAAAATCCTTAAACTTAATAAGTTAAATCGATATGAGCGAAAAGGTTGAGGTTATTTTGATCTCAACCCTTTTTTCTGTGAGAAATCACGCCCTGGGTTAAAGCGCGATTGTTAAGTGTTGGAGGTGACAGCTTAGAGCGGTGTTATTGATACCTCAGGTTCTGACTCAAGCGTCTCAACGACAGAGTCAACCACGTAGGTGAACGGTTTGCCTTCAGCACTTATCGATGCTTGCAGCGCGCTCCGCATTCGCGCGAATGCGGTTTTACGATGCCAAACAGGAAGCTCTGAGAACTCCCATTCCGGCTCAAAAATTGGAGTTGCCAGCGAACAGGATTTCCATGTACTTTGGACGGCGACGTTAAGTTGGCTACACTGTCCGCCGCGTCGTCCTTCAGGGGAATAGAATCGACAATGGCGACAGATCGAGGTGAAGGCATCGTTACTTTTCATGTCTCGGACTATTTCGATTACGACCGTGAAACAACAGGATTACTTCTTAGTGAAGTTTTATTTTTTGCGATGAAATGAAGTAGATTAAGAAACATTGAGTGAAATAATTTAACTCATTTCAAGCCAAGATCAGCAGTAAAAATCTCACTATAACGGCAGTTCTCAATCTCTATTGTTCATCATGTTTTTAGTCGGATAGGTTGGTAAAAAACCTGAAAACTACTGCTACACCCTAGCTCTAGAGCCTGGAGTTGAAGAACGAGGTTTCATATTGTTTTTATAATTCAGGGATCGCTCTAAATTAACGGAAAATGTTTTTTCAAATTCAGGAAAAACTAATCTGCTACTGTAGAGAAAAGGATGGGGATCAGAGAGAACACAAAAAGAAACTTTGTTTCTAGAAGCTAGATTTCTCAAAAGCGATCGAAGGAGAAAAGTAGTTCTATACGTCCAAGCTATTTTAGTTTTTTAATTACCTCCTAACTTAAGTGTCCTTATTGAAATTGATTTGCTCCTCTAGAAAGAGATAGAAAACAATATCCTGGATCGGACGGTTTACAGATTATCAATAATCTGTATAGAGAGGGTGAGATGACGATCGCATTCTTTGTACTACTTAAATCGGGTCGTTCAACCTCTATGAAAACGGCTTAATTTGTCGTAGTGATTGTATTGTTTCTGTAACACAAAGCGCTGCTTGATCGATGTCTTCCTCGGTGTTAAATCGCCCAATTCCAAACCGAAGTGAAGCAAATGCTAATTCGTCAGAAACGCCGATCGCTCTCAAAACGTGCGAAGGCGCAATCTTTGCAGAGGTACAAGCGGAACCAGATGAAACAGCGATCGTCGATTGCAATCCCAGCAGTAAAGCTTGCCCATCCACCTGCTCAATACTGATATTCAAATTTCCCGGTAAGCGCTGAGTTGGATGTCCATTTAGATGAATACCATCTAGGTTTAATTGTTTCCATAAGCGATCGCGTAATTGTCCGATTCGGATTGCTTCAGATGCCGGATCAGCAATCTCAATTGCTTTACCGAGTCCAACAATTTGAGGCGTATAGAGTGTTCCCGATCGCATTCCTCGCTCATGCCCACCCCCATGTAGTTGTGCGGAAAGTTGAACTCTTGGATTTTTGCGGCGCACGTACAATGCACCGATGCCCTTTGGTGCATAAAGTTTGTGTCCTGTAATCGACATTAAATCGATGTTTTGAATCGTTAGCGGAATTTTCCCGATCGCTTGAGCGGCATCGGTATGAAAGAGAATGTTTCGATTGTGGCAAAGTTCACCAATTTGGTCGATCGGCTGAACTACACCGATCTCATTGTTCGCTGCCATAACCGAGACTAGGATTGTATCTTCGCGCATGGCTTTTTCGAGTTCAGTTAGACTGATCAGACCGAAGCGATCGACGTTTAAGTAAGTCACTTCAAACCCAAGCGATTCTAAATAGTGACAAGGATCTAAAACCGCATTGTGTTCTGTTTGCACCGTGATGATGTGTCTTCCTTGGTTGAAGTAAGCTTCTGCAACGCCTTTGATCGCTAAGTTATTTGCTTCAGTTGCTCCACTGGTAAAAATAATCTCTTCTGGTGTGGCATGAATGCTTTCTGCAATAATTTCGCGTGCTTGTTTGACTGCGGCTTCTGCTTCCCAACCATAAGCATGGGTCACACTAGCGGGATTGCCATAATGCTCTGTGAAAAAAGGCAACATTGCGGCTAAAACGCGATCGTCTACCCGTGTAGTTGAATGATTATCGAGATAGATAGGACGCATGAACCGCACCTAAAGCTCTTTATTAATTAATTGTATGAGATGAGGCAAATCGGCTAAATTCAAGAAACACTGCATTATTGCATCGCTATGAGCCAACCGCCTTTAAAGCGATTCACGATCAGCGAAAGGAAGAGCGCACGAAACTTGTAATCGTAAACTATTAAGAGAACTGCCGCGTTTAATTGGCGATCGAGCAACGTTACAAAATCAATCTCCGATCACATCGCCCAATGACGGTGAGCCAGAACCTGATTTTGCAATTATTCGGAACCGTATCGAAATTTGGATACCGTGTAAAGCGAATTGCTTGCCGAATGAGAGTGTAGCGTTGCCTCAGTTTTCGGATTGTGGTTGGACTTGTCGATCGTGTTTCCATAAATCAAGACTTCTCTTCAGTTGCGATGATGTGAACATCAATGTTTTTTAGTAACTTTAGCAATCGCTGTGTGAGTGATCCTTTCAGCAAGGTTTTCCAGCGCGATCGCTGACTTTCTCCGATCACAATTTGAGTAATGTGATATTGTTTCGCAACTTCGGAGATTGCTCTTGCGATATTGGGATCTGAGACTCGAATGAACTGTCCATCAAACTCTTTGCAAAGCCGTTCATAGGTTTCAATCTGTAGGCTTTCTGCTTTGCTAAGAAACCGATCTGGATCGTTAACGAATACACAATACAGCGGAGCATGCATATAGTGTGCGATTCGCGCTCCTCGGCGGAGCAACTGTAGTGCATTTGGATAAGTCGAGACGCATACTAATACTCGTTCTTGAATGTTACAGTAAGGTGCGGCAGTATTGGAACTGCGATCTTCATGAGCATTTTCCTCAACGTTGTCAGCAATCTCTCGCAAAGCAAGCTCTCTTAGAGCAATCAAATTGCGGCGCTGAAAGAAGTGTTGTAGAGATTGATCAATCTTTTCAGGTGCGTAAATCTTGCCTTCTCGTAGGCGTTCTTCTAGTGTCTCAGGAGTTACATCGACGACGACCACTTCATCTGCTTGCTCTAATAGTCGATCGGGAATTCGTTCTCGAACTACAACGCCAGTGATACGAGCAACGAGATCATTCAAGCTTTCTAAATGCTGAATGTTCACTGTTGAAAATACATCAATTCCAGCCGCTAAGATTAGTTCTACATCTTGATAGCGCTTTTCACGCTCAGAACCTGGAACATTCGTATGGGCAAGTTCATCGACTAAGGCAAGTTGAGGTTGACGAGCAATCACAGCCTCGGTATCCATTTCGGTGAGCGTCACTCCGGCATAGCTGATCGATTTGCGCGGAATGAGTTCTAAGCCGATCGCTTTTTGCTGCGTTTCTTGTCGATTGTGGGTTTCAAGCAGTCCGATGACAACATCAACGCCTTCTTTTTTCAGGCGATGCCCTTCTTCTAGCATCTGGTATGTTTTCCCAACACCCGGAGACATTCCGATAAAGATCTTGTGTCTACCACGACGAGCAGAACGACTGTAGGAAGGTTGATTCATCGATAGGATGGCTCCATAGTTAGCGATACTTCAAACACATCTGCAAACGCGATCGCAATCTCCCGCTTCACTTGATCAATTGTAATGCTGGGGATGAATTGCTCTAAGCTTCCTACTGGCTTATCTGCAATGCCACAAGGGACAATGCGATCGAACCCACTTAAATCGGGACAAACATTCAATGCAAACCCGTGCATCGTGATCCAGCGACTGACCTTAATGCCGATCGCAGCTAACTTTCGATCTTTTACCCACACTCCAGTTAGTCCAGGAATTCGCGTTCCCACCAATCCATACACCGATAACACGCGAATGATCACTTCTTCCAACTGTCTGAGATACCAATGCAAATCTTTCTGATAGTCATTCAAGTTCAGAATCGGATAGCCGACGATTTGACCAGGACAGTGATACGTGACTTCTCCACCGCGTTCGATCCGGTGCAGTTCATATTCGGATTGAGTTGGATCGAATTTGAGAAAGCCGGAATCAGAACCCTGACCCAATGTGTAAACAGGTGGATGTTCTAGCAGAATTAAAACATCATCGAGATCAGAATTTTGTTTCCGCGCCTCAACCAGAGATCGCTGCCACTCCCAAGCGGTTCTGTAAGGCATTAAACCTTGATCGTAGAGAAGACACGATCGCATGAAATAATGATCCCCAAACACTCTACTTTGAATTACTTTTGCAAAAAGATCAAGCGAAATCAAGACGAAATTACCGACTTTTGTAAATCAAGAATTATCAACAGATGCAAAATATTTTTAACGGGGTGGTTTGCCAGGATACAAAATGCTACTGTGAAGTCAATCACCCACCATTTCAGGGGAGGAGATAGCTTATATGAAGCTTGTGATCCAGGGAAAGAATATCGAAATTACGGATGCCATTCGTGAGTACGTTCATCAGAAAATCGAAAAAGCGGTAAGCCATTATCAAACCCTAACAACCGAAGTCGATGTTCATCTCTCTGTTAGCCGTAACCCCCGCATCGTGAAACAAATTGCTGAGGTTACGATTTATGCCAATGGAACCGTGGTTCGAGCCGAGGAAGGAAGCGAAAATTTGTACGCAAGTATTGATTTAGTTGCAGACAAGATCACGCGCCGATTGCGAAAATACAAGGAAAAGCGATCGAATCATCGTCACGATAAAACCACTGCAAACATGGGCGATCAACCCATCATTGAAAATCTGAATCTCGATCGAGAACCAGAACTTCCCGCGCAAGTGGTTCGCACCAAGTATTTCTCAATGCCGCCGATGACGGTGGAGCAAGCGATCGAGCAGCTTGAACTGGTGGGACACGATTTCTATATGTTCCGCAACGTCGAAACGGGAGAAATTAACGTCGCTTACGAGCGTAATCACGGCGGATTCGGGGTGATTCAGCCGCGAAATGGCAACGGACACACTCACCAAAATGGACACCACGCTCAGCAAAATGGGAATGGCAAACATACAACGAGTGAAACTGTGGAATCGCTCATAAGGTAATCAAAAAGGGGTGCGTTCAATCGCGCCCCTTTTTGTTAAGACAATCTGAGGTTTTGATTGTGTTGATCAAAACAGTTTGATAATTCAGCATTATCGATTCTCAGGTTGAATAACCTTCGTCTTTCACCAAGAACGAATTATCTGATCAATTGCTTCGATTTATGAGTAGATGATGCTCGGTCTTTGCACTCTTCATTGCAAAGAATTGAGTCTCTTTTCTACCTCTTGAATCGGGGAAAGATTGTTGTTTCTATTCATGCGATCGACGAGTGCGATCGCGCATTCATTTACTTCTAGGAGGATGGTATGCAAAGTAACTCGATTGGCATCCGAAGTGTGGCGATCGTGGGTCCTTACCTCAGTGGCAAAACGACTCTACTCGAAAGCTTGCTTTGGGTCACAAATGCGGTTTCGCGCAAAGGCACAGTGCAAGACAAAAACACGGTCGGAGACAGCAGCCAAGAAGCCCGCGATCGCCAAATGACGGTTGAAATCAACACTGCTCATACGATGTATGAAGATGTGCGGTTTACTTTTCTCGACTGTCCCGGTTCTATTGAGTTTGCTCAAGAAACGGTGAATGCGCTGATCGGTGTCGATGCTGTCGTCGTGGTAACTGAACCCTTGGTCGATCGTGTTCTCACCCTGTCGCCGTTGTTCAAATTCCTAGACGATTGGGAAATTCCGCATCTGGTGTTCTTCAATAAGATGGATCGTGCCGATGTGGACTTTATGGAAGTCCTACACGCGCTGAAAACCGTGTCGAGCCGTCCGCTGATTCCGCATCAATACCCGATCGGACGTGGAGAATCCTTAACGGGATACATTGATCTCGTGACAGAACAGGCTTATCACTATCATCCTGGTGCGCCTGCTGATCCGGTTCCGTTCCCCGCAGAGCTAAAAGATCAAGAACAGCTCGCGCGGATGGAAATGCTCGAAACCTTGGCGAATTGGGACGATCATCTTTTAGAAGAATTGTTAGAAGAGATTGAGCCGCCTGAAGATGAAATTTTGCGAGATCTGAAAATGGAACTGGGCGCAGATTTGATTGTGCCTGTGTTCTTTGGCTGTGCCGATCGAGATTTTGGCGTTCGTCCTTTGTTAGCCGCATTGCTGCGGGAAACACCAGAGCCAAATACGATCGCAGAACATCGCGGCATCAAACCCGGCAATACCGAAATTGCTCAAGTTCTGAAAACTTACAATACGCAGCAAGGCGGAAAGCTCTCTCTGGTTCGCGTTTGGCAAGGGACAATCACTGATGGCATGACCCTAAATGGAGTTCGGATCGGTGGAATGTATCGCTTGATGGGACAGCAACAACAAAGCATAAATGCTGCTCAAGCAGGTGAAATTGTTGCCCTCGCTCGAATGGAAGGAATTAAAACCGGAGATACACTTTCGACTGACAACAATGTAGCAGCGCTTCCGAAACCAGAACAGATCAAACCTGTTTATGCAATGGCAATTCAGGCAGAAAAACGCAATGATGAAGTGAAACTGACTGGAACACTTGCGAAACTGCTCGAAGAAGACTGCGGTATCTGTTGGGAGCAACATGGCGATACGCATGAAATTATCTTGTGGGGACAAGGTGAAATCCATTTGCAAGTTGCGCTCGATCGATTGCGTCGAAAATATAATTTGCCGATGACGACGCATCTCCCACAAGTTCCCTACAAAGAAACGGTTCGCAAATCCACCAACTCACACGGACGCTACAAACACCAAACAGGCGGACATGGACAATTTGGAGATGTCTATCTCGATATTCAACCGCTGGCGCGTGGCAATGGGTTCCAGTTTGGTGAAAAGATTGTCGGCGGTGTGGTGCCTAAACAATATATTCCAGGAGTTGAGATGGGTGTGCGGGAGTATCTCTCGACAGGTCCGCTCGGATTTCCTGTAGTTGATGTTGCAGTGACATTAACGAATGGTTCTTATCACAGCGTCGATAGTTCGGAGCAAGCGTTTAAACAAGCGGCTCGAATTGCGATGCAGGAAGGCATGGCGAAATGTGAGCCTGTGCTATTAGAGCCGATCGTACGAGCCACTGTTTCAGTCCCCTCGGATTTCACCTCGAAAGTGCTGCGCTTATCGAGCGGGCGGCGCGGTCAAGTGCTAGGGTATGATGCCAAAGAGGGCTGGGCTGGCTGGGATGATGTGATTGTTTTGTTGCCGCAAGCTGAGATGCACGATTTGATTGTGGAACTACGATCGCAAACAATGGGAGTCGGTTTCTTCCAGTGCGAGTTCGATCATCTGCAAGAAGTCCCCGACAAATTGGCGGAACGAGTGCTAGTGACAACTGGACACAGCAACGGACACAGCAACGGGAAGCGTTAGCACGTTAGCGGTTTTCTCTTTAAGGATGAGTCTCCCGGAGTTGATTTCTCGATCGACTCCGGGTTCTTTTGTGTCACATTAGCAATATGTGATTTGTGAAGCGCTGATGGAACTTAAGGTTTTACCGAAACAGGCAATTCTTGCTAAAACGTTTCACTGGATTAATGTCGTCAGTGTGTTCATTATGCTGACGAGCGGATTGCAAATTTACAATGCAAATCCAGTGTTTGGTGGTAGAGCAGGAATTCCGATTCCGCCGATTTTTACCTTGGGGGGATGGTTGGCAGGCGGACGAGATTGGCACTTCGCTGGAATGGGATTGTTTTCGCTGAACTTACTTTGGTATGGAATTTATGTGGTGGTAACACGCCGCTGGAAGCATCGATTTGTAGGTGCAAATGACATTAAAGCACTTCAAACCGGAAAAAATCCGAAGCGAAAATACTACGCTTGGCATCGGGTTGCTTATACCGCGATCGTTCCAATTCTCCTCCTCGCCATTCTCAGCGGCATTGGAATGTATAAACCTGCTCAGTTCCCCTGGATTGTCGAGATGTTTGGAGATTGGCAGGCGTTGAGAGTTGTACATTTTTCTAGCGTTCCAACGGTGATCGGATTCGCGATCGTGCATTCTTTTCTTGGGCTTAAAGTCGGTGGTTCTCGGTTGATTGATTCAATGTTCTGGTAGAGATGATGCAGAATTTTTCGCGACGTGATTTTCTTAAAATCGCTGGGGTTTCAGGTTCAGGGCTAATGCTCGGAGGTTGTGGCGTTCCCATTTTTGCCGATGTTGTCGGTGCAGCGACAGAACCGCTGAATCAGAAAGTTGAGGAACTGTTATTTAAGCCCCAAACGCCTGTTCCCGAATTTGCAGCAAGCCAAATCGAACCCGATAAATTAATCGTCAATACGTTTGGATTTACACCCGTCATTGATCCAACAAAGTTCCGATTAATCATTGATGGCGAAGTTAATCAACCTTTATCTCTGAGTTTGAACGAGATTTATAAATTGCCGCTGACCTCGATGATCATTCGCCAAGTCTGTGTGGAAGGATGGGCGGCGATCGTGCAATGGGGTGGTGTGCGGCTCCGAGATCTGATTCAACTAGCACAACCAAAACCAGCGGTGAAATACGTTTATTTTCAATCTGCCGATCGCTATTCCGAAAGTTGGGATTTGCGATCGTGTCTTCATCCTCAAACCCTGATAGCATATCAGAAAAATGGAGAACCGCTGCCGATCGAGAACGGTGCGCCGTTGCGGTTAGCTTCTCCGATCAAGTTGGGATACAAGCAAAGTAAATGGGTAACGCGAATTACCTTGGTTAATCAATTGGGTCGATCGCGCGGTTATTGGGAAGATCAGGGTTACGAATGGTTTGCAGGATTGTAGCTTTATAAAAAGAAAAAGCCTTTGTGAAAACACAAAGGCTTGATCAGAAGAAAAGTGTGGATTATGCAGCAATCGTGACAGGCGATTTCACCGGACGGATCACGACTTGCTGATCTTCATCCACATCCGCGATCGCAGTATCTCCGGCTTGAATGTGACCCGCTAGGAACGCTTCGGCTAAACTATCTTCGAGCAATCGAGCGATCGCACGACGTAAAGGACGCGCTCCGTAGCTGGGGTTGTAACCGTCTACCACCACTCGATCTTTGAAGCAATCGGTGACTTCGAGCATAATTCCTTGCTCTGCGATTCGGGCTGCGGCATCTTGAATCATCAAGTCGGCAATCTGAACCACTTCGCTACGAGTCAATTGACGGAAGACAATAATTTCGTCTACGCGGTTAAGAAACTCTGGACGGAAGTACTGTTTCAACTCATCGTTGACTAGATTGCGGATGCGATTGTATTGAATCGACTCAGAAGAGCCATCCTCAGTCGCAAATCCCAAACCTGTACCGCCTTTTTCGATCACTTTCGAGCCTAAGTTCGAGGTCATGATCAGCAACGTATTCTTGAAGTTAACCGTTCGACCTTTGGCATCCGTCAGACGACCATCTTCTAAGAGTTGCAGCAACAGATTGAATACATCCGGGTGAGCTTTCTCAACTTCGTCGAACAGAATCACCGTGTACGGATTGCGTCGAACGGCTTCGGTGAGTTGACCCCCTTCGTCATAACCGATATAGCCAGGAGGCGATCCAATCAGTTTAGAAACCGTATGCGACTCCATGTACTCGGACATATCCAGCCGAATCATTGAAGATTCAGAGCCAAACACCGCAGCAGCTAACGCTTTTGCAAGTTCTGTCTTACCGACTCCAGTCGGACCTGAGAAGATAAACGATGCGATCGGACGATTCGGATCTTGCAAGCCAACGCGCGATCGCTTAATCGATCGAGCAACCGCTGTCACCGCTTCATCTTGTCCAACCACCCGCTGATGCAACACTTCATCTAAGTGCAACAACATCGCTGATTCAGATTCAGTCAGCTTGCTCACCGGGATACCCATCCAAGAAGAAACCACCTGCGCGATATCTTCTTCGGACACGGTTGGCAGAATCCCGTCTGGAATATCTGCTGCTAATTGCCGTTCGAGTTCGAGTTCTTGATCGCGCAATTGTCCCGCTTTATCAAAGTCTTGAGCGCTGACTGTGGCTTGCTTTTCTTTCTGAACTTGCCGCAGTTCTTTTTTCAAGGCTTTCAATGCAGGATTGGTATTCCGCAACCGCACTAACGAACCTGCTTCGTCGATTAAGTCGATCGCTTTATCCGGCAAGAATCGATCCGTAATATAACGATCGGATAATTTCGCTGCTGCTTCGACCGCAGAATCATCGATCAGCAATTGATGGTGCTGTTCGTAGCGATCGCGCAATCCGCGTAGAATGTCGATCGTTTCTTCGACAGTTGGTTCACCCACCATCACAGGTTGGAATCGTCGCTCTAAGGCAGCGTCTTGCTCGATGTGTTTACGGTACTCATCGAGTGTGGTCGCACCGATACACTGAAGCGCACCACGAGCCAGAGCGGGCTTCATCAAGTTCGCCGCATCCATTCCACCGCCTGTGGAGCCTGCGCCCACCAGCGTATGAATTTCGTCGATCACCAAGATGATATTGCCAGACTGCTGCACTTCATCAAGGATTTGTTTCATGCGTTCTTCAAACTCACCTCGGAAGCGCGTTCCTGCCAATAGCGTACCCATATCAAGCTGAAACACTTGCTTATCTTGTAGCAAATCGGGAACGGCTTGATCTTGAATGCGTTGAGCTAAACCTTCAGCGATCGCGGTTTTACCGACTCCAGGTTCGCCCACTAAAACGGGATTATTTTTTGAGCGACGACCAAGAATTTGAATCACGCGATCGAGTTCTTTCTGCCGTCCGATCATCGGATCGAGCTTTCCTTCGGCGGCTCGTTGCGTCAGATCAGTTCCAAACTCATTGAGCGCGGGCGTTTTTGAAGAGACAGCTTTGCGCGGAGCGGCGGGCTTACCTGCGGCAACAGGTTCTTCTTGAGCAAGATGCACTTGGGCGCGAATATCATCGGGATTCAAACCCAACTCGCTCAGAACCTTGATTGCCACACCTTGATTATCATCGACCAAGGCTAAAAGAATATGCTCCGATCGCACATAGCGCATTCCCATCATCTGGGCTTGTTGCAGCGCGCGCTCTAGCACCTGGCGCGTTTTGGGCGTAAAGGGAAGTTCTCCAAACGACGAGCCAGATCCGCGACCGACTATTTTTTCAACTTCTGAGCGTCCAGCTTCTAAAGCGGCTCCCAGGTGATTTAAAACCGATGCTGCGATCGTGTCATCCTGTCTGAGTAAGCCCAGCAAAATTGCTTCTGTACCCACGGAGTTTTGGCGAAGCCGTCGGGCTTCTTCCTGGGCAAACATGATGGTCTCGATCGCCTGATCGGTGAAGTATTCAAACATCGGGCTTTCTCCACTATGCGAGGTCTGCGCTGACTCCAGTGAGGTTTGCCAGCAACAGAGAGCTACGAACTATACTTAGTTGTAAACTTTCCTATAGTTCTTCACCCCACTCTAGCGGGGGAACTTGGCTCGCAACGAGGGAGGATAACCGTCTAAAAATCCAGACAACCGTACTATGTCGCGAAGATTATTGACGATCGTCTTCGGCTTCGATCTGGTCAGGTTCGTCAGTTTTGGTCATGCCTTCTTTGAAATTGCGAAGCGTTTTGCCAAAAGTTCCACCCAATTCGGGAATCTTTTTTGGACCAAAAATCAGAATGGCAACGGCACAAATCACTCCGATTTCTACCCATCCCAAATTAAACATAACGGCTCTCTCCGATGCAATGTTTTTAATGTAGCGGTTTCGGGGACGAGTTTCACAAAATAGACTGCTGCATGAATTTAGGCAAATCGAGATTTATGCAATCAATGTCGAAATTGTCTTGATCAGATCCTGCGGGTCGATCGGCTTTGCTAAGTGCCGCTGAAATCCGGCTTGTAGAGCTTGTTGCTGATTAAAATCTCCCGCGTAGGCAGTGAGCGCGATCGCTTTGACTGCTCCACCTTGATCCGGTGGCAATGCTCTCACTTGTTGCATCAGCATATAACCATCCATATCAGGCATTCCAATATCGCTCACCAGCACATCGGGCGGAGATTGCGCCAATGCCAAAAATCCTTCTCCTGCGGTTGCGGCAGTCGTGACGATCGCGCCTGACTGCTCTAGAACAAACGCAACAAATTCGCGTGAGTCAACTTCGTCATCAATCACCAAAATTCGCACGCTATCCAAATTGAGCAACGCCTCAGAGTCACGTCGAGCGAAATGAATCAACGGTTGGGTAGGCATCAACGGCAGTTTTACCGTAAACGTCGCGCCCAATCCTTCACCTTCGCTATCAACGAGAACCGTTCCCCCATGCAGTTCAACGAGATGACGAACGATCGCGAGTCCTAGCCCCAATCCGCCAAATTTGCGCGTAGTGGCTCCATCTTCTTGGCGGAAATAATCAAATACGTAAGGTAGAAAGTCTGGCTCAATGCCCTTTCCGTTGTCGCTGACGATGATCAGTCCGTGATCAGTGGCTTGCCCTAGTCGCACTTCCACACGACCCCCCACAGGCGTAAACTTCACGGCATTAGAAAGGAGGTTCCAGATCACTTGCTGTAAGCGTGTCGCATCGCCTAAAACTTGCCCAACTTCAGCATCAAACGTTGCTTCGATCTGAATCGATTTTGCTTCGGCGGCTAAGCGCACCGTTTCGATCGCGGCTTGAACGATCGTCGATAAATTGACTGGGCTAACCGTAAGACGCAATTTGCCTTGTAGAATTCGAGAGACATCCAACAAATCTTCAATCAGTTCGGATTGTAATTTTGCATTGCGTTCGATCGTGGCTAAGGCTTGTTTCGTTTTGGCTGCATCAAGAGTGCCAGCTTGTAGAATTCTCGACCAACCTAGAATTGGGTTGAGGGGCGATCGCAATTCATGAGACAACACCGCTAAAAATTCATCTTTGATCCGGTTGGCGCGATCGGCTTCTTCGCGTGCCGCTTGTTCGAGTACGAGTAGCTGTTCGCGATCGATTTCGATCTGCTTGCGATCAGTAACATCCTTAAACAGAATTGCAACTTTCCGGTTTTCGGGTTGCTCAATCCGAAACGCGTACACATCGAACCAGCGATTTAGCTCTTCTGCTCGATTTTCAAGCCGAACCGATTCGCCCGTGAGTACAACCTTGCCGTAAACCTCAAACCAGTATTCTTCAAGATTGGGAACGATTTGACGCATCGTTTTTCCGACTGCTTGTTTCAGCCCCGATTGCTGTTCAAATGCCGGATTTACTTCCAAGAAGCGATAATCGACTGCAACATTGTTTTGATCAAACAGCACTTCAATAATGCAAAAACCTTCGTCGATCGATTCAAATAGCGTCCGGTAGCGTTCCTCAGCTTGAGTGCGCTCCGCCTCTAGATGCTTCGCAGCAGTAATATCCACAGCAGTCGCATAAAGAACCTGTTCTTCTGAGTGGAGTTGTGCCCGCCAGCGCAACCAGCGATATGAGCCATCTTTATGCCGATAACGATTCTCAAACGCTAAGAATAGACGATCGGCTTCTGAAACCGAAGGGTTGAGATCGTCCGTATGAATAAAATCAGTCCAAGGACGAGAAATCATTTCCTCTGGTGTCCAACCAAGCAGACGTTCGGACGTAGGACTGACCCATTGAAAGTATCCATTGGTTTTTGTGATCACTTGGACATCTGAGCCAACTGCTAGAAAGCGATCGCGGGTCTGCTCAGTTTGCTGCCGCTCTAGTTCGGTCGCGATCCGTTGAGCAAAAATGGTCAGCAACGTTTCTGCTAACTGTACATTTTCTAGCGGTTCGCCATCCATCACTCCTAATAAGCCTGAAGGAACTCCGTCAGAGTCAAAAAAGGGAATGGCGACATAACTCTCGATCGAGAGCGGTTTGAGTAAGGGCGCATTCGGAAAGTGATCTTGCACATTGCGCGGATAGCAGCAGATTTTTCGTTGTTCAATCACTTCCCAACAGGGCGTATCGCAGAGCAAATATTCCAAATTATCGACAATTTGACCATGAGCACAGGTTGCGATCGTACTCATTAATTTCGGCTCATCGCCCTTAATCAAGCCAATGTAGGCATAATCTGTATCTAACACTTTTGCAAAGTGCTGCACCAGAGCCTCAAAAAATGCCTCACCTGTCACCTTCGATACGCCTTGCGTGATCTCTAATAGCGCTGTATCCACCTGGGTAATTTTGTACGCCGCTAATCGCAGTTCCAATTCATCTACAACCATTGCTGCCAAATCTACCAGCGTCGCTTCTTGTTCCGAGGTGAGTTGATCGCGCGGTTGACTATCGAGCAGACAAAGCGTTCCCAGATTAAACCCATCGTGACTGAGCAACGGCGCACCTGCATAGAAGCGCACTCCCGGCTCACTCTGCACAAAGGGATTACAAGCAAAGCGATCGTCAAGTCGAGTATCTGGAATAATCAGCGGCTCATCACTTAACACAGCAAAACTGCAAAGCGTTGCATCACGCGGCACTTCACTCGCACCGAAGCCGACACAGGACTTAAACCACGCTCTCGATTCATCCACCAAAGAAATCAGCGCGATCGGCATCTTAAACAATCGCGCTGCCAGTGCTGTAATCCGATCGAAGGCAATTTCAGGCGGCGTGTCGAGAATCCGATAACGGTGTAGCGCACTTAAGCGATCGGCTTCATTTGCAGGAATCAGCGGTGAGACAGTCATGAATTCGGAGGAACGTTGCGTCATTGCAGAAGAAAGCACGTGGAGGGAAACAGGTCAAGATCTAAAAGCGGAGGAACGAGTTAACCAGTCTTCGAGTCCAAGAAGCCGTCGCACAAAATCCGTATCGTTTTCACCAGTTCTTCTGGATCAATCGGCTTCGGAAGGTGGCGCTGAAACCCAACTTGGAGCGCCTGTTTTTGGTCAACTTCTCCAGCATAAGCCGTAAGCGCGATCGCTGGGATCTTTCCCCCTTGCTCACCAGACAACTGACGCAGATGGCGCAAAAGTGCGTAACCATCCATTTCTGGCATTCCAATATCACTCAAAAGCAGATCAAACCGAGAGGTCAGAAGCTGTTGTAAAGCCTCGATCGCGCTAGACACCGCAACGACTTCTGCTCCAGCGTGCTCAACCAAAAATGCCACAAAATCGCGTGAATCTGGTTCATCATCGACGATCAAAACTCGCAGATGCCTCAGAGATAGATCTGTCTCTGTCTTTGCGTGATCAGGATTGGGCAGTTCTGTTTTGATTATAGATAGCGTCGGTGACGCAGGCAGTTCAACAGTAAATGTCGCGCCTTGGTTTTGTCCGTTACTGTTGACCCAAATTCTGCCACCATGTAATTCGACAATTTGACGCGCGATCGCCAGTCCCAATCCTAAGCCACCAAATTGGCGCGTTGTTGATCCATCTTCTTGGCGAAAATGCTCAAACACATCAGGCAGAAATTCAGCAGAAATACCTTTTCCGGTGTCGCTAACGATGATCTGAACGAGATGCCCGACTTGCGTTAATCGAATTTCAACGCGTCCCCCAGCGGGTGTGAACTTCACCGCATTCGACAACAGATTCCAAACGACTTGCTGTAACCGACTTACATCCCCAGAAACAGGTTGAACATTGGAATCAAACCGGGTTTGAATTTGAACCTGTTTAGCTTCTGCGGCTAAACGAACGGTTTCGATCGCTGCTGTAATCGCTGTAGACAACACGACGGGTGCAACGGTTAGTGACAATTTGCCGCGTAAAATCCGTGAGACATCGAGCAAATCTTCGATCAGTTGGCATTGCAGTGTGGCATTGCGCTCGATCGTGGCTAATGCTGCGATGCTGCGAGCGGCATCTAACCGCCCTGCTCGTAGTAGCTTTGTCCAGCCCAAAATCGGATTAAGGGGCGATCGCAGTTCATGAGACAGCACAGCGAGAAATTCATCTTTGATCCGATTGGCACGTTCGGCTTCTTCTCGTGCGGCTTGCTCACGGATTAGGAGTTTTTCTCGTTCTGCCTCAGCCCGATCGCGCTCAAATACAATGCTGGCAACACGAGTCCCAAATTCCGCTAGTTGATACTCCCATGCAGTCGGCATTCGTGCGGTATCGAAGCACAGCATCAATGATCCTAGCGGTGCACCGTTCCTCATCACAGGTTGGGAGTGACACGCCAAGATGCCATGAGCAACGCACAATTCTCGCCATCCTTGCGACCAGCGATCGTCATTCGCAATATCCATACAAGCGATCGGCTGTCCCCGATACACCGCTTCGCCGCACGTCCCGATGCAGAGATCATTAATCGGAGCATCTTTCAGTCCTGCTCTAAACGAGGGCAATAAATCTGATGTGATCGAGCGTTGAAACGTTTTGCATTCAGCATCGGTGAGCAAGAAGCAAGCTTGTGTTCCAGGACTGAGTTTCGTGATCGAAGCGCAGACCGAGGAAAGACAGTCTTCTAACGGCTTGCCACAAGCAACCATTTCCATGAGTCGATTCTGCTCACTCAGCAGCAGTTCTGCTTGCTTGCGAGCGGTAATATCGGCTAGAAAAACTGTCAGTCCATCCGCACAAGGATACAGTCGATGGTCATGCCAACAATTCCAAGGCGCGTAAAGATAATCAAACCGGATTGGTGTTTGATCGCGGATGGCTCGATGGAGTTGCACATACGCTTCGGTGTCCACAGCCGCCGGAAATAGATCCCAAACGTTGTGACCCAAAATCGCGTTGCGCTCCATTCCGACCATTGCACAGTAGCGATCGTTGACGAAGGTAAAGCGCCAGTTGCGATCGAGGACATAAATCCCATCGCTGATGCTGGAGAGAATGGTTTCGACTTGATTGGTGCTCTCAAGGTTCACGCGCTTGCTCTCCTTTGCCGAAAAACACTTGGCTTCTTGTAATGCTCTGCCACGATCGTGAGGCTGGAGCAACTAAAAGCGTTCAGCAAGCTGACGATTTGTTGGATTGCTATTAGCGAAGAAGTTGCGGTCTTGAGAAGCATTACAACGATCGGAATACAAAGCATTTTATAGATACTACTTTTGACCGAAATGAGTTACCCGCTATCCATCTCAAGACAGAGATCGAACTGTAGAACAAAGCATTCTTGTTCTACACAGAATCATTTAGGCGCTCGTTCAATTATCGCTAATATCCCCCTAATTTACCGCGTCGCTTGGTTTCACGCTCCGACCACTGAAAGAGCAACAGTCCGATCGAGAAATAAACCAATCCATTCAACAGCGCTACTCCTAGCGCGACCCAATCTAACGCCGCCTGCCGCGCCATCATATTCCGCATTACACCTGCACCCGTTGTCATCGGAATCAAAAATCCCAAAAATCGCTGTACTCCTGTCCATGATTCAGTTGGAATCGTCAACACAAAGAGGAGTGAGAAATTTAGAATTCCGGCAATTTGCTGAACTGTTTTGAAAATCAAGGTGAGACTCCCGATCGCGAACGCGATTCCGTACGCGCCTAAGACCACACTGGTCAACGGCAGAATTAAGGTTGGAGAAAATGATAACCATCGTCCAGTTAACGCCATGATGATAAACAAGACAACGGTAATGAGACCCGTTTGAAGAATTAGATCAGAAACGGCTCTTAGTAATAGAACTTTCGTAATGTTAAACGGCGAGATGAATAATTGCTCTAACGTTCCGACTTGTGCTTCGCGCTGAAGTGTAGCATTAATGCCATTCATAATAAAAATCACCAACGACCACAGCACGTATCCGACAATTACAGCATCTAAGCGATCGCCAAATCGCACACTACCACCCGCAATATAGCCAACGCTGAGAAATAATCCGTAAAATGTCACCGTCAACGCTACAATTCCACCCAAAATCTCATGTGCGTAACGCTTGTATTGAATCCAACTCCACTTAAACTGTGCAACAAATAACTCAAACATTTATTTCTTCACCAATTTCAAGAACACATCGACTAAATTTGCCTGATCCTTTTCCACACGCACGATCGATAAAGGCTTGAGAATCTCCAGCGCGTGATACAGCCATTCAGTCTGACGAACGTAAACAATTTTTCCTTCAATCACAGCATCGATCGCACTGAGTTTACTCATGCGATCGCGATCTAATTCCTGCTCTAATTCAATCCGGTATGAATTGCCGGAAAACTTCTGAATCAACGTCTCGGTTCTTTCCTGTGCGACGATCTCACCTTGCTTGATAATGGCAACGCGATCGGACAATTCCTCAGCAATATCTAACTGATGCGTCGTCAACAAAATCGCCCGTCCTTCTGCCGCAATCTCTCGCACCAACTGTTTTACATTCTGCGTCGCTTCAACATCTAATCCTAATGTTGGCTCATCCAATAGAAGTAACTGCGGTTCATGAATCAGAGCAACCGCGATCGCAAGTTTCTGCTGCATTCCGCGTGAGAGATTTTGCACGATCGTATTGCGTTTGGGTACGAGTTCAAATCGCTCTAGTAAATCCTTTGCTCTCTGGCGTGCCACATATCCACTCAATCCCCGCAACACCCCGAAATACTCTAAATTTTCCTCCGGGGTCAGTCGCCAATACACATTTCGATTGCCTTCGAGAACGGCTCCCACTGCTTTACGCGCGATCGCCTGCCGATGAGGGTCGCGTCCTGCAATTTTCACTTGTCCTTGATCGGGCAAAATTAACCCCGCGATCATTTTGATCGTGGTCGTTTTCCCCGCCCCATTCGCACCCAAAAACGCGAGGACTTCGCAGCTTTCGATATTAAACGATACATTTCTGACTGCTTCAACGGTTTTTCCGGCACTCTGATACGTTTTTTGTAACTGCTCGACTTCTAGAACTTGCATCAACCTTCACGCGCAACGATTTTGTTTCCATGATGACAGACCAAGCGTTCTATCTGTGGCTATTGCTCATCTCTGCATTTCTGACTATATTAAATTTTGTAAATTTAGTCTTGATTAAATCCTACGGAAGTGATTGACCTTCCGGTGCAAGGTCTATAAAGACTGTAGCTACGATTTACTCTCTACTCTCTTGAAGGAGCGGTATCTGTGACTGTATCTATACTTTCCTCCAAAGCGGATGACCAGTTGATTGAAGCATTCTTCCAGCAATCCGAAGGGCAATGGCGATCGGAACGTCGCTATTACACATTGCCAAACGGTGAAGTGAAAGAAATGGTCAGTATGCTCACGATCCGCTTCTTAGCGCAAGGATCTGCTGAATTGATCGAACTCGCTCGTCTGCATGGACTTGAAGACGAAACTGCAATGACGTGCGGTGCAGCCGTGACGTGGGACAGCGAGAATAGTGTTTCGGGTCGAACAGAGTCCAAAGGCTCGACTTTATTTGGTGTAATTGGCTCGGTTTTATATCGCGATCGTGGTTTCGCCACTTCCAAACCAATCACCGCAGGCTTCTATTTCAACAATCCCGATACACTCTGCCTGAGAACCGAATATAAAGGCTCGGTGTTTGAAGAAGAACTGAAATTAATCGGCGGCAAATACCGCACTCGTCAAACGATTATCTCACGGGCTGGCGAACAGCAAATGATCGGACAATACCTCGAAAAGCGCATTTCATAAGCACTTCAGAACGGTGGGAAAGAAATTTCTCACCGTTCTTGTTGTGAGGCTGCATAAAACTCGATCGTTTTCCCTACTGAGTGAGTGTAGAGGATGAAACACCTCGAAACACACACTCAAACAAGGAAAAAATCATGAAACTCGTTCAACTCTCCAGCGCTTTAGTTCTCGCTTCCACTCTGTTCACTGGTTTGATGCCCGCCCGCGCAGACGATGCACTCTTCGGCAAACTGGCAGACAAGATTCAATGCAGCACCGCTGATGTCGGACTCGGAAACAACACGCAAAACAACATTCAGCGCAATAATTCTTCTCGTCAATCTTCTGCTTCCAACAATAATGGAGCGTGGGGCAATTCATCAAACAGCCAATCGAGCAAAAAAACGCATAACGATGGTGGTGGCGGGTCGGTGAGCGTATTTGGCTTGGTCAGCGTTGGTGGTTCGGGAGGATCGCAAGGCAGTCAGCAAAGCAGCTCCAACAGTTCTAGCGCCTACGGTCGCAACAATGCTTCTCAAAATTCCAGCCGCTCTAGCAATTCTTCATTCAGCGATCGTAGTTCTTCAACTGTGGTTGTGGGAAAAGTGAAAGACTGTGATTCTAACAACGCCGCTGCTGCATCGGTGATTACCACGCTAGATACAAACCAAGCCGCCATCAAGATCAATGCAGATAACAACAAGACTGCGGTTGATCTGATGAATGCTCAACGTCGATCGGGTCAAGTCAACAACCTGATTCAATGGTATACACCGCAACGCTAATCGATTTGATTTGAAGTAAGGGTTAAAGGGATGTACTTTGACATCCCTTTTTTTGATGCGATAGGCTGCAAAATGCGGATGAAAGGACTTGAACCTTCACTTCTTGCGAAACCAGAACCTAAATCTGGCGCGTCTACCAATTCCGCCACATCCGCTTGCGATACTTATCATAACAGGAGAAAGGAGAAATATTCATCCTTCCTCCTGCGATCGAGTTAAGGCAAACTGTCGAGACTGAGGGGAATAAGATTGCCCTCGATCGTAAGTCCGAGCAGCATCGGGTCTCCAGAATGGATCGGTTTGCCAGTAACGGCGCAGCGATCGTCGGTTTGAGCGGTGGCGGACAGCGTGGCGCGAACATCGGCGAGGGAGAGTTCGGGAGAATAGCTGCCCGATCGCTGCTGTACATAGTTCCACAAGATATCGCGAATGAGCGCTTGATAGCCTTGGTTGCCTGAAAGTGCTTTAAGCTGCTCCTTCAACTCACGTTCTAAACGGATGCTCGTCACTTCCATTTCCGTTGTGCTGGTGCGAGTTAAGGTATGCATGGACAGTCTCCTTTTAATCAGATTGGACAGGTTTATAATACAAGTGTAGTATGTGGTTCCGTCAACTGTAAGATCTTTGGGATAATTTGAGAATTTCTTCGATGCGATCGCGCCTAATTTTTCCCTGAGCCGTTCGCGGAATCTGGTCTACCTGAATCCAACGCTTCGGATGTTTGAATGCAGCAAGGCGCGATCGCAGCGCAGTTTTCAGTTGCTCGATTGTGGCTGTTTCATCACAAGAGACAAAGATTGCAGTTACGGTCTGACCCCAAATCGGATCAGGAGTTCCTAAAACATGGACATCTTGAACTAATTTTGTCGATCGGATCGCCGCTTCGACTTCAGACGGAAAAATATTCTCGCCGCCGCTGATAATTTTGTTGCTATCCCGTCCGATCAGATGCAGAAAATTGCGATCGTCAAAGTAGCCCAAATCATCAGGATCAAATCTTGGCTCCTTCAGCAAGTTCGGATAATAACCGAGCATTAGCGATTTGGATTGGATGCTGAGCTTTTGGTTGGTGATTGTAATTTCCGCATGAGGCAGAACGCGCCCGCAATTTTGAATGCCGCTGAGAAAATCGATCGGTTTTAGCGTTGCAATTTGAGAAGCGGTTTCAGTCATGCCGTAGGTTGGCGCGATTGGTAAATTTCTCGATCGCGCTTCTTGTAGCAAATCCGACCACGCAGGCGCACCTCCCAGCAAAATCGCTTTGAATCTTGCTAACCATTCTGAGTGAATGAGCAATTGTTGTAGTTGCGTTGGAACGAGGGAAATGAAGAAGTTTTGCGGGTCGAGTTGAGTATCTGGCGTTTTCCAGGATTGAAGAATGAATTCACCGCCTGTGAGGAACGATCGCAAAAATTGCATCAATCCGCTGACGTGGTAGAGCGGCAGGACACAGAGGGAATTAATGCGAAGGCTTCGCCGCATAGAATGTTCGATTTCAAAATACTGTCGGAATCCTTGAACGGAAGCCCGAAGAGTTTCCCAAGTGTGCATAGCGAATCGAACTTTTCCTGAAGTGCCGCCTGTTGGGATCATGATCAGATTTGGCGGGAGATTTAGCGGGATGTTGGGATGTTGGGATGGTAATTTCAGTAGCACATCTCCCCAAATCAAATTTGGTGCAACGATGTCAAAAACCTGCTGCCATTCCGTTTCGCCCCAATTTGGATTGCACAAAAACACATGACAAGGAGCCGAACAAGCCGCAATGAATCCGGCAAGAAACTGAACCGGATCGCGATCGCACAGCAACACAACGGGCTTCTCAACCTCCAGCAATTCCCGATACCGCCGTTCAGCCGATTTCATCAATTTCTCAATATCGACAAAACGAAACCGTTCTAATTGATCGAGAGGCTGTTCCATAACGCTTCAAAGTTCCCGCTGTTTAAGTCCTCAAACCAATGTGCTGTGCCATATCCAACGGCTCGACTACTTAGTTCTGCCGCAAGTTGCAATCCCATTCGTCGCCCGATCGCAGTTTCAAACACCGTGGAAAACACCGTATCGATCTGGTGCTGCTGACAGAATTGCTTTAAATGAGAAGGAAAACCTGCGATCGCAGGTTTAATCACAAAAATTCCGCGCCATCCTTGATCGAAGCAATCTCGAAGTTGAGCAAGACTGGAAACCGATTCATCTAAAGCGATCGATGTTTGATACTGCTGGCTTAATTTCAGCATTGTTTCAAACTGATTGATTTGCATTGGCTGTTCAATAAATTCGATGTTGTAGCGCTCACAAAATTCTAACCATTGATGCGTTTCAGATTCATTTAAGCCCATGTTGGCATCGAGTCTTAAAGCTATGTCTTTTGGTAATTGATTTAGCAATGATTCGAGTGTTGCAATTTCGGTTTCGATTGATGCGATCGCAATCTTCAGTTTGAATGTTCGATATCCTTGCTGATAAAGCTCCGTCCAATTTTGCACATCAGACAGTAAAGCGCTGTAATTCAATCTTGGTAATGGCAAGAGAGAGCGCGTTGCAGATTCAAAGCCAAATTGACAAGCAGGAAGAGGAATATTCTGAATCCAATCTGAATCGATCGAAGTTGGGGCAGTTTGACAAAATGCGATCGTCTCTTCGATCGACTCCGAACCAAACCACGCTAACGGCGCAATTTCCCCAAACCCAACTCGTCCCGCTTCATCTTCCAATCGAACGAAAATTCCTTCCCGTACCGTCCACGCTCCGTGATGAGTTTTGAGAGGCTGACGAAATCGCCGCTGATACGTACGAAACTCAAATCGAAACTTTACCACGGTAAAAGAAATCCTAATCCGAACAGCAAACCGTACCAGAAATGCAATTCGACTGCAATTAATCGACAACGCAGAAGTTTATGGGGCTGATCGTACTGAGAGCCAATGACATGACATAACCGTTTTGCAATTGGAAAGCTCAGCAACGATAACAGTGTCCAGAATGGGAATATCTTCAGAATGACGAACAGAATTGCCAATGCGTAAAAGCTGCCGCAAATCCACGGGAGCAATTCAGCCGATCGCTTTGCACCCAAGCGAACCACCGGAGATTTTTTCCCGATCGCAGCATCATCTTCCACCTGATTAAAGTGCGAACAAAACAGCACCAAACTTGTCGCAATTCCCACCCCGATCGATGCCGCAAAATTGACACTCGACCAAGCCTGTGTCTGACTATAATAAGCCGCTGCAAACGCCAAAGGACCAAACGCCACAAAGCACAACGGTTCACCTAGCCCTTTGTAACTCAGTCGAAACGGAGGACCTTGATAAACGTAACCGATCACACAACACGCCAAAATCAAGCCAATCACCGTAAAATCTTGCTGTGACAGCGCGATCGACAAAATCCCCAACAGTCCAGATACTAAGAAAAAATTGGCAATCCAAAACACCAGCGATTTGTTCCCGGTGAGATTGACTACCGAATTCGCCTTATTTACATCGACCCCAGTTTCTGAATCGAACACATCGTTACTCAAATTCTCCCACGCCAAAATCAGAATCGCAGAGATCAGAAACGTGAAAAAAATCGTGGGATTGAACGATCGAGTTTCAGCAAATGCCACCGCCGATCCCACCCAAATCGGCATCACTGCCACGCTATACATGGGCGGTTTAATTGCGGCGTACCACAATTTCTTTTTAACAGGGTCAATCGATCGCGGGGTCATCCAACTCGCTCCTAACTACTGAAATGCTGGCAATTGCCCGTTTTTCAGTGTCTCACCTGAGTTTCAGCAAGACCGCGATCAGTTATAGAAACGTAACAGAATGTACCGAATTCTAGAGCTGCGATCGCTTTGCTACAATCCCAATCTCAAGCTGATATCCTTGGAGAGAGGGGAATTTGAGCAAAAGTTCATCGTCTTTCCTCGTTACCTTATCCCTGATTTAATATGTCCTCGATTTCGACTTCGCTCCGTCAACAGCAACACCCTTTAATCCGCAATTTAGCCAATATGATCGAGCGGGTTTGGCAGCAGCATTTGGATCTGTCCCCCTATTCTTTGCCCGAAGATTTAGGGTACGTAGAAGGACGAATGGAAGGCGAGAAACTGGTCATTGAAAATAGATGCTATCAGTCTCCTCAGTTTCGCAAACTGCATCTCGAACTCGCGAAACTTGGAAACTCGCTCGATATCCTGCACTGCGTCATGTTTCCTCGATCGGAGTATGCCCTACCAATGTTCGGCGCAGACTTGGTTGGCGGACGGGGTGGACAGATTAGTTTAGCGATCGCCGATCTTTCTCCAACCAGTCAAGATCGCCAACTCCCCGAAGAGTATCAAGCCGCGCTCAAAGCGGTTCCCGAAACCGAATTCGTGCAGCGACGGGCGATACCAGAATGGGGCGATATCTTTTCTGATTTCTGCTTGCTGGTGCGTCCGAACACCCCAGAAGAAGAAGCGGCGTTTCTAGAGCAAGTGCGATCGTATTTAGAAATTCACTGCCAAAACGCGATCGCAACCGACCCAACTCCCGAACGCAGCGCGGAAACTTTAGCCGGACAGAAATATTATTGCTCTCAGCAGCAGCAAAACGACAAAACGCGACGAGTGTTAGAAAAAGCGTTTGGAGAAGCTTGGGCAGATCGTTACATTACGACTGTTTTGTTTGATATGCCTGAGTGATGCCTTCGCACGGGAATCTTAAGCAAAGATTTTTGTTGAAGCGGTGTCACTATGCCAAAGGTTAAATCAACTCTGCCGTGGGAATGTTCGATGCGATCGAGTTATGTGCCGCTTTTATATGGAGGTACGATGCCGGATTTTGTACCTCAGAACAGGCGGCGACGATCGCCAAATCACTCAACGAAACGGAGACGCTTCGGAAGGCGTTGCATCTAGCTTGCTACGACTTAGTTGCAAGGATGGGTGGATCGTCAGACAGTGTTGCAGATCTCGTGCAGCAATATTTGGCAAAGGCAGAACGACCGCTGCAAGGAAGTGCGCTAATTGCAGTCCTATTACGAGAACGGCAGATCAATCTTGATCTCACCGAAGAGAAGTTTGCAAAATTCTGTGATTCTTATCGCCTATCACCCCTAGAATTACATGGAATTTATCAAGGGATTGAAGTGGAAAGTGAGCAATTGATTCCGCTATCTCGCATCTTAGGAAAAACCGTCGATGAAGTGATTGAGGCTTGGAAAGGTGACGAATAACGGGATTTAATCATACCCATTAACAGTGTCACGGGAAAGTGGTAGGGTTGTGTGTAGATATTCGTCGAGACTAACTTATCAAGGTGAGCCATGGCACAGCGGACTCGGTTGGGAGATATCCTCAAACCTTTAAATTCAGAATACGGTAAAGTCGTTCCCGGATGGGGCACAACGCCTTTGATGGGCATTTTTATTGCGTTGTTTTTGGTATTCCTGCTGATCATTCTGCAAATCTATAACCAAGAACTGCTTCTCAACGGCTTCGATGTGGATTGGGGCGGCTAAAACTCAGACGCAGTTAGCGTATCCATTCCCGGATTCGTCCGGGATTTTTTTTCAGATAGGTCAGAAAGGACGATCGTGAAACTGTGCGAACCGACCCTCTACAATAAAAGCTATTGCACCCCCTTACTCGGAGATTGCTATGAACTTTTTCGGCATTGGCTTACCCGAAATGGTCTTGATTTTGGTTGTTGCATTATTAGTATTTGGTCCGAAAAAGCTCCCCGAAGTTGGGCGCAGCATGGGTAAAGCAATTCGCAGTTTCCAAGATGCCTCAAAAGAGTTTGAGAACGAATTCAAGCGCGAAGCTGAGCAGGTGACTGCCTCAACGCCGCAGCCCATGGAAGCGACTTTAGAAGAAAAGCCCACCCTTGCCCCTGCGGAATCCGATCGCGAAACCGACGAACCGCTCACCGCGACCGTCGAGAAAGACTAACATTTCTATGCCCGAAACGCCTCTTCAGCCTCAATTGATCGTTGGACTGGGAAACCCCGGCAGTAAGTACGAAAATACCCGTCACAACGTCGGATTTCTTGTAATCGATCGTTTAGCTAAACTCTGGCAAATCAATCTATCGGAGACGAAGAAGTTTCAAGGCTTTTTCGGGGAAGGCATGAGTCCTGTGGGCAAGATTCGCTTGCTCAAACCGACCACGTATATGAATAATTCGGGGCAATCGATCCGCGCGGTGGTGGATTGGTACAAGATTCCGCCAGAAGCCGTCCTGGTGATTTATGACGAAATGGATCTGCCCCTCGGACGGCTGAGAATTCGCTTATCTGGTTCAGCAGGTGGGCACAATGGCATGAAATCCGCGATCGCACATTTGGGAACGCAACAATTTCCCCGTGTGCGAATTGGAATCGGTAGCGCCAAATCGAACGAAAAAGATGCGGTCTCTCATGTGTTAGGTAGCTTTGCGCCGAGTGAGAAAGGTGCGATCGACGAAGTTTTGGATTTAACGGTGAATGCGATCGAACTCAGCCTAAAGCAAGGGGTTGAAAAAGTGATGAGTCTTTATAACAATCGAAACGTAGAGCCGAAATCTGAATCGTGAGCAAACGTTTACCAGAAACTACTGCCCATGTCCGCATTCTCCGCCAGTCCTGGCAGCAGGGCAGTATCGAAGGAGAAGTGCGGGCGAATGAATATGAGTGGCAGTTTCATTGGCATTTCCGACGCGGCTTGTTGAGCATTCAGCCTTCTTTGGGACGCGCGTTGATTAAAGAGCCACTGGGACGATTTCTAGAAGCAAAAGACTATCAGCTTGAACCGGGTGGAGATTATTCTTTTACGATTCGGGCTGAGTTGTAGTCTGATTGCTAAGATTTTCTGTCAACCTGAATTGCCCATGCTAGAACAAAGCTATCCCTTTGAGAAATGTCAATTATGGGAAGCTTTATCACATTCTTCTTTGCGGCACTGGTGCTCTTGTCGTTGAACGGGGTCAAAGTCGATCGAGAATATCAGCGGGGCGTGATTTTCCGACTTGGACGCGCGAAAGGAACAATGGGACCTGGGATGTATTGGATTATCCCGTGGGTAGATCAAAAAGTTCAGGTCGATGTTCGTACCAAGACGGTGAACATCGAGCCACAGGAAACCATTACCGCAGATAGCGTTACAGTCCGCGTCAACGCCGTTTTATACTATCGAATTCTTGATCCGATTAAAGCAATCAATCGAGTCGAAAACTATGAAATGGCGGTTTACCAAGTTGCTTTAACCAGCTTAAGAAACGTGGTCGGTCAAAACATGCTGGATGAAGTGCTACAGCATCGTGACAAGATTAATCAGCGGGTTCAAGAAATCGTTGATGAAATCACCGAGCCGTGGGGCATCGTACTGGAACGAGTGGAAATCAAAGATGTCGAGATTCCAACGAGTATGCAGCGGGCGATGGCAAAAGAAGCTGAAGCCACACGGGAGAAGCGATCGCGCTTAATCAAAGCCTCGGCAGAACAAGAAGCATCGATCAAACTCGCGGAAGCCTCACAAAATATGAGCCAAAATCCAGCCGCACTTGAACTTCGGCGGCTGCAAATGTTAACTGAAATTGGCGCAGAAAACAACACCACCACGATCGTAATGATGCCATCCGATTTCATTAACGCTGCACGGCGATTAGCAGAGCCTTCAGCGAATGGGAAAGAAGCGCAACCTTTTAATCCAGAGGTGATTTTTACTCCTAAAACGGTTGAGGGGGAATCAAACGATCGTGTCTAACGCAATTACGATCGCTCCTGCAAAACACCCGATCGCTTTAATTCCCCCAAATCTTTTGCGCCTGTACAAAACAGCACCGTTGTAATTTCCGCCTTGAGAATCTCCACTAACAAGTGCAGCGCTTCTTCCGATTCATTCGCCGCTTCCAAAAATGGCAACGCTAATCCCGCCAAATCTGCTCCGAGCGCGATCGTTTTAGCAATTTCCAATCCGTTTCGCAATCCGCCAGATGCGATCAGCGGAACGGTTGGTGAAAGCTGCCGAATCTGTCGGATACAGTCAGCGGTCGGAATTCCCCAATCGGCAAACGTCATTCCCAAGCGACGCTGTTTCGGGTCTTGAGCGCGTTCGCTTTCGACTTTTGCCCAAGAAGTTCCGCCCGCACCCGCTACATCGATCGCAGAAACACCCGCCGCGATCAGTTTTTCCGCCATTGATTTCGAGATGCCATTCCCCACTTCTTTCGCAATCACTGGCACCGGAAGTTTGTCACACAGTTGAGCAATCTTATCGAGCAAGCCACGAAAATTCGTATCCCCACGCGTTTGTACCGCTTCTTGCAGTGGGTTTAGATGCAGAATCAGCGCATCCGCTTCTAATAGCTCGATCGCTTGTAAGCACTGCTCAATTCCATAAGTGTAATTGAGTTGAACTGCACCCAAATTTGCGAACAACAAAGCATCTGGCGCGATCCCTCTCAACGCAAATGAATCGGAAACCCCAGGATTTTCGATCGCCACCCGCTGCGATCCGACTCCCATTGCAAGCTGATATTCTTGTGCGATTGCGGCTAACCGGCAATTAATCTTTTTCGCTAACTCTGTACCGCCCGTCATTGAAGAAATCAAAATCGGAGCGCTGAGTGATTTATTCAAAAAAGTGGTACGAGTATCAATTTCTGCACGATCGACTTCAGGTAAACAGCAATGTGTAAAGTGATATTTTTCGAGTCCCGTTGTGGTTTCGCGAAATTGCACATCGTCTTCTAAACAAACTCTTAAGTGATCGGCTTTGCGATTCTGAGTTTCCGTCGCTCCATTCATAAAACTGTTTCACTCACAATTTCTCTATCCTTTCACAAGCTCGACCCCATCCCGCCCGTCGGTTTCTTGCAAATACACTTTAATCATTTCTTCTTTGGCGGTCGGAAGCTGTTTTCCAATATAGTCCGGATGAATCGGCACTTCTCGATGTCCTCGATCGATTAACACCGCTAACCGAATCACCTCCGGTCGTCCATAATCATTCACCGCATCCAAAGCTGCGCGAATTGTTCTTCCTTTATAAATAACATCGTCGATCAGTACAACAGTCTTTCCGGTGAGATCAAAAGAAATCTCGGTTTTAGCAGGAGTGCGAACGCCGATCGTATCGAGATCATCACGGTAAAACGTAATATCGATCGCTCCCAACGGAACTTCCATTTTCTCCAACACATTGATCTGATCGGCGATCGATTTCGCCAATGGAACCCCTCTGGTATAAATTCCCAGTAGCACAAGCTTTGATAAATCACCCGATCGCTCAACAATTTGCGAAGCAAGGCGATTCACAGTCCGACGCAATTCTTCAGCAGACAAAATCTCGATTCGTTCTAGCGGCATGAGCGATCGACGTTACAGGTTATAGCGTTAGCGTACAAGGAAATTTGAGCCACACGTCGTCAATTTTGTATTTAATCAAAAGTAATCAACCTATTGCTCGTCGCTGAAACTTCACGGTTGCTGTCTCTATCCTAATTTATGTCTTAGGGCATCCATTCCAACCCGATTCCGATCCGATTTTCTTTCTGAACCGGAGAATTTCGCTTTTGAAAATCAGTTGAGAGCCTGAGATTATGCGTTAGGGCGTAACCGATCGATAAAGTTGTAATCCCCGTTTGGTTTGCGCTAAACGGAGCCACCCAGCTTTGAGTCAAGCTGATATCTGCCCCACCGCCGCGAGAAAGCACGAATAGCGCTCTGATGCCTAAATTTGCACCGTCGATCGTTTGTCCTTGCGTTTCTAAATGGCGATAGCCCACAACAGGAGCGATATTCACGTAGCTTCCGAGTGGGCGGACATAGTAGTGCAGATCTGCACCCCAGTTTGAGGCTTGATAGTTGGCGCTGGTGGTGAAATTCGTGCGATCGATTCGCAAATCTTCAATCCCAACGTTTAACTCGGATGAAGCGTAGCCGATTCGGTATCTTGTGCGAAAACTCGGATCAGTTTTAATCTCCTCTGTCACATTTGGGATCTGTTTTTGCCAGCGTTGCAGCACTGGACTGTTTTGAATCACCTTCGGATCGAGGTCGAGTTCTGCTGCACATCCGGGTGATCCGATCAGCAAAAATCCCAAAATTAAGGCTTTCATTTCAAATGCTCATGTCTCACTTGCACACCATACTACTGATGTAATGAAGATAGAACGCACTGGTATGTTTCCATACCTACGCAGCCTTCTCAAAAATTAGGATGTGCTGTTGAGGCAATCCGTTTCGAGTTTCAACGTATTTGAGTCCCGCGACGCTCATCTCTCGACGAACTTGCTTTTGGGTCATTTTGTGCAGCGGTTTGATCAACACAAAGGGATTTTCGCCCCGATATTCGACTAAGACGACGCGACCGTGAGGTTTTAGCGATCGTACAATTCCCACCATCATTTCTCGCGGATATTCAAACTCATGATACGCATCGACCATCAACGCCAAATCAACACTGTTATCCGGTAAATTCGGATCGGTTTGACTCCCTAAAATCGGTTCCACATTTGGGATCTTTTTTTGCGCTTTGAGTTCATTCAGCATCTCTAACATTTCGGGCTGAACATCCACGGCGTAAACTTTTCCCTGTGGAATTTGAGGCGCAATTCGGAAGCTGAAATAGCCCGTTCCTGCTCCAATATCAGCGACAACACTATCAGGCTTGAGCTTCAAAGCGGCAATTACTTTTTGGGGTTGCTCTTCTGATGCGCGGCTCGATCGCTCTAACCATCCTGCCCCTTGATGCCCCATCACTTGAGCAATCTCACGCCCCATGTAAACCTTGCCAATTCCATCCGGGTCATGATTTGCGCGAGTTTGATAAACTTCCACATCTGCCCATACAGGCAAACTCAGACAAATCCAAATTGCTAAAATCGCTCCTAACCTTCTCCAGAACATTCCATGCCCCTCGATACAATTCATTCCTGCCTGTAAACTGTTGTAAGTTTTGTATCAATTGTAGTGCCGTGCTCCTGAATAAACGTTTCACCCTGATTCAATTCACGATAGCTCCGCTGCCTGTAGCGTTCGCCGCTTTGATCGCTTTGTCGATCGTCTTTTTCGCTACCCCTTCGCGTGCACTCCAAGCTCAAATTACGCCCAAATCGCCCGCACTTGGAGATACCATTTCAGTGATTACTCAATCTCAAAGCGCTCCAACTGTCGGCTTTAACGGGAAGAACTATCCAGCTTTTAATCTGGGCAACCATCGATATCGCACACTTTTGCCGACCACGCCGCTCGATCGTCCCGGTCGCCTCTCAATTCAAGTCACCGATGGAACGAATACTCAGACGATTCCACTGACGTTGAGGAATCGATCGTTTCCCACTCAAAGCATTTGGCTTCCTCCCGGAAAAGATGACGATGGGAATGATTATGAATTCGATCGAATTGATGCGTTTAAAGCGATCGTCTCTCCAGAAAAATTCTGGTCAGACAAATTTGCCCGTCCAAATAGTGGTGGAGTGACCTCTGGATACGGAATTCGACGATATTACAATGGTGTTTTTGCTAAAGATTATTACCATCGTGGGATTGATTATGCGGGTGGATATGGATCAGCGATCGTGGCTCCTGCTCCCGGTCGGGTAGTCTTGATCGGGCGAGAATCTCAAGGCTTCAAAGTGCATGGAAATTGTGTTGGACTTGATCACGGTCAAGGAGTTGAAACGATCTACATTCACATGAGCCGGATTGATGTGAGAGAAGGTGATTTTGTCAGACCGGGACAGCGAATTGGAGCGATCGGAGACACCGGAGCCGCAACTGGACCCCATTTACATTGGGGCTTATTTGTTCATGGTGCAGCAGTCGATCCAGACCCGTGGCGCAGGAATCACTTTGAATAAGTTTCGCTAATCTACCCTACGGCAATCTCGACCTTCTCACCTTAGCCAGATTATCAACCCTGATGCTTCCAGTTAAGTTAATCATGACCTTAACGGGAAATTTTTATTATGTCTAAAGTAGAAGACGCGATTGAAAAAGCTAAAGAAGCGCTGCCTAACGTTACCCCAACACCGCCCGGATTGAAGGCAGAGTCTTCAGTTCATGATTTGAAGTCCCGCTTGGAGTGGGGTGAGCCTGGGTTGACCATTATTGATGTCCGTCCTCGTGATATCTACAATGCTGGGCACATCATGGGCGCGATCGACTTTCCGATGGAAAACCTGGTCGAACTGACCCAGAAAAACTACGAAACCAACCGCGATATTTACGTTTATGGTGCAAGCGATCAAGAGACGGCTGAAGCTGCAAGAGCGTTGCGCCAAGCCGGATTCAAGAATATTGCTGAACTGAAAGGTGGGCTTGAAGCTTGGAAAGCGGTTGCAGGTTCTACCGAAGGAATCGATGAAACTCGCACTGATCCGGGTCCCAATGCTTACAACGTGGTAACAAATGTGAAGACCCATTTTGAGAAGCAAGAAATTGACTTTGAAAAACCCTAGTCGATCGACTTAGAACAAAAGAACTCCGGCTTTTTTGCTAAAGTCGGAGTTCTTGCACTTCTTCAAGTTCTTTTATGTGCGGCAGATTTACCCAAACTCACACGGCAGAATCGATCGCTGCAATGTTCGATCTCGACGAGATCCCAAACTGGCAGCCCCGATACAACATTGCCCCAACCCAGTCGATCGGCGCGATCGTTGAACCGCATCGTTTCAAATTGCTCCGCTGGGGATTAATTCCGTCTTGGGCAAAAGATTCGACGATCGGTTCAAAGCTGATTAACGCACGCGCCGAAACCGTCAGCGAAAAGCCATCATTTCGGGATGCGTTCAAACGTCGCCGCTGTCTAATTGTGGCAGATGGCTACTACGAGTGGAAAAAGCAGGCAGGCAAAAAGCAACCTTTCTACTTTCAGCTAGAAAATCATCAGCCATTTGCGTTTGCGGGTCTGTGGGAACACTGGAACGCTCCCGAAGGCGAACCGATTGAAACCTGCACAATTATTACGACTGAAGCGAACGAACTCGCGGCGACTGTGCACGATCGAATGCCTGTAATTTTGAACCCAGCACAGTACGATTACTGGCTCGATCCGACTTTCAAAGATGCCCAATCTCTACTCCATCCGTATTCTAGCGATGCGATGCAAACCTATGCGGTTCCCCTGACGGTGAATAGTCCCGCTCACGATGCACCCGATTGCATTGTGAAGATTGGGGAAAATGAGTGAGTATCGATCAAACTAAGTTAAATCGGATACAATCAGCTTAAGTATTTACGCATTTAGCTTATGCGGCATCGGGCATTCTGGATTCGGTATAGTTTAGCTCGGCTGCGTCCGCTGGGTCGTCCGGTCTTTTGGGCACCCCCGATCGCGCTTTTGTTTCTGCTTCTATTTGTATCGGAGTTCTTCGCTCATCCAGAATTCGACAGCAATTTTGGACGCTCAACTTCTAACGAATCTTTGTCACGCGAAGATCAAGCGATCGGCGCAGATATCGATTCTCTACCCCTGTTGATGAACGATATCAAAATCGCTCCGAAACCCGAAACGGCTGACATTACACCTACTGACCAAAATCTTCCACAATCTGCTCTAAATCAGTTTTTTCCCGCTCCGAGCGATGTAACTGCAACTCTGCAGCCTGCTTCACTATCTAGTCAGGGCATATTTGCGGTGTTCAAAAGTGCCTTAACCACAGAGCTTGGACTGCCAACACCATCAAGTACAACTGATCCGACAACTTCTGCACCTTTACCTCCAAATCGGCTGCAAGAAGCAATGTCGAAATTAGCTTCAGAGAATCGCCCGCTTATATCTCAAACGCCGATCGAAGGAACCACCCATTTAGACCCGCCCCTGTCTGGAACGTCGTTCAACGCAGCACCTCAATCACCGAACTCCTTTTCAGTGCTGATTGAAGGTGCAGCAACGATCGCACCGGGAACCGCTCCGATCGTTGCTGCACCTTTATCGAGCGTGTCTCCCTTGAATGCGCCTGTATCGCAACCTGTTGAAACTAAGCCTTCAGATTTTGGTGTCATTCAGACTGCCCCGATCAAGAATCAGCAACCGTTCACTGTTCCGCGATCAATTCCCAGACGTACAATTGGTGGCGGCAATATCAACACCTTCTCAAATCCATAGCTCGGCATTGATAACTACACTGCGCAACCTGGAGCACCGTTTCGATTTTTGACAATTTCAGAGC
Source organism: Leptolyngbya sp. ERB_1_1 (assembly GCA_040289665.1). Taxonomy (GTDB): domain Bacteria; phylum Cyanobacteriota; class Cyanobacteriia; order Leptolyngbyales; family Leptolyngbyaceae; genus Leptolyngbya. The sequence continues at coordinate 4,823 of PSLO01000003.1, read as the reverse complement.
GCTACCCCCTTTGTCTGACAAAGTTCTCTCAATCTATCCCGCTTTCATCTGCTTAAAGTGATGAAAGCGGGATAGAATCGGCATTACTTGATCAGTCCCAACAGCTCAGACTTGGGAGCAGCAATTTGAGGAGCCGCTAAACTAGGCATTGCGACTATTTGCTGTGCGATTACTGGAACTGCGTTCCGAGCATTTTGTGCTACTTGAACGGTCTTCACATCGTAGGTCTGAGTGATTAACTTAGGATACAGACCGATCGCAATAATCGGTAACACCAAGGAAGCCGTAATAAAGAGTTCTCTGGGGTTCGCATCCAAGAAGATTCCTTTCTCGACTGCTTTGCCTTCTTTGCCGTAGAACACTTTACGCAGCATCGAGAGCAGGTAGATCGGGGTGAGAATCAAGCCCACCGCAGACAGCAGGATGATGACCACTTTGAAAGCTGAGGTATAAGCATCGCTCGTTGTGAAACCGAGGAAGATCGCCAACTCACCCACAAATCCGCTCATTCCAGGAAGTGCCAGCGATGCCATCGAGCAAACGGTAAACAGTGCAAAGGTCGAAGGCATTTTCTTCGCCAAGCCGCCCATATCGTCCATGTTCAAGGTATGAGTGCGATCGTAGGTGACACCCGCCAAGAAGAAGAGCGCTGCGGCAATCAGACCGTGAGACACCATTTGCAGAACCGCACCACTCATTCCAAGCTCAGTGAACGAGGCGATACCCAATAACACGAAGCCCATGTGTGAAATCGAAGAGTAAGCCATTCGACGCTTCAGGTTGCGTTGAGCAAAGGAAGCCAATGCACCGTAAATGATATTGACAATTCCCAGAATCGCAAGAACCGGAGCAAAGTACACATGAGCGTGAGGCAGCATTTCCATGTTCATACGAATCAATGCGTAGCCGCCCATTTTCAGCAGCACACCTGCAAGAATCATCGAAACAGGTGCAGAAGCTTCACCGTGAGCATCCGGCAGCCAGGTGTGGAGCGGGAAGATTGGGAGTTTGACTCCGTAAGCAATCAGCAAGCCCACGTAAGCAAGCAATTCAAACGTTAAAGAGTAATCTTTCAGCCCTAGCTCCTGCATGTTGAAGGTGAAATTGTCACCGTAGAACGCCATGGCTAAAGCCGAGACCAGGATAAAAATAGAGGCGAGCGCAGTGTAAAGAATAAATTTAGTTGCGGCATAAAGGCGTTTCGGTCCGCCCCAGATAGCAATCAGAATGTACACCGGAACCAATTCGACTTCCCACAGTAGGAAAAACTGAATCATGTCTTGGGCACAAAATACGCCGATCTGAGCGCTATACATGACCAACATCAAGAAGTAGAACAGGCGGGGTTTGTTTGTTACTTTCCAGCCTGCCAGCATTGAGAGGGTTGTCACCAAAGCGGCGAGAACGACCAGCGGCATCGAGATTCCATCGACTGCAAGCGACCAGTTCACTCCAATTTGAGGAATCCAGGAGTAGCTTTCAGCGAGTTGGAAGTTCGGGTTTTGGAAGTCGTAGTGCTTCCAGAACGTGTAGATCGAGAGAACGAGATCCGCTAAGCCGATTCCTAATCCGTACCAGCGAACCGTTCTGCCCTGTTTATCGGGGATGAGCGGAATCAGAAGGGAGGCTGCAAGGGGCAGCAGGATTAGGGTTGTTAACCAAGGAAAAGAAGTACTCACCATGACATCAGTGACCAAGTTGTAGAGAGTAGAAGGGGTTCGATGTAAAGCACCTGTGACTCAATCCGCAAAGAAGCCCAATCAGACAAGAGAGAAGATAGCGATCGAACAATGGGCGGCGGGAGTAGTGGCGGCGGGTAATGTCTCTAGAACGAGGCGGCAGTCACAATTCCCACAAGGTGCTTAGCGGATCAAGTGTTTCATGTGGAGGAAAATCCGATGAGGATTTGTACCTACTCAGCTAATCTTACTCCAGTTTTATTAAGTAAAGTGAACTTAATCAACGAGATGTAGAGGATTTTGGATTGAACTATCAGAGGGTGGAACATAGAATTCCTTTATCCACAGGAGTTTTTGGTGATGACACTGCGAATCTTCTCTATGAATCAACGCATTTACGGATCGAAGTGTCCGCCATCATCATGACTTTACAATCCTTCACATTATAGTGAGCGTGGATCAATCGTGACAAAAATTTAACAATTGGCTCTATCCATGGCTGAGTAAAGCTTTGAACAATTACGCAAAATAAATGCCAGGAAATTACGTCTATACAATCGCAATTTCCTGACATTTATCGATGTAAACAAACCCGCTACTATAAATTCTTCCATAGATAGAATTTTACAGTCGCTTTACAAAAGCTGTTGGAAAAAGAAGTCCCTGCAAGGCTTTGATTAAGTAGCCAAGCTGACCGTAAGAATAAACAAGATTTTCAAAGCATTGTGCTGAATCAGGTGCAAGTTTGAGCGATTTGTAGAGTCCACGAATCAATCGTTCTCCACCGCGTCGAAATTGACCCAATCCCGCTTCTCCAGCGATTTGTTCTCGGTAACATTCGCTGATTCCTTGCCACCAACCTCGATCGAGAAACCACTGTCTCTTGACGCGCTCTGGGGCAACATGATGCGCGACAGCGGCGCTCGGTAAATACGCGACTTCCCATCCAGCCTGCATTGCTAGATAAGTCATGTGAAGCTCTTCATTGGACAAAAGATTTTTACCCACGCGACCCAGGTTTGGATCAAATCCGCCAATTTGAGTAAGAAACGATTTGCGAATCGAGTAGTTTAAACCGCGCGGAGTGAGACCGGGACGATCAATCCAAACCACCGCATCGCCTAAATCATATGCACCTAAATTTCCTGTAAGTCCATCAGACAACCAGTTAGGAGCAGTTATTCCATCTGTCCAAATCAAAGTAACTTTGCCACCTGCGATCGCCAATCTAGGGTTTTCTTGATATGCTGCACAGATTGTCTGAAGCCACTGGGAAGATGCGATCGCATCATCATCCAGGTAAGCCAGAATTTCGCCATTGGCAATTTTTGCGCCTGTATTGCGAGCAACAGATAAGCCGATTTCTGATTCGTAAATGTAGCGGAGTCTTCTATCTTCTAGACGTGCTTCAACCACTTCGCGAGTCCGATCGCTCGATGCGTTATCCACCACAATGATTTCAAACTCAGAAAAGTCCTGAGCCAGAAGACTATCGATCGCAAAACCAAGGTAGCGATCGCGATTGTGGGTACAAATGATGGCGGAGACTAGTGGCGTTTCCATAACAGAGCTTGATTTAATTCAAGCTCAGAGTACCCGAACCGCCTAATTTTTCATCTTGCTGTGTAGAGCGACCAGCGTTTCTGCGAGTTTACTGAGGCGTTGTTCAAGCTGTTGTTTACGATCGAGCAGTTGCCGCAATTTGTGATATCGAGCGATCGCTAAACTCAAACTCGGAATTTGCTCTGCTGGACAAGGATACGACCAGCGCTGACCATCGGCATTAATGCCACAGAGGCGATATCCCGCTTTCGGAGCGTCCTTTGTTCCAGGAATCGGAGCCGCGCAAATTTCTTCGATGTAGGTCATTAAGCGATCGACTTCCGCGTGACGCAGTGTAGAAAGATCTCCCAACGGTTGACCAGAATGTGATTCAAGCCAACCATCGACAATTGGACCTTCAAGATAGAGATCCTGAATTTGGCGCAGGGTTTGATTCAACTCCGTATGCCAGTTTTCTACGGTCTCTTGCATCTCAGTCAGCAAGCTCGATGCAAGAGACGGATTTGCAGCGTTGCGATGACTAGTAAACGTTGGCGCTTTAAGTTTGGGAAGGTTAAGCGGCTTCGGCTCGGTGTCGAGTGCCGTAGGGATTGTTGGTTCAGGAATGGACGGGGCAAAAATTTCTGGCTCGATGATTCCATCGCGCTTCGCGTTCACTTTCGGGGGTTTGGGATGAAGATCAAACGAGATGGAGCGCTGAGTCACTTCAGGTTCTGGAGTCGGCTCAGTGGATAAAGTCGGAACTTTCTTATTGAGTTGAAGCAGAGTTTCTTCAATTCGTCGCAGATCTTTCTTCATCGCTGCTGAGTTCCCTTGAATCGAGGTAAAGGTTATTGTAGCGGTGAATTCAATTTCAGCATAGGTTTTGTGAGCGTTTTTCATGGCAAAGCTGATTTTAGTGACGGGAGCCGCGCGATCGGGCAAAAGCGAATGGGCGGAACAACTTGCCGTCGATTCAGGCAGATCTGTCATTTATATTGCGACAGCTCAAGAAAATCTGGACGATCGAGAATGGCAAGTCCGGATTGAAAAACATCGATTGCGCCGTCCTCAAACTTGGCAAACGCGATCGATCCCAGTGAATTTGAAAGCAGCGATCGTGGGTGCAACAGCTTCAGACTGTTTATTGATTGATTCGCTCGGAACCTGGCTTGCAAATCTATTAGATCAGTCCGAGACCGAATGGCAAGAGACGTTAGAAGCGCTTTTGCAGAGCTTTGATCAAACTGAAAGTTTAATTATTTTTGTTGCAGAAGAAGCGGGATGGGGAGTGGTTCCGGCATATCCGATCGGGCGATTATTTCGCGATCGCTTAGGGAATTTGGTACGGGAAATTGGAGCGATCGCAGATACGGTTTATCTTGTCGCTGGGGGGCACGTGCTGAATTTGAGTCAGCTTGGAATACCGCTAAAACGTTCCTTCTAGCTTGTCGGATTTTGCTAAAATACGTATCCAAACTGAGTCGTCGTGTGATAATATCAGGAACATTGCTCAAATCAATGAGAAGTCAGATTCTCTAAGAAATCTAGAGAATATATATCGGGGCGTAGCGCAGCTTGGTAGCGCACTACTTTGGGGTA
>PSLO01000082.1:10998-19380 GCA_040289665.1 Leptolyngbya sp. ERB_1_1 | reverse complement strand
AGTTCTAGCCCGAAGAGACACCCCTTAGCAAGGACATCTGCCCTTGGGGCGGTCACACTCATCAAGCCACCAGCTTTGCTGGGGGTGTCTGACTTGATGGTGCTGAATTGCATCATTCAGCGCACCTAGAATCGTATGAGATGTAATCACCATCGAGGCGATTTTAATTCGCTGACGGGCTGAACTAATTTGACTAGAAATCACTTGATCGATCGCCGCTCCTTCTCCCGGCGAGAACGCAACATCGATCGCAACTGCTCCTAGCCTAACTGTACCTTTGTCATTCACGCCTGTTGAATTGATCTTGCCTTGATTGCACAAGTCCTGAAAATCTGTCTCATAGTAGGTTGCTAACGTCGGGGAAGCCAATTGAACGATATTATTGTCCTGGTAAGTCCAAGCATCATCGGTAAAGTTCGCAGATCCCATCCAAACCGTAGCATCAGGCGTACCGATATCGCGCACGATGTACTTATTGTGCATGATATGAGAACCCGGATCGATCGGGAAAAGCTTCACTTCGCTGTCAGCAAAGGCTTGCTCTAAATACGCCTTCGTGCCCACAGGTGCAGGGTCGCCGCCTAGCGCTTCAAAAGTTTGAGTTCCTGCTGCGACTGCTGCTTTTCCTTGATCAAATGCGATCCGGACTCGGACTCCTGCTTTTGCCTTTTTTTTGAGCGCGTCTAGAATCGGATTCCCCAACGCGGGTGTCAGTCGAAAATCATAGATACAAATGTGCAGGCTAGACTTCGCTGCATTCACAAACTCGACAAACTGCTGGGCAATTGCTTTTGGTTGTTCAGCTTTCCCACCGTGATCGACATCTCTGAGAAAGGTGAGCTGAATCGGTGATTTGCTACTCATCGGCTATTCTCCTGAAATTGACAAGCGATCGCGAAATCATTTTCTTTTACGAAACGTGTTCAGCTTACTCTGCCTTGCAAAAAACGACCACTTTTACTTTGCAAGTATTTATAGGTAGCTTGTGAAGTCGCTGTAAAATCAGAACAGCAATAGATTCGTGACGCTGGTGTGGAAAACAGTGAGTGAATTGTGGAAAACTTGACAAAGCTGTGGAAAAGTTGCGTTTTAGCGATTCTAATCTGGTGGATTGGTGCAAATCTTGCGCTCGCAGCCGTTCATACTTATTCAGATGCAAATAGCGTTTTGTATCGCTCTTTATCAAAGCTGCAAGACAATTCCGATCGTGCTTGGCAAGTTGTATTTTACAAGCGATATCCGCTCGGACAGCCCGACTCAATTCACCTAAGATTGATTGGATTTCCCGGTCTTGTCACATTGGATCATGATCAGCCTTTAGAAATCGAAGCAAATCGATCGCTGTTTCACGCCGAAGATGTCACCTCAAAAGATTTCCCGATCGCTCATGTGGGTGAATACGATTTCAAGCCTGTTCTAACTCAATTAGATACGGATACAAAGCTCACCCTAATTTTGCATCTCACTTCTGGCGAGGCTCGGTTAAAGGTTCCATCAGAGACCGCTTTGGAATGGTGGCGGGTGGCAAGTTGGCAACCCCGCTCGCTCAATTAGCGATACCGGAGCTATGTCTAAACCCAACCTTTACGACAGCGAAATTTTGAGCGATCGCTTTTATCTGGGTGAACCTGACGATCGCTTCTAACCCGTGATCGACACGCCTAACAATCGCCCCACACCAAACGTAATTCCTGCTGCTGCAAAGCCAAATATCACTTGACGCAACCCAGAATAAAGAATGCTGCGTCCGGTGAGTAGCGTAATTCCTGCACCAATCAGAAACAGCCCTAAACCGCTGCAAATCAAGCTGGCGATCACCGCAGTTGATCCACTGACGAAGAAAAAAGGAGCAACGGGAATGATTGCACCGATCGCAAACAGGAAAAACGACGTAAACGCTGCCACCCACGCTGATCCACCGAGTTCATCTGGATCGATTCCTAACTCTTCACGCGATAAGGCATCCAATGCCGCTTCATGATTCTGCATCATTCGGGCTGCTAGGGTCTGCGCTTGGGCTTGAGGCAGTCCTTTCGCTTGATAAATCAGTGCTAACTCTTCCTCTTCTTCATCTGGCACTTCTTCCACTTCTCGCCGCTCGATCCGAATCTGGCGTTCGTACAACTCTCGCGCACTCTGAACCGAGAGCCATTCTCCCAACGCCATTGAGCAAGCTCCCGCCAGCAATCCCGCTATTCCCGTCAGCAAAATCGATTCGCTATTTAAATTTGCCCCCGCAACCCCCATCACCAAACTGAGATTAGACAGCAATCCATCACTTGCCCCTAACACAGCGGCTCGTAGCGAATTACCGCCCGCCGTCCGATGCCGCCCCTCAATTTGGGCAAGCGTTCCGCCCTCGATTCCTGTATTCGAGCTACTGGTGATTGCCTGTAAAAGACGAGCGTGCGATCGTTCTTCTACCGGAAGCCGCGTATGCTGCGTTTCTGCCTGAGCGTCGTAGCTATGACTATCGACTTGCTCCATTGCATTGACGGTTGGTAGGACAAATTGAGGACTAAACCATTGAGCAAACTGCGCTAAAGCACGAGTGCGCCAACCAATTCGGCGTTTCGGCAACCGATATCCAGCGCGTTGAAGTTTTTCTTCCCAGAATGCAGCGTGAGTTTCTTCGGTGACAGCAAGTTTTCGGTACACTTCTGCAAGAGCAGGCTGCTTTTCGGCAGTTGCGAGGGCGCGATAAAGGAACGCGCTTTCAATTTCGTCTTGCCAGTTTTCCAGATAGCGATCGACCTCGGCGGATTGTGCCATATCAATATTCCTCTTAAACACCAAAGCTAATTTGATCTTCTTTGTAAGAGGGTGGCTCGATGTGAATCATGACGCGCACCGGACTATAACGCTCAATTAACCTCGCTTCCACTTCTTCTGTAATTTGATGCGCTGTTTCGACATCTTTTGCACCGACAATCAGGTGCATTTCGATAAAGGTTTGTCGCCCAACCACACCACGAGATGCAATATCATGACAGTTGATCACACCAGGAACTGAGAGCGCGATCGCATGAATGGCTTCAGGCGCGATCGCAATTTCATCGACCAACCACGGTAAATTCTGCTTCAGCACTTCCCAACCGCTACGAAACACCAGAATCGCAACAGGGAATGCCAACACGATATCTAACCATTGCCAGTTCAACACCCAAATTCCAATTAATCCTGCTAGTACACTAATCGTGACCCAAACATCACTCATTGTGTGTTGAGCATCCGCAATCAGAATCGGACTATTGACCCGCATTCCCTCGCGCCGCTCGTAGAAGGTGACAAACAAATTCACCCCCAACACGAGCAGCAATAACCAGAGTTCAGTGCCAGAAATTCTTACAGGCTCATTGGTTTTGGTTAATCGCTCGATCGCGCTTTGCAAAATCTCAAAGCAAGCAATCCCCAGAAAAGCAGCAACTCCTAATGCTCCGATTGCTTCGTATTTCTGATGTCCGTAGGGATGATCGCGATCGGGAACAGGCGATGAAAATCGACTTGAAACTAATCCCAGAACATTACTCGCACTGTCGGTTAAACTGTGGAGCGCATCTGCGATCAAGCTCAATGATCCAGTCAGCCATCCGACCACTGCTTTCAGGAGTAAGACGAAAATATTTAATAACAAAGTAATCACTAGGACTTTGCGAACCGTTGGTCGATTATCCAAAACCATATTCATTTGAGATAGCAATGGTTTTAGTGTAGATCCAGCGTTCAAGAAATACTCGAAAGCTTTGCTGCTAAAAGCTTTTAGATGTTCATAACAGTGGTATCTTTTTGACAAAATTCTCACAGTCAAAGCGCGATCGTGCCAGTCTTGCAATCGATCACTATTTTGATCTTCTAAATTGTTGTGAAAGATTATCAGCTAAAAATTTAAAAAAATTAACTGTTTCGATCGCGCTCTAAAATAACAAAGACAACAGAAAACCGAGCAATGACCCAACTGACTTTAAATTTAGAAACTGGCTCTGTGATGTTCCGCTTCACTCCCGAAGCTGCACAAGAACTAAAAACGAACCTCAACGAACTGATGGGACGTTTGAAAACAACAGCAACCACACCCGGTAGTAAAACCGCACCCCAGCAATCAATGGAATATCGTTACACTGGTGATGTATTCCTAGAGCTTTTTTGTAATCCGAACATTTGGGCATCTCCGTTTGCGGCGAGAGTACTCATCACCCTGCGCGACGATCGCATTCGACTCAATACCGAAGCTGAACTGAGCCGACTGATCGAAGATATCAATCAATTTCTTGAACAATATTCATGAAGCGCACGATCGTTTGGTTTCGTCGAGATTTACGCATTAGTGATCACGCTCCTTTATATCGGGCTGTATCGCGAGGTGCAGTGATCCCGGTGTTTATCTTCGATCGTGCTTTATTGCATCATCCTGAAACAGGTTCGGCGCGGGTGGCGTTTATGTTAGATTGTTTGCGATCGCTCGATCAGGAATTGTGCGATCGAGGCGGTCGCTTAATTCTGCGATTCGGTGATCCGGTTGAAATCTTACCGAATCTAATTCGAGAAACCGAAGCTGATGGTATCTATGCTTACATCGACTATGAACGGATTTATGGGCGGGTGAGAGATGCTCGGCTCAATCGTGCTTTAGACGCACAAAACCTGAAAATTCGCTGGTTTGAGCCAACTGCCGCTGCTTCAGAACTGATGCCATACCCCAATTACCGGAAGTTCTGGTATCGCGAAATGAGTTCAGAACTGTTGCCGACTCCGATTGACATTCCAACTCCCGATGATGTGTTGAGCGAATCCATTCCGACACTCACAGATCTAGGTTTACTTCCCGATCGCAAACCCATTCCTCCTGCGGGAACCAATGCCGCAAGAACCCTACTCCAAGAATTTTTAACAGAAAAAGTCGATCGATATTACTGGCAGTTGTCTTACCCCAGCGCAGAGATCACGTCCGGATTAAGTCCACATATCAAATTTGGAGCAATTTCAATCCGAGAATGTTATCAAACTGTACAACGTGCATTGAAATATGAAAGTAATCAGAAAATACAACGTAGCCAAAAGCAATTTATTTCGCGATTACGATGGGGAAGTGGATTTGCTCAACGATTCCGTTTTCTTCCTCAATTAGAACTACGATCGCTCTATTCCGTGTTCGATCAAGATGGTTGGAACTTTGACGAAATCCTTTACGAAGCCTGGAAAACTGGACAAACCGGATTCCCGATCGTCGATGCTGCTGCTCGATGTTTAGAAGCTACAGGCGGATGGATGGCACTAAATTTTCGATCGCGTGCGTTGTATTCCAGCTTTCTGAGTAACTTACTTGGTATCGATTGGCGGTATGGTGCGCTTCATTTCATGCGGCATCTCATCGATGGGGATTGCCCGATCGATCATTATCAATGGGCAATGCAAGCAGGCGTAACGCACTGTTTAGATAAAAGTTGGACCCGCATTTACAATCCCGAACAGGCAGCAGTCGATCGCTGTGATCCGAGTGGTGAATTTATCAAAAAATGGGTTCCAGAGCTTGCGAATGTCCCCGCAGTTCAACTAGGCTTACCGCCGCGTGTGAAAGGCTATCCCGCACCGATTTTGAACTATCGAGAAGCTCGTTATCAGCGAGTTCAGCAACTTGAAAAACAGCGATCGATCTTCCGCCAAAGTTCTAACATTTTGCCTCACCTTGCTCGAATGCCTGAATCAGTCTTACCTTTTGGTCACGATCGTTTTGAGAGCGAGATTCAATGGTCACAATTTCGATCGCCTGATTTGTTTCCCGCTGCATTGGATTTAGACAACTTAGACTTAGAGCGCTCGGCTTGGCTTCGGAGTTGGCTTGTTGCTCATGTGGAAGTCAAACCCCACAAAACGATCTCTCGCTGCAAACAGCCTAAAATCGATCCGAATATCATTCAACTAAGCTTGCTAGATTAGGACGTGCTTTGAGAGGATGTTTGAAAAGACTTCGTTCGTTGCAATATCCCGCTCTGAAATGAATTTCGGGGGGCTACAAACGAGAGCGAAGAGACTTTCCATACTGTTCAAACACCCTCTAAAGGCTTTTCAGTATGTTCTTAACTCGCACCGAACGAAACGGTTGAAAGAGTCGATCGACATTCGATCGACTCTTTCTAGGAACGTAGCAGACTACATCATTCCCATGCCGCCCATGCCACCCATTCCCATGCCGCCCATACCGCCCATGCCGCCCATATCAGGCGCACCCGCAGCAGACTTCGGTTCTGGCTTCTCAACCACAAGCGCTTCGGTCGTCAACACCATTCCGGCGATCGAACCTGCATCTTGTAGTGCTGATCTAACAACTTTCGCCGGATCAACAATACCCGCAGCCAAGAGATCCTCATATTGATTGGTGAGCGCGTTGTAGCCTTCGTTAAAGCTCATTTCCCGCACTTTCTCAACCACCACAGAACCTTCAACACCTGCGTTATCCGCAATCTGACGCAGCGGAGCATCCAGCGCTCTGACAATGATATCCACTCCGATTTGCTCTTCAGCGTTTAGAGTCGATTTCAATTCTCCGAGTTTGCTTGCTAGGTGAATCAGCGAGACTCCACCACCGGGAACCACCCCTTCAGCGACAGCCGCTTTCGTTGCATTCAAAGCATCTTCGATTCGCAGTTTGCGGTTCTTTAACTCGGTTTCGGTTGCTGCTCCCACTTTGATCACAGCTACACCACCCGCGAGTTTAGCAATCCGTTCTGCAATCTTCTCTTTGTCGTACTCAGAATCACTGCGCTCGACTTCCTGACGCAACTGAGCCACCCGTTTTTTCACGTTTTCGCTGTTTGCATTATCGGAAACGATCGTCGTTGCGTCTTTGGTGACGATGATTTTTCTTGCCGTTCCAAGCATATCGGCTGAAACTGCATCCAAACTCAGACCAATCTCTTCAGAAATCACTTGTCCATCGGTGAGAACAGCGATGTCTTGCAGCATTTGTTTCCGTCGATCGCCAAATCCAGGTGCTTTAATCGCAACTGCATTCAACACGCCACGTAAACGGTTCACAACCAAGGTTGCAAGCGCTTCACCTTCGAGATCTTCTGCAATGATCAACAGCGGTTGACCTGCCCGCGCGACTCGTTCTAACACCGGAACCAATTCTTGAATTGAACTGATTTTCTTATCACAGAGCAAGATTGCTACGTTTTCGTATTCAACAATCAAGCGTTCGGTATCGGTGACAAAGTAGGGCGAAAGATAACCGCGATCGATCTGCATTCCCTCGACCGTTTCGAGTTCAGTCGCCAAGGATTTCGATTCTTCAACGGTGATCACGCCATCGCGACCGACTTTATCCATCGCCGTTTGAATCATCTGTCCGACTTCTTCATCGTTACCAGAGGATACCGTTGCCACTTGAGCGATTTCGTTTCCTTCGACGGGTTTCGCTGCCGCTTGGATCTCAGTCACGAGTTTGGCGATCGCTTTATCCATCCCGCGCCGCAAGCTAATCGGATTCGTGCCCGCTGCAACGTTCTTCAAGCCTTCTCGAATCATCGCCTGGGCGAGAACCGTGGCAGTTGTGGTTCCGTCTCCGGCTAAGTCTTTTGTTTTCGATGCAACTTCGCGAATCAAAGAAGCGCCCGTGTTTTCGAGCGGATCTTCGAGTTCGATTTCTTTTGCGATCGTTACACCATCATTAACGATTTGAGGCGCACCGAATTTCTTTTCGAGCAAGACATTTCGACCCCGCGGACCTAATGTAACGCGCACCGCATCCGCAAGTGCATTTACACCACGTTCTAGTGCCTGCCGGGACTCTTCATCAAAGACAACAATCTTTGCCATAGGTTTTAGCCAGTTCTCCACCTAGAAATTTAGCACTCACTGGGGCAGAGTGCTAAAGAAGAAGAAGATCGGAAAACCGTATGATTCAAAAATTATTGAAATTTCAAGTACTGCTTGAGGCTCAACAGGGTTGCAGTTTGCCCCAAATTCAGTGGGAGTAGTGAAATTCCTTCGATGCGCGATTGTACCCAACCGTTGCCCCATGCCCACTCGTGAAAGCCATCAACCCCTTGACTGAGGAGAAATCGAATCCGGTTCGGTTCTGCGAGTTCGACTTCGTGCTGAATGGTGACGAGTCCGATGCGTCCGGTGAGTTTCGTTCCTATAGCGAGCGTGTCTGAAATTCCGACTGAGAATCGCTCAAACCAGAGCCAGTTTTGCAATTCTTTCATTTGAGTCAAACTTTTCGTCAGCGTTTCTTCAGAAGATTCGACTTCAATACGGAGGCTACTTTGCTGAAATGTTCCAAACATCGTACGATCGACCGCTACCTACTGCTTCAGTATGGCAGATCCGCAGATGGGGTCGCAGGCTTTAAAATTGGGAAGATGTTGTTTGAGAAAGCCG
>PSLO01000082.1:0-10988 GCA_040289665.1 Leptolyngbya sp. ERB_1_1 | reverse complement strand
AGTAGCGTTCGTGTAATTAGTGATTCAGAGTTTGAAACCGAAGTAATGAACGCCGCTCAGCCTGTTCTGGTGTATTTTTGGGCATCGTGGTGCGGTCCGTGTCGGTTGATGGCTCCGGTAATGGACTCGATCGCGGCGAACTATGGCGATCGCTTAAAAGTGATCAAAATGGAAGTTGATCCAAATCCCGAAAGTGTAGCGAAATGCAAGGTCGAAGGGGTTCCAGCGTTTCGGATTGTGCAAAAAGGCGAAATTACCCAGTCGGCAGAAGGCGCAATGAACAAGCAGAAGATCGAAGAATTGTTGAATAACAGTTTAATCACAGCGTAAGAAGGTGAAAAATGCAGTTTGCCAAACGCTTAGAGCCGCTTCGGGCGAATGTCTTTGCGGATATGGATCGCGCGAAGTCTAGAGCGAGAGTGGCTGGACAAAACATTATTGATTTATCGCTCGGATCGTCTGATTTGCCGACAGAGCCACACGTGATTCAAGCGATCGAGCGATCATTGCATGATCCCACAACGCACGGTTATTTGTTATTCCACGGTACACAAGCGTTTCGACAAGCTGCGGCTCGTTGGTATAGTGATAAATTCAGTGTGGCGGTTGATCCCGAAACGGAAGTGTTAGCGCTGATCGGATCGCAGGAGGGAACTGCCCATTTACCCTTAGCAGTCCTAAATCCGGGTGATTTTGCGCTGTTACTTGATCCCGGCTATCCGTCTCATGCGGGTGGCGTTTATTTGGCGAGTGGACAAATCTATCCGCTGCCGCTTCGGGCTGAGAATCATTTTCTTCCTGTATTTGAGGAAATTCCCGCTGCGGTTTTAGCGCAATCCCGCATGATGATTTTGAGCTATCCGCACAATCCGACGACTGCGATCGCGCCTTTATCTTTCTTCAAAGAAGCAGTTCAATTCTGCCGAACGCACGATTTAGTATTAGTTCACGATTTCCCTTACGCCGATTTTTATCTCGGTTCTGAACCGATGCCTTCGGTGCTGCAAGCTGATCCAGGGAAAACGGTGTCGATCGAGTTTTTCACCTTCTCGAAGTCCTACAACATGGGCGGCTTTCGGATGGGATATGCGATCGGCAATGCAGATCTGATTCGGGCACTCAGACAAGTCAAAGCAGCCGTTGATTTTAATCAGTATCTTGGCATTTTGAACGGTGCGATCGCAGCATTAACAGGCGATCAATCTGGTGTACAGAAAGCGGTTGAAATTTACCGACAACGGCGGGATGTGTTTATCGATCGATTGCATCACATCGGCTGGACAGTTCCGACTCCTGAAGCCGCAATGTATGTATGGGCGAAACTTCCAGAACCTTGGAGCAATGATTCAATCAACTTTGCCGTGGAGCTGGTGAAAGTGACAGGAGTTGCAGTTTCTCCGGGAGCGGGGTTTGGCAAATCGGGGGAAGGATATGTGCGGTTTGCGCTGGTGCATGAGCCAGAGACTTTGGTAGAAGCGGTCGATCGGATGGCAACGTTTCTGAAGTGATGCGACAACCAACATTCACCCACATCAAAATCAATGAACACCTTCTCAGTCCCAATCAATGAAATTACAGGACGCTGCAAACAAATCTTGATGAAACACTACGGTGATCGCTTACAGCAAGTGATTGTTTTTGGTTCGATCGCTCGTAATGAAGCGAATACTGAAAGCGATATTGACCTGCTCGTGGTGCTGAATCCGTCGTTTGATTACTTTCGAGAGTTGAGAACGATCGTGGAACTCCTCTATCCGATTCAGCTAGAATCGGAACTCCTCATCTCTGCAAGACCTGCTGCGATCGACGAGTTTGAGCAAGGCAGCCTGCAACTGTACCGCAATATTCAACGAGAAGGAATTCGCTTGTGACGGATGCTTTTCAGCTTGAAGTACAGGCAAATTTAGACCGGGCAGCAACCTCGATTCAAGCCGCAAAGGTTTTATTGGAAACTGGCTATCTTGACTTTGCTGCCTCTCGTGCATACTATGCCGCTTTCTATATGCCGCCTCTGCCCTTTTGCTTGTCGAAGGCTTTGAAGCAAAGACTAGCTTAACTCATCTCCTGCGCTAGAGGGCGACGCTGTGAAGCTTTTTCCCGTGAGGTTGCTTTAGTAAAAAGCTTCCCAACTTCCTTTAAATCCACGTTACCACCGCTGATAATGACACCGATTTTGGCATGGGGAAACGAAACGATTCCTTCTAGCAATGCCGCCGCTGCGAGAACTCCCGTCGGTTCCACCACAATTTTGAGCCGTTCCCAGAGCAAGAACAGGGTGCGTAAAATTGCCGCTTCAGAAACCGTCACCATCTCATCGACATACTCTAGAATCAGCGGAAAGGTGAGTTCTCCGAGCGAAGCGGTTCTTGCGCCGTCTGCGATCGTATTCGCATTCTCAACCGTTTGCAGCGTCTTACTGTAAAACGATCGCGTTGCATCATCCGCCCGTTTCGGTTCGACTCCGATCACTTGGCAGTTTGGAGCGAGAGTATTGGCTGCGATCGCACAACCTGAAAGCAATCCACCACCGCCGCAACCGACTAGCAGAACATCGAGATCGCCCACTTCTTCAATTAATTCTTTTGCGGTCGTTCCTTGTCCTGCAATCACGGGCGCGAAATCGAACGGAGGAATTACCGTTAAACCGCGATCGTCTGCGAGCGATTGCGTCACTTCCTCCCGTTTTTGTAAAGCACGATTGTAGAAAATGATTTCCGCTTCGTAGCTTTGCGTTGCCGCTTTTTTCACTGCTGGTGCATCGTTAGGCATCACGATCGTCACTGGCACATTCAAAATCTGACCTACCAACGCTAATGCCTGACCATGATTCCCCGATGAAAAGGTGACAACGCCGCGTTTACGCTGTTCGTCGCTCAATTGCGCCATCGCATTGTAAGCACCCCGGAACTTAAACGACCCCGATCGCTGAAAATTCTCGCACTTGAAAAACACTTGGGCACGAGTGCGCTGATTCACCATCGTCGAGGTGATCACTGGCGTTCGGTGAGCTACATCTGCAAGGCGATCGGCAGCCGCTAAGATATCCGAGTAGTTGACAGACATTACTTATTGTAAAAAAAAGCAATTTCTTTCTCTTTTAATGGCGCAAATCCTGCTGCTTCTAGCATTTGATTCAGTTCAGCTTGAGGAATGTGCTTCGCTCCAATGCGAACAATGCGCGATCGCATCGTATTCGACACTCCGCTGCGTTGTCGTCCTGCTTCTAGCGCCATGACTTTGTTGTATAACTCTAATTTCTCAGTCGGAATCGGAGAGCCATCAAAATCGATTCCTTTTGCGATCGCACTATCGATCGCGTCTGCGCCTGTCGTGCTTTGATTGTCACTCATGTTTGAAAGTCACCATAACCCGTTTAATAGGCATATTATCAGGTCATTGGAAGTTGATCGGGATCGATACCTTGCGATCGCAAATAGTTTTCTAATCGCTCTGCTCGCTGTCGCTCCTGTTCTGCGCGTTGGCGTTCTGCTTCTTCGGGTAAGGGAATTAAATCACCTTCGGCTGTGAACCAGCGTAATTGCCGTTCGTGAATGCCCAGTTCTAGCCCCAATTGCTCACTTTGCAATCTGCCGCTTTCTGTAGGTTCGATCGCGACGTAAGTTCCCCCCACTAAGCGAAATCCAGCAAATTCCATTGTCTCTGGATGAAACCAGTAATACTCAGGAACCCGCCACACATCCTGATAAAGATCTT
Source organism: Leptolyngbya sp. ERB_1_1 (assembly GCA_040289665.1). GTDB lineage: Bacteria > Cyanobacteriota > Cyanobacteriia > Leptolyngbyales > Leptolyngbyaceae > Leptolyngbya. Next base: position 7,274 of record PSLO01000082.1, on the reverse strand, counting down.
TTTTCTTGCCGCAATCGACCGTAGCAGTCGAGTCAGAGAGCAACTCAATGACCACGTTTGGATACTTGCCGCCTTCTTCCCAAATTGCCCAACTGCGTCGATCGCGCTTCTCGACTCCCAATACAACGAACACATCAGGTCCTCGAAAATCCCGTTTTTTGATTTGCTGATCGTTGTAGTACACGGTCAGATTGCCAGAAATGTAGAAATCGGAGCGATCGCGCCACCAATATTTGAGCAATCGGAGCAGCAAATCAATTTGTTCACGGTGAAAATCAGTTTCCAAGGGCGGCTCATCGCTGTAAAGGTTAGTCGGAGGAAATTTAACACCCTCCGGTGAAGTTGGCTCTAGACTCTCAACTAAAATAGGGTCAGGTATTTCTGGGTAAGACTCGGCGGGAGTGGCATCTAAACGAACCATAATGGCAGGCTCTAGTAACGCTGTTCTTATCTTAACGGTCAACGTTGAGGCGCAAATCGAAAACTTTTCAGGAATGAATGAGGGGAGTTGCCGGGATCTACTAGAATGACTAACTGTGGAAAACTCGCTTGTTGAATTTTCTATACCTACTCACTCTCCCCGCCCGCCGTTATGCCCAAGGTTCTTGTTTCCGATCCGATCGACCAAGTTGGAATTGATATTCTGTCTCAGGTTGCACAAGTTGATATAAAAACTGATCTCAGCCCGTCGCAGCTTGTTGAGGTGATTCCAGAGTATGATGCGCTGATGATTCGCTCCGGAACGCGCGTGACTGCTGAAGTGATCGAAGCAGGACACAATTTGAAAATCATTGGACGCGCGGGCGTTGGGGTTGATAACGTCGATGTCCCTGCGGCAACCCGGAGGGGCGTAATCGTCGTCAACTCTCCAGAAGGAAATACGATCGCTGCGGCAGAACATACGTTGGCGATGATGCTGTCGCTGTCGCGCTACATTCCTGAAGCGAATGAAAAGCTAAAACAAGGAAAATGGGATCGTAAAAGCTACACAGGCAACGAAGTTTATAACAAAATCTTGGGTGTCGTTGGCTTAGGTAAAATCGGCGCACACGTTGCCACTGTCGCACGCGCGATGGGAATGAAGTTGCTTGCATATGATCCGTTTATTTCAGTTGAACGAGCGGAACAGTTAGGGTGTAGCTTGGTTGAACTGGATGTCTTGTTTCAGTCAGCGGATTACATCACACTGCACATCCCAAAAACGCCAGAAACCGCGAACTTGATCGATGCAAATTCGATCGCGAAAATGAAGCCAAATGTTCGCATTATCAACTGTGCGCGGGGTGGAATTATTGATGAAACTGCGATCGCTGAAGCCCTAGAAGCTGGCAAGATTGCAGGTGCAGCCTTGGATGTGTTTTCCTCTGAACCGCTGGGAGAATCGCCGCTGAAAGCGTTGGGCAAAGAAGTAGTGTTAACACCGCACTTGGGCGCATCGACCGAAGAAGCTCAGGTGAATGTCGCGATCGATGTGGCAGAGCAAATTCGCGATGTGCTGCTCGGTGAACCTGCTCGATCGGCAGTGAATATCCCTGGCTTGCGTCCTGAAGTGATGGAGCAGTTGAAGCCATACTTACAGCTAGCGGAAACGCTTGGAAAGATGGTTGGACAACTTGCAGGAGGACGGATTGAATCGCTGAATATTGGTCTACGCGGAGATCTGGCGACGAATCAAAGTCAACCGATCGTGATTGCAGCCCTAAAAGGATTGCTATCGCCTGCTCTGCAAGAACGGGTTAACTATGTCAATGCCAGTATTGAGGCGAAAGAACGCGGAATTCGAGTGATTGAAACGCGTGATGCGTCGATCAAAGACTATGCTGGATCACTGCATTTATCAGCAAAAGGAACACTCGGAGAGCATTCGGTAACAGGTGCGTTGTTAGGAGATGATGAGATTCGGATTACCAGTATCAATGAGCTTCCGATCAACGTGCCGCCAAATCGCTATATGTTGTTCACCTTACACCGTGATACACCGGGAATCATTGGACAGATTGGCTCATTGCTCGGTGAATCTAACGTCAACATTGCAAGTATGCAGGTGGGACGCAAGATTGTGCGCGGCGATGCGGTGATGGTTCTGAGCATTGATGATCCGCTACCAGAGAACATTCTCAATCAGATCAAGCAAGTCTCTGGCATTCGCGATGCCTATACGGTTACGTTATAGAACCGTGGAGGGTGAAGGTTGCCCTTCATCCTTTGCCCTTCATTCTTCAATGCTATGTCAAACAGTTGGTGGGAAATTCAAGTTCTCTGTAATGCGGCTCTTGAAGAGACGGCAATCTGGCGATTTGATAACTTCGGCTGCCGCGGGGCATCGAGTCAGAGCAAAGGATCATCATGTTTGGTGTCTGCTTATCTGCCACAACAACAAGCACAACTTTTAGATCTATCGGCGCTGTCTTTATTATTGAAGCAAGATGCACTATGTATGAACTTGCCAACTCCGATCGTGCAATGGCGCATCATTGACGAAGAAGACTGGGCAAGTAGCTGGAAAACCTACTGGAAGCCGCAAAATGTGGGCGATCGCTTCTTAATCAATCCCGCATGGCTACCTGTGCCGGAACAGAGCGATCGTCTTGTGATGCAGCTTGAACCGGGAGTCGCATTCGGAACTGGAGACCATGCGACAACTCAGCTTTGTTTGGAAGCGCTGGAGATGCGATTGAGTATTGATCCGGAGAAGATGACGATCGCGGACATTGGGTGTGGTTCTGGCATTCTCTCAGTTGGAGCATTGCTACTCGGTGCAAAAAAAGCATATGCCGTTGATACTGATCCGTTAGCTGTCAAAGCAACGCAGGAAAATATTGAACTTAATCGCATTGATCCAAGCCGATTGACCGTCGATCAAGGCAGTGTTGAAGCATTATCGAAATTGCTTGATCAACCCGTGGATGGTTTGGTATGTAACATTTTGGCGGAAGTGATCATCGATTTGATTCCGCAGTGGACATCGCTCGTAAAACCCACAAGTTGGGGGGTGTTGAGCGGAATTTTACTAGATCAAGCAAAACCTGTTGCAGACACGTTAGAAGCAAACGGCTGGATTGTGGCAGCGCTGTGGAAACGTGGCGATTGGTGTTGTTTGAATGTGCGCCGCTCGTAAATCACGATCGCTGCTGTGGTGCTGAAGCAGTTCCAGCGTTCGGAGCCTTGAACTGGAACTCATAAACATACACCCGAATTTTGTCTTCTGCGATCGCTGGATATTTGTTCGGCTGGCTCGATTCTTTCTGAACAATCTCGATCGCTTTGTCATTCAGAATTTGATATCCCGTACTGTTGAGGATCTGAGGTTTGCGGTCGGGCAAGGGTTTGCCGTCTTTGCCCACGAATACTGCGATCGCAACGGGATGTTGTTTGTAGTTGTTCAGCGCAAAGGTGAGCGGGTAAGGTAATTGTTTTAATTCTTCTTGAGGCTGGCGCAAGCGAATATATTCCCAAGGCACACCTTTTGTATTCAGCTCTTGGGCGAGATTCTGAGCCGCTTGGATGCCGTCTTGCTGAGTTGTTCCTTCAGCACTGTAGCGGGTGGCGGCAAGAAGTTGATTGTTTTTGACTTGGGCTTCGGCTGTAGTAGCGCTTGGGGCTTGAGAGGTGGGAGCAGTAGGCGGGGTAGTCGGTGCAGGCTGAGGTGTCCCAATCGATGGCAATGGTGCGCTTGCTCTTGCTACCTCAGCTGGATCAGCAGGCTTCAAATTAGAGTTTGGTGGTGTTGTGGGTGCTGGAGCAGGTTGGATCGCAGGGGGTTTCGGAATTTTAATTGTTGTGGGTTGCTGTTGGCGGGCAGCAAGTCGGCGGAGCAGATCATTAAATCTATCTTGAGACGAAATCTGAGTTTGAGGAGGGGCGGGAATAGGAATCGGAGTCAAGTCGGGAATCGTATAGAGCGGATTTGGGACGGGTGACGTTCCTTGTCCGACGGGGGGAATCTGAACTTTGCTATTTGGGCTATTTGGTGTGTTGGGTACAGGCGGGAGTCCGAGTCGAGAGGTTGAGGCTTGCGGTGCAGAACTTCCTTGGGGCGGTTCAAGCAGTCTGACTCTTCGCACTTCCGCTTCGGGGCGCGGTTCAGTTGAGGACGTAAAGGCGGGTAAGGTCGCAAATAAGAGAAGGTGTGCGCCGACTGACCCTAACATAGCAAGAGCAGCGGGTTGCTGAAGGGTTTCAGGTAGGGTACGGAAGAAGGTCGCGAAAGAAGACATGGCTACAAAAAGAATTGGGCGATCGACAGTCGGGATTGAAAGTTATTCAGCATTTTAGGACAGGAAGCGGGAAATTGGGGGATTGGTTGTTGAAATGGAAACGCCAAGTTCGTTGATCGCAACCTGAGAGGGAGTAACGATCGTAAATTTCTTGTCACGATCGATGAGAGAACAAATTTACCGCTATACTCTAGCAACAGATTTAGTACGCTCGGACTATATAAAACCCCTTGATCATTTTTCGTACCAGATGTAGAGTAGTAGCTACTATATAAACGCTACCCATAGCGCTCTTAGATCGGTAACATTCGGCGCAAGCTCACGAAAGGAGTCCCACATGGTTCAGGATATCACCCGTCCAAAAGAGTTTTCTGGCTCTAGTGTGCCAGAGTTTGATGCCAACAGCAGTCAATTTCCGGTTTCGGCTCCTGCCGCCAATCCGGTTTTTTATCGCACCTATAGCCGCAAGCTGAGCGAAACTCGTCGCGAGTCTTGGGCACAGGTGAGCCAGCGTACCATTCAAGGACTCGCTGACCTTGGACAATTTACCTCAGAAGAACAAGAACTGATTGAGAAGATGCAGCGATCGATGCGCTGTTTACCGTCTGGTCGGTGGCTTTGGGTGGGCGGAACCCATTGGATCAGCAAGCCTGAGAATTTCTCTGGCGCTTATAACTGCACCAGTACGAATCTAATTGATTGGCGCGCCTTTGGTCTAATGATGGATCTGGCGATGATGGGCAGCGGAACGGGTGCAGTATTGGAGCCGAAATATACCGATCGCTTACCGGAAATTCGCAATCGTTTGACTGTGACGGTGACGAGAGAAATTGGCGAGGTTGCCGATTTTCTTAGAGCCGATGAGACGGAGATTGAGATCGACGGAGATCACGTCACGATTCATGTGGGTGATAGTCGTCAAGGCTGGGTGAAGTCGTATCAAAGCCTGCTAGAGCTATCGAGTGACGCACGCTTTACAGGTGATGTGGAAGTGTCGATTGATCTTGGCTCTGTGCGTCCTGCGGGTGAGCGACTGAAAGGATTCGGTGGCGTTGCGAATCCGATTCGATTACCTGCGTTGTATGAGCGTTGTGCGAAAGTATTAAATCGCGCGATCGGACGGAAGTTAACCTCGATCGAATGCTGCTTACTGATTGATGAAGCTGCCGCCTGTGTCGTTGCTGGAAACATCCGACGCAGTGCGGGAATGCGGCAAAGCAACAGTGAAGATGCTGAGTTTGCGGGTGCGAAAGATAATTTATGGCAACAAGACGAGCAAGGTAATTGGCGAATTGATCCAGATCGTGATGTGTTGCGGATGGCGAATCATACCCGTGTTTATCATCACAAACCGACTTTGCAAGAATCGATCGATGCCGTTCGCAAACAGTTCTATTCGGGCGAAGGTGCAATTCAATACGCTCCGGAGGCAATTGCTCGATCGAATGCAGATATCCTCACAACTCCTGAATTGAAGTCCGAGTTTATTCGGAATTATGAGCTTGGAAATGGAAAACAATGGATACAAGAGAAGTATCCTACTATGCCGAGCGAAGAACTTGAACATCGGCTAGAACGCTATGGACTCAACCCATGCGGCGAGATCATTGGTACTAATTTCCACTGTAACTTGTCTGAAGTTCACCTCAATCAAATTGACCCGTTAGATTATGAAGCTCAAGAGCAAGCTTTTACAGCAGGTGCGCTTTCAGTAGCGGCATTGTTAAACCATCGGTTTAATGAACCGCGCTATCAATATTCGCGTGAAGTTGATCCGATCGTCGGTGTCTCGTTCACTGGATTGTTTGATTTCTTTGTTCAGGCGTTCGGTGTGGAATGGTTGCGCTGGTGGGAAGCGGGCAGACCTGACACGGTAACTGGAATGCAGTTCAAAGCGCGAGAACAAGAGTATCTGTCACGCTGGAAAGAGATTGTCCATCGCGTGGTGGGTGAATATTGCGATCGACACAATATCCGTCGCCCGAATCGCTGCACAACCGTTCAACCTGCGGGAACTAAATCTCTGTTAACGGGTGCAAGTTCAGGCTGGCATCCTCCGAAAGCTCAGCGGTTTATTCGTCGGATCACGTTCCGTAAAAATGATCCGGTTGCTTTAGCTTGTTTGGATTATGGTTATAGCATTGTTCCATCTCAGTCAGATAAAGATGAGAATGGCAATCTATTGAATGATCCGTTTGATCCGCGTTGTACAGAATGGCTGGTTGAAATTCCGGTCGAAGTGCCCTGGGCGAACATTCCCGGAGCCGATCAGATTGAAATTGAGAAATTTTCGGCTTTGGCACAGATGGATTTCTATCTTCAAGTCCAGAAGTACTATACGGCTCACAATACAAGCGCCACGATCGAGCTGCGTGAAGATGAGATCGAAGCCTTAGCAACTCGGATTCATCAAGCGATCGAGAACAATGAAGGCTACATTAGCGCCGCACTGTTAGCCCGATTTGATGCACCGTTCCCCCGATTGCCATTTGAGAAGATTGATAAGGCAACCTTTGAGCATTTGCAAGCGGAAGTGTTGGAACGTCGATCGACCGATGACTTCTATGTAGCATTAGTGCGGCATGATGGCGGCGATTTAGTAGAAGCAGGTCCGGCGGGATGCGATTCGGATAAATGCTTGTTCTCTGAGACGAAGTAGATTGTATTTCTAATCATCAATTCACCGCAAAATCTTGTAGAGACGATCCGCCGGGTCGTCTCTACATTGTCGCGGAAATGGCAACAGACGAAATACCCAAGATGGGACTGATTGCAATGGGTGCAAGATCTGAGTTATCGCATCGTACGATGTCTTGTATCGTGAATCTTTATTTTTGTATTGCAAATGAGAAAACATATTATGTTCATTTCAGTTCCACTCTTGGGACACACCAATCAGATGATTGCTCTAGCTCAAGAACTCGCTTCGAGAGGACATATCGTTAGTTTTCTCATTTATGAAGAAGTCATAGCATGGCTATCTAATACCAATTTAAACAGAGAAAGCGACAGATAATATAGACTGAGAAGAGTTGTTCAGAGACAGACTTATGGCTG
>PSLO01000081.1:0-19522 GCA_040289665.1 Leptolyngbya sp. ERB_1_1 | reverse complement strand
ACAGAACTGAATGGAGAATGTAAAGCAGTCTATCACTTTTGTTCGCTTTCACATATCATTTAGGATTGCTATAAATCTGAAATCGGCTAAAAACACTTTCATTTTAAAGGTACTTCTATGTTCAAAAACTCCTGATAATAATTCCTATTTGTGCAGGTTAAGATTTAAGAAGCAAGTTTCAACTTTCAGAAACAGACTATTATTCAGTATCCAGTCGCAGCCAAGTCAAGTGAATAGTTGAATTGTACTCGCTTGACTTGCGACTCCCAAGTTCCGTCTTGATAAAGCTGGATCAATCGAAATCCAGGTGTTTCTTGTCCCAAAGCAAATTCATCGCTTTCTCGCGCAAATTGAATGCAGGTCGAAGGCGTTCCCAAAAATGTCACATTGCCCCGCTGTCGCTGGAATTCTTGATGAATGTGCCCGAAGACAACTAACTTCACCTGAGAAGCACGATCAAGGATTTCCAGCAATTCTGCATTGTTCTGTAAGCTACTCGTATCCAACCAGATTGAATTCACTGCAAAGGGTGGATGATGTAGCGAAACAAGCGTTGGTATATTAGGGTTTTGGACTAATTGTTGATCGAGCCAGGTCAAACCTTCTGCGGACAATCGCCCATGCACATAGCCTGGATCTTGAGAACTTAGTAATAGAAACCGCCATCCACCTCGCTCAAAGGCTTTATCTGGGTAAAACTGTGTCAGCGATCGCTCCATCGCCTCAATACAATCATGATTGCCCGGAAGCCAATAGGTCGGAATCTTCAGCGGACTTAGCAATGCCTGTAACCGCTGATAAGATTTGATCGTTCCGTCCTGTGACAAATCTCCTGTTAGCAGCAATATATCAGGCTTCGGAGAAAGCTGCTGGATTTGCTCGATCACGGCATTGAGCGATCGTAATGTCGGCATTCCCAGTAAACATTGATCCGATTCAGCGAACAAGTGCAAGTCAGTAATCTGAGCAATTCGGAACTGTGACGAAATCATAGAGTACAAAGACAGTGACGCTAGGGTAGAGCAAGACCATCTTCTTTAGCTTACTCTGTGTTCCTACCTGTACGTTACGATCTCTCGCCGCTGATGCCGTGATCTTAATCACCCCAAATTTCGTATCAGTTTGTAACGAGTTGAATCCTCATGCATAGATAGTTGCTTCGGTATGAGAATCATTGGCATTCTGCAGCAGAAACGGCTCTATTGCAACGGTTATGTCACTTTCTTCGATCACTCAATCCTGCATTTGCAAACTTTTAAGACAAAACCTTGAACATCTCGAGCATCGATTCATCCTTAAAGGGTGTTTGAACAGTGTAGAAGTCTCTTCGCTTCGATGGCATCCCTCCCTGAAATGGAATTTCGGGCGAATGGGCGAAAGTTCATTTCCAATGAACTAAGCGCTTGATACTCGCTCCGAGTCTACTTCAGTAGACTTTCCACGATTCGCCCGAAATTGATTTCAGGGCGAGCGATTGCAACGAACGAAGACTTCTCAAACGTCCTCTCGGGTCAAACCACTCGAATTGAATCGACAAGAGTCTCGATCAGGTTCTGCAGCAGTCATCTTTGACTTCAGGAAACCGGAGCTTAAGAAAAAAGTCGTTACTTTACTGCCCAAATCCAAAATTTCCGAGGATTATTGAAAGAGGAGTCTGATGAACCAAACGATCAAGCGTGATGCTGAAATTGTCCCTACCCAAACTGGTACTGAGTTGCGCTGTCGGAGTAGTCTTATTCGCTTCTGGCTGCACTCGATCGCCAAAAGCAGTCTTGCTTTCTAGCGGAACCTCTAACGGCTACTACAGTCGGTTGGCAGGTCAAATCAGTTCAGCAACGCACCGCACCGTTAACCTTGAAGTCGAGAACCGCAGTTCCCAAGGCTCGATCGAGAACCTAAATCGATTGCTCGATCGCCAAGTCGATTTTGCTTTAGTGCAACTCGATGTGGTTAGCGATGCCATGAGCCAAGGTAAGGTTCAAGCAGTCGCAATTTTGGCAAACGAACCAATCCACATCATCGCCCTCAAAGCTGCGAAAGTACGATCGCTCACTGACTTGAACGGCAAACGAGTTGGAGTCGGCGCTCAAGGCAGTGGCATTCGTTACACTTCAGAATACTTATCTCAAGCTTTTAATCTCAATTTCCGCGAGGATAGCTCTAATTTCGATAAAACCTTCCGCAAACTCAACTCGCGCCAACTGGATGCCACACTCTATGTCGGGACAATGGGTGCAAGTGAACGCCTGCGGCAGCAACTCACTGCAAACCCCTCGCTTCAACTAATCCCGATCGAGCCTGAATTGATCAATTACCTCAGCAATCGTGATCCCGGCGCTTATCAGTCGATGACCATTCCGCAGGGAGTTTACAGTCCGCGTCCGTCGATTCCAGAGCGCGATATTTCGACGCTTGCCACCGCAACCGTTCTTGTTACTCGCCCCGATGTTGAGGAGAAAACCGTCGGCTTAGTCACTTGGTCAATTTTGTATAACTCTCGCCAGTTTTCGCTCTTTTATCCAGAGTTGCAAACCGGAGAAGCTCGATCGCTCTTGCAAAAAAATCTACTTTATATCCATCCCGGTGCTCAAGATGTCTATGCTCAAAATGCCGATCCGCGAGAGGCGTGGTTGCGGTATCTCGAAGGGAATAATGACTTGCAGGCGGGACTTGTGATTATATTTGGCAGTAGTACCATTGGGTTAATCATTCAACGCTGGAGACGCAATCGCTGCAAAAAACTCCTCGCCGCTACTAACACCCGGATTAACGAACTCAATCAGCTTCTACCCCAAAATGCTCAGCAAGCTCTCTCAGGTATTGAAGATCTCAGTCAAGAACATCGCCTTATGTTTATCGAAGGATCAATTACCTCAGATACCTATGAGCAGATACAGCACAAAACTCAAACCTTTGCGGATCAATGCCGCAATATTTCAGAACAACAACGCAAACAGCTTGTTCTCGATACGCTGCTGGTTTTAGATGATTGGCAAGCCTCGCTCCAGACCGATCCTCAAGCTGCTCTGCAAAAACTAACTTATCTTAAGCAGCAGTACCGCGAGATGTTAATCACTGATCAAGTTGAGATTGAGGCGTACATCGAGTTGATGGAGCTGACCCTAATCTCCGTGATGACGTTAACGGGAACTGCTTCAGATGCTCGGACAAATCTAACCGCACTGCAACCTCAAAAACCAACGATCGCGCCTTAAGTATCAAGAGTGCAAATTGTTTAACCTCTAACTTGTGACTCTGTAGAAATTAAGAAGTAAATTACCCTAGAAATCTCACTAATCTCACTTAATCGTGTGATAGCCAGAGTTAGTAAAATCTGTTTAGATATGACTAGACTTGCTTCGGAGCGTTTTCGGCAGCCTTGTAAATAGGCTGTTTTTTTTGGACTTCTCTATGTACTGTATTCGAGAAAACCTGCAGTTCTAGACATTTCACAGACAAAATAAAAGCGCCCGATTTGGACGCTCACCAAGTTTACTTAAGCGTTGCATTCTCATGTTTCCGAGGTAGAAGAGCGTGCGAAGGATGGAGCTAAAAAGGCAACCAGCGCCCCGATCGCGAATCCTGCGACATTCCGAAACAGCGGCAACCAGTCGGAAGTGCGCGTCACCACCGGACCAATTCCAAACGCCAAGAACAAGATGCCCCAGAGCGGCGAGAAAATCAGCGCCCACTGCCAAGCGAAAATCTGTCCTTCTTTTCGGGGTTGCGCGGCAAATCCAAAAATCACGCCGCCTACGATCGAAGTGACCAACGTTAATAACCACTGTTCACGCGGCAATCCCGGAACCACGCTACATCCGCCTTGCCGCAAACAGCCTTTCACCGAGTCCAACGCTTGTAAAATCGCTTGATCCCCGCCATTATCTCTCACAAAGAATTGATTACCAAACCGAGTTTGAAGCTCAATCCAGAAGGTTCGAGACAGCAGCGGATAAAAATCATCACCAACACTAAAGTTCAGGAGATTACCGCCACGGGGATCAGCAACCAACAAAACACTTTTATTGTCTAATCCCCAGAACTCTTTCACCGCCGTTCCTGGAGTTCGATCGTTTTGTGTGAGAACCCGCAACTTCCAACCCGTCTCCGCCTCAAACTTCGACAAGTCTTCAGACAGTTTCTCTTCCTGAACGTTCGTCAATTCGTTCGCAAGATCAATCACGTTCGTTGGGTGGTCGGGCAGGAGGTCAGGATTGTTGTAAGCCTGAGCCGCAGGTGCGATCGTCCAAACAGAAACAACAACAATCAGAGCCATCAACCACTTCAAACAGACCTGTAGTAGACGGCGTACTCGAAGAGTGTGCATGGGCGATTTCACAGTTTTGTCACTAAAGAACATATCAGCGATCGTAAATGAGACGTTGAACAATTAACGTTCATTTTGTTTACATTTGTTTAACTAATTCTAATATAGTACGACCGGGAATACGATAAATCGAGACTAATCCTGATCGCGACGAACGCTTTGACGGGGAGACTCAGGCAGGTTAGTGTCCGATCGCTCCTTTAATGAGCTTTCTTCTTCCCACTCATACTGCTGATCTAAGGTCGGCTCAGCGTCTTCATAATGATTGCCATTAAACTCATCACGGTAAGAATCGGAGCGGGGAAGCGATCGACGATCTGTACCCGATGACAATCGAGACGATCGCCGTGTTTTATTCGGTTGGGTAAAGGTACGCCAGGCTGCTTTAACGCCTGCAAAAATACTTCGGCTTGTCGTTTGAGCCTTCTGAACTTGCTGCTTGACTCCGGTAATACTTTGATCGACCTGTTTGACCACTTGCGTTGCACTCTGAACGCCCTGCGTCATGTCATCGGTCAAATCGGTCACTTCTAATCCCGTCAGTCGGATCGCTTCTAAAGTGGGTGGCAGTTCGCGATTGAGGGTATCAAACAGCTTTTCCGCACTCCGCGCTGCCCGACCCAACTCACTAAACGCCGGGATCGCAACCGTCAGTAGCGCGGTCAAACTGATCGCGACTAATAAAATCGATAAACCTAGCCAAAAAATAGGATCAGCCACACTTCACTCGCCTATCGCAAACGATCGCGTACCGGAGGTTTTGGGTCAGTCCCTGATTCGGCATCACGGTTGATAAGTTGATGTTCACGCTGAGTCGCTTCGAGTCCAGCGGAGATCGCTTCCTTCAATCGTCCCAGGGTTCCATCCCAGTTTCGCAGAGCAGACTCGGAGAAGCGATCTGCCTGAAGTTGGACACTGGTGGATAAATCTTCCGCAAGTTCAGGAAGCGCATCGGCTGATTTTTTGATTAATTGCCGCGTTTCCCGTCCAGCGCGAGGAGCGATGAGCAATCCAGCGATCGTTCCCATTGCCGCCCCGACAATCATACCGCCTAAAAATGATCCGGATCGATTATTAGACATAAATTCGACTCTACCCTTGCTAGTGATTCGATCGACGCTGCTTGTCCCGATGTGTATCCCCATTCTGCCAGACGATAGGACGATCTAACGGTTCATTCGTTTTGTAGCAGATTTTCTTAAGCGTTGGGTGAGCTTGGGAGCAGAGAAGAGCAATCGTCCTATTCCAATTAATGCAAGTGCCTTTTGAGCTTGCTGCAACTTTGGCTCTAGTTGCCGATAATTTTGGCGAAGTTGTCGGACGGTGAGTTCTTTACGCTCAATGCTTTCAGGTGCGCCGTTTAGTAAGTTGTGTGTATTGCGTTCTGCGACGATTAAAGCATCGGCGGCTCGTGAAAATGTTCGACGCAGGTTCCAGATCTGCCAAGTCAGGCGAAACCCATAAAGTGCAAGTAAAAGATTCAGAATGATAACGCCAGTTAACATAGCTCGATCAAGGATTTACCTCATCATAGCTAGGTCTTTACAAAATTCCTCGTTTTCCATTCGGTCTGACGGTTAACCAATTCGTTTTTGCGGTGGCGAGTTGCTCTTCGGTCAGTTTCGCCCCGGTTAAATTCGCGCCACAGAGGTTTGCTCCCCGTAGGTTGGCGTTGAGTAAATACGCTTGAGTGAGATCGGCTCCCCGCAGATCGGCTCCTTGTAGATCTGCATTGCTGAGATATGCCTGCGCCAAATTGGTATCGCGTAAATTGGCACGATTCAAATTCGTACGCCCAAAATCCGTATTGAATAAGTTGGCTCCCTGCAAATTAATCTGTTTCAGATTCGATTGGTGAAAGACTGCGCCTGCTAAGTTGATTTTAGGAGCCGCTAAAGCAGAGAGATCATGAGAAACAAAATCGCGTTTGCCTTTGGTGTAGAGATTCGCCAGCGTGACGGCATCGAGTTTTGGGGCATTCTTCGATTTATTCTCAATCGTTCCGCTGGTGCGCCCACTGGAGTCTCGTCCACTCATAACAGGCCGTGCTGCCATGACTTGATTTCGTGCTGCTCCCGTTTGTAGATTCGTCGAGTCTGATCGCGTATTTCTTGCCCGAATCGCCATCGCTGCTCGCGCTGCGGGAGAACTCGGCTGAGAATCAGAGTCGGGTTTGGGGGTCGTCGATCGCGTCGTTACGCTATTCATGCTATTCGCCAAACTATCGAGATACGGTTCCAAATCGAGTGCGCGCAAGATTTCGTTTGCGGACTGAAATCGATGCCGCACCGATACTTCCAGCATTTTTTTCAACACCCCAGCAAAATGATCGCTGACATGAACTTGTTTCTGCCAAATTAATTCCCCTGTTGCGGGATCGTAATCTAGATCTTTCGGGGATTTTCCGGTGAGAAGATAGAGACAAGTCACACCGATCGCATATAAATCGCTGGCGTACACAGGACGCATCGCCATTTGCTCTGGAGGGGCAAAACCGGGTGTACCGATCGCATAAGCGGTTAACGCAGTCTGATCAGACAAACTTGTAGAAACCGGATTCACCTGATTTTTTACTGCACCAAAGTCGATCAGCACTAATTTGCAGTCTTGCGATCGTCGAATCAAATTTGCAGGTTTAATATCTCGATGGATTACTTGATGGCTGTGAACATACTGCATAATCGGCAGAATCTCGCTGAGAAATTGCTTTACGCCTGCTTCGCTAAATGCTCCCGATCGTTTAATTTCCTGCTGAAGCGTCGAGCCGCTGATATATTCTTGTACCAGAAAAAACTCTTCATTTGCCTCAAAGTAATCCAGCAGTCGAGGCACTTGAGGATGGTTGCCAATCCGTCCGAGCGTTTGGGCTTCACGTTCAAACAAGTCACGTGCCATCTGCATCACGTGAGGAGCGGTTGCAGTTGGGCGGAGTTGTTTGATCACACAATGAGGCTGACCTGGTAACGATTCATCTTTTGCTAAAAACGTTGCCCCAAAGCCACCTTGACCAAGTGCATGTAGCACCCCATAGCGATCGCGCAACAGCAGAGAAGCGCCACACGCCTGACACCTTACCGTATTGGCGAGGTTTTCGGGATGGGGGCAGACTGAATTGAGACAGTACATAAACTTACGGTATTCTGGATCGCTGCTTTCAAAATGCCCAGAATGCTGGAAGATTTGAGCAGCACGATTGCTGAATTCAGCACCTCCACAAGCCTGACCAACCTGATATGAACTACTCCGATTACCTCAAGCATTGCGATTGGATGGCACGATCGCTAGAACTGGCGCAACAAGCCGGAGATGCCGGAGAAGTTCCTGTGGGTGCGATCGTCGTGCGTTCTGAAACGATCATTGCGGAAGCCGAGAATCGACGAGAACGCGATCGCGATCCAACGGCTCACGCAGAAGTTTTAGCACTCCGACAAGCAGGACAAGTTTTACAAAGCTGGCATTTGAACGACTGTACGTTATACGTCACGTTGGAACCTTGCCCGATGTGTGCGGGTGCGATCGTGCTGGCGCGATTAGGAATGCTGATCTATGGAGCAGATGATCCGAAAGCTGGAGCAATTCGGACTGTCCTCAATCTGCCGGATAGTGCCGCATCGAATCATCGCTTAACCGTATTCGGTGGAATTCTGGAAACACCGTGTCGCAAGCAGTTACAGCAGTGGTTTCGGCAGAGGCGCGGGCGCAAAGATTAAAAAGGCGGGAGCACTCCCGCCTAATTGAACTATTCCGCTTCGTCTTCGAGATCTACGATTCCGGCTTCTTCTGCCGTTGGAGGAACCAGCGCAACGGCAGCGATCGCATCTTCTTCATCCAATCGCTGCACTCTCACACCCGTCGCCGCACGTGACTGAGACGAAATCGCATCAACTGCCTGACGAATAATGATGCCGCGATTCGTGATCAACATCATTTCGTCGCCTTCGTTGACAATGTGCAGCGAAGATAAAGTATCGCCAGGTTTGCGGAACTTCGTGACGACAATTCCCATGCCTGCCCGATTTTGCAGTCGGAATTGTTTTACCGGAACTCGCTTACCATATCCACCCGTTGTCACAACGAGCGCCCAAGGTCCTGACTGTGGTGGCAATTCTGCGTTTTCATCAACGCTTGTCTCGTCCTCATCTCCGGCTGATCCTTCCGCTTGTGCCTGTGCGACATCTTCCACAATTCGACCTGGTAGAATCGCCATTCCGACTAAGCTATCACCTTCTCTTAAGGACATTGCTCTTACACCACGAGTTGCTCGACCCAATGGGCGTAACTGCTCATGGTTAACGCGAAAATGAATCGATCGACCTAAACTCGACCCAATGATGATACTGTCCTCAACCCGCGACAGGCGTACCCATCGCAGTTGATCACCTTCTTCGAGCGAGATCGCAATTAGTCCATTGGTGCGAATGTTGCTAAACGCCGAGAGTGCTGTTTTCTTGATGTAGCCTTTGTTGGTCAACATCACCAAGTACTCATCGTCTGAGAATTCCGACACCGAAATGACTGAGGTAATCTTCTCGCCATGGGGGACGGTGAGCAGTTGAACGATCGGCGTTCCGCGCGAAGTCCGCGATCCGATCGGGATCTGGTATGCCTTCAGTGCGTACACGACTCCGCGATCGCTAAAGAACAATACGCTGTCATGATCGCAACAGCTAATAAAGTGTTCAACTGCATCGTCTTCCTTCATCCGCGCTCCAGACTTACCGCGAGTGGCGCGATTTTGCGCTTCAAAGGTGCTGATTGGCATTCGTTTGATGTAGCCTTGCTCAGTGACAAGCACGATCGACTTTTCATTCGCAATGAGATCAATATCACCGAGTTCGTCTTCGGATTGTTCGATGATTGTTCGGCGAGGTGTTGCGTGATTGGCTTTAAGCTGCGTGACCTCAGTAGTAATGATCTCCAAGATCCGTTCTCGCCGTGCCAAGATATCTAACAAATCGCGAATTTGAGCTTGCAGATCTTCGTGTTCCCGCTCGATTTTCTCTGCTTCTAGTGCAGTCAGACGACGCAATTGCATCTGGAGAATCGCATCGGCTTGAGGTTCTGAGAGCGAATAGGTTTCGATTAACTCTTGTTTTGCTGTTGCAGTATCGGCAGCATGACGAATTAGGGCAATAATACGATCGAGATTCGCCAGTGCAATCAGTAAGCCTTGAAGCAGATGATCGCGATCTTCTGCTTTTCGCAGTTGGTACTGAGTTCGGCGCGTGATTGCTTCCACTCGAAAGTCTAAGAACACGCTTAAGAACTGCTTCAGCGTGAGCAACTGCGGTTCACCGTTGACGAGCGCCAGCATATTCGCCCCAAAGTTTGCTTGAATCGGAGTTTGCTTGTAGAGATTGTTCAGCACGACTCGTGGATAAGCATCGCGACGCAGTTCGATCACCACACGCATTCCATCGCGATCG
The DNA here is from genome assembly GCA_040289665.1 of Leptolyngbya sp. ERB_1_1. Taxonomy (GTDB): domain Bacteria; phylum Cyanobacteriota; class Cyanobacteriia; order Leptolyngbyales; family Leptolyngbyaceae; genus Leptolyngbya. Next base: position 9,769 of record PSLO01000081.1, on the reverse strand, counting down.
CTTTCATCGCGCACGTCTGAAATGCCTTCAATCTTGTGGTCGTTGACCAGTTCCGCGATTCGCTCGATCAATGCGGCTTTATTGGTTTGATATGGCAGTGCGGTGATGATAATCGCATCTTTATCGGGTCGTCCGCGATGCTGAATCGTTTCGATCGTGGCAACACCCCGCATCGTGATTGAGCCGCGTCCGGTTGTGTAAGCTTCCCGAATTCCGGTTCGTCCCAAAATTTGTGCGCCCGTCGGGAAGTCAGGACCCGGAATGTACTGCATCAAATCCAAATCTGTTAGATCTGGATTCTGAATCAGCGCGATCAATCCGTCGATTAATTCGCCTAAGTTATGAGGCGGAATGTTCGTCGCCATTCCTACCGCGATTCCGGAGGAGCCGTTTAATAGAAGCTGTGGGATTCGGGCGGGCAGAACGAGCGGTTCTTGCTGTGATCCATCAAAGTTGTCGCCAAAATCGACGGTTTCTGCTTCGATATCTTGCAGCAGTGCGTCTGTGGTCAGCGCAGTGAGGCGTGACTCGGTATATCGCATTGCGGCAGGCGGATCGTTGTCGATCGAGCCGAAGTTTCCGTGTCCGTCGATTAGCGGCGATCTCATTGAGAAGTCTTGCGCCATTCGCACCAAGGCATCGTAAATTGAGGTGTCGCCGTGGGGGTGATATTTACCCAAGACATCCCCTACCACACGAGCGCACTTTCGGAATGGTCGATCGTGCGTCAGTCCTAATTCGTGCATGGCATAAAGAATACGGCGATGCACAGGTTTCAGCCCGTCCCGTGCATCGGGCAGTGCCCGCCCCACGATGACGCTCATCGCGTATTCCAGGTAAGACCGCTGCATTTCGTTGCGTAAATCGGTTGGAATAATCCGATCTGAGGGCGGTTCCTGGGAGAAGGTCATAGAAGACTCCGAAATACTTTTGTACTACCGAAAAACGAAAAAGTATGAGCGCAAAAAGATGCCTAGAAAGTATAGCTGCTTCGGCTCATATTGGATAAATTTTAGCACAAATTCACTCTTACGGTTGGGGCTGAAATCCCTGTGAACTCTAGGGTTTGCCGAGATTATTTGAGGATTGCCGATAATGCCTGCTTCACGGTTGGATACTGGTACTCGAATCCGGTTGAAAGGGTGCGTTTTGGCAAAACTTGTTGTCCTTCGAGAACGACGATCGCGCCATCTCCTAACAACGCCTCTAGCGCAAATCCCGGCACAGGCAACCAAGACGGACGATTCATTACCTCACCCAACGTATTGGTTAAATCTGCCATTTTCACCGGATTGGGAGCCGTAGCGTTATACGTACCTTCCATACCAGAATCGTTCAGCGCTTTGAGGATCAAATTCACCAAATCCTCGCGATGAATCCAAGAGAACCATTGTTTTCCTGATCCGATCGGACCTCCCGCAAACATCTTAAACGGGGTCAACATTTTCCCTAATGCGCCACCGTTTTCTAACACAATTCCGATCCGCAAAATCACCAGTCGAGTTCCACTATCTTTCACGCGGTTCGCTTCTGCTTCCCAAGCCTGACACACTTGAGCTAAGAAATCTTGTCCTGCTGCACTGCTTTCATCAAACGCAGCCGTTTCACTTGTGCCATAAAACCCAATCGCGGAAGCATTCACCAAAACAGTGGGTTTCGGATTGGCTTGGGCGGGCACGCTTGCGTGTAGCGTAGCTATCGCATTCACCACATTCTGAGTGGTCAAAGTCCGGCTTTCTAGCAGAGCTTTTTTCACTTCGGGAGTCCAACGATTTTCAGCGATCGGCTCTCCTGCCAAATTCACTACACCATCGCATCCCGAAATTTTTTCTTGCCATTCTCCGGCTTCTTTGGGATTGTAAGCCACGATTTCCAAATTCGGAGATTGCGGAAATTTTCGTTCTGCACTTGCACGATCGCGTGTAAAGGCGACAACCGAATTTCCTTCTGCTAACAATCGTTCGACTAACCGTGATCCGACAAATCCCGTTGCCCCTGTCACCGCGACTTTCATAACTCACCAAGATGAAACGCCATCTGAAAGTATATCGGAGAGTGCAGAGCGATCGAATTTCAGACACCCAAAATCAACACTGGATGTCTGAAAATAAAACATTCCTTAAGACAGCAAGTAGGTATAGCCGCTCAAACTGCGCTCATAGTTCTGAAGAAGCAATTGCGACTCTTGCAGCGTAATACGATCGTCTTCGAGTGCGTGTTCTGTCTGCAATCGGATGCTTTCGATCATATCTTCCACATCGTATTGCACATAGCCCAGCACTTCTTTGATCGTGTCACCTCGGACGACGTGCTGAATCTGGTAGCCTTTAGGCGTAAGTTGAATGTGAACCGTATTTGTGTCACCAAACAAATTATGTAAGTTGCCCATGATTTCTTGGTATGCACCGTTAAGGAACATTCCCAGATAGTAAGGCTCACCAGGTTTAAGTGAATGTAGTTCTAGCACTGATTTCACATCCCGCAGATCAATGAATTGGTCAATCTTGCCATCACTATCACAGGTCAAATCTGCTAACGTTGCACGCTTCGTTGGTTCTTCGTTCAAGCGGTGAATCGGCATGATTGGGAACAGTTGATCGATTGCCCAACTATCCGGAGCCGACTGAAACACCGAAAGATTCATGTAGTACATCGAAGCCATGATTTTCTCAAGGTCTTCAAGATCGTCAGGAATGTATTCAAGCTGCCGCGACAGTGCAATGATCTTATGGCAGCATGACCAATACAACCGCTCCGCCCGTGCCCTTTCTGTCAAACTTAGATAGCCAAAGCCGAACAGGTTCACCGCTTCTTCTTTGAACTGAGTTGCATCGTGGTACATCTCTAAGAAGTTTTCGGCATTGATTGAAGTGTAAGTTTCGTAGAGATTGCGAACAATCAGATGTTCTTCGTCTTGCGGAGGTTCGGGCGTTTCAGCAATGACATCACTCGTGCCGAGAATATCAAACACTAATACTGATTGATGTGATGCGATCGCACGTCCACTTTCACTGATTAAGGTAGGAACCGGAAGATTTGCGATCGCACAAGCATCTCTCACGGCTGCAACCACATCATTCGCATAGTTCTGAGTGCTGTAGTTTTTCGAGGCGTGAAAGTTTGTTTGTGAGCCGTCATAGTCCACACCTAAACCGCCACCGACATCGAAATATTGCATATTCGCACCGAGTCTAGATAGTTCGATATAGATTTGACTCGCTTCGCGCACTGCTCCTTTCAGCACACTGATCGCAGAAATTTGAGAACCAATGTGAAAGTGCAACAGTTGAAGACAATCTAACATATCCGCTGCTTTCAACTGATTCACAGTATTGATAATTTCGGGAACTGTTAAACCGAATTTTGCTCGATCGCCTGCCGAAGTGCCCCAGCGTCCAATGCCCCGCGCACTTAGTTTTGCTCGAACACCTAAGATCGGTTTAATGCCTAGTTTTTGACTGGCTTCGATCGCTAGTTCAACTTCTTCAATCTGCTCTAGAACAATGATCGGAGTTTGTCCCAATCGTCTCGCTAACATTGCTGTTTCAATGTATTCGCGATCTTTATAGCCGTTGCAAATCAACAATGCTCCCGGTGTTTTGAGTGATGCCAATGCGATCATCAATTCCGGTTTTGATCCTGCTTCCAGTCCGAACTGATGCGGCTGTCCGAATCGCACCAAATCTTCGACTAGATGCCGCTGTTGGTTGCATTTAACCGGAAACACACCTCTATAAACGCCAGGATAGCTGTACCTGGCGATCGCTTTCGCAAACGCAGAATTAATCCGCTCGATCCGGTCTTCCAGAATATCTGAGAACCGAATCAGCAACGGCAAACCGAGATTTCGCTGCTTCAGTGCCTTGACCAACTCAAACAAATCCAACGATCCGCCCCGATTTCCTTTGGGTGAAACGGTGACGTGCCCCGCTGCATTGATTGAAAAATACGGATCACCCCAGCCCTGAATGCGGTAGAGTTCTTCGCTTTCTTCGATCGTCCAGTTTTTCGGCTTTGGATTCGCTCCGGGTGCAGGGGATTTTCCGTTTAACTTTCCGTTTGATTTCCCACCGTTCGATTTCCCATTTGTAACTTCCAAACCTGTAACTTCTGAACCTTCTTCTGGCATCTGTTTTTCGGGCTTGGCAGTAGCGGAGCGTCCTCCCATCGTGGTTTGTCCTCATTGCAATAAATCTTCAAGCATCCAGTCTATCGCGCTTGCCCAAAAACAGAAGTCTTTCTCATCACCGTATTAACCGATCTAGGCTAATCTAGGTTTTGTAAATTTCACTTCATCTTGGGAGTCCAGCTTGGAACGCACATTTTTAGCCATCAAGCCCGATGGCGTACAGCGCAAACTGATCGGTGAAATCATTCGCCGCTTTGAAACGAAGGGCTTTACTCTCGTCGGCTTGAAATTCATGAATGTCAGCCGTGAACTGGCAGAGAGTCATTATGGCGTTCACCGAGAGCGTCCTTTTTTCGGTAGCCTGGTTGAATTCATCACTTCAGGTCCAATCGTCGCAATGGTTTGGGAAGGAGATGGCGTGATTGCGGGAGCGCGGAAGGTGATCGGCGCAACGAATCCGCTCAATGCTGAACCAGGAACAATTCGGGGTGATCTTGGCGCAAATATTGGACGAAATCTGATTCACGGATCGGATGCACCGGAAACCGCACAAAGCGAGATTGCGCTGTGGTTTAAAGAAGAAGAACTGGTGAACTGGCAACCTACGGTGTTGTCTTGGATTTACGAATAAGCGCTCGTCGCTGAAATAGACTTTTTGCATGAATTCTAAACGCCGACCGAATTCAATTCGCCTAGGCATTCATGCAAGTAATCTAATGCAAAGAACTCCAGTTTTTGTGTCAAAAACTGGAGTTCTTTTATAAATTCGACGAGTTTTCTCGCTCCAATTAAACCGGATCTTTTTCAGAAATGGGTTCAACTTCGGGCAATGCTTCATGTTGTGATTCAGCGATCGCTTCAATCTCCGCCATATCATTCCGCTTAGAAAATCCCCAAGCAAACACGCTCGCAATCAATGTAATCATCAACCATTCGGGCGGCACAAGCTGATCGTTGAACACCCGTAATAGCAATCGAATGCCGACAAACGATACGGTGATGTAGCCCGCATCTTCTAAATAGGTAAACTCTTCTAACCAAACGATAAACAAGCCTGCCATAAATCGCAGTGCCATAATTCCGATCGTGCCACCTACCAGAATCAACCAGGTTTCTTGAGAAACTGCGATCGCGGTTGTTACACTATCCAGCGAAAATGCCAAATCTGTTAGTGCAATTAACGGAATTGCCTGCCAAAGCGAAGAAAATCGAGGTCCGTGATGTGCTCCCTCTTTTTCCTCTTTAGAGGTGAAGTACTGATATACCAGCCATAAAAGGTAAAGTGCACCCGCCAACTCGAACTGCCAGTACCCAATCACCCAAGAAGCCGCCAAGATCAGCGACATCCGCAAGATGTAGGCAAACACTAGCCCAATGTTTAAGGCACGACGCTCTAGTTTTGGATCTTGCAAGCCTTGGGTCAACGCAGCAAGCGCAATCGCGTTATCTGCCGACAGCACGCATTCTAGAGCCACCAAGACGACCAGGAGTAAAAAGGTTTGTGGACTAAGTTGCGCGGGAATATTCAGGTCTATCATTCGAGAATTTCAAAACAAAGATCGGCGGTATCAAACATTCTATTATCTCTCCTTGTGTCTAGATTGGCGACGTTCGCTAGGAGTACAAAAGTCCGTCTTTGTTTGTTGAAACCGAAATCGACGATAGAGAATTCCCAATTTGATCGGGCAACTCCCAGTTCCAAATTCAAATTCCGAAAATCTTTACAATACTTTACAAACAATCGAGTTTTCCCCAATCTCTCCACAGGCTCTCCACAAGTTTTAGATTTCTTTTCCACACCTTTTCCACATCGAATCGAAAGTTTTCCACAGGGGATCAAGCTAGAAGCGTCATTTTTCGGCAGACTGTGGATAAGTCGAACGAAAGTACGATCGCGACGTAAAAATGACTGAGTTTATAAAGCGATGTAACGAAAAAATGGCTGAAATGCCGATTCTACCGTTCAGTAATTTTGATCTACAGCCACAATTTAATTTTTCTTGATGTTGATCTTCTGGCAACGATCGCGCAGAATGTAGCGACTAACCTGAAGCGCTCAGCCGAACCGCGATACAGGATTTCCACAGCCGTGGAGATTGAAACTTGGGATCGGACTGGCGTGGATTTCTGTTGCAAATTTTTGCAGAAATCGCATGGTTATCTCTACTCACTGGCGATTCATTTTTTTGAGGTTTGATGGATATGGATAGCAACATTAGTCTTTTCGTTGAAATTCCCGAAGCGTTACATCAATCGTTTCAAACGTTTCTCGATTCGCGACCGGACTGGGATCAAGATCGCGTGATGTCTGCGGCTTTGTCTTTGTTCCTGCTGCAAAACCGCCCAGCCAATGAGCGTCAAAACGATCGTCAAACCGCTCGGATTTATCTCGACTCTATTTTCAAGCGCCCAGTCGAGCAGATTTAAGTTCAACATTTCAGCCCTTAACCTTGTTTGCCTTCATCATGCCTTATCAGATTTCTGCCACAAAACTTCAATCGTATAGTCGCTGTCCCTATGCGTACTATTTGCGGTACGAGCGGCGACTCACGAGTAATGATTTCTTCGGTTCAGCAGCGTTGGGAACTGCGTTGCATCAAGCGTTAGCAATGGTACATCGGGACTGGCACTACCACGATTCAATCCCCGATTTGCAATGGGTTCATCGCTGCTGGGAAGAACATTCAACTGGCTTGACTCCTAGCCAAGTTGAAGATGGTCGATCGATTTTAGAGAGCTATTACGAGAAGTTCATTCTTAATGCTCCGTCGTTACGTCAACCGTTAGCAGTCGAAGGAAGAATTCAAGCGTTTTTGCAAGTCGAAAGCCTCGAATTCTGCATTACGGGGAGATACGATCGCATTGATTATCTCAATGATGGGTTAGAGCTAATTGATTACAAGTCGAGTCGCGATCTGAAGGTTCCAGAATCGGATGAGATGGATTTGCAGATCGGACTGTATTACCTGGCATTGGAGCAGACGTATCACCAAAGTTTGAAGTATCTAACCTTGCTGTTTTTGCGAACGGGTGAGAAAGTTCGGTATCGAGCGACTCGCAGACATAAAAAGCAAGTGCAAGCGGTGATTTCAGATTTAGCAGTGCGGTTGCGACATGACGAAACATGGGAACCCACGCCAGGGAAGCAATGCGATCGTTGTGCCTATTTTCGCTACTGTTCTGCGGTGAATGTGAATCCAGCTCCGCTACCGACTAGTGTAAGCGCTACACCCGAATTGCAGCTTGCATTGGGATTGTAATTTTCGAGATTGTTAGTGAGTGTGAAAAAATGAATCGTTTTATTGCTTACTCTAGAAAGTCTTCTAGCGTTCCGTTTGTTGTTTCAATTTATCGCGATTATCGAACCTATAGTGGTTATGGTGCGGTTGCTTATTCTAATCTTCGATGTGGTCGCCGTTTGATTCAGCGTCCAGTACAAGATGTTGTACATCACCCGTCTATTTGGAAGCTGAGCTAGCGTCGATCGACATTTCATATTGAGCGGTGTCCAATGTGTTTGGAACAATCACAATTTCGTAATTGCCCGATCGATTCACTTTGCCACTCCAACTCGATTGATCAAAGTTCTTCAGCAAAGTTGTATCGACTGAAAAGATCCAAACTGCAATCAACTCTGATTTCAAGTTGAGCTTAATCGTTTGACCTTGTTTGAACTGCGCTCGATAAACTTTCCCAATTCCATTCTTAAGGGTTCCAGCTACAGGTGACAGAAGCGTTTCGGATCGGATTTTAATCATTTGATCGCGAGCGATCGCATACCAGATCTGACCAAAGGTTCTCGGATTGAGTACCTTTCCTTGTTGATCGGGAAAGCGCAGGACAAATTGAGAATCGGTGAGCAGTTCGCTCGCTCGATCGCTCATCTCTGTTTGATTAGATAACCAAGCGTTGTAGCTCGATCGCTTGTATGTTCCCATTCCGCTCCGAGCTTCTTGGCTGAGTGTTTCTAATTGATTCAGTAACTTTTCAGGGGTTTGTGTTCCATTTGAGTCATTTATGATCTTGTTTAACAAATCAACGCTCAATCCTAATCTTTTCGATCGCTGTTGAATCGTCTCTTTTGGGGTTGATGCAGCATCAATCGCGATCGACGGTGTGACTACTGTGGGCTGCAAATTCGCGAGATGATTGATCAATCGATAGGCTGAAATTGCAGCGAGTCCGATGAGAACGAATGTGAAGACGATCGACGCAAAATCGGGTTGATTCGGTGCGAACAAAGCTTGCATGACTTTCGCCGCAGAAGGATAGCGGTGCTGTGGATGTGGAGAAAGCATTTGATCAAGAACTTGCGCCAATCGAGGTTGGACATTTGCACGATTGTTCCACCTCCAAGTTTGCGTCGTTTCGTCGTAAAGTTCTTTCGGTTCGCATCCCGTCAGAAGCACGATCGATATCACCGCTAACGCATATAAATCTGCATCAAATTCCTGCTCTACAAAACTTGCTTGCGTGAATTCCGCTAACATCAACGATCCATCTAGCTGCTGAATGATCGAATTGAATGTGAGATTTTGGTGAGCGATTTTCTGCCGATGCAGCGATCGTAAAATCAATAAAACTTGCTTCAGAAATTGCAGTACTTCTTTTTCTGAGAAGACGTGTTTTTGCTCTAGTAACTCACGCAGAGAATGTCCTTCTATATGGTCGCGGACTAAATAAAGTCGCTCGAAATCGACGATCATGTCATGATAGTGCGCCACTTGTCGCAGCTTTAAAACTGCTAATAATTCAGTAAATCGTGCTTGCAAAAATAGGAGCACATTCGGATCAAGCACAGTGACTTCTTCTAATACACAAACCCCTTTTGTCATTTGATCGATCACCAGATATACCCAACCTGCTGCACCTTGATGCAGAATTTTCAGAATGGAGTAACGGTCAAGCAAAACAGTATCAATAGACAATGGTGTTTGCATCGCAAATCATTTAGCCAGGCTTTAAGCCCTTGACTAATAATAGTATTTGTGTACTAAACTAACATGATTTGCTTAGAAAAGCGCCACAAAGCAAATATGAAAAAAAAGTAAAGTTAACCTGTTCTCAGATAAAAAAATTGAGGCACTCTATCAATATGAACCTTACAGAAGTCTCGATGCCAGCGTGAGCATCAATTGTTGTCCTATGCGAACGGAAGAGATCACGTAAGGTCTGCAACTTACACACAGGTTTTTTTATGCGTCCTAACTCTTTGACTGATTCCCGCCCCCAAATCAGCACTATGCCGTGTTCGCAAACGGAAGCGACAGCTTATCTAAATCTCTACAAACTGTCGATCGAGAAGAAACGGCTTCAATCCGAACTTGATTCGATCGAACAGCGCCGCTATCGCATTCAAAAGCGGTTGTCATTCCTTGAAAGCCAAGTCGCAGAAATGCAACAGCCAAGTCCCACATCGTCTGCCAAACTCGCTTCAGTGACGAAAAACTCTGCTCCTGATTCAGCTTTAAACACGCTGTTTTTGGAATATTAACCAAGGGTGTTTTAACAGTGTTTCACCGCACTGCTGTCTCGCTCTGAAATGAATCAGAGCGAAGACACTTTCTATACTTCTCAAACATCCTCTAATACCAATTCTCTAAATTCCCGCTACAGATAGTGCTTCCAGAATAGATGCTC
>PSLO01000080.1:0-20743 GCA_040289665.1 Leptolyngbya sp. ERB_1_1 | reverse complement strand
ACAGATTCGCCTGCAACTAGCAAACGGTTGAAAAGATGTCCTATTTTTACTTATCCTTTACTAAAAAAGACTACCGTTTTATTTAGGTTTAGCATTCACTCAGACCTCGATCGCGCAGGCATTTGAGCAACGCTGGTTACTGGGCCCCTTCCCCGCAGGTCAACTTTGGCAACCCATCAGTTTATTGAACCTAACCCATGTGAATTGGTCGCTCATCTTGAGCCAGCTTCCTGGGATGTTTGCGCTGATGCTGATTACAGCTTTGTCAATTCTGCTAGTCTCTAGCGGCATTGAGTTGGTCATGGAGCAAGACCTCGATCTAAACCAGGAATTGAAGATTGCTGGAGTTGCGAATATCTGCTCTGGTTTGCTAGGAGGCATCGTTGGGAGTCATACGATCGGAGCAGCCTTGCTGGCGTGCAAAATCGGTGGAAATCGTCGATTAACAGGCGCGATCGTTTCTGGATTTTACTTAGCCGTACTCTTTGCCGGACTATCGCTTCTGTCATTTTTCCCCAGATTTGTAGCAGGTGGGGCGCTGTTGTTTATTGGAATTCCCTTGATTCTGTCTTGGGTATACGAGGGATGGTTTAAGCTGTCTCGTCTCGACTACGCCGTAATGTTGTTGATTACAGGAATTGTGGCAACGGTTGGCTTTATGGAGGGGGTTACAGTTGGGCTAATTGCCGCGATCGTTCTGTTTGTATTGAAGTACAGTCAGATTAATGTGACTCGTCATACTCTATCAGGAGATTATTACATTAGCCGAATGCGGCGATCGCCCAACCAAGAGCGCTTGCTGCGTCAAGATGGCAATCAGATTCACATTTTGCAGCTACAAGGCTTTGTCTTCTTTGGCACAGCCCACACCTTACTCAAGCAAATCCGCCAGCAATTAAGCGATCAATCAATTCGTTTTCTCGTGTTAGATTTTCGCTTAGTCAGTGGTCTGGATTCGTCAGCGATATTGAGTTTCTTAAAGCTAAAGCAACTCGCGCAACAGCGATCGCTAACTTTAGTATTTACAAGCTTATCTGAACCAATTCTCCATCAGTTTCAGCATGAGAAGCTTTTGGCTGATGCTCAAGCTTTCCCAACGCTCGATGAAGGGATGACTTGGTGTGAAAATCACCTGCTGGAAAGATCCCAGTTTCGACGACGGCGGACACTGCCAATCGCGCTTCAGTTAGACGTGTCCTTCATTAAAGATCCTCAAGATAACGCAACGTTTCTAAACTATCTGCAAGAAATCCACTTACCGGAAGGCGACTATCTATTTCGTCAGGGCGATCAACCCACTGGACTTTATTTTTTAGAATACGGGCAAATTAGCATGATGCAAGAGCATTGCGAGGACAATGATACCCATCGCTTCGAGACGATAGGAGCCGGAACGATCATCGGAGAAACGAATTTCTATACCCAATCTGCTTATGGTGCCTCAGCGATCGCTGATCACTCTAGTACGCTTCATCGTTTATCCACTCCTGCCCTCGATCGAATGCAGCAAGAGCAACCTCAATTAGCGGCACAGTTTAGCAACTTTATGAATGAACTCTTCTCAGAGCGGCTCGTTCAAGCACAAACAGAAATCGAAATCCTTTTAAAATAACCTCAATTCGGGAAAGGAAATTCTAGCTGCAATGCAAGACCTCGACGCAGCAAATTAAATTAATCAGGATGATGCAAGAGAGGTTGCAATTCAAAAGATTTAAAAACGGTTAGCAGAAATTGACGCAGATTTTCGCGATAACGAGATGGACTATCCGCGTAAGCTGTTTTTGATTGAGAACTGTATTTATGGGGTGGATATTCAACCGATCGCGGTGCAAATTGCCAAGCTTCGGTTTTTTATCTCGTTGATTGTGGAGCAAAAGTAGATGAGACTGCACCAAATCGAGGAATTTTGCCGCTACCCAACTTGGAGACGAAGTTTGTTGCTGCGAATGCGTTAACAAGTATTGATCGTCAGAACTCATTGAGGCGAATCACCATTACTGTTAAACGATCGCTGATTCGGAAACATCCTGCCCAACAATCGATTCACATAAGCCTGCCCATACACCTCTCCATTCTGTGAAGCAGGCGATTCAATCTCATCCGATTCTTGCGGTTCGACAGTCAGCTTTGAGCCATTCGTTTGAACATCAGTCTGCGGCTTTGAGCCATTCTCCTGCCAAACATCCTCAGTCAGATCTAATTCTTTCACCGCTTCAAGCTGCTCAGGCTGATTGTTCTCATTCATCAGCAATGACCCCGGAGGCACGATCGATAAACTCGCAATCGATCGATTCATCACCGTTGTTCCCGTACCTACACAAGCACGATCTCCAACCGTCACAGTTCCAATTAACAACACCCCAGCCCCGATGATCACTCCTTCCCCGATCTCGATCGTGCCTTCATGCGCTTGAATCACCGACCCGAGCCCCACACAAGCGCTCGAATAAATCACAATCCGACTTCCTGGGTTCGCTTGCAGCAAAACTCCGGGTGCGATCGCTGCCCCTGGATGAACCGTGACATCACCACTCACATAGTAGTGGGTTGTACTCACGGACATTAACTGTAGAGGCGGCGATTGCATCACAGGAGAACTACTTACCAGGTTGTTGAATTACCATTTCAGCCACACGCCGCTTTGCCTTCGGATCAATGCCGATTAAGCGCACGTACAGACCGGGATAGTTCGCGATCGCAGCTTCAACCTCTAAGATTGCTTCTGCATCACGATTGGTCTGAATCGAAGTTGCAGTCTGCCAAGAACTAGTCTTGTAGCGCCGCTGGTCTGCGAACTCTACGCCAATCTTGTACCCTTGACGCACAAACTGACGAATTTGATCCACAGTATCCGAACTGAGACGACCATTACCATTACTGGAAGGCGTATAAAGCGGAGGTTCAGATTTGTAGCTTGCAGGCTTGGAATACATGGGCGGTTCAGACGCTGCCGAACTGCTGCCATAACCATTTTCACTAGAAGCATGAGCCTTTCCAGGACGATGAATTACAACTTCTGCAACACGTTTCTTTTGTTTTGAATCAACGCCTACCAAGCGGACATAGTGATTTTGATGTTCGTTTAGGAAGGAATTGAGAGCAGCCATCGCCTGAGAAGCAGAACTTGCCTGAATTGTAGGCGCACTATTCCAAGAGCCATACTTATACCGTCGCTCATCAGCAAATTCCAAACCGATCACTGCGCCTTGAGCTAACAGTTGATTGATCTGATCTGCCACGTCACTCGGAGCTGATGCGCCACCTGAATGATGTTGTGCAGGCGCTTGATGATGAGAAACGTGCGAAGTCGGTTGAGCAACAGGCTTTCCGTCTGGTCGCTGGATGATCGCTTCAAGCATCCGCCGCTTGTTCTGAGTATCAATCCCAATCAAGCGAACATACTCACCGCTATGTTGAGATAAACATCGCTGAAGTTCTGCGATCACACCCGATTCGCTAGTGGTTTGAATGGGAGCGCAACTCTTCCAAGAACTGGTCTGAAACTGCCGCTTATCTGCGTGCTCCGACCCGATTCGGTAGCCTTGCGCTAGTAATTGCCGAACGTGGTTAACAACTTCGCCGTTCATAATTGACCCATTTTCTGTAGCGCTACTGCCAGCTTTAACATCTGTCGTGGACTGCGCGGCATCCCGACCCGGAACCGTCGCACTCTGAGAACTGATCGTCTGAGAACTCGATTTCGATGCAGTGCCGACAATATAGGAAGCAAAAGCACGATCGCGCTCACTCACCTCCGGTAATCGATCGGCTTGCTGCTGAGTCGTAATCACTGCACCCGACGGCACATATTTCCCAGGCGGCACTTCCACATCTTGAACCAAGGCGTGCATCATCACAATGCACCCGTTTCCGATTCGGGCGTTGAACACCGTTGATCGAAATCCAATAAAGCAATCGTCACCCACATAGGCAGGTCCGTAAATCAGCGCCATGTGGGTGATCGATGTGTTGTTTCCAATCCAGACCGAATAGGAATTTCCGTCGTCCCCAACGACCCGCCCTTGCTCCAAGCCGTGAATCATCACCCCATCCTGCACAGTCGATCGTTGTCCAATGAAAAAGGGGTTGCCTTCATCCGCCCGAATCGAGGTTCCCGGCGCAATCATTGCGTTTGCTCCGATTCGCACATCACCAATCAGATTAGAAAACGAATGCACAGATGCCGACTGATCGATCTTCGGCTCGGCAAGATTTCGCAAAGCAGGCGGAGCCGCATCGCTACGGACTGCCATAACATTTCTCCTAACAAAACCGCACGAGCAAGCCAACTGTGCAGGGAGAAGAATGGAAGGTTCGATCGAACGATCAAACTCTAGTACTGAGTTCCTTTGTTGTACAGCGGGCGATTATCCACGCTCACCGTATCAATAATGGCAATCACAGCAGCATCAACCGGGCGATTCTCACTACCGGGAACCTGCCTTGCCGCACTGCCGCGACTCACTAACACCCACTCATCAACCCCTGCGCCCACGTTGTCAGCAGCCACCTCATATAGCGGGAGGGGCTGCCCTTCTTCATCGAGAACCTGCACCAAGAGGAATTTCACTCCTCTTAAGCTCGGTTCTTTTTGGGTACTGACAACGGTTCCCCGAACTTTTGCAATTTGCATCGGGGATTATGGACGGTTCAGCGGACGAATCCCGCTCACACTTTCACGGAACGGCTCAACTGCCTCGGTGTAACGAATCGGCAGCACGTACTCTAGGTTTTCGTGCGGACGCGCAATAATGTGAGTAGACAACACTTGTCCACCGTTGACGCGCTTCACATTTTCAATTCCAGCCGCGACTGAAGCTTGCACTTCTGAAACGTCGCCACGCACGATCACAGTTACGCGACCGCTACCGATCTTTTCGTAACCCACTAAGGTCACACGAGCAGCTTTGACCATTGCGTCTGCGGCTTCCACGACTGCGGGAAACCCTAACGTCTCGATCATGCCAACTGCAATAGCCATTGTAATTCTCCCTTCCAATCAAAAAACGATGTCAATTCAAACTCAATCCAAACCCGCTGCCAACGATCGCACGTCAACTTCGGAATTGTTCAACCGCTTCGGTATATCGAATCGGTAGGACATATTCTAGGTTCTCATGCGGACGCGCAATAATGTGACTCGATGCAGTTTCGCCGCCGTTGACGCGCTTGACTGATTCCAGTCCTGCTGCCAAGGAAGCTTGCACCTCGGACACATCGCCCCGAACGATAACAGTCACGCGACCGCTACCAATCTTTTCATAGCCAACCAGGGTGACACGAGCGGCTTTCACCATCGCGTCTGCGGCTTCGACCACCGCCGGAAATCCCCGCGTCTCAATCATTCCCACAGCGATCGGCATTTCGACTCTCCATGATAAGTGGAACTAATTCAATCATCGTAAACTAAAAGAGCGACGGGGATCGCCCATCATCCTTAGCTTTGTCGGATTTTCCACGGTGCTACTTCTCCAGAATAGAGTTGAGCTGGTCACTTGACAATATAAAGTCCAATGATAGTTGCAAATTCATGACATAAGTTGAACTAATGATTCTGGCGAGGTAGCTGGAATATCTGAGTCAACATACCACCATAGATCGATTTCAATCATCTAAATAAAGGGTTAATAAAATATAAAATAAATCTATATAAGTCCAAGTTAATCTCAATGATTGAGTTTGTCTATCGATCGCATTTTACTTTTAGAGGGTTGAAGCGTTAAGCTGAATCCTAAGCATTTTAGAACGCTAATTTTCATCTTTCAGTTGAGAAAATTATGTGAAGCTCCCCTAAGTTTGAGCGGATTGGCTTCGGGGAGTATTTTTATCAAATTTCTAGGTCATGAGTAGACTATGCAGCAGTTCCTTATTGAAACAAGCTGGTGGATTCCTTGCTACGGACTCTTGGGTGCGTTTCTCTCGCTACCTTGGTCTGTCGGGTTGGTTCGGAGAACAGGTCCGCGTCCTGCGGCTTATCTAAATGTGTTGACAACTTTGCTGGCGTTTGTGCACGGAATTGCGCTGTTTAGCGTGGTATGGGGGCAGGAACCTCAGCATTTTGCCTTTCACTGGTTACAGGCGGCAGATTTGGATCTGACGTTTTCTCTAGAGCTTTCTCCGATTAGTGTCGGCGCGATGGAATTGATTACAGGCTTGAGTTTGTTTGCTCAGGTGTTTGCGCTGGGGTACATGGAGAAAGATTGGGCACTGGCACGATTTTTTGGATTGATGGGATTTTTTGAAGGTGCGATGAGCGGATTGGTGATTAGTGATTCGCTGTTTCTCACTTACGCGCTTCTGGAAACGCTCACGCTCTCGACTTATCTATTAGTTGGCTTCTGGTATGCTCAACCCCTGGTAGTGACGGCGGCACGAGATGCGTTTCTCACCAAACGGGTCGGAGATGTGTTACTGCTGATGGGGGTTGTCTCACTGTCAGCCCTATCTGGGAGTTTGGATTTTCCAGGTTTATATAATTGGGTGGAAAAGTCGGAATTGTCACCTGTTGTGTCGGCATTGCTTGGATTAGCGCTGATTGCAGGACCGATCGGGAAATGCGCTCAGTTTCCGTTACACCTCTGGTTAGATGAAGCGATGGAAGGTCCGAACCCTGCATCGATTTTGAGAAATTCAGTCGTGGTAGGGTGTGGGGCTTATGTATTAATTAAGCTTCAGCCAATTATTTCATTGTCGCCTGTCGCTTCGACTGCGCTTGTAACCTTGGGCGCAATGACCGCGATCGGGGCTTCTCTCGTCTCTTTGGCGCAAATCGATATCAAGCGGGCGCTTTCTCATTCCACCAGTGCGTATCTCGGATTAGTCTTTATCGCGGTAGGAATTGGCTGGACAGATTTTGCGTTGATTTTGCTGTTTGCTCATGCGATCGCGAAAGCTCTGCTGTTTATGAGTACAGGTTCGATCATCATGACCACAAGCTGTCAGGACATTACAGAAATGGGGGGGTTATGGTCAAAAATGCCTGCCACAACAACTGCATTCTTAACAGGTTCAGCCGGATTAGTGGGATTGTTTCCCCTCGGTGGCTTCTGGGCGTTGCAGCGCGGGATTGATGATTTTTGGTATGGCGAACCCTGGCTCGTTGTGGTCATTCTGGCGGTGAATGCGCTGACTGCTTTGAGCTTGACCAGAGTTTACCGCTTGGTGTTTATGGGCGATGTGCAGCCAAAAACGCGCCGCGCTCCGGAGGTGCCTTGGTTAATGGCGGTTCCGATGGTTTCGCTCAGTGTTGTGACTTTGACAATGCCGATCGTTCTCAACTCGCTCAATTTACTACCACACTGGGAGTTTATGAATTGGTCAGCGGCGGGACTGCTGATCATGTCTGGAATTACAGGCACAGCGTTGGGATTTGCGATCACGCTGAATTATGCTTGGATTCGCCCGATTCAAGCACCGCTACGGTTTTTCCAGGATTTGCTGGCGTATGACTTTTACATCGATCGCTTGTATCGCGTCAGTGTGGTCTTGATTGTGAGTACGATCGCGCAATTTAGTGCCTGGTTCGATCGCTACATTGTTGATGGTGTGGTCAACTTTGTTGGATTAGCTTCAATTTTTAGCGGCGAGACTTTGAAATATAGTGCGTCAGGAC
This sequence comes from Leptolyngbya sp. ERB_1_1, assembly GCA_040289665.1. Taxonomy (GTDB): domain Bacteria; phylum Cyanobacteriota; class Cyanobacteriia; order Leptolyngbyales; family Leptolyngbyaceae; genus Leptolyngbya. The sequence continues at coordinate 13,131 of PSLO01000080.1, read as the reverse complement.
GATCGCAAGCTTATATGCTGACCATTTCGCTGGTGGTTGGCTTGTTGGGGGCGCTTTTAACTTGGTCGATGTGGTAACTCTCTATTTAGTAATGGCTTATGTTGAGTGCGTTGATTTGGATACCGATTTTAGGGGCGATTGTCGTGGGGCTGTTGCCGGGTTCGCTCTCCGATCAGTATGTTAGAAGAACGGCGATCGCAGCAGTTAGTATTGCCCTAATTGTGTCGCTCTACATTGCAACTCAGTTTGATGTGATTAACATCGGGCTTCAGTTTCAAGAAAATCTTCCTTGGCTAGAACCGTTGGGGTTGACATACCGATTGGGCTTAGACGGTTTGTCTCTGCCACTTGTGGTTTTAAATTGCTTTCTAACCCTAATTGCGTTATTTTCTACGTCTCCGACCGTTCAACGTCCTCGACTTTATTACTTATTAGTTTTGGTGATTAATGCCGCTGTTGCTGGAGCATTTCTCGCTCATAACTTATTGTTGTTCTTCTTGTTCTATGAATTGGAACTGATTCCACTTTATTTATTGATTGGAATTTGGGGAGGAGCCAAGCGGGGATACGCTTCGACTAAGTTTTTGATTTATACCGCAGTTTCAGGTGTGTTAATTCTGGTTGCGTTTTTAGGTTTAACTTGGTTGAGCGGTGCAAAGTCATTTGAATACAATCCAGCGTTGTCTCAGACATTGCCGTTAGCAACACAATTTATTTTGCTCGGTGCGATTCTGATCGGATTTGGTATCAAGATTCCTTTGTTTCCGCTGCATACTTGGTTGCCGGATGCCCACGTCGAAGCGTCAACGCCCATCTCGGTGTTGCTAGCCGGGGTATTGTTGAAGCTTGGAACATATGGACTGCTGCGGTTTGGATTGCAGCTATTTCCGCAAGCTTGGGCAGTGTTGGCTCCGTATTTAGCAATTTGGGCAGTAGTGAGCGTGTTATTTGGAGCATTTACTGCGATCGCTCAAACCGACATGAAAAAGATGGTGGCTTACAGTTCAGTCGGGCACATGGGATTTATCCTACTCGCTGCCGCTGCTGCAACTCCGCTGAGTTTATTGGGCTGCGTCTTTCAAATGGTGAGTCATGGCTTAATTTCTGCGTTGTTGTTTGCACTGGTGGGTGTGGTTTATGCCAAAACCGGAACACGCGATATCACGATTTTGAAAGGATTATTGACACCAGAGCGGGGTTTACCGATCGTCGGTAGTTTGATGATTCTAGGCGTGATGGCAAGTGCTGGAATTCCGGGAATGGTGGGTTTTATCTCAGAGTTCCTTATATTTCGAGGAAGCTTCACCGTGTTTCCAGTTCAAACCCTGTTGAGCATGATCGGAACGGGTTTGACGGCGGTTTACTTTTTGCTGTTGGTAAACCGGACTTTCTTTGGTCGGCTCCCGGATCAGTTTGCCAATCTGCCACCCGTGCAATGGTCTGAACGAGTTCCCTCCTTGGTCGTCGCAGCGTTGATTGTGCTATTGGGTCTACAGCCGAGCTGGCTGGTTCGTTGGACAGAGACCACAACGACTGCAATGTTGAGCGAATATTCGACGATCGCAGTTCATTCCGCCCCGATCAAATCTGAGCCTATTTCGGTCTTACCGCTGGAGTAAATATGGTTGTTGCACTTTCAAAATCTACTCATCCGTTAGTCGATATCGTCGATCGCATCGAGGCAGGCGGCGCACTTTTACCCGAATCACCGACGAATTTAATTGAAGTCGTTGGCATTCTTAAGAGCTATGGCGTTGTTTTAGATGCTTACTCTCGCAATCTCAAATTCATTGCTGAAAATCAGTTTTTAGTGTTGTTTCCGTTTTTCAAATACTTTGACGGTGAGATTACAGCAAAAAAACTCTTGAGGCATTGGTGGCACGATCGTATTAATTACGAATTTTCTGAGTACTGCATGAAAGCCATGATGTGGCATGGTGGCGGCGGACTAGATACTTATCTCGATAGTCCAGAATTTGTCGAACTCGCACAGCAAGCAATTCAAGCGAAGATTAAAGGCAATTTCTTTATTAGAAACCTATCTCAAATCTTTCCGAATTTTCTGCTAGAACAAGTGCGAATGTCCTGTTATTACAGCGGAATTGGGCAATTTTGGACGGTGATGAGCGAGATGTTTCTCGACTTGTCCGATCGTTATGACAACGGTGAAATTAAAACCATTCAAGATGTGGTTGAGCACGTGAAAGCCGGATTAGTGAACAATGCAGCGCTACCGATTACCTATGCGGTTAAGATCGGCGATCGCACTTACGACATCATTCCAAAATCCGCAGGCTTGCAGTTTTTGATGGATACAGCGGTTCCTTATGTTGAAGCCGTCTTCTTCAAGTCTTTTCCGTTTATGGGAACTGTTTCCTACAATGCTCAGGCGCGGCAAATTCCACTCGAACAAGAGCGGTTCTCTTACGGGGCGCTTTATGCTGATCCGCTGCCTGTGGGGGGGGGTGGCATTCCACCAACGTTGCTGATGCAAGACATGACGCACTACATCCCAGACTATTTACACGATCTCTATCGTCGATCGCTCAGAGGGGAAACGGATATTCGCGTTAAGATTTGTCTCAGCTTCCAGAAGTCAATGTTTTGCGTCACGACAGCAGCGATTTTAGGGTTAGCGCCTCATGCGATCGACACCAATGATCCAAAAGAGCAAGCTGAGAATCGCAAGTACCTAGAAGGCTGGATGGATAAGTTACTAGAGTCACGCCTGATTAGTTTTCAATCTTGTGATGTCTAACGCTCAACAGATCAACGGAATCATTCAAGCGGGATATCGGGTTGCATCAGGAACGACAGAGAGCAGCCCGTATCCAAAAGGAACGATCGAGATGCAAACGCCGTATTTCAGAGCTTTGGGACTCGATCTCTCACCATTTTTCCCTGGTACGCTTAATATCGACATTAGTCCGCATCAGTTTGAACTGAAGTCACCTCAATCTACCTTTAGAAAGGTACAGTGGGCAGAAGGGTTTCCTCCAGAAGATTTCTCTTTTACGCCTTGCCAAATTATTCATCAAAATATAAGTTTCGATAGCTTAATTTACTATCCACATCCAGAAACAAAAATAGGGCATTTTCAGAATTCCTCGATCGTTGAAGTAATCGCACCATTCATTCCAGAGTTGAAATACGGCGATCACGTCATGCTTAGGGTTAATCCTGAACAGATTCGGATTTTTGAGAAATAGATTGGCTGCGATGAAATACGATCGTAAAATTAATCGATTGCTCAGCGAATAATTCTTGCCATCACTATAGAAATTGTTCGATATCTAAACTAAACATTGACAATAATTGATTACAGTAATCTAAATCATAATTAATATACTATAACTCCTACTATCACTTGGTTTCAGCATTCAGTACAAATGATTCGCTTTGTTTCTCTCAATGCTCAAGTGTGATAAACATTATAGTTACTACTGAATGTTTAAGAAATCACAAATCGAGTCCCAGGGCGCTGTTGCGGTGAGTTGGGCACTGCTTGTTTCTAGCTAACATTTTCTCGCTCATTCTTTTTCAACTCAGCTTGCTATCTAGAGGTGAATTTCAATGGCTCACCCTTTGCTTCAGGGCATTTGGTTAATTCCTTGTTATGCTCTCCTTGGCGCGATTCTTTCTGCTCTATGGTTTCCGGGAATTACTCGACGGACAGGTCCTCGTCCCTCCGGATACCTCAATGCTCTTATGTCCTTGGCGACCTTTTTGCACGCTTCCTTTGCGCTGCCTGCCACCTGGAATCAGCCTCCACAAGAGATTTTGATTCCTTGGCTGGATGTTGCAGGACTGAATCTGACGATTCCGATCGAGATTTCAACCCTCAGTGTGGGCGCGATCGTTCTGGTTGCTGGAATTAATCTTCTGGCGCAGACCTACGCTTTCGGCTACATGGAAATGGACTGGGGTTGGGCACGATTCTTCTCGCTTCTCGCTTTGTTTGAAGCAGGAATGACTGCACTGGTTTTGTGTAATTCCCTCTTCTTCAGCTACTTCATTCTGGAAATTCTGACGCTTGCAACCTATCTACTTGTCGGCATCTGGTTCAATCAATCACTCGTGGTGACGGGTGCACGAGATGCCTTTCTCACCAAGCGGCTTGGAGATTTGTTCTTGCTGATGGGTGTAGTGGCACTGTTACCGATCGCTGGAACCTGGAATTTTACCGAGCTTGCAGAATGGGCACAAACGCCCCAAGCGGCTCAAGTCGATCCGAAAGTCATTACTTTAGTCGGTTTAGCATTGATTGCAGGTCCAATGGGCAAATGCGCTCAGTTTCCGTTACACCTTTGGCTTGATGAAGCGATGGAAGGTCCGGTTCCCGCTTCGATTCTGCGAAATTCAGTCGTGGTTGCAACTGGAGCTTGGGTACTGTATAAACTTGAACCCGTTCTCGCTCTATCTCCAACGGTTCTCGGAACGATTGTTTTTATTGGTGCAGTTAGCGCGATCGGTGGTTCACTGATTGCGATCGCTCAAATTGACATCAAGCGGACACAATCCTACTTAGTCACCGCTTATATGGGCTTGGTGTTTGTCGCAGTCGGCACTCAGCAACCCGAAGCAGCGCTCTTGCTTGTTCTGACTCACGCACTCTCTTCGGCATTGATCATTATGGGTGGCGGTGCTGTGGTTTGGAATAGCATCACACAAGATGTCACTCAATTAGGCGGATTGTGGTCACGTCGTCCAGTTTCGGGATTTAGCTTCTTGATCGGTCTCGCTGGACTAGTCGCTTTCCCGCCATTTGGAGGATTTTGGGCACTTTTGCGAATTACTCAGGGAGTTTGGGAAACTCAGCCTTGGATCGTTGGCATCATCTTGCTAGTGAATGCGTTTGCAGCGTTTGGAGTCACAAGAGTTTTCTGTTTACTCTTTACGGGTGAAGCCAAACAGATGGCACAACGATCGCCAGAAATTCATTACTGGATGGCACTGCCGATGATCGTAATGATGGGCTTTACGCTCCATCTGCCGTTGATTCTCAAAGCATTGGATCTCTTACCAAGTTGGGCTGAAATCAACACTGACGTTGCACTGCTGCTGATTTGGTCAACGATTACGGGCATTACATTAAGCGCGATCGTTTATCTCAGCAACAATATTGCAAAACCCGTGGTTCTACCTTGGAAAGGACTACAAGATCTGCTGGCGTATGACTTCTACACACCGAATCTATACCGCAGCAGTATCGTGTTCGCTGTCGCGCTCGTTTCTCAAATCACATCTTGGTTTGATAAATACCTCGTGGACGGGGGACTGAACTTGTTTGGAGTGTTCACGCTGTTTAGCGGTCGAAACTTGCGATATAGCACATCCGGTCAATCGCAATTCTATATGTTGACGATCGTATTCGGGATTGCGTTGATTAGTGCATTGCTCAGTCTGCCATTTCTCTCGCACGCTTCGGTTTCACTTTTCCCACAGAACACTACCGAAATTGTGATGAGTGTTCAGCGTTAAGCACCCAATCAATTCTCTCTAGATCCTCAAGCGAAAGGAAGACGTTTTATGCTGAGTCCGTTGATTTGGCTACCGCTGATTGGTGCGTTAGTCATTGGGTTAGTTCCTAACCTTTCTGCAAAACAAGCAAAATTAGGAACGATGGCAGTTTCTGGAGCCATTCTGCTTTGGACGATCGTGTTGATGTTCAGCTTCGATCTGAGCCAGTCTGGATTGCAAATGAAGGAGTATCACACTTGGATTCCGACTTTGGGAATCAGCTACAGTTTAGCGATCGATGGTTTATCTTTGCCGCTTTTAGCACTGAGCAGCTTGATCACGCTCATTGTTGCTTCTAATGGTGAAGTTGGACTGAAGCCCGGAGAGACGTTACAACGTCCTCAACTGTTCTATTCGCTGCTCTTGATCGTGAATTCAGGTGTGGCAGGTGCATTTCTTGCCCAAAACTTGCTGCTGTTCTTCTTGTTCTACGAAATCGAGTTAGTTCCGTTCTATTTACTGATTCTGATTTGGGGCGGACAGAAACGTGAATATGCTGCGATGAAGTTCCTGATCTACACCGCGATTTCAGGCATTTTGATTCTGGCAGCATTCTTGGGTGTTGCTTGGTTGAGTCATGCAGCAAGCTTTGACTACAGTGACATCAATACAGCAATTCTGCCTCAAAAGGTTCAATTGATCTTGCTGACGCTTGTGCTGATCGGGTTTGGCATCAAAACGCCGATCGTTCCACTACACACTTGGTTGCCAGATGCGTATGTTGAAGCTTCGACTCCGGTTGCAATCTTGCTCGGTGGTATCTTGGCGAAGCTTGGAACCTATGGTTTGGTTCGATTTGCGCTTGGAATGTTCCCGGAAACATGGGAGCTAGTTTCGCCGGGGCTTTCGATCATTGCAGCCGTTTCGATTCTGTATGGTGCATTGTCCGCACTGGCACAGCATGACATTAAGCGAATGGTGGCATTTAGCTCGATCGCTCACATGGGCTATGTGTTGCTCGGAGCAGCAGCGTTAACACCATTAGCAATGGTCGGTGCAGTATCGCAAATGATTGCACATGGTTTGATTTTGGCGCTGTTGTTCTACTTAGTCGGGTTGGTCGAATCAAAGACGGGAACCCGCGATCGCGATATTCTCAATGGTTTATTGAACCCGATTCGAGGATTGCCGCTCACCAGTGCATTGTTAATTCTTGCTGCGATGGCGAGTGCTGGAATTCCAGGATTAGCAGGATTTGTGGCTGAGTTTCTCGTGTTCCAAGGTAGCTTTGCAACTTTCCCAGTCCAGACTCTAGTGGCAATTCTGGGGACAGGTTTAACAGCGGTTTACTTTGTGATTCTGCTAAACCGGACTTGTTTCGGAAAGCTCGACAACAAGACCGCTTACTATCCCAGAGTCAAGTTTGCTGAGTACGTTCCGGCGCTTGTTTTGACGGCGTTAATTTTCTGGTTAGGCATCCAACCGACTTGGCTGGTGCGCTGGAGTGAGCAAACCACGAAAGCACTCGTTACAGCGGCAGTGCCTCAAGTTGAGCAAGTTGCGTTTAATTCTGTCGATCGTCCTTAAGTTCGCGCTGATTCAGGAGAGAATTCGTTATGAATATGCCCGCTCCCACCAAGACTAAGCTTCCTCCCTCACAGCACCCATTTGCAGAAGTGATTCATCGCCTCGAAGCAGGTGGTGCAATGCTTCCCGACACTCCCGAAAATCTCATGCAGATTATCGGACTGTACAAAGCATATGCAGTGCCAATGGACTTCTACTGGCGCGATTTGCTCTACATCGGTGAGCAAGTGTTTCTCAATCCGTTGCCCATCTTCAAGTACTTTATTTCTGATGAGTACATGAAGCGCCACAATCACTATGCAGGTGATGATGCAGATTTGCGGATCTGGCGTGGAACAGCAGAAGCACATCCTGAACTGATCGAGTTCATGGAAAAAGGAGAGCTAAACAAAAAGCTCCCGCGTGCACTGCATCATCTTTGGCACGATCGCATTAATATGGAGTTCGCTGAAGAGTGTATGCGGGCAATGTTGTGGCATCGGGGAATGTATGTTCCGGTGAATCAGTTCGATCCATACCTCGATAGCGATGAGTACAAAGCAAACGCCGATCGAGCAATCAAGGCATATTTCAGAAAGAATCCGCTGATGGCAGGATTGTACAAACTGTTTCCAGATATGTTCCTGGAGCAGTGCCGCCAAGCATCTTACTATGCGAATCTCGGACTGTTCTGGGAAGTGATGGCTCCAGTGTTCTTCGAGATGTCCGATTTGTATGATGAAGGCAAGATCGCAACGGTTCCCCAAGCGATGGACTTCCTGGTGAATGGAATTTTTGCGATCGCAGGTCGTCCGATTTATCACCATGTTTACGTTGATGGTGAATGCTACGAGATCATTCCGAAGTCAAAAGGATTCACCTGGCTATACGAAGCAGCGTTACCTTATGTGGAAGCGGTATTCTACAGAACCTCTCCTTTCCGAGGCACAAAGTCCTACAACGCCCAAGCGGGACAAGTTCCAAACGATCAGAAGGACTTCCACTATGGCGTTCTGTATGCCGATAAATTCCCGGTCGGAACCGCAGGCATTCCGCCGACATTCTTGGCTCAAGATATGTTGCACTTCCTTCCGCCCTATTTGGTGGAATATTACAAGCAACATTGCCGGGGTGAAGACGATATGCTGGTGCAGCTTGCTGTAAGTTTTCAGAGATCGATGTATTGCGTCACTTCTGCGGTGATTCAAGCCTTGCGTTGTGCCTTGCTATATCCGCTAGACGATACCAATCCGAATCATTTGATGGCGAATCGACGGTTCTTTGAATCTCAACTCGATCGCTTCTTGCGCCCTGAATCCCGAATTCGCGAAATTCAGAACCAGGATTATCGATAGCGTTGCAGCGGTTCGTCACAGCACGAACCGCAAGCTGATTAAACCAAAAAGAACGACCGCGTTTCCACGATCGTTCTCCCATTCATCTGATTCTTATCCCATCAAAATCACGGTATCAATCACATGAATGACACCATTATCAGCTTCAATGTCTGCCGCTAATACTGTTGCATTCTTCACCTCAAATCCATCTTCAAAGTGAAATGGAATCGGTGATCCTTCCAGCGAGGGCAGTGATTCTAATTTCTCCAAATCCGCTTTCATATACTTACCCGCAACGACGTGAAACGTCAGAATTCGGGACAGTTGCGGAATATTTTGGACGAGGGTTTGAATCGTTCCCGGTGGAAGTTTCGCAAACGCATCGTCGTTTGGTGCAAACACGGTGAACGGACCTGGACTCTTGAGCGCATCGACCAAATTTGCCGCTTTCACTGCGGTTACAAGGGTGTTAAATGCGCCAGCGCCAACTGCAATATCAACAATATCTGCCATAGTGCGATCGAGGGTAAAGGGTAACGGGACATAGCGCGGTACAGAACGTTTAACTGTAGTCACCCCACTGAACTTTACAATGAGAATGCCATTTTTGGTTGTTAAAGTTCTGTTGCTTTTGGCTCAACAGAAAAGCGTTCGATCTATGATGCTGAGCCATAAGAAAGGCGTTACACGGCGTAGACATGAAGGAGTAAAGTTTCACACTGCGACAGAACACAGTTAGCAAACTCACTCCAACAAAACTCTGAATCGTGTAACGCCAAATTGGAAGGGAGCATATGCTCTTGTGTATTATCATATCTACAAAAGCCATAAGAAAAAATCGCTGTTGTCTATGAGTTTCATAGATTTGTTCCTATACAGCGGTTCTCAATGCTCGAAATAAATGCAAGTTTTGACCGTCCGACGCGATCGTTTCTCAAATCAGGAGAGTTCATTTTGCAGAATGCTACATTGCACCAATTAAAGGTTTTTGAAGCGGTTGCCCGCCATAGTAGTTTTACCCGCGCTGCTGAAGAACTATTTTTGACTCAGCCCACGGTTTCGATGCAGGTGAAACAGTTGTCGAAAACGGTTGGCTTGCCTTTGTTCGAGCAGGTTGGAAAACGCCTGTATCTCACTGCCGCCGGAAAAGAGCTGTATTCCACTTGCCGCGAGGTGTTTGAGCGCTTGGATCAGTTTCAAATTGCGATCGCTGATCTCAAAGGTTTGAAACAAGGCACATTACGTCTTGCAGTCGTGACGACCGCGAAATACGTGATCCCGCGTATCTTAGGTCCTTTCTGTCAGCGCTATCCCGGCATTGATGTCTCGCTTACGGTAACGAATCACCAATACGTGTTAGATAGCTTGGCAGACAACCGAGATGATCTGTACATTCTGAGCCAACTACCGGACGATTCAGAAGCGCACTGTGAACCGTTCATGGAGAATCCGCTAGTCGTGCTTGCGCCGAGAAGCCATCCCTTAACCAAGGAGAAAAACATTCCGCTCGCTCGGATTTCTGAAGAGCCTTTCATCATGCGTGAACCCGGTTCAGGGACACGCAAGGCAGTTCAAAAGCTGTTTGATGCTCAAGGATTGCCGATGAAAGTCAAATTGGACTTAGGCAGCAACGAAGCGATTAAACAAGCGATTGCAGGCGGAATGGGCTTATCCGTGCTGTCAAAACACACCTTAGCGCTCGAAGGAGTCAACAATCAGCTTGCAATTTTAGACGTGGAAGGATTCCCGATCGAGCGATATTGGTACGTAGTGCATCCTTCTGGAAAACAGCTTTCTGCGATCGCGAAAGCCTTTTACGATTATCTAATGAACGAAGGAAAGCAGGTTGCCGAAGAAACGTCAGTACTAGGAAAGTTGCAGAAGGTTGAACCTCAAAAAGCGGAAGTTGGTCTGTGATTTGTTCACCCGCGCCTTCTTCCAGTGCGGGTGAACAACAGATCAATCTGGAAGTTTGTACTGTGCCACAATCCGTTTCGCATAGTTTGGAACGTGTTGTTCCAGCTTCTCAGGATGGTTGCGTTTCACATACAGATAGTTGCGAGTGAAATGAGAATCGATCGAGAATCGCGCATACTCCAATCCTTTTGGACCAATTTTCTCGATCACAACACCCATTAACTTCGCTGCCCACATCGGTAATGTCACCGCTTTGTCATAAGCAGGAATACTTTGCTGCACCGCTTGATGTCGATCGCCTCTTGACATCACCGCCTGAGTTTCAATTTGGTCTTGTACCAGATCGAGCATTTCTTGACCGCGATCGTTTCGCACAACGATCCACTGCCAGCCAAACGGTGCTCCCATGTACCCAACAACCAGATCCGCTAATGAATTCACATAGTCAAAGCAACTTAAACACGAAGGCGCAAACACATCTTTAAGTTCATTTGTTTTCAAACCAAAGAATGGAACTAACTCAGTCGAGCCATCTTCGTGCTTGAAGTGAACTTGAAAATCTTGCATAAATTCGTAATACACCACCGTTTCAGGCGATCGACTGGTGGTATCTAAAAACTTCTGCAATCCTGCACGAGTGACATTATCCGTACAAGGCGTTCCCAGTACGTAAAGCTTCTCAAGTCCTAGCTTCTTCTCAACTGCCCGCAAAGCTTGAATTTGACACCCGACACCAATCACTAACAGTCGCTTCATTCCCGATTGTTCGATCTGCTCCAACACCGAAAGATTTGGGGAAAGGGTAGGTTTGTTGACTCGTGCCGCGAGAATTTCTTCAGCAGTCGTCGCAATGATTGGCTTCGGTTGAAAGCGGTCTTCTTGCGTGTTTTGAACACAGACCACGCCCTCGACCCATCCACGCGTCAGCATCTCAATCGCGATCGTACTCACAATCCCTGTCCACTGTGCTCCTGCGATCGGTTCAGTTTTGCGAGCTGCCATCATATCCTGGCTCACTCCGAAATACAGATCATCTGTATTCTCTAGATCTCGACTGCGCCCGTGGGTTTGTTCTTCAAGTTCGGGAATCTGTTGATGGATAAACGCGCAAGCTTCCTTAACATAGTGAACATAATAGGTGTCACACAGTCCACATTCGCTGCACAGTTCTTTTGCAGGACGACGGCTTGAAGGTTTGAGCGCTTTTGCTTTCTTATGAGGAACCAGGGTCATTTTTGAAATGTTGAATTTGATCGCTATTGATCACAATAACCCAGGACTGTCACTCAATTTAAGATTGACAATTTACTCAGACGACCAGCAAAGATTCAGTCCTAATTTGTATGAAAAATTAACAAAAGTCAGTCTATAGGTAGAGTTAAGAACTTGTTTTTCCTTTCTAAACCTCTGACTGTGGGTAGACCGAGAATAATAGCTCCTCGTTCTAGAATTGTTTCAGCAAAATAAATCTGCAATTGAGCTTAAAGTTTATATTTCTGTTGGAGTAGCCAAGATGGATAAGATTCGAGTCGTGCTGATTGAAGATCATGATCTCACTCGGTTTGGCATTCGGGCGCTGCTAAAAGAGCAAGGGGTTGAACTTGTTGGAGAGGCGCGTGATGCTCGATCGGGATTAAACCTGATTCGCTCAGTTCAGCCCGATGTCGCGATCGTGGACATTGGCTTACCCGACATGACGGGAATCGAACTCACCCAACAGTTCAGAGCCGAAGCTGAGTCACTAAATACCAAAGTCTTGATCATGACGATGCACGATGATGAAGAAATGGTACTAGCAGCATTTGCAGCAGGCGCAGATTCATATTGCATGAAAGACATCAGCGGCGATCGTTTAGCAGAAGCAATTCAAACCACCGCTGGAGGAAACGCCTGGATCGATCCCGCGATCGCTCGAATCGTGCTATCTCAAGTGAAATTTTCGCAACCTGCTGCCGCAACCACCGTAACAATTAACAAACTCTCATCAGAAGACAGCGGCATGATTTCCGATTACCCGCTCACAGTCCGCGAGTTGGATGTATTGGAATTGATTGTAGACGGTCGCAGTAACGCTGAGATTGCAGAGCGGCTTTACATCACGATCGGAACCGTGAAGACCCATGTTCGCAACATCTTAAATAAACTGTGTGTGAACGACCGCACTCAAATTGCAGTTCGAGCATTGCGGGCAGGATTAGTCAAGTAGTTCAAAATCGATCATCGCTTCTAATTCAAAAGCCCTCCTGCATCTAAACGTAGGAAGGCTTTTATTGATCAGATTTGCGATCGCTCGATCGCTCTTCTAAGCCAGAACTGCGACTTTCTTTTCAGAGTTTTCGGGTTCGTCTTCTTTGACGCGATCAAGATGCACATCTAACACCGTCATCTGCAAGCCTGCTCTTGGCACATTTCCATTGCTCGAAATGAATGGATTTGGCTCAACTGCTCCACTACAAATGACAAGGGATCCTTTCTTTAAATATGGCAACACCCGCCAAGCCGTTGATTTCTCCCAAATGCTTAAAGTGACTGTAAAAGACTCTTCCCGACTACGGGGCTTCTGGACGTAAAGTGTTGCTTCAGCAACCTTAGCTTCTCTACCATCTTTAAGCGTGACTGTTTTCACAGTCGCGTCTGCTGCTAGATTGCCGCTGACAATCCATTGATTGAAACCAGCACTTGACATAAAGTTCTGTCCTATTGATTGAAATAACGTCTACACACCTTATAGTTTATAGTGCCCGTTAAGCGAGCAGACTCAACACTGCCCAAACAATAGAAGCGAGTATTTCTTAATAGGTCTGACAATCTCGTCAAGACAACTTCACGGTAGTCTTTTTTAGTAAAGGAT
>PSLO01000079.1:0-20846 GCA_040289665.1 Leptolyngbya sp. ERB_1_1 | reverse complement strand
AGGGTTTGAAGTTGGGGAAGTCGAATTGCCTGCTGGAGGAGTCGAATTGTTTGCGGGAGGAGTCGAATTGTTTGCGGGAGGAGTCGAGGTTGGGTTAGTGGGTGTATTGGTGGTTGAATTTGTGTTTGGAGCAGGGCTGCTTACCGATCCAGCAGGGGGATTGGCTGAATTGTTAGAAGCTGGAGTTGAGCCGCTAGGATTGGAACCACTGTTTGAATTGGAACTATTCGGAGTGGAGGTTGAGCCAGATGTGGAGTTTGAAGACGTAGTCGTTCCAGTAGAAGTGTTTGGAGGTGTTGAGGTTCCGGTGCTGCCTGACGTGTCAGGAGATTTGCTTGCACCTCTGGTCGGAGTTTGTTCGATCGGCTCTTTGGCGCTATTTTGCGAATTGCCCGTCGTGTTGGGATTTTGATTTCCAGTCGTATTTTGATTTCCGCTCGGAGAACTTCCTGTCGTTTGTCCACCCGCAGGTGAACCTTGCCCTCCATTGCCGGAGTTTGCTGGAGTCGTACCGGAATCCGGGGTTTTGCTGCCAGTTTGCGCCGCATTCCCCGAAGGCGGTGCAGTATTGCCATTGGAAGCCGCGCCATTACTCGGCTGGTTCTCAACCGTCTTGGTCGGTGTGGAGTTTTGAGCGGGTTGGTTACTGCCAGAATTTTGTGTTGGAGGCGTTTCCGGTGCAGGAGAGAGTTGCACCATTCTCGGATTTTCGATCACAGGTCCAGCCAGCGGCTTTTGTTGCTGTAATGCTTGCGCTGTCTCAGCTTGTACCGCTGCAATTCCGGGTTCTGGGCTGGGTTGTGCTTCTCGACGCTGCAAATCCAGACCGCGCACAATATCACTCGTTTCATAAAAACGGTGCATATCGAAATTGAACAATCGAATGCCCAGCGGATCGACGATCGCCATTTGTCCCGCTTCTAAGGGCAGCTTTCGTCCGGTGGTGTTGTCCACAATTTCCATCGGTCCTGCGGGGTTGTTGGTCAACGCACCGACCACCGTGGTTTCGGTCTGCTCGTCGTAACGAACGAATAGCGCTGATCCTCGGACTCCGGCTGAGGCGTTGGGAGTATCGATCGTCGTTCGTCCCTGACCGGGTTTGATCAGCAGCAGTACAGTGCCGTTTGTGAGGCGAAAATTCCGGGTTCCAGGTACAAAGCGAAATACTGCCATTTCTCCAACTCGTGCCCAAGAGCCGTCATTAAACCGCAGCCCCACCCGTGACGATCGCATCGTATGAAGCGCGTCTTCGGGTCGCATGATTTCAGACAGAATGGCATCGCGAGCAGGTTGCCCCTTTGGAACGAATTGAACTCGCCTTACAATCTCCCGGATTTCAGCAGAGGTTAATGGAGTTAGGGCATAGGCAGCGCCACAGGAGAGGGCGGCACTCATTCCTAGCGCGAGTGACGAGATTGCGAGGAACAATTTGCGGGACATAGACGCTCCAAGAACAAAAGGACAGAAAGCGCATTGCGCGATCAGAGGGGGGGCAGCCTATAACAAGTTCAACCCTGTTTACTCATGTGAGACGATTAGGTGAAATTACAGATATCAATCTTCACTCATACTTTACAGAACGAAGGAAAACCATAGGGAGTTTCCCGCTTAACTTTAAAAAGACTTTAAAAAAATATCAGTGGAGATACTAGCACCGATCGTATATGCAATAGTTATTGAATTTGTCCGGAATCTCTAAGACAAAGTGCTGAAATTAATTGAGTGTGTGAATGCTGATGGGTGAGCGGGGCAATTGTGAAACGATTGATTTTGAAACATTTTATAGTTGTGAAATTCCTGAGTGCGACTCCAAAGCAATTCTGTAGTATTAGGCAACCGTGCAAATTACACTACCATTTAATGGGTCAGGTTGGATTTTGGTTAATCCTCAGTTTTACAGGCAAAGCTCTGTGTAGTTTTATACCAAATAAAGATTCATCCTCCGGAAATCCGCTTGGTGAAGTTCGCTTGATCGCATTACAACCGATGACTGCACAACCTGAAGAAAAGCTCCCAGTTGCTCGATCGACGGTTCAAAATATCTCTCACGAAGCGAAAGATCTAGCACCCATCCAGCAATCTGAAGAGTCAACTCAAGTTGCAGTCGATCCAGTGCCCATTCGAGCCGTATTTATGCCGGAAGAAGCGGAATCGATTAGCACCACTCGAAAAATACTACCGAGATCGGTTGAGTCGCCCAATCTATCCCCAAGCCGCTGCTGGCGATCAATTCCGGCAAATTGCGCCTACCGCACAAGCAATATTCGGATCGCTCAAGCTCCTGAACCGCCAGTAGCTAAACCCAATTCTGAGCTTGGAGACTTGCGGTTGAGTCCGATCGAAGATCCGGAACTGGGTATCCTTCAAACTCAACCGATCGCGGTTGATCCTCGTGCTGGAGCGAACGATCCTGAACTGGGAACATTGCGGCTTCAAGAGCGCGTTACGCCGGAACCGCTGATCGTGCTGCCAGAACGTCCACGTCAACCGACCGCTTATTTACTGGCTCGTGCGGACTATTTCAAATCATCGAATGTGTTTTCTGATGTTGATCCCGTCGACGATGGCTTAATTCGGACTGGACTGAAATTTTTCTATGCGCCACCGATTGGGCCTCGAACCTTTCTAATCACGTCGCTGGATGCCAACTTGATCCGCTATGGACGGTTGGGACAATACCGTAACGTGAATGGCGTTGTAGAGTCACTGAATTACGACGAGTTGCGGTTGCGAACGGGTGTTTTTCATCGTATTACGCCTCGGTTATCTCTAGAAGTCGGTTGGAGTAATCAAAAATTATTTACGTCTGGTCGCGGGTTAGAGCAGGTGTTTGGGGGTCGAGAATTTTTTGGAGACAACTCGATTCGGGTTGAATTGAGTCGGCAAGATATGTTGTCGCCCAAACTTTCGTTGAATACGTACTATCAGTTTCGTTGGAGCTTTGCGAATCCCGATGATCGCAGCCGCATTCTCAATTCTTTGATTGCAACATTGGGCTACAACTTCACACAGCAGCTTCAAACCGCGATCGACTATCAGTTCACCTGGTCACATTTCACTCAGCAAGACCGCGACGATCTCTATCATCAACTAATTGCGCGTTTGACCTACAATTTCAATCCGCGCACTCAACTTAACGTGTTTAGTGGCCTTAGCTTTGGGCATTCCACCGATCGACGAATCGATTTCAATAGTTTTATTTTTGGGGCGGGGCTGGTGTTCAGTTTGCCGCTGTTCTAAACCTGGTAGGAACACCAATCACTCCAGCTTCCTGGATAAAGTTTGGCACGATCGAAACCCGCCGCCGCTAGCGATAACAAATTGACGCAAGCAGTTACACCAGAACCACAGTACACAAAGATTTCATCCTTTGATTCAAGCTCTGACCAGTTTGGGGTTTTGAGAAAACCGCGATCGTCTGTCACCGCTTGCCACGGGTAGTTCACTGCACCCGGAATATGACCTGCGATCGGATCAATTGGCTCTCGCTCTCCGCGATACCGCTCCTGCTCTCGTGAATCAATCAGCGCAACAGTCGGTAAATCTTTCTTCGCTTTAACCGCTTCAATATCCACAATCCAATCTGTCCGAATTCGAGGCATGAACTGTCCAGCTTTGGGCAATGACTCGATCGTGGTGACTGGATAACCTGAGTTTTGCCAATGAGTGAAGCCGCCGTCGAGAACAACTCCGCGATCGTGTCCTAAGTAACGCAACAACCACCAAAACCGTGCAGCAAATCCAAACCGCGAATCATCATAGGCAACCACTAAAGTCGAAGGGGTAATTCCCACTGCGGAGAGTCTGGCGGAAAGTTTATCCAGCTCAGGGAGCGGATGCCGTCCGCCGTGAATTTGAACCGGACTGGACAGATCTTGATTGAGATCAAAATAGTAGGCACCCGGAATATGTCCGGCTTCGTACTGCCGTCGTCCGAGTTCAGGTTGCATTAAGTCAAATCGACAATCTGCGATCGCAACTTCAGGATCGTCTAGATGTTTTGCCAGCCAATTCGCAGCAATCGTGACTTCAGGCATGATGATCAACGCTTGAGGGTTTTTCAAATCCTACCTTTGGAAGGACGGCGATCGCATTGAGTTGCAAGAGAATAATGGAGAACCATTAAAACAAATGAAATTAGAGAAATCCTATGAACCTTTTGCGCTTAGTGTTTGCGGTCGTTCTGCCGCCCGTTGCTGTTTTTATGACTTCTGGTGTTAGCTCTGCTCTATTTGTTAGTATTTTGCTCACCTTGATTGGTTGGGTTCCGGGGATCATTCACGCAATTTGGTACATTCAGAAAACGGATGAGCGTCGTGAAGCATACGATGAGCGTCGTGATGCCTATTAACGCTAGAGAGTTTGAAAAAAGAAAACCGCTTGATCGTGAAATTGCGATCAAGCGGTTTTTAACTAATGCAATCTGATAGAACGTTAATTGTTTGGAGTCTTGACAGTTTTCGCCATGTCCAGAAACGCTCCCATATTTGCGCCGGGGCGACGACGAGAATTTGTCGGCTTCGGCACTAAATATTCTGATGCAAAACTCACCGTGGGTTGTGGCAGATTCAGCGTCTCTGCTGGAACTGGCGGTTTTGCTCCGTTAGCTGAACCATTTGGCTCAGCCGTTCCAGATTTGACAGGTTCAGCCTTCTCAGATTTCGATTTAGCCGACTTCACCGCAGATTTTGCAGGCGCTTCTGATTTCACCGCAGATTTTACGGTTGCTTCTGTGGTGGCAGCAGCATCCTTCACGCCTTCAGCAACAGAGTCGGCCGCAGATTTTGCAGTCGCTTCTACAGCCGCAACCGCAGATTTCGTTTTCTCAACGATCGCATCCTTCGCATCACTTGCCTGTGCTTTCACCGATTCAAGTTTTGCGGTCTGCGTCTCATCGAGTTCCATGAAGTAGCCCGACTTCTTCTTGCCGCCGAAGATTCCTCCAATGAAGGAAAAGATGCCGCTAAAGAGGCTTTTAATTAAGTTAATGACACCGCCCATTGAACAGTACTCCTGGGTTTTCTGCTGAATTGTTATGCTTGATCGTTTATCAATACGGACAAACGTATGAAAAGTAGTCCTTCTCACGATTATCCGCCTCTGATGCAACCAGACGCAACCCTCTGATCCCAGATTTTTTTAGGGCAAGTACTGTTTCTTTGAGTCAGAGAACAATCCTAGTAAGGGACCTAAAATTGCACCAAACACAAATCCGCCTGCGTGTGCCCAATACGCAACGCCGCCCCGCTCCATTCCGATGTTGGCAGGAACGTTTAAGCTAGCAACTCCATAGAAGGCTTGCTGGATAAACCAAACGCCCAGATACGCCCAGGCAGGAATGCGAAACGGAAAAAAGATGAATGGCGGAATAATCGTCGTGATTGCGGCGCTGGGAAAGCGAAGAATATAAGCGCCCATCACCCCGGCGATCGCGCCACTGGCTCCCAATGACGGAATATTAGAATCGGACGAGAAGAACCACTGCGTTAATGCTGCCAAAACGCCGCAGCCGATGTAGAAGATCAAAAAGCGAAAGTGTCCCAAGCGATCTTCAACGTTGTTGCCAAAAATCCACAAAAACAGCATATTTCCGCCAACGTGAGCGAATCCCCCATGTAGAAACTGAGAGGTAATTAACGTGATCCATTCTGGGAATGGCGCGTATCTCAGCGATTCGCCTAGAAAACTTGCACTTAACTGGCGCGGCACGACTGCCCAAGTATAGAAAAAGTTTTCTAGCTCAGGCGGTGTGAGCGTCAATTGATAAAGAAAAACTAAGACATTTGCCACAATAATCCCATAAGTGACATAGGGAGTAATGCGGGTCGGATTATCGTCTCTGACCGGAAACACAGCTTAAGCCCCAACTATATTTTAGTCAAAAGAATAACTGATCATTTCGATCGCTGTCTGTTGATCTGAAGACAGATCTATGACTAGGATTTGTTTGCTCTGGTTTGGAGAGAAGAAATGGAAGTGATTCCTGCAATCGATTTGTTAGAGGGGAAATGCGTTCGACTTTATCAAGGTGACTACAATCAGTCGCAAGTGTTTAATGATGATCCGGTTGCAGTCGCGCAACAGTGGGCGGATCAGGGCGCAACGCGATTGCATCTAGTCGATTTGGACGGGGCAAAGGTCGGACATCCGGTGAATTTAGCAGCGATTCGATCGATTGTGGAAGCGGTGGAGATTCCGATCGAGGTTGGGGGTGGATTACGCGATCGTGATGCTGTGGCTGCGTTACTTTCGACAGGGGTGAGATGGGCAATTTTGGGAACTGTTGCGGTTGAAAAGCCAGAGCTTGTAGCGCAGTTATGCGGTGAATTTCCAGGACAGATAATTGTGGGGATCGATGCGCGGGATGGGAAAGTTGCAACGAAAGGATGGCTTGAGACTTCGGAAGTGTTGGCAACGGATTTAGCAGAACGAATGGCACAACTCGGAGCCACTGCAATTATTTACACGGATATTCACAGAGATGGAACGATGCAAGGACCAAATTTAGAAGCGCTGCGGAATCTTGCTTCGATCGCTGCAATTCCGGTGATTGCGTCTGGTGGGGTCAGTTCGATTACCGATTTGCTCAGCTTATTAGCATTGGAGCCACAAGGCGTGACGGGTGCGATCGTGGGTAAAGCATTGTATACGGGAGATGTTTCACTGAAAGAAGCGGTTCGCGCAGTGGGGCAGGGGCGCTGGCAAGATATTCCGCCGGATTTTGGTTCATCTGCATTTGCATAGAGAAAAATGAAGAAGCACGCGAAAAAACTGGCAAAGAAAATTGCAAAAAAGGTGGCTCACAAATTGAAGAAGAAACTTCCGAAAAAGATTGCGAAGCAGTTAGCAAAAGACTCTGCAAAACGGCAAATTGCAGCAGTTTTAGAGCGCTAAACTGCGCCATTTATTTTGAATGAGATCGATTATGAGTTTGGTTGAAATGGAGTTACTTTACCACCGAGCGCTTCAACGATCGCCGTTGTATTGGCTACCATCATTTTGATGTAAGTGTCGCCTGAACTGCCTGGTGCCCCGATCGAGTCTGAATACAGCTGTTGAGGTGCTAACTTCACGCCCGATTCTTGCGCCACCGTTTGAATGAGCGCAGGATTGATCGTCGTTTCTGCAAAAATGGCAGGAACTCGCGCGGATTTAATCGATTGCACTAATCGCTGTACGGTTTGGGCACTGGGTTGTTCTTCAGTGCTGATGCCGATTAGCGTTCCAGCGATCGCGAGTTGATAAGCTTTACCGTAATACTGAAAGGCATCGTGAGTCGTCACAAGGCGACGGTTTTGAGCAGGGATAGTTTGAATTTGTTGTGTGATCCAAGCATCGAGATGATTGAGGTTTGCGATTAAGCGATCGGCGTTTTTCGTCAATTTTTCTCGATCGTTTGGCACGAGTTGGATAATCGCGTCTCGAATCGCGGCTGCCATTTTCGCCCCGTTTTGCACATTGCCCCAGACATGGGGATCTGGAACCTTTTGTCCCTCTTTCTCAAGCTGGAGCGGCGGAACAACTTCCCCGATTGCGACTTGCCGCACGTTTGCCCCTGCTGCTTTCATAAGTCGGATCAGTCCTGGTTCTAGATTGTAACCGTTGTACAAAATCAAGTTCGCCTTTTCCATTGCGGCGGTATCTGCAGGAACAGGTTCATAGGTATGGGGATCAGCTCCAGGTTTGAGAATTCCAATGATTTGAACCGAATCACCGACGATCGTCGATGCCAAATCCGTCAAGATCGTACTGGTCGAAACGACCTGCGGCTTTTGATTCGTCGATTGCTCCTGTGCGGCACCACAACCATGCAGCCAAAGCGCGATCGTACTACCTGCTAAAAACTGCCCAAATTGCCGACGATTGAAGCCCCTTGTCATCACTCATCACCCATTTCTCTCAGGAGGTCAATTTACCGTGAAAGGGGTAGAGTGTCGATCGCTCTAAAGCGGGAAATTTTCTTCGTCGTCAATTTGTACATCCAGACTTGCAGACAATACTTCAGCAACCATTGCTTCAAGTTCAGCCGCATTGATCCCGCGATCGGCTCGGTCTTGTAGTGGGTTTGTCAGCGGAATCAGGCGCAATTGTCGATCGTCTTGAATTAAATCAAATCGCGAACCGTCTTCAGTTTTACTCAGTTGCAGATAATCAAAACTAAAGACATTAAGATAAAGTGCATGATTGGCAACCATCGTTGCTCGATGCGGATCAGCAAACACTTCGAGAATACAGCCTTCGCCTTCGCTGGTCGTTCTACCATCGTGTGTGTGAATGTAGCGAACCCGATTCAGGTCGGTCAACACGCGCTGCATATCCTGTTTGTCGATGACTGTGCCATCGTCAATAATGCAGGGGGCGGGGATTCGAGCATTGCAAGAAAATGAATCGTGGCTCATAACGTAAACAAAGTCGAAGGGCAGATCGAAGAAGATGTTGAAGACAAATCGAGCGTGGCTCAATTTCTAACTCAAGTTAGATGCCTCCTATCGCAATTATGGCTGTAAATCGGCAATGCGATCCTGGCAGAAAGTATTAGAAGTTTACGTTATATGAATTAATTCGGCGTGATGATCATTAGAGTCTTGAGTCAATGCCTTGCAGCGCTTACGTTTTACACTTGTCTACCCATTCCCACTTCGGCAAATTTAGAGTTTCGGGGGATCGCTCGATTTGCACCGATCGTTGGATTGATCATTGGCGGGATAGTGGGCGGATTGGATTGGGGATTGGCATGGGTTGGAGTTCCGATTTTGACTCGTAGCGCGATCGCGGTTGCGGTTTGGGTTGGGATTACAGGCGGGTTACATCTCGACGGGGCAATGGATACAGCGGACGGATTAGCGGTTATGAGTCCCGATCGACGTTTAGAAGTGATGGCAGATAGCGTAACGGGTGCGTTTGGGGCAATGACTGCTGTAATTCTACTGCTGTTAAAAACGGTCGCACTGAGCGATGTGGGACAGAATCGATTCTGGATCTTGGTCGGGGTCGCAGGTTGGGGGCGGTGGGGACAACTGGTCGCGATCGCGAAATATCCCTATCTCAAGCCCGTGGGGAAAGGTGCGTTTCACAAAGAATCGATTCGATCGCTCTGGGCAGCGGTTCCAACACTGGTGATTTTGTTGGGATTGAGTTTAGTTGTACATCCGGCGATGGTAGCGGGGAGCACGATCGCGATTATGGTTGGAGCTTGGTTGAACTGGAAACTGGGCGGACAGACGGGTGATACATATGGCGCGATCGTGGAATGGACAGAGGCGCTATTGCTTTGTTTGCTGACTGCGATTTAAACAAGTTCCGCAGTTTTTGCAAAAATAGGCATCCGAATCGTGAAATGCTAATTCACAGTTCGAGCAAATGATTTGAATTTGATCGGCTGTTTTAACCAAACGTTTGATCAAATCTCCAAGCTGCCAGGGAATTAATACGATGCCAGTGAGTACCATGAGAATTGTTAGAAATCGTCCCATTTCTGAGATAGGTGTAATGTCCCCGAGTCCTGCGGTGGAAATGGTGGAAACTGAGAAATAAACGGCATCTAAAAATGTGCCAAACTTTGGATTAACAGTATGTTCGACTTGATAAATCAAGCCTGAAAAAACAAAGATAATTGAGAAAACGGTAAAGATAATTCGAGTAAAAATCGCGCTGTCTTCGCTGCTAACATAGCCAAAAATTGTTTTACCTTGGATAAATCGAATCAATCTTAGAATCCGAAACCAGCGGAAGATTCTGAGATAACCAACGTTTGTACCAATTAGAAAAGGCGCGATCGACAATAAATCAATGATTGAATACAAACTAAAGATAAATCGTAGTTTTCGTTCAGCACACCAAACTCTTAAGGCATATTCGATTACAAAGACTGCAAGAATGAAATCTTCAATCGTGTCTAATATTGTTTTGAACTCGCTCGGAATTTTGTATGTTTCAGCAATGAAGATTCCAGAAGAAACTAAAACTAATCCGGTAATAAAAAGACTAATTCCTTTCCCTAATGGCGTATCAATATCTTCTAGATAGAAGGCGATCTTTTCGCGCAATGGCAACATAAGAATAGGAAATGCTGGATCTGAGCCATTTTGACTCAAAATCCAGCATTCTTACCAATCCACTGATCAATTAGAAGTAAAAGACTGCTTTAAGTTGCGACTTTGGTATCAACATTGAGCAGTTCCGCGATCGCTTGATGCTCTGCGGCGGGGTGAGACGGAACCTCGTGTCGAGCATCGGTGATCAGCCAATCGAGCGAAGCAGCTTGAACATCGATCGTCGCACCCGTCTTATCCACACAGAAGCGACCAAACACCAACTTATCGACCAACCGTACTCCAGGACCTAAGCGCGACCATTCAAAAATCACACTATTATCGACGGTTGCCCCGCTGCAAATCCAACAGTTATGTCCAATCATCGCAGGTCCGACAATCTTTGCACCATCTTCGATACAGGTCATACTGCCAATATAAACCGGACCTTGAATATCTACCTTATCCCAGTTCACCGCCACATTCAGCCCGGTATAAATGCCCGGAGCCACCTCGCGCCCTGGAATCGGCACATTTTTAATTTCACCATTCAAAACGCCTCGAACCGCTTGCCAATAATCCGGAACTTTACCAATGTCTACCCATTCAAAGTCCATCGGCAAACCGTAAAACGGCGCTCCCATTTCTACAAGTTTCGGGAACAACTCGCTGCCGATATCAAACTCAACCCCAGATGGAATGTAGTTTAAGACTTCGGGTTCAAAAATGTAGATCCCAGTATTGATATTCGTACTGAGGGCTTCTTCGACTGACGGTTTTTCCTGAAACGCCTTAATTCTGCCGTCTTCGTCGGTGACAACCACACCATAACTTGGGACTTCTGAGCGATCGACCGTTTTCATAATCACGGTTGCGATCGAGCCTTTCTCGCGATGCCACTTCACGGCTGCGGTTAAATCTAAATCGATCAGGGCATCGCCACACAGCACGACAAACGTATCATCAAAAAACGGCGAGAAATCTTGAATCCGCTTCATGCCACCTGCTGATCCGACCGCTTCACCCACCAAATCACCATCGACAATCCGACCCTCAAAGGAATAGCCGATCTGGACACCAAACCGCTGCCCATCTTTGAAGTAGCTTTCGATCTCATTTGCCAAGTGGCTGACATTGACCATGATCTCATCAAAACCGTGTTGACGCAGCAACTCCAGCAAAAACTCCATCACGGGTTTTTGCAGGATCGGAATCATCGGCTTTGGAATCGTATACGTAATTGGTCGAACTCGCGTTCCTTTCCCTGCCGCCAGAATCATGGCTTTCATAAATCGTTTCTCTCCAACCCTACGCCGTCAATTTTCATGTGGTCGCTTAATTCACTGGACGATTTCGCGCCAAGCTTAGCCCAAATCATTCCGAGGGAATTTAGAGCGCGATCCAACTCTAAAAATCCCTGAGCTTCTGTCAACCCTAACGTACCCCTGTTCATCTTGAATTCGTCTGAAAGACAGTTTCTTTAAGGTGCAGTAAAGATGCGATCAAGTGACAAAACCCTCTTGCATTATCGCTGATAGCTTCGGTGTTCTATCAGTACAGATGATTTTGTCCTTTGGTTTTCTGGTAGAAGCAGTTAGCGTCACCCCTTGCCGAGGGCAATTTCAAATTTGGCACAAGCTTGATCAATTCAGTAGTTCTACAGAGTAGCCTTTCGGAAATTACCTGTTCGTATTTACACGGGAGGGGAACTTTAAGGTTGTGCGAAGTTGATACAAAGATTGCGCGAAGCTGCGGAATGGTATGAACCATCGCTTTCCCGGTTGGTGTCTTAGGTTCTGGTGTTTCCGTAAATAAGAAATCAGACATAAATTCTTCTGTTTCAGAAATGGAATCACCTCCCCCTGTAGGAATCACTGAAGCTTAAAATTCACGCAAGCGATCACCGCTTGATTAGACCACATCCAAAATCTGACCGTGGACGTATACATTTATGGCACTTGGGCAGAAAAAATCAGGTGAGCGAAACGGTAACTTTAGTTCATAGACATGGTGAAGGTGGCATGAACGCTCGTACTTTTTTAGACAAGAAACTTAATCCACAACCCACAAATCCGAATCGTGCAACAAATTGCGTTACTGTAGCGAGTCGCCGTCGCTCTCCCAAAGTCGATCGTCTAGCCTTGAAGAAAGCTGCTCGACCTCAAACCGTTTGGCTTGATCCCGCTGCTCAGGATCGCTTGTTGCGTCAACGATCGTTGTCCGATGCGAAACAAGGTCACTATCTTGAAGCGATCGCTGGATTGACCATTTTGATCAATCGCAATCCTGAAAACGCGACCGACTACAACAATCGCGGTTTAGTTCATTACCAGTGTGGGGATTTGGAAGCAGCGCTCGAAGACTATAACGAAGCGCTCCGGCTGAATCCCAAGCTTGCAGGCGCTTACAACAATCGTGCAAATTATTACGCGGCTCAAGGACTGTTAATCGAAGCGATCGCAGATTATGAAATGGCGATCGATCTTGATCCGATGAATGTTCGCGCTTGGTTGAATCAAGGCATTACCTTTCGTGATCTTGAAATGTATTCGCAAGCGATCGAGAATTTTGAACACGGGCTGCAAATTAAAGAACTGTTGTCTTCCAGCGTGAACAATGACTTCGTGTTAGAGGCGCATCTCTACGGGGCGCGAGGCAGAACTCATCATTTAGCAGGCGACTGGAATTATGCGATCGCTGATTATCGTCGAGCGTTGGATCGCTTTCCAGAATCTGAGATTTCAGGAAAAAGATTGCGATCTCTAATCAGCAAATGGATGCAGGAGTTAACGAACTAAATCTGACTAAAAAGAGACACCATCAATCCAAGTGCAATTAAAACGATCGCGGTTCCCATCAACTCTGTTTTGCGCTCAGTCAACCGAAAAGCAGGCTGCAACCAAAATCTCAGCAGCTTGGTAATCTGCGGCATCACTGCCCAAGTCAGCAGCGAAGACGTGATGAAATTATTTAGCAGCATGAGCGCAGCAGGCGACCAAGAATGCAACCAGCCAAACGTTGCGAACAGTTTAGACTGAATCATCACCAGCGGATACAGCCCTAAAACGACTGCCATTACTTGTTTCCAAGGTGGAGGACCTAAGCTCGATCGCTCTTGTCCGGCTTGAGTTGAAAACCATCCTTCTAGCCCAGTGGTAAAAGACTTAAATTTATAGTTCTCAAAAATCTCTCGTCCCGATTCGAGCAGTTGTGTGCGATCGCGAGAGTTCAGCCAGTCGTTTAAGTGGTTGGGCGTATCGAAATGGACGATCGAATACCATTTCATCACACCATCTACACATTGCAGAGGCGGACAGTGATCGTTTCTAACAAATCCCTGATGTTGTTGAGCAGTTCGCATCAGCGCGGTTTGCCATTTCCGAAAAGCGCCTTTATTTTCATTTGGAACAATGTGTTCTAGAACAACTGAGGAATAGAAAACGCGATCGTCGTTATCAGAGTGTGACATTCGTTTAGGGCGAGAAAATCCTATTTGAATTGATTATGTGATTGGAGATCGTTCTTCGTGAACAGACGATCCCATTTGCCCTGATCTATGGATCAGATTGAACTCTCCCCCTTCTGAGCAATGAGCCTTCTCACTAGCGCCACCGATGTCACGATCGAGCATGACCTCAAACAGTTTCTGATCATTCTACTGGTGGCGCTGAGTGCTGCAAGCCTACCGAAGATTTTTACACCACTGCGACAACTGCCATACACCTTGTTATTACTGATTGTGGGGTTGGGATTAGCGCTGGTCGATGTGCGGCTGATGAATCTTTCTCCTGGTCTGATTTTGATGGTGTTCTTGCCGCCGTTGCTATTTGAAGCGGCTTGGAATACGCGCTGGTCGGCACTAAAACGGGAACTGTTGCCCAGTGGCTTGTATGCGGTTGGTGGAGTGGTGATTTCGATCGCAGGAATTGCCTTGGCGCTTCATCAGATCATGGATGTGCCGTGGACAACCGCTTTACTGGTTGGAGCCTGTCTATCAGCAACCGATTCGGCATCCGTGTTGGGCATTTTTCGAGAAGTCGGAGCAGGAGAACGACTGACGACATTGCTTGAAGGAGAAAGTCTATTAAATGATGGTGCGGCTGTTGTGGCTTACGGTGTTTTGGTTGAGCTTGCGACCGCTCCGAAACCGTTTCAGCTTTCATCAACGGTGCTGCAATTTTTCGTTGTTACTGGGATTGGAGTTAGCATTGGGGCGTTGATTGGCGTTTGTGTTGCAGTTTTGACTCAGCGATATGAGTTGTCTTGGGTAGAGCAAGCGTTGACGGTAGTTACTGCTTATGGAACTTACATCTTTGTTGAGGAATTGGGTGGCTCAGGTGTAATCGGCATTGTTACAGTCGGTTTGGTGATTGGTAATTTTAGTTTGCAGCCGGGTGTTGAATTGGTGAAGCGATCGACGGTGACAGAGTTTTGGGAGTTCATCGTTTTTCTAATTAATTCAATCCTGTTTTTGCTACTTGGTGATCAGATTCATGTGTCTAAACTTATCGCGCATTTGCCAACAACCACGATCGCGATATTGGCAGTAATTGCTTCGAGAGCGATCGCCGTTTATGGATTGAGTGCGTTGAGCAATTGGATCGGAAAAACCGGAATTTCTTGGCGCGATCAAACGATTTTGTGGTGGACAGGATTGAGGGGTGCAGTATCGATCGCGTTGGCGATTGGACTTCCGGCAGCGATCGCTGGACGACAAGAAATCATCTCGGCTTCGTTTGGGGTGGTGTGGTTTACGCTGTTGGTGCAAGGATTGACGACAAAGTTTTGGCTTGAGAAGCTCGATTTGTTGGAGGATCAATCACTAAAGCAGCAGTATCTAGAGCTAGTCGCGCGGCGAGATGCACTACAACAAGTGACGAAATATTTAATGCAAACCGGATCGCAATTGTTGATCAGCCCAGAGTCTCATCAAGCTCAATTAGAATCAGTGCAAGAACAGCTTCAGCAGATTCAGATTGAGATTGAAGCAATGCAGGCACAGTCGGAAATTCAAGCATTTAGCGTGGAACAATATCAAGCGCAACTCCAAGCGATCGAGTCGCAAACTTACGCAAAATTTGTGCAAGCTGGATTGTTGAAGCGATCACCCACATCGATGCTAAAAACGACGATCGATTTCCGTCCAGTAGAATTGCCTCATGTTCAAATAAATTCTCGTGAACCTGCAAGATAGCATCGAACTCTGTCAATCTTTCTTAAGGTATATTTATTGTTCAGAATTTAGGCATAGCCTGATAAAGCACTGAGATTTGGCTTGTTCAATCTATTGCCTTTTATGATTTAGTAATGCTTGCATGAGTGATGCCTTTTCGATTCAAGCTTTTGATCATTTAGAACTTTATGTCGGCAATGCAAAGCAAGCGGCAATGTTCTACGATCGCGGTTTTGGCTTTCGGTCGATCGCATACCGGGGACTTGATACCGGAACGCGCGATGTCGCTTCCTATGTGATGCAGCAGGGTGAAATTCGCTTAGTGTTGAGTTCTGCACTTGATCCGAATCACCCGATCGCGCTCAAAACAGCAAAGCATGGAGATCATGTTGCCATCATTGCGTTAACCGTACCGGATGTCGATCGAGCGTTTGCGATAAGTACATCGCGGGGTGCTCTAGCAGTCGCCTCACCGACCTACGAAGCTGATGAAACCGGAACTTATTGCTACGCTACGATTTATGGATATGGCAATACTTTAATTAAATTTGTGCAACGCGATCGCTATCATGGCGTTTTTGCTCCAGGATTTTTTCCGCGTTCTACTCAACCTCAGGCGGATGCTGGATTGATCAAGATTGATCACGTTGTTGGAAATGTTGAGAAAGGACAAATGAACCGCTGGGTACGATTCTTTGAGAATGTGTTGGGATTAGATTTGTTAGTGCAATTCGACGATCGTACAATCGCAACCGATTATTCTGCACTCACATCGTCGGTCATGCAAAACGCAACGGGAGCGATCAAACTTCCGATTAATGAACCTGCGATCGGAAAAGGAAAATCCCAGATTCAGGAGTTTCTAGAATACAATCACGGCGGAGGTGTTCAGCACGTTGCTTACCTGACACATAACATCATTGATACTGTAACCACACTGAAAGATTTAGGAATTGAGTTTCTTAGTGTGCCAGCTTCGTACTACGCAGATTTAGAGGCGCGAATCGGTAGAATTGATCAATCGATCGAGCAATTAGCCAAACTGGGAATCTTAGTTGATCGCGATCGTGAAGGATATTTGCTACAAATTTTCACCCGTCCGGTACAAGACCGCCCGACTTTGTTTTTTGAAATTATCGAACGCCACGGCTCACAGGGATTCGGTGAAGGAAACTTTAAATCGTTGTTTGAAGCGATCGAGCGAGAACAGGCTTTGCGTGGAAATCTTTAAGACTTGAAAAAAGACGCAATTGCTTGTGCTATCAAAGATCCATAGAACCCTGTTTTTCGTATGGCTAACCTGACCCAAGCTCAATTCGCTCAGATCGCCGCAGAAGTTGATCGCTTATCTCAACAAGACGATGTTGAATTAGACGACGAGCAAGTTCAGCAGATTTTACAGAATTTGGATTTACCAGACGACTTACTTGAGGATGCGATCGCTCAGTTGCATCAACGCCGCTCCCGAATACAAGAGCAGCAGCGACACAGAATTGTCATTTCAACGATCGCGATTATGATTTTTGGATTGCTGACCACAATGGCTGTGGTTTATCAAAAACAGCAAAATAGAATTGCTCAAATTGCTGCCATTCAAGACAGTCTTACATCACAAAAGTCAGCAAAGCCCGTGACACAGTTCGATCGACAAAAAGATTCACAAATTTTTTATCGCGTCACCTTAAAAAATGTTCCGATCAACGATCGCCTAATGATTCGTTGTCGCTGGAGTGATTCAACAAATCAAATCGTGCATCAAAGCCGCAATCAGACTCAGGAAATTACGCGCTCTCCTTGGACTACAGCTTGCAGTACTCCGCTCACTGCTCAATCTCAAGCTGGAACTTGGAGCGTGAAAATGAGCGTAGAAGAACGGCCCATCAGCGACCAAACATTTATCGTGAAATGATCGTTTCTTCGATCGTATTCTCTAAACTAGATCGAATTGATTGAGAACTACCAGTATGACCGACACTACACTTCCCTACGACGTAGAACAAGCGGTACGATCGCGCTACGAAGCAGGCGCACAACAACCGCAAGCCTCTTTGTGCTGTCCGACCGATGGCTATGATCAGCGCTACTTAGAGATTTTGCCGCAAGAAATCATTGAGAAAGACTATGGCTGTGGCGATCCCACACGCTATGTAAACCCTGGTGAGACCGTGGTCGATCTCGGTTCTGGAGCCGGAAAAAACTGCTACATTCTGGCGCAAAAAGTAGGCGCAACGGGCAAGATCATCGGTGTTGATATGAATGATGAAATGCTCAGTTTGTCGCGCAAATACATTGCTCCCATGAGCGAGAAGCTTGGCTACGAGAATGTAACATTCGTAAAAGGCAAAATCCAAGACTTAGCGCTGAATCTGAACTTCGTACAACAGTGGTTAGAACGGCATCCGATTCAGTCTGTAGAGCAAATTGCAGCATTTGAGACGGAATGCGATCGCTTACGTCAATCTCAGCCTTTAATTGCTACCGATAGCGTTGATGTTGTCATTTCAAATTGTGTTCTTAATCTCGTTCGTCCCCAAGATAAAAAGCAATTATTTCAAGAGATCTTTCGCGTTCTCAAACGGGGTGGACGAGCCGTGATTTCTGATATTGTCTGTGATGAAGCCCCAACTGATAAAATTCTCAATGATCCTGAACTTTGGAGTGGCTGTATTGCTGGAGCGTTTCGCGAAAATGAGTTTCTTGAAATGTTCGAGCAGGCAGGATTTTACGGAATCGAGATTTTAGCGCGTCAGACTGAACCGTGGCAGGTGATCGATGGGGTGGAATTTCGATCGCTCACAGTGCAGGCGTTCAAAGGCAAGGAAGGCGAATGTTTAGAACGCAACCAAGCGGTGATTTATCGTGGCCCTTGGAAGTCGGTACAAGACGATGATGGACATACCTTGTACCGAGGTGAGCGCATGGCAGTTTGCGACAAGACTTTTCAGATCTACACCAATCCGACAGGGGCATATCATTCTGAAATCATTGCGATCGCTCCATACGAAGAGATCCCATACGAATCTGCCGCTTCTATGCCCTGCACAGACGACCCGATTCGCGATCCACGTCAAACCAAAGGCTCAAACTATCGCGTTACAACTGAAAGCGAGGATTGTTGTAGCCCTCAAAGCTGTTGTTAATTCTGTCGAATTTAGCTCAACGACATAGATAATACGATCGAAGAGGCGATTCAGAGAGTGTCTAACTTTAGAGTCGCTTCTTTTTTCGCTTTCTCCTTTCTTTCACTGGGACGATCGGTTAAATCATTCACTTGATCCCGCAATAGCACCGTGAACTTATACAACTCCTCCATCACATCAATGACGCGATCGCGATAAGCAGAATCTTTCATCGCTCCATCTTCATGAAACTCCTGATACGCTTTCGCAACCGATGACTGATTCGGAATGGTAAACATTCGCATCCACCGCCCCAAAATTCGCAACGTGTTCACCGCGTTGAAAGATTGGGATCCTCCAGAAACCTGCATCACCGCTAACGTTCTTCCTTGCGTGGGTCGAACTGCACCGATACTCAATGGAATCCAATCAATCTGGTTTTTCATCATGCCGGAAACATTACCATGCAGTTCAGGACTCGACCAAACTTGACCTTCTGACCATTGACTTAACGATCGAAGCTCTTGCACTTTGGGATGAGTGTCTGGCACACTGCCATAGATGGGTAACTCATGCGGATGAAAGAATTTTACCTCAGCACCCATTTCTGTGATGATTCGTGCGGCTTCTTCTGCCAACAATCGACTGTATGAGCGATCGCGCAACGAACCATATAGGAATAGAATTCTCGGTGGATGATCGAATGTTGTCATAGCTGTTACGGTGTATCCAACGTTTCCATAAGTTTGATCACTCGTTCTTTCACTTCATCGCGTACCCGTGGAAAAATTTCAGGTTGCTCTGCGGGATCATCGAGTTGCCAATCTTCAAACACTTCGCGCAAGACCCATTCGGTCGGCAGATTCACGCCACAGCCACAGAGCGAAATCACAGCGTCGAAGTCTTCCGGCTTAAATTCACTCAACGCTTTTGAGCTTTGATCAGTAATATCAATTCCAACATCTGACATGACTTTAATCGCGATCGGATTCACTTGACTTGCTTCTAAGCCTGAACTTGTGACCTCAATCTTTCCCGCTCCAAATTTCTTCGCAAATCCTTCTGCCATTTGCGATCGTGCTGAATTCTTTTTACAAACAAACATCACCCGCTTCATACACAATCCTCAAAGTTATTTGACAACTGACGATATACAAACACCGCAATCTGTGCGCCCAAAATTGGTGCAACCCAATACAGCCAATGATGCTGCCAAATTCCGCCAATCAATGCAGGTGCAAACGATCGAGCCGGATTCATACTTGCGCCCGTAATCTTGCCCATACAAGCGGCTTCTAGTCCAACCGTTAAGCCGATCGCAATTCCGGCAAATCCGTTTGGACATCTACGATCAAGTCCCGTTCCAAAAATCACAAACATCAAAATAAACGTCAGAACAGTCTCCAACACAAACGATTGCATCCAGTTATTGTTCAGCGGCAAAGTTGCACCTAAATTGGCAACTGATCCAAGACTGATCAATAACAAGATCGAAGCAACCGTCGCGCCGATCAACTGTGCCATTACATAGCTAAGAACTCGCTTCTTTGGAAAAACGCCGCTTGCCCAAAATGCCAAAGTCACAGCCGGATTGAAATGTGCGCCACTAATATGTCCCAATGCGTAAATCAAAGCGGTGACGATCGCGCCAAACACAAAGCTAATACCAAGATGAGTAACCGCACCATTACTAATCTGATTAACCATCACCGCTCCAGTTCCCGCAAACACCAGCACGAATGTTCCGATTCCTTCCGCGATCACAGAAGGTGACATCCATTGTTCCAGTTTCGGCTGACTAAAAAGGGTTGATGCGCTAGCTCTCATCTTGTTGTAGCTTTTCCCAGTAATCAAGATTTATTCCTGCACTATTTAACCAGATTGTAGCAGAACATTTCAAAAAAAGTTGATTGGTCAAGCGATAAGCGGGCAAATAAAATTAAAAAGCGCACGAACGATTATGATGTTGCTAACACGATCGAGCAGGTAGAATTTCGCTAAATCTCCGAAACTCTGCTAAGTACTGCTCTAAGGCAACAAACTGCGACAAATTTAAGCTGTAGTAAATCCAACGTCCTTCTTGTCGAGAGCGCAATAATTCTGCCTCTTTCAGCGTTTTGAGATGAAACGAAAGCTTAGATTGTGTAACTTCAAGGATTTCGCACAATTCACAAACGCAGAGTTCTTGTTTTCTGAGCAACTCTATCACCTGAACTCTCAAAGGATCAGAGAGCGCATGAAATCCTAAAACCACTAAATCTTTTGTTTCTACCGTCTTACGCATCAATTTTCCTTGAAATATATTTCTATTCTAGCGCTGAGTCACTCAAGTACTAATCTTGTTCAAATACTTTACCGAGTGCGGCAGGTGGCGTACTACGAATCAGTTCCGAGGCTGTATTGTCGATCGGGGAAGGTAATAATTTCAGTAACCGTTCTAACCAATCGCTCGAAGTCAGACACCCCCAGCAAAGCTGGTGGCTTGATGAGTGTGACCGCCCCAAGGGCGGATGTCCTTGCTAA
>PSLO01000216.1:0-2054 GCA_040289665.1 Leptolyngbya sp. ERB_1_1 | reverse complement strand
GCCCTTGGGGCGGTCACACTCATCAAGCCACCAGCTTTGCTGGGGGTGTCTGACTTAAATCGAGCCGTTGCACTCTTAACCCTAGACTTCGGAATTGGAATCCGGGTTTCTGTCCCCACTACGATTCTCTCTGTTCTGACTTATGCAGCCCGCAATGGTGTGTTAATTCGCAGTGGTCGAGCAATCGAAATTCTTGCTAAAGTCGATACGATCGTCTGTGATAAGACTGGAACACTCACGATCGGTCATGCAGGCGTGAATGACGTTGATGTGATGAGCCGCTTTAGTAAAGAAGAAGTTCTATGTTACGCTGCATCCGCCGAAAAAGGATTAACTCACCCGATCGCAGAAGCAATTGTTCACCATGCGAAAGATACTGGTGTCGCGCTAAAAGACTGTGAAGAGTGGGAGTACAAAGTTGGTTTAGGCGCAGTGGCAACAATTGACGGTATGAGCATTCTGGTTGGTAGTCCTCGCTTTATGAAGCAAGAGAACATCAGCTTGGATGAGTATGATCTGCGCTATCCTGATGCAAAATCGGGTGGACAGTCTCTTGTCTATATTGCCGGGGATGGTCAACTGTTAGGCGTAATTCGCTATAGTGATCCACCTCGTCCAGAAAGCAAAGAAGTGATTCAAGAACTGAAGCGGATGGGCATCACGGTACAGATGCTAACTGGAGATGTGCAGCGGGTAGCAGACTCGATCGCTGGAAATCTCGGCATCCGTCCTGAGCATGTTCACGCGGAAGCGTTTCCAGAGAAGAAGGTCGAAGTGGTCAAAGCAGTTCATGATCAAGGTAGAACTGTTGCATTCTGCGGAGATGGTATCAATGATTCGGCAGCGTTAGCTTATGCGGATGTGTCGGTATCCTTTGCAGGTGCGACCGACATTGCAAGAGAAACGGCTGATGTCGTGTTAATGGAAGATGATTTACGCGGCTTGATTATGGCAATCAAATGTGCCCGTCAAGCAATGGATATCATTTGGCAAAATACTGCGATCGTGGCACTACCAAACCTGGGCGCATTAGTTGTAGGTATCTTCCTCGCGCTCGATCCGATCCTTGCGGTTGTCATCAACAATGGCACCGCTATCATGGCAGAGTTGAACGGCTTGCGTCCGCTGATTGGTCCGGGTGGCGACATTATGCCAACCAACCATCGTTTAAGTGCTGAAGAACTCGCAGAACAAGAAAAGCGGCTTCAGGAAATGGCTCAAAGTTCAACAAGCAAGGTTACAGATCAAGTGACGATCGATGTTCCTGCAAGCTCTAACCATCAGTCGATTGATGCTGATGTTACTGAGGTCACTGTGATTGCAAGTTCGATTCCTGAGACAAACCATCCGTCCAATCATTCAAATGGTCATTCAGCAAGCCACACTGATGAAGCTGAAATGAATGGTAAATCTGAAGTAAATGGTAACGCTGAAGTAGTCGTCAGTGTGAATGGTAACGGACATTCTTCCGCTCCGCTTCCTTTGGGAATGCTGAAACAGAATGACTTAGCCAAACGGCTGAACATTGCGACACAGACGATTACCGCAAAGCGATCGAAGCCTGAATTTGCTGACTGGAGCCAATCGCGCGATCCAGAAGGAATTGCTTGGTGTTATGAGCCGGGTAGCAAGGTATTCCACACGGTTGCGTCGGACATCCTAAGCGAGAAAAAGCAGAGTCAAATGGCTCACGTCGAGGGCTTGTCTTATCTGAAGTGTGAGGTTGATCTGACCGTTGTTGCTCCTTAAGTGATTGACTGACGAAGGGTAAGAAGTTTGATATGTCCTGTCTTTTCATGTCACTAGACTTTTTCAATTCGCCAGTCAATTTTTTCTTCTACCCGTTGAGTGAATCATGTTTCAGCAAGTTCTAGTAGTTCTCGATCGTCATGCCGCTGATCGAACTATTCCAACCGTCGCTCTGTTCTCACAGTTCTACAATAGTAAGCTTTCACTGTTGCACGTTGAAACTGTAGAAGACTATTAGATGTCAAGCATCTGGGTGAGTCGCGACAGTGAAAAAGACGAGTCAGTGAAAATAAAAAACAGCATTA
>PSLO01000078.1:0-21017 GCA_040289665.1 Leptolyngbya sp. ERB_1_1 | reverse complement strand
TATTTACCTATGGCTGCTTCTCATAACTGATTTAGGATTGCTATAGTGAGATCAATCGGGAAATATGTCGCAGTTAATTCAAGTGATGCAAAGTGTGTTCGATCGTCCTCCTGTGCCTTTCAATCCAGCGAATCAAACGCTAAAGGGTTGGGTGATGTATTGTTTACGCGATCGTGGGTTTATGGTGCAGTCGGCACAAAATGCCGATTTTGCCGTTAGTACGAAAGGCGAAAAAGTTAAATTTCGCGTCACCCAAACCGAACCGGGCGATGGCGCAACAGGTTGGATCGTGGTCGATGCTTCCGGGAAACAAGCCAGAGTCATCGCGCCCGAACCTTAACGAACAACAACCGTTCGACGATTCCGGATCTTTTTGATCCGGCGTTTTCTTGACATCTCTGAAGCGAGAATATCCCGCATTTCTTGCCAAAATGGACGATCCGACTGATGTAGATCGACAAGAACGATCGCTACGCTAAATAACAAAATGGCAGTTCCCGCAACAAACAGCGCCATTGACCCAGTGACAAGCCATTCCATACTAAAAACAGTCCGAATCGCCAACGTAAACGTACTGGATACAAACAAAATCAACGCATAGTACATCACTAAAATGCCGTTGTTCGCGGATTTCACCCGCTGTTGTAGATAGCGGATCTGCTTTTGTAGCATTAGCAAACGATTGGATTGATCGATTCGATCGATACTTTGAAAATATTCAACATTGGTAATTTGTAGGCGATTCTCAATCACACTTCGTCGCAGCAGTAGTCCACCCAATACAAATGCACAGGCAAGCAACATCAGCACCGAATTGAGAATGAGTTGAATCAGTTGGGTCGTGTCGTCTATACTCATGCCGCCGTCTCTGATACTCTCTAACGACAAAGAGGATAACACGAAATTTTAGTACCAGCGTACTAAATTATAAAATGTTTGATTAAGTGTGAAAACGATAACCATGCAATATCAAATTAAGTTTCTGCATTAGGGTTCCGAATCCCAGATGACAGAATTTGCAAAAATTGCAAGCTGCGATCGATTTCTCAAATTCAGGCGATTAAATAAACTCGTGACATAGCTTTTCACCGTCCCTTCTGAAATAAAAAGCTGGTTGGCGATCTCTCGGTTCGTGGCTCCAGTGCCAATCAGCCGTAATACATCGCGTTCACGAGCAGGCAGTTGAGCCAGCGCAGTTGCAGACGGATGAGATTTTGCAGGTGCAGTATGAGGTAATAGTTTTTCGAGCAATCCAGGAGCGAGTTGAGCGTAACCTCGATGCACAAAGCGAATTGACTCCGCGAGATCCTCAGAGAGCATATCTTTGAGCAAGTAGCCCTTTGCTCCAGCTTGTATCGCTTCGGCAATGTACTCATCATCATCAAAGGTGGTCAAAACAATCACTTTGATGTGCGAAAAGCGCTGCGCGATTTGCTGCGTTGCTTCTTTACCGCCCATTCCTGGCATTTTTAGATCCATCAATACAATGTCAGGATGCAGGATCTCGACTTGCTGTAGGGCTGCTTCGCCGCTATTGGCAGTGCCCACGATGTCTAAATCTGGTTCTAAACTCAGCATGGCTTTGATACCGTCGCGAATGAGGCTTTGATCATCGACGAGTAATAAGCGAATCATACGCATCTAACCCTGATAAAAAGCACTTGGACACCACAATTTTAGGATGCTGAAAATGGATTGCTGCGGGTTCGATCAACAAAAGTGATAAGTATCAATTCCTATCGATCGCCAAAAGTTAGGAACCCAATTCCCTCAATTCGTTGGATCAGTTTCTAGACGTTTTTCAGCAGTTTTGAAAGGCTCAAATTCCTAGGATAAGGGCAGTTCAGCAAATGAACTTCCTTTATTCACTTCAGGAGAATCAATAATGATGCGTTTCACAAAATTTTCGGTTGCAGCGAGTAGCTTCGCCCTTTTAGTTGGAACGATCGCGGCTCCGGTTTTCGCTCAACCCAAACCGACCATGCCCGATCTGAAAACGCCCGGTATTGTCAAGCCAAGAATGGAATTGCTGATGATTCAAGGCAAAGTGCAGTACGTTTCTAAAGATCAGGATTTCGCCATCGTGAAAACGCCGCGTAAGACGTTTTTGGTGAAGGTCGATCGTAATCAAACCGTTTTTCAAACTCCCGACGGCGAGCGGATTACAGGTGCGCGGTTAACGCCCGGTGAAACCGCGATCGTCGAGGGACAACACGACTTGCTGAAGTTGTCAGATGCAGATAAATCATCGACAACGTTGCCTAAAGATATCCAAGAGCAACTCAAGCAAGGCGGTAATCCTTCGGTATCAGTTCTGCAAGCTCAATTGATCGCGAGAGCAGGTAAGTAGCTCGTTTTTA
This sequence comes from Leptolyngbya sp. ERB_1_1, assembly GCA_040289665.1. Lineage (GTDB taxonomy): Bacteria > Cyanobacteriota > Cyanobacteriia > Leptolyngbyales > Leptolyngbyaceae > Leptolyngbya. The sequence continues at coordinate 18,657 of PSLO01000078.1, read as the reverse complement.
AGAACAGCACATCTATATCAAACCAAACTGGATGTGCTGTTTCTCCTCAATTCATCACCGTTGTCAAACCCTTTATTTAATTTAGAGGACTCGTTATGCGTTTCGATCGTTTTCGGATTCCAGCAATAGTTGCTGGAATTGCTGTACTCGCTAGCTCTGTTGTAAGCTCTACACCAGCTTTCTCTGGGGTTGTTAGTCCACAACCAGGTGGTAATAATGCTCCACTTCGCACGGGTAAATTCTGCATCTTCAGAGCGGCAAAGGGAGCACAAGGGAGTTTTCCTCCCGAATTCGCCCAAGGTCACGCAGGGTGGGGCTACCAGGTTGACCAGAACACCTTCTTTTATGGCTCAGTTGAGAACTACAGTGGGCACCTCTTTACAGGAAGCCCAAGACTTGATCCAGGTACTAAAACTAACTTTTGGCAAAGCCATGGTACGTTTAACGATATGTTGAACGAGTTTCGTAGTCGCAACAATCCAGACAATCCAAGTCATTACTACACTGATTACAAATGTCAGACGGTTCAAAATCCATCTGTTGATGCTGCTGTCAAGACAACTGCCTCGATTTCCCAAAGGTCGTATAACATTGTATTGTCTAACTGTTTAACTGAATCGGTAGAGGTTGGTCAAGCTTATAGAGCAGCGATGCCAATCATCTTTCCGAAAGGACAGGTTATCAATCCAAATTCTTATTTTGATGGGCTGCTAAATCAAGGTTGGACATATGGCAAGCTGTGAATGAAATTGCAACCAAACTAGACCGTTAAGGAAGTGCAGGCAAGCTTTCTGCGCAAGCGAGGTGTTCATAAGTAAGGATCACCTTACCAAGTGACGATCGCGCCATCTTCAAACCCTGATTCGACATGATCGTTTTTCCGCTAACCACTTCGGACACCTCCGGAGTGGTTTTTTCTTAACTTTGAAACCAACGAAAGTCAGGAGCGCAATGAGACTTTTGTCAGGGGCAGGAAATGACATTCTTCAGAAGTTTCCTACCGCCGTAATTCATACGATCAAGGCAATTCAAGGAAAACCAAGAGGTTAAAGCCATGTTGCCGCCTATCACTCTCTTCTTCAAACCTGATCTCCTATCTCCGGTTCGTCGTTGGTTAAGCTCGATCGACATCCAATCTCCCACTCAAGCCCATCGCCTCTGCCGTTTGATTCCGGCAAGCTGCCCGTTTGCGCGAGAGATTAAAGTCTTCGATCGCTTCCTCCTCCAAATTCCGCCCTTGTGCAAACTCAACCCCTTCTACGAACAAATTATCGAACTGCGCTTTCGAGCATTGATGTATCTAGCAGATCGCGGCGAAGATGTCGCAAGCTACTGTTAGAAAATTCGGGCAGGTTGTTCTTGCAGATGCGCTGCAAGCGGTTGCACTCGATCGACCACCGAAATCATGTACTGATAATCTGGCACTGGATCTCGTGGTAAGTATCCCACCGCCTCGACTAAGCCTGAAGACGCTTGCTGCATCACCTCACGAATTCGATCCTGCTGAGTTCGATCAACCGTGGGCGACAGCAAAACCGCTCCAGGTGGCACCGGATGAGCATCCATAAACAGAACCCGCAACGGCGTTTGGTTCGTTTGCCGGAGTTGCTCGAATTCTGCCAAAGAAAGCGCTCCAACGGTGACTTTGCCTTCAGCCAGCCATTGCAGCACCGTTTGAGGGGTAGGCGCAAATAAGACTTGCGCCAGCGTTAAACCATACAGATTGTAGAGCGGCAGATAGTAGCCCGTAGCCGAACCTGGTTGACCGAGTGCGACTCGCTGCCCTGCCACTTGCGCCAACGACCGAATCGGACTATCTTCACGCACAATCAGCATCGATCGTTGATTCGTCACTCCCTGGAGGGCAAACAATGGTAGATATTGATAACGTGAGATTGCGATCGCAGCGACACCCGGCGGAGCAAACACAATCTTCCACGACTGATGCTGAATTCGCTCCAAGGCGTTTGTTTCATTAAACGCAGGTTCTAGTTCAATATGTGCCCCGGTTTTCTCCGCAAGATAGCGATTAAAGTTCGCAAATCGCTGCACGATCGACGTATCCTGCTCGTAACTAATCACGCCAATCACCCATTCGTCATAACGGCGACTTGAAACGAATTCGCAACCGATCAAGCTTGCGAATCCCCCGATTAAAATCCAACGACGTGATCTCATCAATGTTGGTTGATTTTCGTAGAATTTGCCATCCCACATCAAGCGATTGTATTACGCTTGAATTGTCATATTTCACCGCTCCTACCCACTCCGTTCTCTATTTTCGCGGTTTACTCATCCTCGCATTGGAGAGAAAACAGATGTTTGCTAAAACACTGCTGAGAGATGCCAAAATTAGCACTAAATTCAATCTACTGCTCGTCAGTGTTCTGATTTTTGGGACGGTGCTGAGTGGCATTGCTTTGGCAACTATTCTGCAACAACGGGCGCAAACCGAAGTCGCAACCCAAGCGACAATCCTGATGCAAACGATGAACTCAGTTCGGGACTATACGCAAGAACGGGTCAATCCACTCCTAGCGAAAAGACTAGAAACCGAGTCATCGTTCACACCCGAAGCGATTCCAAATTTCTCAGTCAGAGAAGTGTTTGAAAAGTTTCGCAGCACCCCTCAGTTTGACCAATTCTTCTACAAAGATGCCTCGCTGAATCCCACAAACCGTCGAGATTTAGCAGACGACTTTGAAGCAACATTACTTCAGCGTTTCCAAAACGACACTAATTTAAAAGAATTATCTGGCTTCCATACTGCCTTTGAGGGTAAAGTTTTCTATATTGCTCGACCGTTAACCATTACCAATCAAAATTGTCTTCAGTGCCATTCTGATCCAAAATTAGCGCCAAAGAGCCAAATTGCGACTTATGGCGATAAGAATGGGTTTGGCTGGAAGCTAAATCAGATTATTGCAGCGCAAATCGTTTTAGTTCCAGCAGATGCAGTTCTGGCTCAAATGTATCGATCGCTCTTTATCCTGTTAGGCGTTTTGTTTGGCATTCTCAGTTTGATGTTTCTATTCATCAATTTCTTGTTGAAGAAAGTAATCATTCAACGGATTAGAAGAATTGCGAAAACAGCGAACGCCATCAGCACCGGAGACTTGAATATAAACTTTGAAGAGCCATCAAAAGACGTAATCGGTTAATGGCGATCGCAACGCCATTAACCGATTACGTTCCAGCCTAAAAATTGCAATGGATATGTTGCACTCGCAATCGCCAGAATCTTAAATCATCATTTGGCGTTGAAATACCAGTGCGGCTTCAGCACAATCAATTCTGCTCGACAAAATCTCAATTAACTGTACCTGAGAAATTTCAGGGTTGGCTTGAAGAATTTGATCAATCAAGAGGGGCGCGATCGGCCCAACTGCCTGGGATAACTCAAGCTGACAGCGATGCAACCAAGCTTCATCAATGCAATGATGAGGCATCTTTTTAGGGGTGCTTTCAGCAGATTGAAGAATCAGGGTAGCACTCTGCTGAAATTCAGATTTGTGAACTGCATCAATCCAGTTGTCTAATTGATCAATGAGGGCTTGTCGATGCTGCGATCGCGACATCACTTTTTGTAGCACGACTGGAGCAATCGGTCCAATATAATTTGCCAAAGTTTCCTCTAATTGCTTCAACTGTTCGGGTGCAATCGTTAACCTTGGAGATTGTTGTACTGGCTTTAACGGTTCGGGTACAGCAGGCAACTTTGGAGTCGGTTCTGGGGCGATCGCAATCTCCGAAGATACTGCATCGGCTTCAATCACCGCTTGATCCAGTGGAACCGTAACGCAAATTCGACAACCCTTTCCCGGTGCAGTATCAATTTGTAGCTTCCCGTGCATTGCTTCAACTCGTTCTGCCATCCCGATTAACCCAAATCCGGTTTGATGCTCATCTAAATTGAAGCCGTGTCCATCGTCGATGACTTGAAGTTGAAGGTGTTCAGGCAACGACTCTAATTGAATCTGAACGGTGGTTGCCGCAGCATATTTGCAGATATTGGTCAGCGCTTCTTGAACCACTCGATAGAGCATTGCCGCAACGCTCGGCGGAATAGATGTCGTTGGCTGAAGTGCCGTTGTAATCGAGAGACGGGTTGCTTGCTGTACGTTCTCAACCAGCGACTCAATCATCGTTTCGAGCGATCGCTCTGGAAGTTCTAGCGATCGTAGTAATCGAACGGACTGCCGCACTTGTGCGATCGCATCGGTTCCCAGCAGTTGTGCCTGATTCAGAAATAATTCTGCCTTGGCGGGTTCTACTTTCCAAAGTTTAGCGGCGGTTTGTAATTGCACATTCAAGGCAGTGAGGGCGTATCCCAAGGAGTCATGCAAATCACGGGCAATCCGCTTGCGCTCCTCAACGCGAGTCAAGTCCTCAATCTGAAGCAGACTTTGGTGTAACTGATCGTAGGCAGATGAAAGGCTGTCTTCGTTCATACCCACTCTTTGTCTCATCTGTATTCATGCTAATCCTTCAGGAGGGCGGTGAATCCGATCCCGTTATTAAGATTAGATCTCCTACAGTCTTGATCTTACCGTCGTCCAGGTTACATTCTAAAAAATGGGAGTCAGGAGAGCGTCAAAATCTCATGTCCGTTTTCAGTCACTGCGATCGTATGCTCGAACTGGGCTGAGAGTTTCTTATCTTTTGTAATCACCGTCCAACGATCGCTTAAAAACTTCAAATCATACGTTCCTTCGTTCAGCATTGGTTCAATCGTGAACACCATTCCAGGACGCAGCTTTACCCCTGTCCCTCGTTTCCCAAAATGCGGAATCTGCGGTTCTGTATGAAAGACGCGCCCGACCCCATGCCCAACCATATCGCGCACCACAGAAAACCCATTCGCCTCAGCATATCCCTGAATCGCCGCGCCAATATCTCCCACTCTTGCCCCCGGTTTTACTTCTGCAATCCCGCGCATCATCGCTTCTTTCGTCACTTCGACCAGTTTTCGAGCAGTCTCTGATGGATTACCCACCAGAAACATTCGAGATGTATCACCGTGATAGCCATCAAGAATCGGAGTGACATCAATATTGATAATATCTCCGTCTTTGAGGATGTGTTTCGGACTGGGAATACCGTGACACACAACTTCGTTAACGCTCGTACAAATCGATCTTGGATAAGGTGGATGATTGGGAGGAGCATAGCCTAATGTTGCGCTGATTGTACCGTGAGCATTCATCCAGCGATCGGCTTCATCATTCAGTTCTTGAGTGCTAACTCCCGGCTGAACTAAAGGGTCGAGATAATCTAATAGCTGCGCCGCAAGCTTTCCAACGGTACGCATTTTGTCGAGTTCTCGCGCTGAAAGCAGGACAATTCCGCGATGTTGAGGAGCAGGATTCGCGATCGTCAGTAGATTTGTCAGATTCATATCAATTCATGCTGGCACAGCATAGCCTAGCATAGCACAATCTAGACAATTCCTTGTATGCTATGGAAAAACTAGAAAATAAAACGATGGGTGGTAAAACAGATTTAGAGCGAGTAGTAGCTTATGTGCCTTCTGAGTGGAAGAAGGAGCTAGAAGCATGGGCACAAACCGATGAGCGATCGGTTTCTTGGTTGCTTTCAAAATTGATTGAAAAAGCATTGCAGGAACGACGAGAGCAACAAAGTTCTACCGAAGTCGTAAATGCTCATCGATGAATATGGGACATGGGCTAACAGCCAAAATGAAGAGGATTGATGCAACGATCGCGCTTTCTATCTTCAGTGCTTTTCTCATGGGGCTTGCTACTGCACCAATTAGCTTTTGGTGGCTAGCGTGGGTTGCGTTGGCTCCATTGTGGGTCATTACGGTGAAAACACGATCGATGAAACCCGCGATCGTGTGGGGCATTGTGTATCACGGATTTGCGCTGCATTGGATCACGGGATTACATCCGTTGATGTGGTTGGGGGTGTCTTGGATTGCAAGTGTGTCGATCGTGGCGTTTGCGTGGGCGTTCATTACGCTGTGGGGTGCGATTTGTACAGGCGTTTGGGCGTGGGGATTGGCGCGAATTCAGCAAAACGCAATCTTGCGGGTGATTGCGGGTACAGCATTCTGGTGTGGGCTGGAATTAGTGCGGCAGTGGAGCGCGTTGGATTGGACATCGCTTGCTTATACGCAGAGTCCACATAATTTGATCATTTTGCATTTGGGACGGATTTCTGGAGCGCTAACGGTGACAGCTGCGATCGTTGCTGTGAATGGATTGATCGCAGAAGCATGGTTAGCCAGAAGTAAGCGATTGATTACGAGTGCGAACACTTTATGCGGCGGAGCCATCGCCCTATTGATCATTCTGCATTTGATCGGGTTGAGATTGTATCAAACCTCGATCGTGCAATCTCCTGAAACAAAGTTAACCGCAGGAATCATTCAAGGCAATGTTCCAACGCGACAGAAACTATTCTCAGAAGGATTGAAAAAAGCGTTAGATGGGTACTCAGCAGGATATCGATCGCTAGTTGCTCAAGATGTTGACTTTGTTGTCACTCCAGAGGGTGCTTTACCGTTTCTGTGGCAGGGTGAGAATCTACGGAATTCCGTAACTCAAGCAATCTTAGAAAAACGAGTGTTAGCATTGATCGGAACTTTCGTACCAGAAGGAACGCGCTACACTCAGAGCCTAATTGCGATCGCACCTGATGGGAGTACGATCGCGCGTTACAACAAAATCAAGTTAGTTCCATTAGGCGAGTATTTACCATTTGAAAAATTACTTGGTGGTTTCATTGGTCGATTATCTCCGATCGAAACCTTCCTCATCCCTGGCGATTTTAAGCAACAGTTTGAAACGCCATTTGGACGAATTGCGATCGGAATTTGTTTTGATTCTGCATTCTCTGAAGTGTTTCGTAGACAGGTTGCAGATCAGGCGCAATTTTTAATTACTGCATCGAATTTAGATCCTTACAGTACTGTTCTCATGGCACAACATGAGGCGCATGATATTATCCGCGCGATCGAAACCGATCGTTGGGCAGTGCGTGTAACGAATACAGGATATTCGGGCATTGTTGATCCGCATGGTCGAGTGAAATGGCGATCGCGAAACAATCTATACGAAGTTCACGTCGATACAATTTATCGACAACAATCACAAACGCTTTATGTTAAATGGGGCGATTGGTTAACACCGACTTTGTTAGGAACGAGTACCGTTCTGCTGTTCCTCGTGAGCCGCAACCAGCGGTAGATGTAGATCTGAAGAATGATTACTCGGTCTTAAATCCGTTAGATCTTGAATATTTTTCAACATCGTTTCGCAGATTGTATCTAGAGGTAAATCATTCGGATCGCGACCAAAAGGGTTTTCAATTTCGATACCGATCGCTTCAATTCCAAACAATGTAAAGCTAATCAATACAACCACTGGAGGTGTCCACCAGCCTAGATTTCCTACCATTTGAAACGGTAAAGATAGACAGTACAGGAGAATCAATTGCTTGAGATGAATTGCATAAGCGATCGGCATCGGTGTTTTCAAAATTCGCTCACACGCACCTAAGCAATCCACTAGCCCATTTAATAGATTCTGCATCTCTGTAAGCTGATGAATCTTAATACGATCGCGCTGATATTGTAACTGCAAATAATCTCCAATCCAAAAGGCAACCCGCAACGGCGGATTCTGAATTCCTTTTAATCGAACAAAGTGATCTGGCTGAACTAACCGTTCGATTTCAGCCCCTAATGGCTCTTGTCTTAAATGACTTTTCATTGCCACAGAGAAAGCGACCAGTAAATGCAATGCTTCAATTTTGTCAGTGCGAACACTCTGTGCAGCGGAGCTATCGCGTTCCGTCACTTCCGACACGGCAACCCAAATCTGTCTCGCTAAGTTGCGAGTATCGTTCACTAGCTTACCCCACGCTTTGCGTCCCTCCCAAAAGCGATCGTAAGCCGTATTCGTGCGAAATACTAAGAGCAAACCCAACACGATATTGGGAATCAAACTTGCTAATGCAGGCATCGAAACCGGATGACCATGCACAAATGAGATCGTCACCAGTAGCCCAAACACACCACAAAAGAGCGATCGTGGCAGCACTTGAGGCACAACTGAGCCTCTAATTTGCAGCGCAGTTTGTAACCAGCGTTTTTTCTCAAGACTCATAACGCGCGATAGCTCCGCTGCATAAAGTGTTCGCAGTCCAACCGCTTCATGATATTGCACACATAGAGAAATGTTAAGAATTTTGCAGCTTTTTCTCTATCGAAGCGGAGCCAACATTGCAACATAATAAAGATTGCAAGACTCGTGAGGTACGTTATGCCCGTCAAGAAAGGCGAAATGGTTCGTGTAATCCGTGAAAAACTCGAAAATAGCTTAGAAGCAAAAGCCAGTGACTCTCGCTTTCCCAACTATATCTTTGAAACACAAGGCGAAGTGGTTGATCTCAAAGGCGATTATGCCTTCGTCAAATTCGGCAAAGTGCCAACTCCAAACATTTGGCTGAGACAAGACCAGCTTGAATCGTTCAAATAAATCGAAATCTTAAAGAATCCCGATCTCGCCGCTAGTAGATCGATCGTCAACGCTAAACTAAAGCGATCGCTCAAGTCTGGCGGCGGATTTATGGTTTCTTTGACTTGTACCCAATTTCGCGTTTCTGTGATCGGTGCCGGAAATGTCGGTAGCGCACTCGCACAACGAGTCGCTGAGAAGAATTTAGCTGATGTCGTCCTGCTCGATGTGATTGCAGGTCGCACACAAGGTTTAGCGCTCGATTTGATGGAAGCGCGTGGGGTTGAACGGCACGATCGACAAATTATCGGAACCACCGACTACAGCGATACCGCGCAATCCGATGTCATTGTGATCACGGCTGGAATTCCCCGCAAGCCCGGAATGAGCCGCGATGATCTCCTGCTGACCAATGCCAAAATCGTGCGCGAAACCGTGAAAAATGCGATCGCTCATTCTCCCGAAGCTGTTCTGATCGTCGTCACAAATCCGCTTGATGTTATGACTCACATTGCATGGCAAGCGAGTGATCTTCCACCTCAACGAGTAATGGGAATGGCAGGCGTTCTCGACTCTGCCCGATTTCAGACATTTATTGCGATGGAACTCAATCTCTCGATCGCAGATATCAGCGCGACGGTTCTAGGTGGACATGGCGATCTGATGGTTCCGCTACCCCGCTACTCGACCGTGAACGGCATTCCCATCCCTGAATTACTGCCTGAAGAGACGATCGCTCGATTAATCGAGCGCACTCGCAACGGAGGCGCGGAAATTGTCGAACTGATGCAATCTGGAAGCGCCTTTTATGCACCTTCATCGTCTGCGTGTGCGATGGTCGAAGCGATTTTGTACAACAAATCTCGACTCTTACCGATCGCGGCTTACCTACAAGGTGAATACGGGCTGAATGACGTATTTATCGGTGTGCCTTGCAGATTGAATTGTCAGGGAATTGAAACAATTTTGGAACTGAATTTAACCGATGATGAACGGAGAGCGCTCCACATCTCAGCAGAATCAGTACGGCAGAATGTCGATCGCGCAAATCAGCTTTTAGCGACTACAGTATAAGCAAATCTAAAACTCCCCCGTAGAAAGAGACGAATTGCCTATAAAGCAGGCAAACTGTCTTTTATAAAGTTTTGCATCTCGTGTTGCCTTAAGGAACTGACCATGAATCGACGCTGGCTAGGTGGCTTGGTGGGTCTGATTTGTTTTGCAACTGTTGGATATACGGTCTCGATCGTTGCAGCAACTCCTGAAGAAATGCTCCGTCGTCCCTTTACCTGTCCCGAAGGATCGCAAACCGAAGCGAAAAATTTTCAGGTGCTCACAGTGCGGAAATGGTCAGAGGGAATGGTTGCGCTATATCGCGGGAATTGCGAGCGCGATCGTTCAACACAATCCAAGGATGCAACTCGGCAATCACTGTTGAGCTACCGAGTGGTCAAGCGGAACGGCATGGAGTGGAATCTCCTCAGCACAGGTAGTTATGTCAGCCAGCAGTCCGATTCTGAAAACTCCAAGAAGCTGCTCGAATACAATGTCGGGCGCAGTAATACGAAAGGCAAGGAGCGGCACGCGGTCTTTTATGGAGAGATCGTATCGCCAACGGTTGCGGCAGTCGAAGTGACGTTCAACAATGGAAAGGTACTGCGCGACAGTAGCTTAGATGGAATGCTCTTGCTGGTCGCTCCTGGAGCAACTGGAATCTGTGATGTCAGAGTATTAGGCGTTGATAATCAAATCTTGCAGCGTGACGAACTGATCCCGACCAGCACGATCGCGGTCAACAATACTTGTCAACCGATCTCAGGACAACTGTAACGCCCGCGTAAAATTGATTAAACTTTCTCTATAAACAAGCTGCGATAGATAAGTAGATTCATTAGAACACTGAGTAGATCCTACGTAAAATAACTTCGATCAAAAATGGGCTGCCCGATGTTGAGAGCAACCCATTTAAAGCATCTTCTCAAGATGCGGAACCCGGGACTTGAACCCGGAAGTCCTTGCGAACACTAGAACCTGAATCTAGCGCGTCTACCAATTCCGCCAGTCCCGCATGGCGAGCCGATTAAGCATCGCGATCTCCGATTATTGCTTAACTGGCTCATGATGTCAATGTTGCAAGCGATCGAGTTTCGAGAGTACGATCGCGCAGATTTCTCCTTGCGTAAATACAGAGTTTGCTCTGACGCTGGACAATTGCCAACTTTCCGGTAGAATCTAAACCAAATTTGAAGTGATGTAAAAATGCCAACTCAGGAGGATAAACCCATTACTCTCGCGTCCAGCTTGCCTAACTCTCATTCTTCACCCGAAGAACGTCCTTCCGTCCTTCACATCTGGGGCAAGCAACCCCTGAGTGGGCACGTCACCATCGGCGGAGCAAAAAACTCGGCGCTTGTCCTGATGGCAGGTTCAATTTTATGCTCCGGGACTTGTCGATTACGCAATGTCCCTTCTTTGCTCGATATCACCCGCATCGCTGAAATTTTGTCAGCATTAGGCGTAAAAGTCTCTCAAAGCCCAGGCATCCTCAATCTTGATGCGACGAACATTACGCAGTCGAAAGCGCCCTATGATCTGGTTAGCCAGCTCAGAGCCAGCTTTTTTGTCGCAGGTCCGCTATTGGCGCGGCTTGGAGTGGCACAGGTTCCTTTACCTGGCGGATGCTCGATCGGCGATCGACCCGTGGATCTGCACGTGAAAGGACTGCAAGCTCTCGGCGCAGAAGTGATTATCGAACACGGGGTCGTTAATGCACACCTCCGTGGCAATCGCAAGCGGTTAACCGGAGCGCGAATCTATCTCGACTTTCCCAGCGTCGGCGCAACTGAAAATATTATGATGGCAGCGACCCTCGCAGAGGGGGAAACGATCATCGAAAACGCGGCTCAAGAACCAGAAGTCGTTGATTTAGCAAATTTCTGCCGAGCTATGGGCGCACAAATTCGCGGGGCAGGCACAAATCGGATTGTGATCAACGGTGTGCCACAGTTGCACGAAACCGATTATTCCGTCGTTCCCGATCGCATTGAAGCCGGAACATTTCTGCTTGCAGGCGCGATTACACGATCGGAGATTAGCTTATCTCCAGTAGTGCCAGATCATTTGAGTGCAGCGATCGCGAAACTCAGCGAAATTGGGATTGGAGTTGCGATCGATGCACCCGATCGAGTTCGAGTTTTGCCTGCGGGTACATTCCGAGGGACAGACATCGAAACCCTACCGTTTCCAGGATTTCCAACCGATTTGCAAGCGCCATTTATGTCATTACTGACATTAGCGGAAGGCGATAGCGTGATTACTGAAACGCTGTTTGAAAATCGGCTTCAGCACGTTGCAGAACTAAATCGCATGGGGGCAGATATTCGCTTAAAGGGCAATATTGCGATCGTTCGAGGTGTGCCTCAGCTTTCGGGTGCGCCCGTTCAAGGAACTGATTTGCGGGCATCCGCAGCCTTGGTGATTGCAGGATTGGCGGCAGATGGCATGACCACGGTACGAGGATTGAATCATCTCGATCGGGGGTATGACAACCTTGAGGCGAAACTGCGCGGCTTGGGTGCGAAGATTCAGCGTGCTCAGGAAGATAAGATTCCAACGGCTCCAATTGAGTCGAATGTGAAGAGATAACGTGCGAATGCCGATATAAATTCTATTTGTATCGGCATTCATGCAAGCGATCGATGGATGCAGTTCAGACGATCGCCGTTAATCTTCTTCCACTCGATACCCAAATTCCGCCAGTCTCGCGCGCGATTGTCGCCATTTCGGTAGCACTTTCACAAACAACTCAAGATACACTTGACCCTCAATCAGTTTTTGAATTTGTTCACGGGCGGCAGTCCCGATCGTTTTAATCATGCTGCCACCTTTTCCTAAGAGGATTGCTTTTTGCGACGGTCGCTCGACATTGATCGCGGCAAATACTCGCGTGAGTTTCGGTTCTTCCACTACTTTTTCAATCTCGATCGCAACTGAATGTGGAACTTCTTCGCGCGTTAGCAACAGAATCTGTTCTCGAATCAGTTCACCTATAATGAAGCGTTCCGGCTGATCCGTAACTAAATCTGGAGGATAATAATAGGGTCCAGGTTCTAGGTTTTCGACGATCGAGGATTGCAACGCTTCCATGCCTTCACCTTGCAGCGCCGAAAATTTCGCGATCGTCCAGCCTCTCTCTTCTGTTAATTCTCGATAGCGATCGTCGAACTGCGCTTCAGATTGTTGATCGGCTTTGTTCAATCCCAAAATTACAGGGGTATCGGTTTGATTGAGCAAGTCCGCAATATAGCGATCGCCGCCGCCCAACTCGACAGAACAATCGACCACAAACAGCACGACATCAACGGCATTAATTGAGCTTTGGGCATTTTTGACTAGCACTTGTCCGAGTTGGTGATGCGGCTTATGAATTCCGGGCGTATCGACGAAAATAATCTGTGCTTCTGGTGTGGTGAGAATGCCGCGTAATCGATTGCGCGTCGTTTGTGCGACTGGAGAAGTAATCGCAATCTTTTGACCGACTAGAAAATTCATAATCGTAGACTTGCCGACATTGGGACGACCAATAATGCCGACAAAACCCGATCGATAATTCTCTGGAGCAGTGGGAATCGTGAAAATGTCTGGTTGTTCTGACATTCCTAAATCTATTCTGTAATCTTGAATACTGTTTCTTCGATCGTACTAAACTCACAGCTTATTCAGTGTATGGGATCTATGAGCGAAGTGAAACGGATTGGAATTTTAACGAGCGGCGGCGATTGTGCAGGTCTGAATGCGGTAATTCGAGCAGTCGTGTTTCGGGCGAGTGCATACGGTTGGAAAGTGTTTGGAATTTCGCGCGCCACCAATGGTCTAATGGCGCGACCGCCCGAATTTACAGCGCTCGATATCGAAAAAGTCGATCGCATTCTCACCCACGGCGGAACCTTACTCGGCACAACCAATAAAGGGAACCCGTTTGCTTTTCCGATGCCCGATGGACAAATTCTCGATCGCTCTGAAGAAATCATCGAAGGCTATCGAATGTTAGACCTCGATGCCATCATCGGGATTGGGGGCGATGGCAGTATGGCGATTCTTCGCAAACTTGCCCAACAAGGCGGAATGAATTTAGTGACGATTCCCAAAACGATCGATAATGATGTTGATATCACAGAACGATCGATTGGATTTGATACGGCGGTCAACATTGCGACAGAAGCACTCGATCGATTACATTTCACTGCTGCAAGTCATTCGCGCGTCATGATTCTCGAAGTGATGGGACGTGATGCGGGACACATTGCGATCAGTGCGGGGATTGCAGGCGGCGCAGATGTGATTTTGATCCCAGAAATTCCCTACAAGATTAGTAATCTTTGTCGCAAGCTTGAAGAACGCCAAGCCCAAGGGAAAAACTATTCGCTGATCATTGTTTCCGAAGCCGTTAAAACAGAAGCAGGTGATGCCATTAACTGTACTCATGCGTTTGGTGAGATGCGATATGGCGGGGTAGGTCAGTACCTTGCAGACACTATTCATGCCTGCAATGGTGCAGAAACGCGCGTGACGGTGTTGGGACATGCTCAACGGGGCGGAACACCTTCGCCACTCGATCGCTTGCTGGCTTCCGCGTTTGGAGTGGCAGCGGTGGATTTGATTGCGGAAGGGAGATTCGATCGTATGGTGGCATGGCACGAGCGACAAGTGATCGATGTCCCGATTCGAGATGCGATTCAGCGTTATTGTGTGGTTGATCCAGAGAGTACACTGGTCAAGACGGCGCGTGGACTAGGGATTTACCTGGGAGACTGATGACGGTTATTTTGACGAACGATGATGGCATCGATGCACCGGGCACCCGGGCATTGCTGCAAGCGATGGACGGAGCCGGAATTTTAGTTGCGCCGAGCGATCACTATTCCGGCTGTGGTCATCAAGTCGCAACAACACAACCGATCCGAGTGGAGAAACGCAACGATCGAGAATATGCGATTTCTGGAACACCTGCCGATTGTAGTCGGATTGCACTGAACTATCTTTTTCCTGATACAAAGCTCGTTTTATCGGGCATTAACGCAGGGGGTAATATGGGCGTTGATGTTTACATTTCTGGAACGGTTGCAGCGATTCGGGAAGCAGCTTTTCATCGCATTCCAGGAATTGCCATTTCGCAATATAAAAAAGGCAAAATTCCGATCGATTGGAATCGATCGACTCATCTCACCGCTAAAGTTTTGCATGAACTAACGAATCGACCTTACAAATCAGGGTTTTACTGGAATGTAAATCTTCCCTATGTCGAACCAGATGCACCTGATCCAGAAATTGTTTTCTGTGAGCCTTGTACGCAACCGCTCCCTGTCGATTTTCGCATTGAAGGCAATGACTTTTATTACTGTGGTAACTATGGAGCAAGAAAGCGCGATCGGGGTTCTGATGTCGATGTTTGTTTATCGGGTCAGATTGCAATTACACAGCTAAAGGTTTGAATTGCTCGATCGCACTTGCTAAATGTTTCTCTAAGGTGCTTTGCGGTAATGCACTATGCAGATGGCTCCAAGGCAATACGCGATCGAGTTCCCAGCGATCGAACACATAATCATTCAATTCTGGTAGTTGTCCTTTTAGTTCCTTAAAGGCGCGTCGATAGCTTCCAAGTGAATCGCCATAGTTGCGGACGAGTTCCAATAGCTTAGAAAGCCGTCGATCGCCGCGTGATAACAATGCTTGAATCACAGACCAGTTATAGCTTTCAGGACGAAAATCAATGCCTTGCGATCGTAGTTGTTTTTGCAAAGATTGTAAGCGTTTTTCGGATTGCGAATTTACTCCGAACCATTGAAACGGTGTATGAGATTTCGGCACAAAGGTACTGCATCCGAGTGTGAGCCGTAAGCCCGGAGCCGCTTTTTTCAACGATCGCATCAATGCAACGGTCTGATCTAAATCTTCCGGTTCCTCACCGGGAAGTCCCACCATGCCGTAAAGCTTTAGCGCGCTCAATCCACCTGCTTTTGCATTGATCGCAGCTTGTGTAATTTCATCCGTTTCAAGCTTTTTATTGATAATTTGCCGCACTCGATCGCTGCCGCTTTCCACCGCGATCGTAATGGATTTTGCATCGTGCTTGACGAGCGTTTTTGTCAGCTTTTCGGTGACAGTGTTCGTTCGCACCGAAGATAAGCTTAATCGTACCTGATCAAACTGCGGCTGATTGAGATGATCCAATAAGCTTTCAAACTCCGGATGCTGCGTGACTGATGCACCCAATAAGCCTAATCGATCGGTGAGTTTCAAACCGTGATCGATCGCGGGAATCAACGAAGCTTCAACATCCGCGACTCGAAACGGCAAAGTTAAATAACTTGCCAAACAGAAGCGGCACATTTCTGGACAACTCCGCACCACTTCCACCATAAAGATATTTTCCCAAGCAGCTTTCTCTGTCACCACGGTCGAAGTAGAAAGCGTATTGCCGCGATAGGTCTGCTTTTGAACCTGAGCGGGAATAGTGGAATCAATCGGAACAATCGACGCGATCGCGCCATCCGCACTTTTGTAAGTAACCTCATACAAACTCGGAACATAGATGCCTGGTACTTGAGCTAAATGTTTCAGTTGAGTAGCTCGATCGGCGTGTCGCACTTCTTGATAGGCATTGATAAACGCATCTAGCAGAATTTCGCCATCGCCCAACAAGAACACATCAAAGAAATCTGCAAACGGTTCAGGATTCGCTGTTAGTACTGGACCGCCACCAAATACGATCGGATGATTACTGCGATCGCGACTCCAAATCGGAATATCTAATGATTCCAACAGTCCCAAGATATTCACATAGTCCAATTCCCAAGACATCGAGAATCCCAATAGCTCTGGTTTAGAGGGTAACGATTCATGCACATCCGTAAACAACCGCGCTACCTCTAAATCCGATCGTGCAGCCAGCGTTGCCCAAACGACTTGATAACCCAGTGAAGTAATTCCTACACTGTATTCATTCGGAAAAGCAAAGATTAGGGGTACTGCGTCTGCTTGAGGTGTGGCAGGCGTGAAAAGTAAGCGTTCGGATGAGAAAGGGGAAGTCACTGGGAAACGAATGGATTAAACTTCTTCAGCCTAGCACTCGATCGGATTGACGTGGGTTCAAGCTGACAATGACAAATTTGTAACTTAACAAAAAGCAAAAGAAACCAAGCTGACTTAGTACAATTGCACTGCTACAATACAATCGTTTCATCAGGCTTTCAGCAAAGACGCATCACAGTACCGCTCCAAATCTCTGATCGACTCAGTTTCCAATGAAGGAGAATTCAGATATGGACGACAATCCCAGCATTCTTTCGCATATTTCAATTGGCACTAGTGATTTTGAACGTGCGATCGCGTTCTACGATCAGGTTCTACCAACGTTAGGCTGCAAGCGATTGATGGAATATCCAGGCGCAATCGCCTACGGCAAACAGTACCCCGAATTTTGGGTAGGGACTCCATTCGATGGACAGCCCGCAACCGTGGGCAATGGCACGCACATCGGCTTTATTGCTCCCACGAAAGAAGCTGTTCATGCCTTCTATAAAGCAGCACTGGCAGCAGGGGGCAAAGACGAAGGTGCGCCCGGTGGCAGACCCGACTACAGTGAGCCATACTACGGTTGCTTTGTTCGCGATCCAGATGGACATAAGGTAGAAGCAGCCTTTTGGGATGAGCAGCTTGAACAAACGCTGAATCAAAGCAGGTCTGAATAAACTGAACGATCGACAAATTCGTATCATTCTATAAAAGAGGAATTACCAATGGTAGACAACTTCATTCCTGATGGGTTTCATACTGTCACGCCTTATCTCACTGTCCAAGGTGCAAATCAACTGCTTGAGTTTGTCAAAACAGCCTTTGATGCTGAGGAAGTTCTTTGCATGAAACAATCGGATGGCACGATTAGACACGCAGCCGTAAGAATTGGTGACTCGATGGTGGAACTGGCTGAGGCAAGGAGAGAATGGACACCAATGCCCGGAGCAATTCATCTGTATGTGAGTGACACGGATGCGGTTTATGAGCGATCCCTTCAAGCAGGTGCAACCTCACTACAAGAACCAACAGAGATGGATTACGGAGAGCGTGGTGCTGCTGTAAAAGATCCGGTTGGAAATCACTGGTATATTGCTACCCATATTGAGAACTTGTCATCAGAGGAATTCGTGAAGCGGGAAACAGACTTCTTAGCACAACAGCACTAAAGGACAAGGCAAAAGAGTCGTTGGTGATCAGTCACTAATGGTTAATCTGCTGTCGATCGAATCATCAATCCCCAATTAAACAGGAGCTTGTATGTCTGATTTTCCCAACATCATCAGCATGAACGATCTGGAATGGCAGGAGGAGCATTATTCTGAACATTACACAGGCTGGTCGAAGCGGCTATCTTCCCCGGCAATGGATCGCAAACAAGGGCACATCGGGGTGAGAGTTGAACGGCTGCGCCCCAAATCGCTCTCCTGCCCCTTTCACTACCATGTTCACGAAGACGAGTTTTGCCTGATTCTCAAAGGCAGAGCTACCCTCCGGTACGGCGACAGAACAATTGAAGTGAAAGAAGGGGATGCGATTTCATTCCCACGCAACGAGCGAATCGCTCATCAGTTCTATAACCACACGGACGAGGCTGTAGACATTTTGATGATGGGCGAAAATCTGCCGTATGAGGTGTGTTATTACCCTGATTCGGATAAATGGCTGTCCCGATCGATCGGCAAAGTTGGTAAATTTGAGGGCACAGATTACTGGACAGATGAACCCAATCCGCCTACCCTGAAATCTTGGGCATAATTGCTGCATGAAGTACGGCTATGTTGAACGTGAACGACGATTTCTGATCAAAACGCTGCCATCAGATTTGAATTTGGAACAGAATTACCGTCGGATCTACGATCGCTACTTTCCCAATACATTTCTGCGACTGCGGGAAATTACATCACCCACAGGTCAACTGCTCCAGCAAAAGTTTGCCCGCAAAGAAGCAGCCAGCGATTCTGACGGTCATGCTCACATCACAAATCTTTATCTGACTTCGCATGAGTATAATCTGCTATCTACCTTAGAGCGCATTTATAAATAAAAGCTTAAGGGAAGGCAAGGGTTGAGAGCACAGGCATCAAGCTCAGGTAGAACC
>PSLO01000215.1:833-2095 GCA_040289665.1 Leptolyngbya sp. ERB_1_1 | reverse complement strand
GGGATCGTTCCAAATCTTCGATCGCTTAGCGAGTTTTAATGCGTCATCGATTTGGGCTTTTAACGAAGGCTGTTTTGCTGCTGTCGCAGTGTTAGATTTCAGGCTGTCAATTCGCTCTTTGATCTGGGTGAGCGATAAGTCTTGGACGATCGCTTGCTTGAGCAGATCTTTGCGCTGGTCTTCATTTTTGACGCGAGAGATCGCTTGGGCTTTGGTATAGGCAACTTTGCCTTGTTGCAACGCCTCTAACACATCTTCAGGCAGATTGAGCAAGGGAAGCCGATTGTTGACGAATGATTCCCAAGACATCGTTCCAAGAGAAGCAAATGCTGCTTGTACGGCTTCATTTTCCGAACTGCCCATAACGTTATGGGCAACGTTTCCTTTCGTCTCATGCTGCATTCGGTAAAGCAACTTTGGCACTTCACCAACCGCCATTTTTAGCTTAAGTGCCAGAAGTTGCAAAATTCCTTCCGTTTCTTCGACTGGGTTGAGATCTTCTCGCTGTAGGTTCTCGATCAGAGCCAGTTGTACTGCCTGTTCGTCGCTCAATTCGCGAATGACTACCGGAACCTCGACCAGCCCTGCTTGTTTTGCAGCCCGATAGCGCCGTTCTCCAGCGACTAGCTCATAAGAATCTGATCCAAGAAGGGTTCTCACCAGCAATGGCTCGATGATGCCATGCTCCTTTACCGACAGAATGAGTTGTTCCATCTTTTCGGGGTCAAAATACCGTCTTGGCTGCTGGGCAGGCAATTGAATTTTCTCGATCGCTATGGTATTGGGAGCAGAGGTTTCTTCAACATCTGCAAACAACGTTACCGGAGCCGTAATTTTGCCCCCGAATACTCGCTCACGTTTTGATGTCATCCTAACTTCTCCATTTCTTTGGCTAATCCCTCTAGTACCTTTTTAGCCGGATGCCTGGGGCTATAAACTGCCAGCGGCATTCGTTCCATTGAAGCATCTGCGAAGACCGTTGATTTCGAAATAAATGGAAAAACCTTAGCGATCGGGGCGAGTTGTTCTTGAATCGCCTTCAGCGTTAATTCGTCATGCGAATTTCGGCTATCGTACATCGTTGGCACAAACCCCGCAATTCTTAGATTGCGATTCGGTTTGGCTTTGACCTTCTGCAACGTCTGCAACAGCATATCGGTTCCCTGAAACGCCTTGAACTGCGTCTGAATCGGAATCAGCAAGTAGTCTGCTGCCACCAGCGAAATGTAGCTCAACATTCCTAAGCTGGGTGGGCAGTCGAT
>PSLO01000215.1:0-758 GCA_040289665.1 Leptolyngbya sp. ERB_1_1 | reverse complement strand
CCTGTTCAGCATTAGAAAGCTTTAGCTGTGCAGGCACGAGATCGACACCATGAATCTCTTTGTGGATAGGCAGAATTTCTTCGGGCACGATCGCGTCATAAATGGTGCGCTCTAACGCTCCTGGTTCCAGTCCCATAAAGGTCGTTAACGACGATTGAGGGTCCATGTCAACGAGCAGTACTCGATGCTTTCTTCGAGCCAAACTGTAGCCCAAATTCATCGCCAGGGTTGATTTACCAACTCCCCCAGCTTGATTAAACAGTGCAATGACTTTTCCCATGTCTTTTTAAGTGCCAATTGCCTAGAAAGCAGCATACCGCACCTAGCAGTTTCTAGCTCATCCTCTTTGTGCTGGATCGAAATTTTGATTTAGCAAGGGGGTCATTCAAAAACTCTGTCTTCTCCAAATCCGAGTTGTGATATTTTTGACTCGCAGTGCCACAATAAAAGCGGTTTACGAGTCAAAGCTGAGAAGAACAGACGATAGGAGAGCATGATTGTGTTGCCATCGATTTTTGAAACCTGCACTCCCAGAGATGAAGTTCTCTCCGGTGAACTATCGCTCGATCTGTTTGCTGCCAAGTTGAAGTTGGTGGTCGATGGCAATGCTCCGAAAGTTTATCAAGACCCAGAGTTATTCTTTGCGAATACGTTTCCCACCGAGGGATTGAAGACGCTGATCAGTGAGGTTTTTGGACGGTTAACAGAAACCGCAATCGGTTCTCCAGTGATTCGATTAGAAACCAGCTTTGGCGGCG
>PSLO01000077.1:0-21239 GCA_040289665.1 Leptolyngbya sp. ERB_1_1 | reverse complement strand
CTTTATTGCGTTTGTGATGTTGATGGTCAGGCAGTTCGTGAGTATCGGATTCAAAAGTGCATAACACCCTCTAAGGTTGCCAATGATCCATCTATATTTGGGATTGTCGAGGATTGGAACTTACAGAATTTACCTGCACTCATTCAAGCAATCCATCAAACAAAAGCAGATATTCTGCACATTCAACACGCAGCAGGGACTTACGGATTCGATCGCGCAATTTTTCTATTACCGCTCATGCTTCGTGCTACAGGTTGGCATCACCCCATCATCACAACTGTTCATGAATATGGCTGGTGGGAATGGCAATCGCAATGGATTCCATCCGCGTTTTTAGAAGGATTGAAACAATGGGGGCAGCAACATCAATGGTGGGATCGTGAAGATGGTTTCTTGCTGACTCAAAGTGCTGCGATCATTACCACGAATGATGAGGCTGAAAAGGTTATTGTCGATCGATTACCCACCGCAAAAGTACATCGTATTCCCATTGGTGCAAACATTGAGGTAATGCAATGCGAAACAGCAAGACAGAAGTTACTCGATAAATGTGGATGGTCTGAGGATGTGATTGCGATCGCGTTTTTCGGTTTTCTCCATCCTGTGAAAGGACTAGAAACATTGTTATTAGCCTTTCAGCGTGTTGTTCAACAACAACCACAAGCACGATTGATTCTCATTGGTGGGGTTGAAAGTTTAGCTTTGCGTGGAGAAGAGGCTAAACAGTATTGGAACAAATTAGAAAGCATGATCTCTGGTTTGCAATTGGGCGATCGAATTCACATGACAGGTTATGTTCCGGGCGATGTTGCTTCGGTTTATCTATCCGGTGCTGATATTGGAGTTTTGCCGTTTAATCATGGTGTAACTCTCAAAAGTGGCTCATTGCTAGCAATGATGGCACATCAATTACCTGTGATTGCAACTCGATCGCCTGATCCAAACCTCAGCAATTTCGTCAAACAGATTCCAACCCGTGATCCTGATGCACTCACTCATGCACTGTTAGAACTCATTCAAGATCCATCAGAACGCGATCGCTTATCTCAACAAGGCTATCAGTTTGTTCAACAATTTAACTGGAAAACGATCGCTCAATCCCATCTTGAAATTTATCGATCGGTGTTGCCCTATGGTTAAAGTTATCGTCTATACCGACTCTGAAGGGATTGGTGGTGCAGAGATTAGTTTAGGTCATTTAGTTGCAACGACATCGACTGATGTGACTGTTGTAGGTGTTTCTAAAACCGTGGTGGATACAATTGCAAAAGATCACCCTAAGTTTGTTCTCTCCAAAAACCTTTTCTCACATTGGTTTATCTTCAATCAACTACAGCCTGATATCATTCACATTAATCTCTGTACGCCTTGGGCTTGTGCGATCGGGCTAACGGCTGCATTGATACTTCCACATACCAGAGTGGTTCGAGTGGATCAATTGCCCTTAAGAACAACCGATACGATCGAGCTTTGGCGCACCTGATTTCTATCTTTACGAGTCGATGCTCATGTTGCAGTTGGAACAGCCAGCGCTCAACGGATGGAAGACTTTTACGCACTCGGACGCAATTCAGTGATTTCGATTCCTAATGGCGTGCCGGACTTAGGAGAACCACAATCGACCCCAACAGAAACAATGACGGTCGGAAGTATTGGGCGATTAGATGCAATGAAGGCACATGAGATTTTATTAAAAGCGATCGCCCAAGTTGAAAACGTAAATGCTGTCATTTTAGGAGAAGGAACAGAGCGATCGAACTTAGAACAACTTGCGATCAATTTAGGCATCCAAAATCGAGTTCAGCTTTTGGGTTGGGTGGAAGATCCGCGATCGTATCTTTCGCAATTCGATATCGTAGCGATGCCGTCTCGATCCGAAGGATTTCCTTTAGCAATGGTCGAAGCAATGTTAGCAGCACGTCCGGTGATTGCAACTCGTGTTGGAAGTATGCCCGAAGCGGTGATCGATGGAGTAACAGGGTGGTTAATTGAGAAGAATGATGTGGGTGGACTCGCAAAAGCAATCAAACGATCGCGCGATGATGTTGCGCTTAGATTACAACTTGGTCAACAAGCGCGACAAATAGCGCTAGCACAGTTCACCGTTGAAGCGATGACGAAACAGTATGAGCAACTATGGCAAGAATTGATCGTGAAAGCGCGATCGCCAAGGTTACGAGTTCCACGCCCCAAGGACTAAATCTAGATGCGAATTCTATTGCATTAGTTCTGTATTAGAGTGTAGCCATACCAGGTTGTAATATTCACCGTTCTCTCTCAAAAGATAGATGGAATCTGCGATCGTAGGGGTGGCAGTGAACCATCCACAACCACCCCATCATCTTCTAAATCGCGCAACTGAGATCGCCTGCTTTCTGCGTAAATCGCAAATTCTCCCGATAGTCCACCGGACAATCAATCACCGCCGGAACCTCTTGATCCAGTGCTTCTTTCAACGTCGGAATCAAATCGGCTACCGATTCAATCCGATAGCCTTTCAATCCCATACTTTCCGCAAACTTAACGAAATCCGGATTGCCGAATTTAATGAATGATAAGTGCCCAAAATGGTTTTCTTGCTTCCACTCAATCAAGCCATACCCACCATCATTAAAGATGATCGTCACGAATGCAGTACCCACTCTCAAAGCCGTTTCAAGCTCCTGACAGTTCATCATAAAACCGCCATCGCCCGTAGCCGCAACAATCTTACGATCGGGATGAACCAGCTTCGCCGCGATCGCACCTGGAATCGCAATTCCCATCGCTGCAAATCCATTCGAGATAATGCAAGTATTTGGGCGATGACAGTGATAGTGCCGTGCCATCCACATCTTGTGTGCGCCGACATCCGAAATCACAATATCATCCGCGCCCATCACTTGCCGTAAATCGTAGATCAACTTCTGTGGCTTGATCGGAAAGCCTTCGTCATTCGCATATTGAGCATAGTCACTGCGAATATCAGCCCGTAAACTCAGAACTTTTGGCTCTGGCTTGCCATCTCGATCGCAGCGATACAAAATCTCTTGCAGCGAGTCGGAAATGTCCCCGACGACTTCTGCGATCGGCATATAACTACTATCCACCTCAGCAGGTGTACTCCCAATGTGAATCACCGGGATTTTGCCGTCTGGGTTCCACTTCTTGGGTGAATATTCGATCAAGTCATAGCCGATCGCAATCACCAAATCCGTTTGATCGAACCCGCAGCTAATATAATCGCGCTGCTGTAATCCCACTGCCCAAAGTGCTAACGGATGCGGATAGGGAATGACTCCTTTCCCCATAAAGGTATTTGCAACTGGAATGTTTAATCGACTGGCAAACTTTGTCAGCATCTCACTCGCATTACCGCGAATTGCACCATTTCCCACCAGGATCAACGGATTAGTTGCATCATTAATGGCTGCGGCGGCTTTCTCGATGCTGCGGAAAGATGCAAAAGACTTTTCAATGTTGTCGCACACAAGGGGCTTTGCAATCACAGGCATTGCAGCGATGTTCTCTGGTAGGTCGATGTGAACGGCTCCAGGCTTTTCAGTTTGAGCAATCTTGAAGGCTCTGCGAACAATTTCAGCTGTGTTACTCGGTCGCACAATTTGTGTTGTCCATTTAGTGACAGGCGCGAACATTGCCACCAAATCGAGATATTGATGTGATTCGATGTGCATTCGATCGGTTCCGACTTGTCCAGTGATGGCGACTAACGGAGCACGATCGAGATTTGCATCAGCTACCCCAGTCATTAAATTGGTCGCGCCAGGACCTAGGGTAGATAAGCAAACGCCCGCCCGTCCGGTCAGCCGTCCGTAGACATCCGCCATAAATGCTGCACCTTGCTCATGTCGAGTCGTAATGAACTGAATCGACGAGCCTTGCAGCGCTTCCAAAACGTGGAGATTTTCCTCTCCTGGCAAGCCGAAGATGTACTTCACACCCTCGGCTTCCAAACATCGGACTAATAGTTCTGCGGTGTTCATACTGATGTTCCTCGATAAAGGGCTAAGGATTGACCTGGTTTAGTGATAGCCCAGATTTGATGGTTTAAAAGACTTTCTATTTCGCCCAGACGGTTTTGATATTGACAAATTCGTGAATGCCTTCGCGCCCCAGTTCCCGCCCGAAGCCCGACCGCTTAATCCCTCCAAAAGGTAATTTCACATCCGATTTCACCATGCCATTAATAAACACTGATCCCGCTTCAATTTCTTGAATCAATCGATCGCGTTCATTCTCATCCTGGGTCCAAGCACTCGCCCCTAATCCAAACGGGGAATCATTCGCCCGCGCGATCGCGCTGTCTAAATCAGGCACACGAAACACTAATGCGACCGGAC
Source organism: Leptolyngbya sp. ERB_1_1 (assembly GCA_040289665.1). GTDB lineage: Bacteria > Cyanobacteriota > Cyanobacteriia > Leptolyngbyales > Leptolyngbyaceae > Leptolyngbya. The sequence continues at coordinate 16,899 of PSLO01000077.1, read as the reverse complement.
CAAAAAACTCGTCATACTCTGCCAAACAGCCTTGCGGAATCTCAGATAAAATCGTTGGCAAATAAAAATTACCTGGTCGATCGTGCAAAGCTTCACCCCCGATCAACACTTTTGCACCTTGTTGAATCGAGGTTTGAACTTGTTGATCCAAGTCTTTCAAAATTCCCGCTGTTGCTAAAGGTCCAATATCAGTATCCGGCAACATCGGATCACCCACCTTCAGCAGTTTGTACTGTTCCACTAAGCGATCAACGAATTGATCTGCAATTGCATCCACAACAATAAATCGCTTCGCCGCAATACAAGATTGACCATTGTTAATCATTCTGGCGGTTACTGCTGTTTTCACGGCTTGATCTAGATCTGCACTCGGCAGCACAATAAACGGATCACTACCTCCAAGCTCTAAGACGACCTTTTTAATTTGCTTTCCTGCGATCGCGGCTAAGCTTGCTCCAGCGGGTTCACTTCCGGTTAACGTTGCTGCTTTGACTCGATCATCTTCAACGATCGCAGCCACTTTATCCGCTCCGACCAATAATGTTTGAAACGCTCCCGCCGGAAAGCCAGCACGTGAGAGAACTTCTTCGATCGCCAAAGCAGATTGCGGCACATTCGAGGCGTGCTTTAACAGTCCCACATTTCCCGCCATCAGTGCTGGAGCCGCAAACCGGAAGACTTGCCAAAATGGGAAATTCCACGGCATCACCGCTAAGATCACACCTAACGGCTGATATCGTACAAAGCTGAGCGAAGCATCGGTTTGAATCGGGACATCTGCTAGAAATGCAGCAGCATTTTCGGCATAGAACCGACAGACTGTGGCACACTTTTCGACTTCTGCGATCGCAGCTTTTAATGGTTTCCCCATTTCCAGCGTCATTAGTTTACCGAAGCGATCGCGCTCTTGCTCTAGAATATTTGCAGCTTCAGAAAGCCATTGAGCGCGTTGACTCATTGGAATCGATCGATACTGCAAAAACTGCGATTGTGCGATGCTGATCTTCTGCTCAATTTCTGTATCTGTGAGCGCTTCAAACGTTTTTACAACTTCTCCAGTGACAGGGTTTATTGTTGCGATTGCCATACCCCTTTCTCCATAACTTAATTTGCACAAAGACATCACCATTTAAGCGACCAAAGCGATCGCCCGAACTATTTTTCGGAATGGTAATCCTTTCACAGCTAATATAAAAAAATCGCGTGGCTTACTCTGTTCTAACAAATGCTTCCACTACAATCCTCTCAGCCATTATGCAGAACATTGAATGAACTATCATTAAGATTATGCGTGTAAGCATTCACATTTTGATTAAGTTCTCTGCTTACTTTGTAAAGTAAGGTTAATACTCTTAAAAAAGTAACTAAATTTTGCAGAAGCATTAAGTTTTTGCAGTATGTTCAGATACCAAAATTGGTTGCTGTACTATAAGGGTTAACCGAATAAATCTATTGTTTTATTGACTCGCTTGCATTCGTATGGTTTGTAGTCGCCTAGAACAGCCTTCAACTAAACTTCAAGTCGTCTATACTATCTAAGTAGCGAACATAAACCAAGCTAGAGGCGCTGTTTACCGCTTTTAAGAATGCTTTGTCCAGTTTTACAGTGCGTGGAACATTGTAAAAGCCCTATGTTGGACGTAGTTTCAAATATGAATTTACCCAGTTCGTTGAGTAAACCGATTGTTCTTGCTGTTGATGACAATCTTGATAATCTTGTGTTGCTAGAGTTTCAGCTTGCAACCGTTATCCAATGTGCAGTTGTAACCGCCGCAACAGGTGAAGCCGCCGTTCACTTGGCACAACACAGTCAGCCCGATCTGATTTTGCTCGACATTCTATTGCCTGATATTAATGGTGTTGAGGTGATTCAGCGGCTTCGACAATCACCAGAAACGGCTGCAATCCCGATCGTGGCTCTAACGGCACTCGCCAGAACCGAAGACCGCGATCGCATTCTCGATTCTGGCTGTGATGACTATTTAACCAAACCTTACGATCTTGAGGACTTGCAAGCCGTTGTTAATCGTCATCTACCGCAGTGTTCTCCTCTCTAGGATTCTCATCTCTGCCACGGCGCGATTGAGATTCTCGCAGTTGTGGTGCTTCTTCTAAAACAACGATCGTTCCGCTTCGTCCAGTATCAAAGGTTGCATCGCTCAGAATATCGATCACCTTGACCCCAACAGTCTCTTCAATCAAAGCGGCGAGCTGCGGATGGAGCGCTTTATCTAGATCGCTATGAACCTTTTCTGCAAGTTCCTCTTGCCCGCTTTCTAACAGTAATTTCTCAGGCTTTGTAATCGAGTCTTCCAGCACGATGATCACTTTGCCATCTGCAATGTAACATTGCACACGACTCGGCTGATGTCCGAGTTGAGTACGGTAGAAGGCTTGTACACGTTGAGAGAGTGTCCGCTCCAGTTGTCCACGGGTTGGTAAAGCAGTAGAGGTCATAATAGGTAAATAAGATAGTTCATATGGTTTCACATTGAATTATTATCACGACCTCAACCGTATTTCTTATCTCTCTAGAGAAAGGTTTTCGTTTCTATTCTTCTCAGCGTATTGAAAGTAACATTTTTACGGTTAACGTGCTTCAATCAATCCATTGACAATTGTGAGTACGATCGATAACCCAATCAATACCCATAGGACAAATCCCGGCAGAAACGCAAATAATCCGATACCTCGCAAGATCCAAACGATCGCAGTCAAGGCGAGAACAACGACATAAACGATCGCTCTAGAATTGTTGGGTTGATTCATAAGAAAACCGATTTTGTTCAACTGAGTCTTTCCCACTATAATCTTTCTCACGATAGGCAGACTTTTTACAATCTTCATCAGCCCAAAACATTTGTTTAAGGCAATGCCTGTTATCGTAACGGGTAATCTCTATGTGGTGAATGAGGAGTGTCCTGAGATGTTGACCTTAGCACGCGAGTCCGCTTTGATGCAGGGTGAGATTTTACTAAAGACACAGCCGCACTCTGCTTGGGGAGGAGCTGTCACCGCACAGATGTATTTACCAATCGCGCTGCCTCTGGTGTGGCAGCAAATAACAGATTATCCTCGTTGGACGCAATATTTTCCGGATGTGACTAAGAGCGAAATCCGGCAAGTTGTCTCGCGGCATCCGGGAGTCAAGCGGATTTATCAAGCTGCAAGCAAAGCATTTCTGATTTTCACGGCGCAAGTCGAAATCTCACTGAGAGTGCTAGAAACTCAACATCAACGAGTGCAGTTCTTTCTAGAATCTGGTAGTTTTAGCGATTTCAATGCAGACTTGCAGTTACAACCGCATGGAGAAGGAACGATTTTGACTTATTCTGTGCAAGCGACTCCGACGCTCCCGGTTCCGAGCTTTTTGATCGAGCAAGCGATCCGATTGGATCTGCCTGCAAATCTGCGTCAAATGCGATCGGTCATCTGTGCAGGACGATAGATAGTTGCAGATCGCAACTTTGAAATCAAAAACCTCCGAATTTCTAAATCCGGAGGTCTAGTATTTCACTTAGCTCTCATAAGCATCCATCGGTAAGCAAGAACAAACCAAATTACGATCGCCATGCGCGTTATCAATTCGTCCCACTGCTGGATAGAACTTGTTCGCACGAGTCCAAGCCGTCGGGAAGATTGCCTCAGCCCGCGAGTAAGGACGCTCCCAAGTTTCAGAAGTCAGATCTGCAACCGTATGAGGCGCGTTCTTTAAGAGATTATTGGCGCGATCGACCTTGCCTGATTCAATCGATCGAATCTCCTTCCGAATCGCAATCATTGCATCACAAAAGCGATCGAGTTCCGCTTTTGATTCGCTCTCGGTCGGCTCTACCATTACGGTTCCCGCTACGGGCCAAGAGACCGTTGGCGGATGGAATCCATAATCGATCAAGCGTTTAGCAATGTCATCGACTTCGATCTCTGCGCTCTTTTTGAACTCACGCAAATCGAGAATGCATTCATGCGCCACTAAGCCATTTTTGCCCTTGTACAACACCGGATAATGCCCTTCCAGGCGTTTCGCGATGTAGTTTGCGCTGAGAATGGCAATTTCAGTCGCTTCGGTCAGTCCGCGCCCGCCCATCATTGCAATGTACATCCACGAAATCGGTAAAATGCTGGCACTTCCCCAAGGAGCCGCAGACACCGCCCCGATTCCCTGATCTCCGCTCGTTGCCACTACAGAATGATTCGGTAAAAAGGGCACAAGATGAGCCGCAACCCCGATCGGGCCAACTCCAGGGCCACCACCGCCATGTGGAATACAGAAGGTTTTGTGCAAGTTCAAATGACACACATCCGCACCAAAATCGCCCGGACGACACAAGCCGACCTGTGCATTCATGTTCGCACCATCCATGTAAACCTGTCCGCCGTTGTCATGCACGATCGTACAAATTTCCCGAATGCCTTCCTCGAATACGCCATGCGTTGAAGGATATGTCACCATCAAGGCTGCGAGGTTTTCGCGATGCTGTTCAGCTTTGGTTTTGAGATCACTTAGATCGATATTGCCTTCAGTGTCACAGGCGATCGCCACGACTTTCATGCCTGCCATCACTGCACTCGCAGGATTTGTGCCATGTGCCGATTGTGGAATCAGACAGATATTGCGATGACGATCGCCGCGACTTTGATGATACTGGCGAATCACTAACAGTCCAGCATATTCACCTTGCGATCCCGCATTCGGTTGTAATGAAATCCCTGCAAATCCAGTAATTTCAGATAGCCAAGATTCAAGCTGCTTGAACAACTCCTGATAGCCTTGAGTTTGATCGATCGGGGCAAACGGATGCAGTTGTCCGAATTCCGACCAAGTGATCGGAACCATTTCCGCCGTTGCATTCAGTTTCATCGTGCAAGAACCGAGCGGAATCATTGCAGAAGTGAGCGACAAATCTCTCGACTGCAAACGGTACATATAACGAAGCAGTTCGGTTTCTGATCGATAAGCCGAAAAGGTCGGATGCGTTAAATAATCCGAAGTTCTAGTAAACGTTGCAGGAATTTGAGCAGCGGGAAGTTCTGGCAGTGTTGCACGATCGCTAAACGTCTTCAGCAAATCAATGAGATCCGCTTGTGAAGTTGTTTCGTCGAGTGAAATCCCGATCGTATCTGCATCAATCTTGCGTAAATTCATTCCCCGCTTCAGTGCCTGCGCCAAGATTTGGTCTGCTTTACCCGGAACTTTGATGCGTAATGTGTCAAAGTATGGCTCTGTTCCGAGTTTGAAGCCTGCTTGTTGAAGTGCGATCGCCAATTGTGCGGTTAGTCGGTGAATGCGATCGGCAATGTTCCTGAGTCCAGTCGCACCGTGATAAACGCCGTACATTCCCGCAATCACCGCTAACAAAACTTGTGCAGTACAAATATTGCTAGTCGCTTTGTCGCGCCGGATGTGTTGCTCACGAGTTTGTAGCGCCAGTCTTAAAGCAGGCTGACCGCTCCGATCTTTTGAAACTCCGACGAGTCTTCCGGGAAGTTGGCGCTTAAAGGTTTCTTTAGTCGCAAAGTAAGCCGCGTGAGGACCACCGTAACCGAGCGGAACGCCGAATCGTTGAGTATTGCCGATCGCGATATCTGCTCCAAATTCTCCGGGTGATTTGAGCAGCGTCAAACTGAGTAAATCAGCCGCAACCGTGACGAGTGCGCCCGATTGGTGAGCGCGATCGACGAATTCCGTATAATCATAAATCGCGCCATCGGTAGCGGGATATTGCAATAGCGCACCGAAAATCGGCGTATCAAATTCAAACGTCCGATGATCTCCGACCAGAACTTCGATTCCAAGCGGAATGGCGCGGGTTTGAATCACCTCGATCGTTTGGGGATGGCAAGCACTGGACACCCAAAATGTTTTCGCGCCATTCTTCACCTGTCCGTAGCTCATCGACATCGCTTCTGCGGCTGCGGTTCCTTCATCCAGCAGCGATGCGTTCGCGATTTCAAGCCCAGTTAAATCCATCACCATCGTTTGGAAGTTGAGCAGCGCTTCGAGGCGACCTTGAGCAATTTCGGGCTGATACGGTGTGTATTGCGTGTACCAACCGGGATTTTCGAGAATGTTGCGCTGAATCACCGGAGGCGTGATGCAATTTGAGTAGCCCATGCCAATAAACGATCGCATCACCTGATTTTTCGAGGCGATCGCTTTCAGTTCTTTCAGCATTTCATATTCGCTACGACCCGGCGCAATTTGGAGCGGATGCTGAATCCGAATGCTCTGGGGAACTGCTTTATCAATCAGATCCTCGATCGAGTTCAATCCCAAAACTGAAAGCATGGCTTCAATGTCATCGCCGCGCACCCCGATATGTCGATCGACAAAGCGATCGGTATAGTTCAATTCAGACGGAGCAGATGAGCGTTCAGAAGATTCGGTGGAATCGAGATCGAGGGTCGAGCGATCGTATTCAGAGAGAGTCGGCATGGACATAGTGGGTTCAGACATAGGATGACGAATCTATTCGGGGACAAGAGCTTAATCAAACTGGGCAGCGAAACTGGAAATGCCGAGAGTCAGCCATCAACTTTGAACATTCACGATATCAAATCAAGTTAGAAACATTCTGCAACAATTAGCCCGCCAGTGACACTAGCGGGCGTAAATCTACGATGAAGTTGGGATTTAGATTTCGGAAAATGCGTAGAAAAACGATGGAATTCTGCTCGGAAAGCAATCGTATCATCACCAGGGAAGCGCAGACTTAGTTAAAGCAATCGTATCAAGTAGAAAATCCGATTAACAAAATTCGGGAAAGCAAGCAAGCAAAGCTGAATTGTTTTCTACAACCTTTAATTTTCAGCGCGTCTGCTGATATATTCATGAAGAGAGAATCACATCTAAACTTGGGGCTGCTTTCCAAAAGACCTGCGGAGGTAGGTATGACAGATAGTGGAGTCAGGGTCTTTTTTTCATATTCTCATAAAGATGAAGAACTGCGCGACAAGCTTGCCACCCATCTGAGTAATTTAGAGTGGCAAAATGTCATCTCTAGTTGGCACGATCGCAAACTCGTCGCCGGGATGGAGTGGGATGACGAAATCAAGTCTCAGCTAGACTCTGCTGATATCATTCTCTTACTGATCAGTCCAGATTTTATTGCCTCTTAAGTATTGCCGTGATGTAGAAATTCCACAAGCAATACAGCGACATGAGTCAAGAGATGCATATGTAGTTCCCGTTATTCTACGCCCGTTTGATTGGAGCGATGCTCCTTTTGCAAAGCTACAGGCTTTTCCTAAGGATGCTAAACCTGTAACAACTTGGGCAAATCAAGATGAAGCTTTTGTCAGTGTTACACAGGGAATCAAAACAGCAGCAAAGATTTTTCTAGAGAACCAGAAGCAAAAGCTGGAACAGAAAAAAGCCGCAGTTAGCCAATATGTTAAAAAGGTTGAGGAGATTCTCTCCAATGGGGATACTATTTCCATAATCGAACGTGATACCTTGGATGAACTTCGCGATGAATTGGGTTTAACCGCAGAAGAGGCTCAACACTGGGAAGCTCGCGCCCATGAGCCTTATAAGAAATATTTTGAGAACCTAAATCGATATCGACAAACGCTCATTAAGGTCATTGATCAAGGGCTTTACCCTTTTAGTGAAAAGATCCAAAAGGATCTGGAGCTTCGTCAGAGAGATTTAGGGTTGAAAGCAGAGGATGTTGAGCGAGTTGAAGAGCCGATTTTGGCAGAAGCAAAAGCCAATTATGAGAAAAAACAGCAGTTAGAACAAAGAAGACAACAGCAAGCAGAGATAGATGCAGAAAATCTAAGACAGCAAGAGCAGCAACAGGAAATAGAGCGGCAGAGACAAGCAGAACAAGAAATAGAACAACAGCGCCAACAGCAACAGCGACGAAACGAAGAGCAACAGACAGACCAACAGTCAAAAATAAGCTCGACGGCTGATCCCTCTCAATCCGTATTCAAAACTCAACCTTATGAGTTTGAGGTTGTAACAGCTGATGCCCAGACTAAAGAAACCAGCCGTAGCCGTAAGCAGGCAGAGGGTTTTTCACTTGATTTGGGAAATGGTGTTCTCTTGAATATGATGTCAGTCCCAAGCGGAGAGTTTCGGATGGGTTCTCCAAAGGATGCGCCAAAATCCGAGAAGCATGAACAGCCACAACACAGCGTAACACTCCCGCCCTTTTTCATCGGGCAGTTCTCGGTGACTCAGGCGCAATGGCGGGCTATTGTTGACTTGCCCAGAGTTAACCTCCACCTCAATCCTGAGCCAGCTAACTTTAAGGGAAATAACCGTCCGATCGAGCAAGTCTCCTGGTATGAAGCGGTGGAGTTTTGCGATCGCCTTTCACAAAAAACTGGGCGTACCTTTCGTTTGCCCACTGAAGCAGAGTGGGAATATGCCTGTCGTGCAGGAACCTCTACAGCCTTTCATTTTGGTGAAGCACTACCTGAAACCGTAGCTAACTTTAATTCAGGGAATGCCATTACTTTCTTTACTAAGGCACTTTTGAATCAAACTTCTGATATCGGTCGTTTCAAAGTTGCTAATAATTTTGGGCTATACGATATGCACGGGAATGTTTGGGAGTGGTGTGCCGACCATTGGCATAACAACTATGAAGGTGCGCCTTCTGATAGTCAGGCATGGCTTTCTGATGATGAAAGTCAATCTAGAGTTTTGCGGGGTGGTTCTTGGGACTACAACGCTCGGAGTTGCCGATCGGCTTCTCGGATCAGATATACACCAGATTTTCGCCTTAACGTTATCGGATTTCGGATAGCGATGGCGATCGTGTGAGTACTTTTTAAGTCAAGGTAAGGAGGTCTTTCACAAAGTGATGGGATATGAGACAAGCAATGCTTTGTTAAGTACAAATAGTTTTCAGGGAAAAGTCATGACTGCATCTCAAAGACCGAAGGGTGTTACGATTCTCGCTTGGCTGGCAATCATCGGTGGTGTTGTTAGCTTACTATCCGTTTTCGGTGGTAATATTTTTGGATTGATAATAGGTGTTCTGAACCTCATTTTTGGTTTTGGGGCTTTGGCATTAAAGCCTTGGGCATGGATATATGGCATATTGGTTCAAATCCCTGGCATTCTTTCCAGTCTGGTTCTGTTGGGGAGTTCACAGACTCTCCCTATAGGTGTCGTTGCAATTGTAATCTACGGCTTGATTTTGTACTATCTTTTCACCCCAAGTGTGAAACGGGTGTTTGGTAAAGCGTAGTCAATTTTAATTTTCAGCCATTCAACCTATCTGAGCGGACAGGAGAAGCTTTCGCAAGTCTCTTGATGTCTAAATACGAGCCATCAAGATCCACTTTTGTGATGCGGCTGCATTGACTCATTAATTAGGTTAATTAGGGGATGTTAACCGCCGCCACATCGACCTCAACCGCGACCGCCTCCTGCACCGCGCCTGTCAACGCCTCAAGCTCTACATTCTCAGCGACCCCAACCAGAAAACCGAGCAATCCCAATGTGAAAGGCAGTTAGGCGAAAGTTGGGAAAAAGAGCGAACCGCAAAGTAATTTTGGATTAGGGAAGGTTGAGCGATCGTCCCCCAAATCTGAGCGCGATCGCACCTTACAATTCACAGCGGATCATCTCGATGGTGGAGCGCGATGGCAGCATAATAGAAGAACCACTCTCCAGGAAACACTAATATGCTGGATATCCAAAAGCATTACGTGCTTGACGAAAACCAACGCCCCGTTGCGGTACAAATTGCGCTCGCGGATTTCGAGCAAATTGAAGAAATCCTAGAAAACTATGGGCTAGTCAAACTGATGGAAGACTCGGACGAACCAGAGCGACTCTCTAAAGCAGAAGCCTTAAAGTACTATCACTCACTCACAGGCAAGCAGTATGTGGACTGTTGAATACACAAAACGCTTTCTGAAAGAGTTAGCTGCTTTGCCGATCGATATTCAAGAGCGAGTAGAACCCATTGTTTTCGAGGAACTGGAGTCAGAAAATCCCTTTGAATTGGGACACTTGGAGAAACTGAAAGGCTATTCTAACAACTATAAAATCCGCGTAGGTGATTATCGGATTGGGATTACGCTGGACAAAGATGCACAAGTTCTCGTCTGCGAACGAATTGCCCATCGTAAGGATATCTACAGAACTTTTCCATAGTGTGATCGTCGCAATCGTCTCTCCACCCTCTTATTTAGGCGCACCGCTCCCCGACTCTGAATGGTCGATCGTCACTCTCCACCGCATCGACCTCAACCGCGACTGCCCCCTGCGTCGCGCCTGTCAGCGCCTCAGAGCAATACATCCTCAGCGATCCCAACCAGAAAACCGAGCAATCCCAGTGTGAAGCGCAGTGAAAGTTGGGAAAAAGAGCGGACAGCGAAGTGATTTTAGATTCTGGATTGGGCGGAGGTTCGGAAATGGAATCACCAACAGTCGCGAACACTGTTTCAGAACTAAAATTAAGCTGGAGGTGAATCTCAATGGAAGAAACAATTTTATCCCTACCCCCAGAAACGATCGCTGCACTCGAAGCAATTGCCAAACAAACCGGACGATCGCGCGATGAACTGATTCAAACTGCGGTACAAGATTTCATCCTGCAGAATCGTCAATCTCAATCGATCGGAATGGGCAACAGCGATCGCACTGATTTATCTCAACGCGATGAAGAACTGTTGTATCAAACTTCTCAAGCCGAAAGTTTTCCAGCTTCTGATCCTTTAATCGGTTTATTTGCAGGATCGCCCGATCTTGCAACCCAATCCGAGGAAATTCTGCATCAGGATCTCACCTCACAAGGATGAAGCTTTGAACTTCTGCCCTAACAGGATCGCTCAATCTATCACTGCGATCGCACGACAAAACCCTGTGTCACACAAACCAAGTAAAGAGTTTCATGAAGTAAACACAGCGATCGCTTCATAAAACAGAATGACTGAAAAGGTGAATACAGAGTTTTATAAACCCAACACAGCGATCGCTTCGCAAAACACTGTGTCATGCAAACTCAACTCTGTATCACGCAAATTCAGATCAAACTGGCGTGATTTTAACTCCCTTCAACCATGCCGCGATACGCATCGGCTGACATTGCGCCATCTAGCTCCGACGGATCGCTAACTTGCACCTTAATCAACCATCCTGACGTGTAAGGACCATCGACCAATTTTTCTGGCGCATCCACCATTTCTGCATTCGCCTCCAGCACCGTACCGCTTACCGGAGATTTCAAATCTTCCACCGCCTTCACTGATTCCACCGTGCCAAAGTTCTCGCCTTTCTGCACCGTTTCACCTGGCTCTGGTAATTCCAGAAACACAATATCGCCAAGCTGGTCGATCGCGAATGCCGTAATCCCGATCGTGGCTGTATCACCATCGAGTTTGGCGTATTCGTGAGAGTCGGTATATTTCAGAGTGTCGGGGTATTCAAATGCCATGAGCGATCAGGGGTCAAATTGCACTTTCCATTCTATTTCGTTGCGCGGTAGAACGGACGCTTCACGACGATCGCGCTATAGTTTTTTCCGCGAATGCCGATTTCTACTTGTTGTCCAGGCTTCGATAACTCAGTCGGCACATAACCAAGCGCGATCGCTTGTCCCACCGTCGGGGCTAATGTCCCACTGGTTACAATTCCCACCTTTTCCCCGTCTGAAAAAATCGGATAATCGTGACGTGCAATATTCCGTCCTTGCATTTGTAAACCGACGAGTCGCTGTTTGACACCGTTTTGCTTTTGGTGTTCGAGGATCGATCGTCCAATAAAATCACCTTTCGTGTCGAGATGCACAAGCCACCCCAATCCCGCTTCTAGTGGCGTGGTCGAATCATTAATGTCTTGCCCGTAAAGCGCCATTGCTGCTTCTAATCGCAAGGTGTCCCGCGCTCCGAGTCCGCAAGGAGTTACGCCGGACTTTAAGAGCGATCGCCAAAGTTCGATCGCGCCCTCCGGATCAAGCATGACTTCAAATCCATCTTCTCCGGTATACCCAGTGCGGGCTAGAAATGCAGAATAACCGAGAATCGTTCCCTCTAAATGCCCGAATGGTTTGAGTGCGGCAAGATCTTGATCGACGATCGCGCTCAAGTGTTCAACCGCTTTCTTACCCTGTACCGCAATCAACGCTTGAGCATCCGAAAGATCAGTGAACTCGACTCCATCTAGATTCGCTAACAGCCAATCGCGATCTTTCTGAGTTGTCGCCGCGTTCACAATTACTAACCAGCGATCGTCACCCTGAAAATAAAAGATCAAATCATCGATGATCCCGCCCTGTGGATTCAGCAGCACCGTGTATTGAGCCTGTCCCGGTTGCAGGCGGCTCAAGTCTGAAGGCACAAGACGCTGAATTTGGGGCAGCACCGCTTTACCGATGATCGTAAATTTGCCCATGTGTGAAATGTCAAACATTCCTGCATCCGATCGCACAGCATGATGCTCTTGGGTAATTCCGCTGAACTGTACAGGCATTTCCCAACCGGAAAATCCGGTCATCCGAGCATTTAGCTCGATCGCTAACTCATATAAAGGTGTCCGTCGCAGAGCATTCAAGGCTGATTTACCAGGATTTACATCACTCTAAAGTTAGCATTACTCTCGATTTTCGATTTGCTGATGTATCGCAGATTGCAAACACTTTAAAAAATTTTTCTCGATCGATCCCCAATTCCAATTCTCTTCCTCAAACCCCTTGTCAACTTTGCCATCCAAGCAGACACTAATGATGGGAGTTGGTGAAGTGCGAGGTTATTTTGTGAAAAAGGTATTAGCAATAATCCTAGGAGGGGGTGCTGGAACCCGACTATATCCGTTGACAAAACAACGGGCAAAGCCAGCCGTACCACTAGCCGGAAAATATCGACTGATCGATATTCCAGTGAGTAACTGCATCAATTCCGAAATTTTTAAGATCTATGTTCTAACTCAATTTAATTCAGCTTCTCTTAATCGCCACTTGAGCCGCGCTTACAATTTCTCTGGATTTAACGAGGGATTTGTCGAAGTTCTAGCTGCTCAACAAACCGCCGAAAATCCAAACTGGTTCCAAGGAACCGCCGACGCGGTTCGACAGTATGTTTGGCTGTTTCAAGAATGGGACATTGATGAATATTTAATTCTATCCGGCGATCATCTGTACCGCATGGATTATCGCGAGTTTGTTCAGCGCCACCGGGATACCGGAGCAGACATTACGCTGTCGGTTGTGCCAATGGACGAATCCCGTGCCTCGGACTTTGGCTTGATGAAAATCGACCAATCTGGGCGAGTGGTCGATTTCAGCGAAAAACCGAAAGGGGACGCACTGAAAGCGATGCAGGTCGATACGTCAGTTCTGGGCTTAACCGCTGAAGAAGCGCTCCAGAGTCCCTACATTGCCTCAATGGGGATCTATGTTTTCAAGCGAGAAGTCCTTGAGAAGCTGTTGAAAGAAGCACCCAATCAAACCGACTTCGGAAAAGAGATCATCCCGAATTCTGCCAGTACTTATAACGTTCAAGCCTATCTGTTTAACGATTACTGGGAAGATATCGGAACGATCGAAGCCTTTTACGATTCAAATCTTGCCCTGACTCAACAACCGTATCCGCCCTTTAGTTTCTACGACGAAAGAGCGCCGATTTACACTCGCCAGCGTTTTCTTCCGCCGAGCAAATTCATGGATTCGCACGTCACAGAATCGATCATCGGTGAAGGCTGTATTCTGAAAAACTGCCGTGTGCATCATTCGGTGTTGGGAGTTCGATCGAGAATCGAAGCCAATTCGGTGATCGAAGATACGCTGATTATGGGAGCTGACTTCTACGAAGGTCATGCCGAACGTCAATCTGGGCTCGATTGCACCAGTCCAAACGTTCCGCTCGGTATTGGGTCTGACACGATCATCCGCCGTGCGATTATCGATAAAAACGCTCACATCGGCTGCAACGTTCAAATTGTGAATAAAGATCGGGTTCAGGAAGCCGATCGAGAAAGTCTTGGTTTCTACATTCGCAGCGGTATTGTTGTTACGCTGAAAGGTGCGATCATTCCCGACGGAACCATCATCTAAGGTTCGTTTAATTCTGCTGATCGGCTTACCAGGGAGCGGCAAATCGACGTTTGCTCGCTCTCTTCATTCGCGCATTATTTCAACCGATGCAATCCGCGCTCAACTGTTTGGCGAAGAGGTAATTCAAGGGAGTTGGTTAAAAATCTGGCTGGAAGTTCGATCGCAGTTTCAGCAAGCAGTAAATGCGATCGCATCCGGTGAAATTGAATTTGCGATTTACGATGCCACGAATGCAGTTAGAAAGCAAAGAAGAGCAGCGATCACGCTGGCTCGAAAATCTGGCTTCACGCACATTACAGGAATTTGGATCAATCCGTCGATCGAAGTGTGTTTAGAGCGAAATCGACTGCGATCGCGCTCTGTTCCAGAAGATGTGATTTATCGAATGGCGCGTCGTCTGCACGGAGCACCCCCAGCACTAGATGAAGGACTCGATGAACTGGTGCATCTCGAATAACATCAATCTAAAGTTGCCAGTGTCATCTTCTTCTGTAAAGCTTGATTCGTGCGGGTCAGAACAGATAGTTTTTGCAGCACTTCTTGAGCCATCATTGCAAAGGCTCTCGATCCCGCAGTCCCCGGATTTGCTAATACAACGGGCATAAAACTATCGATCGCTTTCGACACATTTACATCAGAAGGAATCCGTGTTTTGAATAACTTCGCTTCGCTAAAATCTTCGTTTAATCGTTTCATCACTTGCCCATGATAACGACTGGTTAACAGATTTCCAGATAGCGAAAACGCAATTCCCAATAACTCTAATTCCACTTGAGTCGTATCTGTTTTATGCGTTTCTTTTAGCTTATTAATGCGACGTTCTAAAAGTTGAATTCCGACCAGCGAAAGGGGTTCAGGTTTTGCAGGAATTAAATAGAAATTACTAGCAAGCAACGCACTCCGAGTAATCAAGTTATACCCCGGAGCGCAATCGAGCAAGATTAGATCATAATCTTTTGCGATCGGGTCTAAAATCTTCTGAATTAAATTCTTTTCAAACCCGTTCCAAACCTGTTCAAAATCAACTCCGCTCTTTTGAACCGCTGTTTTATGTAACAGTTGAGAAACCAAAAACTCATCGTATAAGTCGATATCACCTGGCAACAAATCAAAGCCTTTCAACTGACAAACGTATTTATGAATGGTATCCGGCACAATTTGCGGCAGTTGAGGATCTGAAGAGATTGCACGATGAATTAGATGTCTGAGGGTGCGCTTATCGTTGCGAAGTTTAGCAAAATCCGCAGGAGGCATCAACGAGAGTGTTGCACTGATTTGAGTATCTAGATCGACTAAAAGAATTCGCTTTTGATGAAACTTTGCTAGACAAGTCGCCAAGTTCACTGACAGCGTTGTTTTGCCGACTCCGCCTTTCATGTTTGTCATCGCGATCGTATAAGTCATTCTCGCCTCCGATGATCCGTGAAAATCCCTACCCCGGTATCTGGCACATCATACAGCGTTCTGATTTAAAGTTGTACAAAATCAAATTTAGTCGTTAAGTAGAGATAGTCTTTCTGATCTGCACGATTCTCGAATGACCTACAAATATGACATTTTCTTGAGCTACCGCCACGCTGCCCCAGTTGGCGAATGGGTAAGTCAGTATTTTTACCCGCTTCTCAAGCAGTGGTTGCCTGAGATCATCCCGCGCGACTCCAAAATTTTCATCGATAAAGACGGAATTGAAACCGGGTCAAACTGGTCAGCCAGACTTTCACAAGCGCTGCAATCGTCGCGCTGTCTCGTTGCGATTTTGTCGCCAAGTTACTTCCGATCGGAGTGGTGTTTGGCAGAATGGCACAGCATGAGAGAACGAGAGCGATTGTGGAACTTCAAAACGGTTGAGCAACCGGGGGGATTGATTTACTCGATCGTGTTTTCCGATGGGAAACATTTTCCGCCGGAAGCTAAAGCCACGCAGCAGAAAGACCTGAAAAAATGGAATAGTTCAGCTCGCGCGTTTTCAGAAACTCAGGCTTACATAGAATTAGAACAGGAAGTCCAAAAAATTTCAGAGGAATTATGGCTGATGATTCAGTCCGCTCCTGAGTGGCACCCGGACTTCCCGATCGTTCAGCCTGTTGCCAATCCCACGATCACGATGAAGCTGCCGAGGTTCTAATGAGAGAAGGAAGCATCGTCACGTTCTATTCGTATAAAGGCGGGGTAGGACGCACGCTTGTATTAGCGAGTGTTGTAGCGTTGTTGTCGAGGTGGGGCTATCGTGTGCTGTGTGTCGATTGGGATCTCGAAGCGCCAGGATTGCATTTATACTTTCAGCCTTGGATTCAGCAAAAGTTTCCGGGTTTAACCGAGCTAATTCAGGCATATGTCGATCGAGAAAATCCAAATTGGCGAGCGTTTCTCACGCCTGTCCGGTTGCCTGATGTGAAAGAGCCGATCCAATTCATCAGTGCAGGAATTCAAGATGATTCTTATGTTCAACGGATGCAACGGTTGGACTGGAAAACGCTTTATGAAACGCAAGATTTAGGCAACTTTTTAGAAACACTTCGCCAAGATTGGAAGAAAGAATTTGATTTTGTTTTACTCGATAGTCGCACTGGAATTACTGATATTGGTGGAATTTGTACGATTCAACTGCCTGATTTGTTAGTGCTTTTATTTACTGCAAATGAGCAAAGTTTATCGGGTGTAATCAACGTCGCAGAACGAGCAATGCAGGTACGAGATTCAATTCCGTACGATCGAGCAAAGCTGTTAGCGTTACCGATCGCGTCTCGATTTGAAGGTCGGATCGAGTACAAGCTGGCGCAAGAGTGGTTAGAGATTTTTGCGAAGCAGTCAGACACCCCCAGCAAAGCTGGTGGCTTGATGAGTGTGACCGCCCCAAGGGCGGATGTCCTTGCTAAGGGGT
>PSLO01000076.1:0-21331 GCA_040289665.1 Leptolyngbya sp. ERB_1_1 | reverse complement strand
ATGCAACACTTGAGTTATATCATCTGTAGTCTGGTTTTGGAGATTTGGTATAACTTGAGCCAATATTTCTCATGAGTATCAGTCTCACGCCCGATTAAGAGCAGTTTATACCTGCTAAAAGTGCCCATCAAAAAGCGTCCGGAGGAATTCGGACGCTCGTATCAATTTGGAGAACTGACTTAAGTCAGCGCATCCGCACCCGCAACCACTTCCAACAGTTCTTGAGTAATTGCCGCCTGACGTGCCTTGTTGTAAGACAACGTGAGCGAACCAATCAAGTTACTCGCGTTATCACTTGCGTTGTTCATTGCCGTCATCCGCGCTGCCAACTCACTCGCTGCTGACTCTTGCAGCGATCGCAATAATTGATTATTCAGATACAACGGCAACAGCGCATCAAGAATCTGTACCGGATCTTGCTCGAAGATCATGTCCTGCGGGAAATTTTGCACTTCAGGAGCCGCTACTCGTTCGCGCTCAACTTGGAGTTGTCCGCCACGAGTCGTAAGCCGGAAAATTTCATCATCAGAAACTTCCAACCCTTGTGGATCGAGCGGTAACAAGGTTTGAACCACCGGGCGAGATGCAATCAAGGACACAAATTTCGTGTAGATTAGCTCTACTCGATCGACACTATCCGATAAGAACTGGGACAACACGACATCCGCAATCTGTGCTGCTTCTGCTGCGGTAGGAATCTGCTCTAAGCCTGCGTAGGTTTCGACGATCGGATAATCCCGGCGTTGGAAGTACTGCGCGGCTTTGCGTCCCACGATGACTAACTTATAGTCGATGCCTTCAGCTTTGAGTTCTTGGGCACGATTTTCAGCCCGGCGAATCACGCTGGCATTATAGCTGCCGCACAATCCTCGATCTCCCGAAATCACGAGCAAACCAACCGTTTGAACATCGCGCTTTCTCAACAGCGGCAAATCCGCTTCTTCAAATCTCAATCGCGCTTGCAAGCCATATAACACTTGCGCTAGGCGATCGGCAAACGGACGAGTGGCGGTGACTTGTTCTTGTGCCCGACGCACTTTCGCCGCTGCCACCAGCCGCATCGCTTCCGTAATCTTCTTGGTATTCTTGACCGACTGAATGCGATCGCGAATAAATTTTAGGTTTGCCATAATTTGAAACGATTTTAGATTTTAGAGCTTAGGTTTTGGATTCTAGAGTGATCTAGAATCCAAAACCTAAAACTGTTTTAAGCTGCTGCCATCAAGGTTTGCTTCGTTTCGGTGATCGCTTCTTTGAGCAGCGATTCAGCTTCATCGCTCAACACCTTTTGACCTTGAACGATTTCAAGATACTTAGGTTTGCCCGTCTTTAGGTACTCACGCAGGTTCTTCACGTAGGTCGTGACTTTATCCACTGGAATATCATCCAAGTAGCCGTTAATGCCGGAGTAGATCACCGCAACTTGCTCTGCAACGGATAGTGGCGCGTATTGCGGCTGTTTGAGAATTTCTCGCAGACGTTGACCGCGTGCCAGTTGGTTTTGGGTGGATTTATCCAAGTCAGATGCAAACTGTGCAAATGCTTCCAATTCTGCGAACTGTGCAAGCTCCAGTTTCACCTTACCCGCAACTTTCTTCATTGCCTTGGTTTGTGCCGCTGAACCCACACGTGATACCGAAATACCAGCGTTCACAGCGGGGCGAAGACCTGCGTTAAACAAGTCAGAAGACAAGAAGATCTGACCATCGGTAATCGAAATTACGTTGGTCGGAATGTACGCGGAGACATCACCTGCTTGGGTTTCGATGATTGGAAGTGCAGTCATGCTGCCGCCACCAAGCTCATCGCTGAGTTTTGCTGCACGTTCGAGCAAGCGGGAGTGAACATAGAACACATCTCCCGGATAGGCTTCACGTCCTGGTGGACGACGCAGCAACAGCGACATTTGACGGTAAGCCTGAGCTTGCTTGGACAAGTCATCATAAATGACCAAAGTTGCTTTGCCTTTGTACATAAAGTACTCTGCCAAAGCTGCACCCGTGTAAGGTGCGAAATATTGCAGGGTCGCTGGATCGTTTGCGTTTGCTGCAACGACGATCGTATATTCCATCGCGCCCCGGTCTTGTAGCACTTGCACAATGTTGGCAACGGTCGAAGCCTTTTGACCGATCGCAACATACACACAGATGACATCTTCACCTTTTTGGTTCAGAATCGTGTCTACTGCTACCGAGGTCTTTCCGGTTTGACGGTCTCCAATGATCAATTCTCGTTGACCCCGACCGATCGGAATCATGGAGTCGATCGCAGTAATTCCGGTTTGCATCGGCTCACACACCGACTTCCGCGCGATGATACCCGGAGCCATTGATTCGATCAGGCGAGTCTCGCTGGTATTGATGTCGCCTTTCCCGTCTAAAGGACGTGCCAAAGCATCGACCACACGACCGATCATGGCTTCGCCCACAGGAATTTGAGCAATCCGTCCGGTTGAAGTGACGGAGCTTCCTTCTTGGATGCTGCGACCGTCGGACATCAAGACCGCACCGACATTATCTTCTTCAAGGTTCAACGCCATACCGACGGAACCATCTTCAAATTGCACCAGTTCGCCCGACATACACTTGTCCAAGCCATAGATCCGCGCGATGCCGTCACCGACTTGCAGCACGGTTCCTACATTGGAGACTTTCACGCCTTGATCGTATGTTTCGATCTGCTGGCGAATAATATTGCTAATTTCGTCTGGTCTGATTGCTGCCATTGGAAACCTCTGTGAAAGGATGAGAGAAGGAAAAAAGGGGAAATTTAGTTTGAACTGGTCAGCCGGAGCGTAAGCCGACGCAGTTGACCGCGCAGACTCGCATCAATAACTTGCGAACCCACTTTGATGATCACACCACCAATTAGCTCTGGATCAATCTTGGTTTCGATATCTACGGAGTTGGCATTGGTCATCGCTCTCACTTTGTCGCGAATCGCATTCTTCTGATCTTCGTTGAGTTCAACCGTCGAAGTGACTTCTGCCAAAACCGCCTGTCTCAATTGTCGCAACAGTTTGAGGTACTGCTGACAAATGCCTTCAAGAAAGATGATTCTTCGTCGATCGACAAGCAGCATGATGAAGTTGCGCGTAAACGGATGCACCGCTTCACCAAACACCTGAGACAACACCTCTTTCTTGAGGTCGCCTTTGGCTAGAGGGTTTGCCACAAAGTCCTTTAGGTCTTGCGAAGCGTTCAGCGTGTCGAGAATATTTCCGACATCTTCACCGAAGCGATCGACGAGATCATTCGACTTGCCCAAAGACATGAATGCTTGAGCGTAGGGATCTAAAACTTCTGACCTTAAAATATTGTCTGCCATCGCTTTACCCCTCGCTCAATAACGCAATACTGCGATCGACTAACCGCTGCTGAGACTGATCATTCAAGCGTCCCGGCAGTTCGCCTTCTGCGCGTTGAAGTGCCATTGCTGCCACTCGCTGACGCAGCTCGTTGATGATGCGCTCTTGCTCGGAGGAGAGATCTGCCGCTGCGGTTTCACGCATCCGGACGATATCTTGCTCGGCTTTCGCGAGAATCTCATCGCTGGACTTTTTCGCAGCAACTTCCGCATCAGCACGAATCTTTGCGGCTTCTTGTTGTGCTTGAGCAAGCTTCTGCTGCTGTTCAGCCAGGGCTGCGGCGGCGGTCTTCTTGCGGGCTTCTGCTTCTGAAATCGCAGTCTCGATCGCGGTGCGGCGTTCGGTCAAGGTTTTACCGAGAAAACCGCGTCCAAAGTAAACCACGATCGCAATCACGATGCTGAGGTTAATCAGGTTGGTTTCGAGAATATCGAAGTTGAATCCGAAACCGCCCCCCTCTGCTTCTGCCAAGAGCGGGTGAATCACTCCGCTGGCTAGTCGCAAATACATTTCCATGACATTCTTCCAAAACTGCGCGTGACTATCCCAAACCGGACGGGGAACTTAGACTAATCGGGTCGCTCTGATTAACCAGCAGCTTCGCTAAACTCCAGTTAATAATTTGTCTAGAATTTCACGGCTTAAGGCATCTACTTGTTGCTCTAGCGTTTGTAGAGCTTCTTGTTTCTGCTGGTCTAACTCCCGTTGAGTTTGTTCCCGCTGTTGTTGTGCTTCTTGTTGTGCCGCTGCAATTTTCTGGGCTGCGATTTGATTCGCTTCGGCTTGAGCTTGGGCGATCGTGCTTTGATAAGCTCGGCGTGATTCTGCGAGGTCAGTTTCGTACTGTTTCGCTAACGCTTCAGATTTTGCCAATCGCTCTTTCGCATCTGCTTCAGTGCCCCGAATGAAATCGTTACGATCTTCGACCACTTTGGTTAATGGTTTGAAGAACACGATATTCAACACTGCGACTAACAGTAAAAATTGCACCGCCATCAACGGCAGCGTTGCATCAAAATCAAACATGATTAGGAGAAGGATGAAGATGAATAAGAAAGCGAGATCTGGATTACGATCCAGATCTCAGACTTCATACTTATGCGAAGGGGTTCGCGAACAGCAAGACCAGCGCGATCACAAGACCGTAGATGGTCAGCGATTCCATGAACGCGAGGGTCAGCAACAACGTACCCCGGATTTTTCCTTCTGCTTCAGGCTGACGAGCGATCCCTGCAACGGCTTCTCCCGAAGCGTTACCTTGACCGATACCAGGTCCAATTGCAGCAAGACCGATCGCGAGTGCAGCAGCGATGACAGAAGCAGCAGCAATGGTAGGATTCATAGTTCTTTCCTTTGAGTTGAATACGGTGAACAGATCAAAACGGGTCTACGGCGCGTGTTCTTCTTCGCCGTGACCCTCGAGTGCTTCATGAATGTAAGCACCCGCAAGCGTTGCAAACACAAGCGCCTGAATTGCACTGGTAAATAAACCCAGCAGCATCACAGGTAAGGGAACAAACAGTGGCACTAGAAGCACCAATACACCGACCACCAACTCATCCGCCAAGATGTTGCCAAAAAGTCGGAAGCTGAGGGAAAGCGGCTTGGTAAAGTCCTCTAGGATCGCAATGGGCAGGAGAACCGGAGTCGGCTGAACGTACTTCGCAAAGTAGCCCAAGCCTTTCTTACTGAAGCCTGCGTAGAAATATGCCAGCGACACTAAGAGCGCTAATGCAACCGTGGTGTTGATGTCATTTGTGGGGGCAGCGAGTTCGCCTTCTGGGAGCTTAATCAGCTTCCAGGGGACGAGTGCGCCTGACCAGTTGGAGACAAAGATGAACAGAAACAGGGTTCCAACGAAGGGAACCCAGGGACGGTACTCTTTTTCACCGAGCTGGTTTTTGGTCAACTCCCGCACAAACTCTAGCGCGTACTCCATCAAGTTCTGAACGCCTTTTGGAATGCGTTGCGGGTTGCGGGTCGCCAGCACTGAGGCTCCGACCAATAGCCCGATCACAATCCAGGAGACGATAAAAACCTGCCCATGAATCTTTAGATTGCCAATTTGCCAATAGAGATGATGACCTACCTCTAGGTTGGCGATCGGTAAAACGTTGGGAGCGTCGAGGAAATTTAGCATTTCAGTTCAGGCGGCTTTTCCCAGATTCAAGGAGCAATATTTTTCTGCGAATTTCTATTACTTAACTCTGAGTTTGATCAGGCGTGAATAGAGTTCGCAAGGTGTACACGAGTAGGGTTCCTTTGTACGTTAAAAATCCCAGAAATACAGGTAACACATGGAGTTCTTTGACTTGGGTGGCGACGATGATCACGCCCGCGAAAATCGCTAAATGTGTTTTGCTGATCTGTTGTTTCTCCGTACCGAGGCGCTCTACATTTCGTGCTAATAACTTTAAGTAAACCACACCTGTACACGCTCCAATTAAATAATTGAGAGCAGTGTTGAGTGAGTAGAAATACCAGACGGGGAAGAATATTAAACCCGTGAGAACAATGGTTGTGATTAACAACTCGTTTTGGAGTCGATAATAGTCAGCCATTGACGCACTTGGCTCTGGTGTTTCTGTACCAGTTTGGATCGTTTCTTCCATAGCAGGCGCGGCTCCAAAGTTAGGTCTACATTGCCATGATAGCGACCGGAGTCGATTGATATCCGAGCGTTTCGGAGAACCGAGCGCAGCGCGATCCCAACAATGAATAACCACGAATCATCATATCACGTGGAGGTAATAATACTTAATGACTTTTGGCAGGGGGATTTTATTGATTAAGAATAAAAGGATCTCTAATGTGAGGACGATCGAAAGTAACCGTTGTGTGCTGGGTAGGGTGGAGTGCGATCGTAGCGTTGAGCGCGATCGAGTTCTCGTAAAACATAGCTCAACAAAACCGCCCATTAGATAGGTGTTTGGCAATCAATTAAGTCGTTAAAAGTAGAACACTGCTATTAAAGATTAGGAGATTGAACGGTGAGTACACAGCAGGAGCATACAGATGATAGCGCCGTGACTCCTTTAGAGGAAGACCAGCAGGATGCCAAAGTGCTTCAGGTCGATGGCAATCGCCCGATCGATGCCAGTAAGCTTGAAATTCAAAAGGTTTTGCCGATTGATGGTAATCGTCCGGTCGTGGCAGATCGCGTTGATGTACGCGGCACGATCTCAGTTGATGGCAACCGTCCGATTGCAGCCGATCCATTAGAGAGTGATAAATCCTTGGAAATTGATGGCAATCGCCCGATTGATCGGAGCGATTTAGATGTGGAAAAGGTGATCTACGACGATGGCGAACGACCGATTGCAGCGAATGAAGCTCAAATTCGCAAAACGCTTCCCGTGGATGGCGATCGTCCAATCATGTCAGATAATCGGGAGACCCCGGATATGATTCGAGACTTCATCGATTAGGCTGACATTCATTTTTCGCGATTGGCAGTCGCAAGTCATTTTGTCATAGTGCGATTATTCCGATGCCGGGGTCAAGTTTGTCGATGAGTGTGTTGACTCGATATCGATTGAGATAAGGAAAGCGATCGTTCAACTGACTTGACTTGTTCTTCAATCGAGGAAAGCCAAATCGAAGTTAGACGATCTCTCTTTTGGTTGTGAATGAATGCGGGGCGATCTCTGCATATGCGTTGTTAAATCAACTAACTATATCGATCGACCATTTACCCGATCGACAACTTGAATTTCTTGAGTTTGAGCATTAACCAAAAATCGCTGAAGTGTCGTTCTATGATCCGTGTGATATCCGTACACGCCAACAGTTGCAACTGGATTGACTGCGGTTGCTGACTCGTCGATGCTAATTCCTAATTTGAGTTTTTCGCCCTGATAGTTCTCGACAGCTTGCCGCATTTGCTTAACTTCAGATAGAGCATTAATGAGATCAAGCACTTGCGCTTCAGAGAGGGCAGCTTTTTTCGGCTTCCAAAGATGGAGCAAATCGTTTGGTTCGCCGGATGGTAAAGGCTTTGAGGAGTAGATAACATTGCGGATTTGCCAACGATCGCTATTTCTGCAAAGGACGATCGTTAAGTTACGAGGTGCTTCTGATCGGCGTAATCCGATCATCAATCGAATTGGTACTTCGGCTATGTTGGCTTTGACGCGAGGTGTACCGATCGTGTAACTCCAAGTCCGAACCTGAGCATCTGTGAAAGGCTCAACATCAAACATTTCAACGTGGCTGAGTTGATTGTAGGTTGCAGGGTCGATTAGGTCTTTGAGGTCTTTCCAGACTTGCTTTTTAGAGACATACGATCGATAAAACTGATCAACGACCGTTCTGGGATTAGATTGAGTCTGAGTTAGGGTCGATTGAGCTTGCGCAGTGGGAATTGTGCCTACAGTTGCACTGAATAGAAGCGGCGCAATTGCAATCAGTCCAAGTTTTGTGAAGGTATTCATGACAGGTTTTCTGAATGGCAATGAGTACCTTCACAAATGAGAATTAATCTTACGGATTCAGTAAGATTAACTGTTGGGCTTGCATTGAACGCACTCGATCCAAGGAAATTGCAACCTCAGTAAGAATTTCTTTTACCGATCGCGTCTGATTTTTATCGCAAGCTTTGAGAAACTCAAACTCATCTTCTGCCAAGTTAATGATTTGGTAGTCGTAGTTAAATAAGCAGCGACTTTCCCAACCATCCATACAAGGGCTGCGCTCAGGAATTGCATTCAAAAGTGCTTCGTCAGAACTCCAATCCGATCGCGGTAATTCACCTCGACCTAAGAAGAATTCGTAGTGTGTGACCGATTCAGGATCGAGCAGTTCGATCAAGCGGTATCTTTCTCGATCGCTCAAACTTTCCGCCCGCTCTAACAACTCAGGATGATTAAACAATCGTGTGGCTTCCCACTGGCGCGGATTAGAAAAGCCCAAAAACTTCAACCCCGAAGCATCAATCAACTCGAACAAAGTGTGAATGTTGTAATCGACTTCTTGCGGATGCACGTACATATCCGCGAAACATTCATCTCGCGTATTTTCCATCGACCAGCGTTCTTGCTCTCGACGCACCAAACGATTATTTGGCGGCAGAGATGCGAAAATTTGTCGCCCGATCGCAACCCCTTCGCGGTAATCTGAGCGATCGGATTGTAAAAGCGCGATCGCTTCTTGCATCAGTTGAATTTCACGCCGCCCCAATTCTGAATACACAAAGATGTGCATCAATCCACCGGGGGCGACTTTTGTAGCGAGCGATCGAATTCCACGAATCGGATCGGGTAAATGGTGCAGAACCCCAACGCAGTTGATCAAGTCAAACTGTCCTGACAACTGATCGGCATCGTAAAGGCTGAGGTGATGGAAATCGACGCGATCAGCTCCCGATCGCTGACATCGTTCTCGCGCGACCGATAATGCTCCTGCACTGAGATCAATTCCCGTCACGTGAGTTTGAGGATTCAAATGCACTAGGTATTCAGTTCCAACCCCTGTCCCGCAGCCTGCATCAAGAATTCGGATATCTTGACGTTTTGGTTTTTGTCCGGTGCAAAAACTATAAGCAGCAAGCCAATTCCAGCGCCAGTTATAACCGGGTGGCGGCTCATCTAACAAAGGTTCTGGCGGAAAAGGATAAGTATTATAAAGTGCAGCAACCGCAGCGCTAATCGTTTGAGAGTCTGACATGATTCACGGAAAAATTACAGCAAGCTGGTCATAGATCTAGTCTCTCATTCGATGTGCCACTGTGACGGAAAACCGTCCTGTCGCGGATCGATCGAGATTTGCCACAATGGACGTAAGCTGAACCGAATCAGGCTACACAAAACATCATGGATAACAATAATTGGATCACGCAATTGCTCATGCTCGGTGTGGGGACGACTTCTCTCGTAGCTGAAAAGCTGAAAGAAGTCGGAGATCAATGGGTCAAAGAAGGGAAGCTGAACCCCGATCAAGCAAAGGGCTTTGTCGATGATTTGATGAATCAATTAAAAACCGAGCAAGGCGGATTTGAGGTACAGATGCAGCGGCAGCTTCGTAATGTACTGATGGATCTGGGTGTTCCACGCCAAGCTGAGATGGACGAACTGCGAGGACGGCTCGATCGCTTAGAACGCCAGTTGCGCGATTTGGAAAATAAGCTCTGGAAGTAAGGATTCAATGTCAAAATTGAAAAGCACATTTGAGAGGACTGATCGATGAGAGAGATTTTGATCAGCTTCGGATTGATAGTGGCGTGTGTCGTGGTGCTGATTGTGGCACAGGTTACGGGGAGTTCCCGTGATAGTGCGATCGCTGCTGGCTTACCTGAAACCGAAGCTGTTCCTGTTGTTCAAGTGGCTCAAGCTGCTGATCTTAAACCTATGGCAACTCCAAATCCTGAGAATAAAGATACGGTCACGACTGCTTCTGGGTTGAAATATACCGATGTGGTTGAAGGAACGGGCGCAACTCCCGAAGCGGGTCAACTGGTGACGGTGCATTACACAGGTACTTTAACCGATGGGACGAAGTTTGATAGTTCGCGCGATCGGGGTCAGCCGTTTAAGTTCAAAATTGGCGTGGGTCAAGTGATCAAGGGTTGGGATGAAGGAGTCGGCACGATGAAAGTCGGCGGTCGGCGAAATTTGGTCATTCCGCCTGAGTTGGGTTATGGCAGTCGTGGGATTGGTCCGATTCCGCCGAATTCGACGCTGTTATTTGATGTGGAATTGATCAAGATTGGCTAAGCTGAAGTTTAGTGATTTTTCAGGCTCTCCGGTGTTAAAGCTGGAGAGTTTGTTTTAGGGTGACGTAAGCGGGTATTTGAAAAGTAATCGTTCATTTCAGGGCGGGAGTGAAACGAAGCGAAAAGCCTTGACCGATCGCAATCAAATTCGCAAAGAAATATCAAAGCGCTTTAAGCCCTGCATTTGCGTTTTACGATTGCTATCTCAGTTAAGAAATGTTAACTTATGGGTACTATTCTATCTTTTGCGAGAGGCAGCAACAATGGATAAGAAAGGAACTTTCGGGTTTACCGATTTTGCTGAAAACTGGAACGGTCGTTTAGCCATGCTGGGTTTAGCGATCGGTCTTGCGACTGAGTTAATGACCGGAAAAGGCATTTTGGCTCAATTGGGTTTAATGTAATTCGCTTTGGATTTATCGTTATGCGCCTGGAGATAATACTATCTCCAGGTTTTTTAGCGTCTTTGCCACCAGACAGCGCCAGCAGTGATGAAGCCGAATAAGGGAACGATCGCGAGTGCCAAAAATCCAATCAGCATTGCTTGCTCGTTGTTAAGGGCGATGCGGCGATTTTTCACCTCCTTCGGGCGAATGGAGAGTGGTTGAAATTGGTCTTGACTGAGCCAAGTTACGGAATTGAGGAAAACGTCGCCGTTGAGTTGTTGATTAAAAAAGCCATTCACGATGAAGGTAGAGTTTCCAAAGACGACCATTCGAGCGGGTTTGGAACTTGGAGAAGCGGTTGGGCTTGGAGAAGCGGTTGGACTGGGGGAAGCGGTTGGGGTAACGGTGCGCTCAAGAGCAACCCCGATCGCTAAAGGTCCCGGTCGATCGCCGCCATCGAGTTTTAGCGGTTGTTCTTTGATATTGGTTTCTGCCCAGCTTTTCGGATCGGTGAGAAGCAGTGGAGTGGCTTGAACTCCGGGAGTGGTTGTAATTTCGATCGGACGCGCGATCGGGTAAAACGAAATGCCGTTGCCAAAGTCTTTGGTGATCGGGTGACTTCCGTATTGCGTCACGACCGCGACAGCGGGACCTGCATTCGTTAATTGCTGCTCAGGTGCATTGATGGCAATGCGATCGTCAAGTTTAATTCCCCAAGGATTGAGAAACGCATCAAGTCCAGATTGAACATTGGGATCGATCGCGATCAGTAGATTTCCACCTTGGTTTGAGTAATCTTGCAGTGCTTTGACTTCGCCTTCTGCTAACGCGCGAGTTGAACCGACGACGAGAACCACCGACGCATCAGACGGAACTTTTCCAAGCTGTGCAAGATTGAGCGGTTCGCTAGTAAAGTTTTTGTCTTCTAAGGCTTTGACAGAATTAGAAATTGCGCCTTCGCCATCTGTGAGTGCTTTTTCTCCGTGACCTTGAACAAAATAGGCTTTGGAACGTCGATCGCTCGTGATTTGCAAAATCCCATTAGTGACTCGATTTTCAGAGAGTCGAACTTGCGAGGAAATGCTTTGCAAAAATTGGCGGCGTTTACTCGATTGGAGTTCGATAAATACATCGCGATTATCACCCGCATTCTTGATGCCAAACGCTTGCGCTAAACCCGGATTCGTTTCTGGATCAACGTACTCAAAGGTAAATTTCGGAGTTTTGCGCTGATAGTTTTCTAGCAGATCGACATCTTGAGGATTTCGATCGTTCGAGAACACCCAAACCTTTACGCCTTGCTGCATTTCTCTTAGAACTTGCTGAGATTCGGGCGATAGGGTGAAGATTCGAGATTCTGTCAGATCGAAACGTTGTGCTGATCGCACCGCAAGAAAATTGATCAATCCAAGAATTGCTAAAACTGCGATCGTACTCACTAACGCATTCGTACTGGCTTGGGTCGATCGTCTTCTCCAGAAACTTGGTTCTAGTGGATCTTCAAACCGCCCGAGCAGTAACATCCATAGACCAATCACGACGATTCCAGCGATGATCAATCCGGTTGGAACTGCTCCCCAACTTGCAGAAACGATGCCCGCTGAGATGCCTGCCAAAATTAGCATTGCACCTGGCAGAATGAGGAATTTTACGAAGTTAAAGCGTCTTTTCATAGGATTAGGAGCGCTGGAAACGGAATGTATCGATCGATTGAGCCGTTAGGAAAATTCCAAGAAAAATGTAACTTGCAAACACGACAAGGCTGCTGGTATCGACAATGCCTTGAATCAAATTTGTATAGTGTTTTAGTAACGATAGATGACCAATCGCAGTTCCAACTACACCACCGATATTTTTTGCAAATAAATCCACAACCCACAACGCTAACACTAACGCAAACGTGAAAATTGCAGCAACGATGGTACTATCCGTGAGCGATGACATAAACATCCCTAACGATAATATCGCTCCAGCAAGTAAAAGCAATCCAGCGTGACCAAGGAATAGAACGCTAATCTGAATTGGTGGATTAACGTTTGATAGCGCGATCGCTTCATATAGCAACAACGGTAACGACATCGTGAAAAAGAATGTCATTACAGCCAGTAACTTACCAACTGCAACCGACCAATTGGTTAACGGAGAAGTTGCAAGTAATTCTAATGTGCCGCGTTTTCGCTCCTCAGCGTATAGACCCATTGATAAAACAGGTAATACAAACAGAGATAGCGAACCGATCACACCTAAGATCGTGCGGATGAATTCGTAAGGAATGTCGATCGGAGCGGTTAAAATTCCTGCGGCGGTGGCTTGATCGTACTGTGCTGCTTGTTGAATCACACCATCGAGCGTCACCGTAAATAGAAAGCCAGAGATTAACCAGAATACCGCCGCGATCACATATGCCAACGGAGACGCAAAATAGCTGAGTAATTCCCGTCGATAAATTGCCAGGATGTTAAATAAAACCGTTTTCATTGCTCTGGCTCCTCGGAGATTGAGTCTTCAACCGTTTTCTCTTCGGTTGTAAGTTCCAAAAACACATCTTCTAAACTGGCTTGCATTCGTCGCATTTCATACAATCCAATTCCGTTTCGCACCAATTCAGTCGCAATTTCTCGCCCTGGTTCGGTTCCTGATTGCGACACCACTCGAACGCGATATCGTTGTTCAGAACTTGAGTGTTTTTCAATCGATTGCACCTCCTGAACCATGTTTAAACAATGCTCGATCGCGTTCCAATTTCCCTCAACTTCCAACTCATAACCTGAGCCGCGATTTAGTTGCGCCATCAGTTGATCAGGGGTGTTGGTCGCAACGACTCGACCGCGATTAATAATTGTGACGCGATCGCACGTCATACTCACTTCTGGCAAGATGTGCGTTGAAAGAATCACAGTATGATCGTTCGCCAGTTGTTTAATCAAGTTTCGCACTTCAATAATTTGGCGCGGATCGAGTCCAACGGTCGGTTCATCGAGAATAATCACAGGCGGATCATGCACGATCGCTTGAGCAATTCCGACTCTTTGACGGTAGCCTTTTGAAAGCTTACGAATAATCGTTTTTCGTTTGTCTACTAATCCAGTTTTTTCGAGTGCTGTTTGAATTCGAGTTGCGCGATCGCCCGCACTTACCCCTTTAATCTGCGCCACAAAACCGAGAAATCCCTCAACGGTCATCTCAGGATAAAGCGGTGGGGATTCGGGCAAATATCCAATTTTCTGCCGCACTGCCATCAAATTCTCATGCACCTCAAATCCTGCGACTTTTGCGGTTCCTCGACTCGCGGGAAGATAGCCCGATAAAATTCGCATCGTCGTCGTTTTTCCAGCCCCATTTGGACCTAAAAAACCAAGAATTTCACCCGGTTCGACCGAAAAAGTGACATCCTCGATCGCAGTCGTTGAACCGTAGCGTTTACTGAGATGCTCAACTTCGATCATAAAACTCAGAGAATTAAGGTCGCAGTCTCGTAGGGTAGCAAAGTTTTGCCATCCGTGCCCTTAATTCGACGCAAACTGATATGATTTGCTCCTGAATCTGGCGGTTTCAATGCAATAAGAAACGCTAATATCTGCCTTCTGGTGAGCTTGATCTCGATCGAGTGACAGAGGAAGCATTCAATCTCACGAAGGGGTACTCAAGCAAAACCATGTCGTATACTTTAGATATAAGGTTAAAGACTTATATACAGAAACCAATTATGTCAACCCGGGGAGCGCTTAATGCTCCCCATCTTATTTTTAAATAGGATCAGAGAATTTACTGAGCGTGATTGAGTCGATTATTGAAGCATTCGTAAGGAACCGAGTAGGATTACGTGGACATTCGGGTTGAATATTTAAGCTTGTGTGAAATAAGGCAGCGATCGCTAGAGAATGCTACAGAATTTTGTTAGAAGTACTGAGTCTTCTTACAAGTCTTCTTACAATCAGGTCACGATTCTAGGCAATTAATTCTGCTAAACGACAGGATTACGGGGGCATCGACCAAATTTATCTCCGTTTTTCTGTAAGGTGTCCGAGTATGACAATTCATTTTCGTGGCTGCTGGAACTTACCTAAGCCGCAGTTTGCCCGACTGACCCTGAGCATTACGAGCGGTTGGCTTGTGAGTAACATCATGCTTCCGGTTCATGCGGCGACCATGATTAACAATTCAGGTATCCAATTTGACGCAGATACAACGCTTGAATCTAACTTTGTAGAATCTCATGGCGCATATCAATCTACGTTTGGCGTGATTAATCTCGACACTAAAGAGAAAACGCCTTTACTGATTGAAACTAAAGCCTCAGATGATGCTGAATCAATTTTCAAACCCTCTACTCGTCGTAGCCACTTAGGTACCAGAACCGACTTTCTAGGCACACCCGGAAATGCGGTTCCGAAGCCAGCCGCTGAGTATAACTTTAAAGCGAACCAACGGTACGTTCTGTATTTAGAATCCAGCTATAACGGTCGTCCGACTGGCATTCTCTACTCGACCGATGTGCTTAATCCCGATCGAGAGCAGCAGGTTCACTTTGCAGGAAGGGCGACTGATTTATGTACCAGTGGCATTACGGTTGGTTGGGACGACACTGGCTCAAAGATTGTGCGGAATCGACAGCAGCAAGACCGCGATTTCGATGATTTTGTCGTAAAGATGAAGAGCATGAGTTGCGGAGTCGGCGGCGGCGAACCTCCCGTTGTGCAAGCAGCAACTCCACCGCCTCCATCGGTCGGCGCTCTACCGCCCCCTCCTGCAACGGGTCGCAGAGGATCAGGAGCGCTGTGGGCACTGCCGCTCCTTGCCCTTCCCTTTCTCTTTGGTGGTGGTAAGAAGGGTGGTGGTGATAGCGGTGGAGGTGCGGGTAGCGGCGTGGGAGATATTGGTAGCGTAGTTCCACCCGGAGTTCTACCTACTCCACCCGGAGTTTCACCTACTCCACCCGGAGTTTCACCTACTCCACCCGTAAATCCTCCGCCAAGTTGCTCTGGGAATTGTAAGCCTGTACCGGAGCCACTGACGATTTTAGGATCAGGCAGCGCGATCGCAATGACAGCCCTGCTCGAACGCCGGAGAAAACGCAAACGCAAATCATAGGGCACGATCGCGAGAGTCATCCATCGAATCTCGCGATTTTCTTAGGGTTCAGGTGGGTAGTTGTTTTGCCACCATTGCACCCATTCGATCCAGACCTGTTCTAGCTCTTGTGCAGTCCTAGCAGGCGAGGTGGCATCGATCGACATCGAAATTCTTGTCCAAAGACAGCGTATGTCTCTCAAGGGTGCTTGTCCTAGAAACCAAGGAAGTGCCCGACGAGACAGCACATCCGGGCGATTTTGTGCACCGCGTAATTCGCCATCGGTGAGGGTTGTTTCTTTTGTTGGAGGAATGCAGGCGGTGATGTAGAGGCGATTCGATCGTTGATAAATGGCGTGCGCTCCTACACTTGATCGAGTAGAGGTGAAATTAATGCGATCGAGTCGAATGGTGGACTCTCTCAAGATATTATCCACAGATGAATATTCGCGAAAATAGCGCATTTCAACATTGAGCGGCTGACCGTTACGGAGATAGTGATAGGTTTGTCCTGCGATCGTCAAATTATCAAGGCTGGTTGCAAGTGAGGGAGTATAACGCTTTTGTAGCCCGATCGGGGTTGCTTGAACAAATTGCCAGCGCGAGAGAGGAATGGATGCCGGAAACGTGTAACTCGGTGAGGGCAGTTTCTGTGCGGGGGTGAGTGTGAGCTTGAGCAACACAAAGCAACTGCTCACAAATGCGGTGGCTAACCAGAAATTACGAATCTTCTCCCAGGCTTTCAAGCTTGCATCTCCTCTTCTTCAGCGCGATCGGCTTGTTCCAGTAGCAGGTAGCACAGCATGCCAAAGATTGAAACGGAGATCATCGAAAAGAGCAGCGATCCAGTGCCAAGATGCCAGTATTCAAACGCTTCTCGGTTGTTCTGCGCGAATAAGACTGCCATTAATGCGACTCGAATACTATTGACGATAAAAGCGATCGCGACTCCTGCAATCAAGACGATGAGCGATCGCAACCACCCGATCGGAAAGAGCAGCACAAACACAATTCCGAGCGAGAGATGCTGCCAAATTAACTGAAGCCCAGAGCAGCCCGGATAAACTTCAACACTGCCTGTAGGCATATGAAGCATGACTCCTTCTTGAATCACCCGAAAGCCAGAATACCAAAGCAGACTGCTGCTCAGCTCGGCAGTCAGTGGAGAGATGTCGAATTGTGATGCAAGGGTAGTGATCGGAATCGTCATTAAGCTCAAGGTCAGCAGTTCGCGCCAGTATTGTTTGAGCGCGAAACCAGAGGCGAGGAGGGCAAGGCTGACTCCTGACACGAGGGGTAAAAATCGCATGAACGAGTCGTATTCCGAGATGACAAGGCTTCTCAGTAAGATCCAGGCAATGCAAGCAAGCCCGATCGCACTGGCAAGGGGAGTACTGTTGAAACTGAGGGTTTGTCGCCTGCGCCAAATCATAAACCAAGCGGCTGCCCAGCAGATCACAGAAGCTTCTAGAAATTGCCCCTGATGTCCTGTTCTCCCCATCAGTTGGAAATGGATGATGGTGAGAACAGTGGCGATCGCGAGTAGGAGGTAGCGAGTGTTGAAGAACCCTTTCATGGGGTGTGAAGTTGTCAAAAGATGAAAAAAGTTAGGGACTACATTACTTAATTTTGCGTATCATTTTGAGCCGCTCAGGATAGATTATTCGGAGTTGTCTTGTTCTATGTATTGATTCTGAAGGGCGAGAACGGCGGCTTGAGTGCGATCGCGGACATTCAGCTTGTGTAAAATGGCATGGATATGAACGCGTACGGTTCCAGGTGTGATGTAGAGTTCGTCTGCGATTTCGGGATTGGATTTGCCGAGGGCGACGAGTTTGAGGATTTCTTGTTCACGTTTGGTGAGCGGATTTTCGGATTGGGTGGAGAGAGGTTGCTGGAATTGAGTTTGAATCGTGCTCGTGGCGGTTTGATCCCACCAGGATGCGCCGGATGCGATCGATTTCAGCGCCAAAATCAGCTTTTCGGCTGGAATGCCTTTTAAGCAATATCCTTGAGCACCTGCTCCGATGAGTCGAGCGATTAAGGTTTGTTCAGAGTGGGAAGTGAGAATCAAGATTGGGAGTTCGGGAATGGTGGCTTTGATTTGGCGACAGGCTTCGATGCCTCCGATGCCGGGGAGTCCAACATCGAGCAGCACGAGATCGAACGGGGATTGTTTGATCAGTTCGACGGCAGTTTCTCCGTCTTCGGCTTCTGCTGTGATGTCGAGATCGGGTTCTTGTTGAAGACGCATTCTTAAACCGAGTCGAAATAGTTCATCGTCTTCGGCAAGTAAGAGCTTGATCGGGGCAGAAGGCATATGCGTGAAGGGGAGCAACTACGATGGGCGCTCGGGGGGAATGGCAGCCAGCCGAAAGGCGAACATTGCACCTTGCGGGGAAAGGTTCTCTGCCCAGATTGTACCGTGATGCGCTTCGATAATCTGCCGACTCAGATATAAGCCTAATCCTGATCCGGTTGCTTGTCGATCGCTGTGTCCTTGATAGAATCGCTCAAATAAATGAGGCAACACATCGGCTGGAATTCCAAGTCCCGCATCGATTACTTTCACGGTTTGATAGGACGAATTTGATTCTAAAAGGATTGAAACTCGTTCTCCGCGTGGGGAATGGTTGATACTGTTGGTGACTAAGTTGGTGAAGACGCGCTGAAGCTGTAAGCGATCGCCCTTGACCCATAGATTACGGCGAAATTCTGATGCTTCATAACCAACATTGAGACAGACTCGTCGTGTGGTTGCTAGGTCACGCAGCATTAACAGCACTTCTTCTGCTAAGTTAGCAAGATTGATCGGTTCTAAGTTCAGGTGCAATCCTTCTGCATCATTACGATAGACATCTAACAGCATTTCAACCATTTTTAGTGTAGTTTGGTGACTGCGTTTCATCACGTTAAACACAGTCTTTTGTGTGTCTGTAATTTCGCCAAATTCAGATCGATCGAGTGAATTCAATGTTTCGATCGCACCGAGTAAAGGCGTTTTGAGATCATGCGTTAGTGTGGAAATAAAATCTTCGCGTAGTTGAGAGAGCTGTTCTTGCGATCGTAAGCGAGTTTGTTGCTGTAGAAGTTTGGTTTGATAAAGCCGATTGCGATCGCCCAATATTCCAGTCACGATTAATGCAATAACGGCGATGATGCGATTTGCGATCGTTGGAAGTGAGCTAATTTCGCCGAGTGGAATCCACAAATTTGCGAGCGTTAGCAGTGATGCAATGGTAGTAACTTGAAACGTGGCGCGGCGGCTTAGTCGGGAGCTAGCGATGAGAATTGCACCTGTGTAGAGATAGCCAAAGACGTAGTTTGATGGGGTCGTGTATTCGAGCACAATGACGATCGCAAAGAGAATAAGAATGAGAATGAGCGATCGGGCAAGTTTTAAGGATTGTACTTCTACGGTCATCTAGTTAACTTTGTCGATGAGACATGGGGGAAACAGTGACGCTAGTTAATTCACCCTCTAACTCATCACTCTACACTTTAGCCATCATCTCGATCGTCTTCGTTCCCAAAATCAATGCCCCTAGCTGACTTTTTGCAGTTCTGCGAGATACCATCGATCGCTTGAACCAACTTACTCTGCTCCCGTGAATCCTAAAGCAACGATGCCCAGAATTGGAGCGACTAAACTAGTCAAAACAAGTCCCCGCCATGATCAGCGCCAATTCGTTCTAAAGTTCTTTGCTGGAAAAGCTACTCATCGAGAACCTTGCGAGACTGGTGATGCGATCGCGGGAATTAACAATGCTAAAATTCAGCAGAACAATGCTGAAAATCTTGCACAGTAAGACGAAACCTCCCACGCTGACGGAACGTGGGAGGCTGTCAAAGATATTCAATTGCCGCGGAGAATATCGATTTTAGAAAAAACTTTACGCCTGACGTGAGTAGTACTCAACGACCAGTAGTTCATTGATTTGGAGTGCCACCCATTCTCGATCGATAACTCCATTTACTTTTCCAGTCATTTTGTTCTTATCGAACTCTAAATGACTCGGTAAGTTTGACAAACCCGGATATTGCAGATTCGCTTCAACCAGTTTGCGAGAGCGATCGCGATCGCGCACTGCAATCACATCTCCAGGACGACAGTTATAACTGGCAATGTCTACTACTTTGCCATTTACTGTGACGTGACCGTGATTTACCAACTGGCGTGCGCCGGGAATTGTCGGAGCCATGCCCAACCGAAACACAGTATTATCTAACCGCATTTCCAACAGTTGCAATAGCACCTGTCCGGTCGAACCTGCTGCACGACGCGCTTTACGCACGTAGCGAAGCAATTGTTTTTCGCTCACGCCGTAGTTAAACCGAAGCTTTTGCTTCTCTTCTAGACGTACCGCATATTCTGAGCGTTTTTTGCGTGCTTGCCCGTGTTGTCCAGGGGGATAAGCGCGGCGTGCGGATTTACGAGTCAATCCGGGTAAGTCTCCCAGACGACGAGTGATTCTGAGGCGGGGTCCTCGATATCGCGACATTGAACGTTCCTCGTTTGGCTCGAAGATTTAAACAACTTTTCTAGTATAGTCCCTGAAAGGTTAAGCCGATAAGTCGTAATTTATTTTGCTTTGGGATTATTTTTGAGGAATACGATCGCACGTTCCATCTCCTTGAAATGCCCACCCATGATAGGGGCATTCAAGCAGTCCATCTTCTGCGATTCTGCCTTCTGAGAGCGGTGCTA
Organism: Leptolyngbya sp. ERB_1_1; assembly: GCA_040289665.1. Lineage (GTDB taxonomy): Bacteria > Cyanobacteriota > Cyanobacteriia > Leptolyngbyales > Leptolyngbyaceae > Leptolyngbya. Next base: position 1,091 of record PSLO01000076.1, on the reverse strand, counting down.
ATCGATGTGGACACTGATCTTCAAAAGCTCGCCAAGTCTCAGCCGTTGCATCCCACCAAATCACGAGATCTTGTCCTAAAAGTGTGAATTTGGTGGGTTCTGTTTTGCTCAAGTCTTGGATGTAGTGAACGGGATACCAAGCTTCTTTGCAATCAAAGCGATTGGGATCGGTTCCACCTGCGGGAATGGCGATCGCTTGTATCGATGGAAGGCGTTGATCGATCAGCATAAGATAACCCTTGAAGATCTCCTTTACATCTCTTCATTATAGGTAGCTAAGTTCAGTTCAAGGGGGATGATTGCCTCAGCGTTAAGTTCGATCGTGCAGTGCTTCCGGGTCAGGAGTTTCTCCGTTAAACTGATGATGAGTTGCGACGCAGAGGGCTATGACTGAGGCGGCAATCAAGGTCTTCTTTTCCTATTTGCATCGAGATGAGGAGTTCAAAGATGAACTGGAGAAACACCTGAGCATCTTGCAGCATCAAGGTGTAATTTCGGGATGGCATGACAGGATGATTATGCCCGGAAGCGAATGGGATCGAGAGATTGATGAGCAGTTGAGTACTGCGGATATTATTTTGCTGATGGTAAGTTCAGATTTCTTAGCGTCGAAGTACTGCTGGGGTGTGGAAGTAAAGAAGGCGTTGCAGCGACATGAGGCAGGAGACGCTTGTGTGATTCCGGTGGTGTTGCGGCGGGTGGTTTGGCAAGGGGCACCGTTTGCGAAGCTTCAGGCGTTGCCGAAGAATGCAGAACTGATCGCAAATTGGAACAATCGGGATGACGCATTTTACGATGTGGCAACTGGAATTAGTATTGCTGCTCAGAAGTTGCGCGAGGCACAAAGACGACGGCAAGAAGGGGAACGACAAGCTGCTGAGAAAGTAAGACTGGAAGCAGAGGCGCGTCAACGGCAAGAAGGGGAACGACAAGCAGAATTACAACGGCAAGCTGCTGAGAGGGCAAGACGTGAAGCAGAAGTGCGTGAGCAAAAACGGGAGCAAGCGCAAGTAACGAAGTCAGACACCCCCAGCAAAGCTGGTGGCTTGATGAGTGTGACCGCCCCAAGGGCGGATGTCCTTGCTAAGGGG
>PSLO01000214.1:0-2108 GCA_040289665.1 Leptolyngbya sp. ERB_1_1 | reverse complement strand
ATCGCTCAAAGCTCATCGAGTCGCACTGGTAGAACCAGTGGCTTACCCCAAAGATTCAGTTAACATCTGTTCAGAAAGCCGATGTGCTTTAATTGCAGCTTGCACAATGTCTTTAGCGCTCACATTGCCAGCCTCTAGCTCTGTTGCTAGAAGCTGCCCACTCGCAATGCCTTCATCTTGTAGATAGCCTCGATAGGCAAAGAAGGCGAGATCGAAAGGAGTAAGTTGGTCGCCAACCGGATTGGATGTTGTAGCGGGGTTAGATACTGATGAATCAACTGAATCGGACTGTGCTTTTACAGTAGATGGGCTGGCAACAGCAATGACCAGCGTAGACAAAACGGCAGCAATGAAACGTTTCATAACAAAACCTCATGATGGATGGATAGTTCTCTGAGCTACAGCAAGTTGAATCGATCGACTCCAGCAAGCATCTTTGAGACAGTAAAACTGTTCCGATTGCGGAGTCTAAAAGAATTGAACTGAGAAAAAGCTGTAGGAGAGAAGCTGTTTAGTTTGCAAGCGCAGATCGTCGGGAAGTAAGGTTCTAAAGATTGTGCTGGCTAATTTGCTTCTTTCTATTCACTCAGACGACCGAATTGAACGGTTGGATTTAAACAATCTAGAAGATCTGAACCCTCAACTCAAAAGATAGAAGTGATAAAAGCTTCGAGATTTTTGCGGTCTAATTTCTCATTTGACATCATCCAACTGGCTTTACCAATCGTTTTAGAAATGAAAGGAACTCTATTTTATGCTCAAGGTGGAGGATGTGAAACGAGACTTGAAATGTACGCAGCAACGATCAGCCCAGAGCGACTTATGGAAAGATATGGAGCCAAGCTCTTTCCGTGGCTCAGACAATGAGCCAGCCTTAACTGAGACAGAACTTCTTCACGCGCTGAAAGCGAAACATCCTGCGGCGCTAGAGATGCTCTACGATCGCTTTGGCGGAGTCGTGTACGGAGTCGCACTCAAGGTGTTGAAAAACGATTCAGAAGCAGAGGATTTGACCCAGGAAATCTTTCTCGAATTGTGGCATCGTGCCGCGTTTGATCCCGATCATCCTTGTTTTGTTCGCTATCTGCTGACGATGACCCGCTCACGAGGAATCGACAAATTACGTTCCCGTAGGAGAACCTTGACGCTGATTCAGCGTTGGGGACAAACTGTGACTGCCGAGACGACTTCGCCCACACCCTTTGAGCAAGCCGCCCTAACCGAGCGCTCCCAACTCGTGCGCGAGGCATTAACGCATCTATCTAACAACAGCGTCAAGTGATTGAGATGGCATACGACAAAGGACTCAGCCAAGCCGAGATTGCACAACAATTGAGTGCACCCCTTGGAACGGTTAAAAGTTGGACTCGCCAAGCCCTATTGAAACTCAAACCCCTCTTACAAAACTCGATTGATTAGCCGTATGAGCGAACCCCTATTTTCCGAATCTATCGATCCTTTAGCCGCAGGGTATGTGCTGGGCGATCTCGATCGTGAAGAAACTGAACGCTTCGAGCAACGCTTGGCAACTGATCCAGCGTTAGCTCAAGAAGTCAGTCGTCTCCGAAGTGTTTTAGAAGACGTGATATACGGTCTCAACGAAGTCAAGCCGCCCCAGCAACTTCGAGCTTCTGTTCTTCAGTCTGTCCATGCTTCAACACCGCCTCGATTCGCGCGAAGTGCAACCGCGAAGCAACCGACCTCAAGATGGCAAACTCGATCGTGGAACAAAATCATGGGCAGCATTGCAGCTTTATTCATGCTGGCATTGGGCGTGAATAACTATCAGTTGCGGCAGGAGTTGAGCCACAATCAGGAGGTCAGTGCCTTACTGCAACACTCTCAAACCCGTCTCTTCCCACTCAAAGGAATGCAAACAGCAAAGCAAGCTCAAGGAAGCTTTGTCGTCAACCTAGAGCAACAAAAAGGAGTCCTCGCAGTTCAGAATCTTCCGGCTCCGCCTGCTGGAAAAGTCTATCGGCTTTGGGCAGTGGTGGATGGAGATAAGCTTCCGTGCGGACGATTAAGTGTCAATTCTCAAGGTACGGTTCTAGAGAAATTTTCTATGCCTCCTGACTTCTATGAAGCGGGGATAACCGCGCTACTGG
>PSLO01000075.1:0-21402 GCA_040289665.1 Leptolyngbya sp. ERB_1_1 | reverse complement strand
TCACTGCCAGACCTTTAATTTTTCAAAGCTATTTACCTATGGCTGCTTCTCATAACTGATTTAGGATCGCTATATTAGGAATTCTTTATACCGTTCTGGCAACACTTGGGGTAATTCTAGTATTCAACTTACTCAATCGACTTTATGCAACGACGATCGATCGTCTGAAAGAATGGTTTAGTCATTTAGATGAGAACACTAGATTAGAACGAACGCGAGCACACGCGATTATGCCGTTTGCCGATTTAGGTCTACGCTTTATCGAACTCGCTCGCAACATTCTGAATCTCATTCTGATTGGATTTTATATCTTTCTGATTTTTAGTTTCTTTCCTTGGACAAAGCCGCTAAGCGAAAACTTTTGGACTTTAGTGAGTGCATCGCTAGGGAGTGCAACTCAAGCGATCGTCAATTATCTTCCCAATCTATTTACGCTGATTTTAATTATTTTTATTACTCGTGAGATTCTAGCCTTCACGCGACTTTATTTTCGAGAGATTGAGCGCGGCAATATTACGGTGTCTGGGTTCTATCCAGAGTGGGTTAGACCCACGTTCCAGGTGATTCGGTTTTTTATTCTGGCGCTCTCCGTTGCGATCGCGCTTCCTTATCTTCCTGGGTTTAAATCTCCTGCATTTCAAGGGGTTTCATTGGTGGTGAGTGCCTTGATTACGTTTGGAGCAGCGAGGGCAGTCTCGAATATTGTCGGAGGCGTAATCGCTGTTTATACTCGCGGTTTTCAGTTGGGTGACATGATCAAAATTGGCGATCTGACTGGAATCGTGACTGACAAAAACTTGCTAGTGACACGGATTCGTACACCCAAAAATGTAATCATTACCATTCCCAACGCCACGGTTTTAAGCAGCAACATCATCAACTACAGTGCGCTTGCTAAAAATGCAGAGGATCATACAGGTTTAATTCTCCATACTACAGTGACACTAGGCTATGACGTTCCTTGGCGTAAGGTGCACGAAACACTGATCCAGGCTGCCATGATCACACCCGATATCTTGCATGAACCAGCGCCTTTTGTGCTGCAAACAAGCCTGAATGATTTCAACATTGCTTACGAGTTAAATGCATTCACCGATCGAGCTGATCATATGCAAGACGTTTACTCTGACCTGCACAAGAATATTCAGGATCAGTGCAACCAAGTCGGAATTGAGATTTTGTCACCGGGATACTATGCGGTGCGAGATGGAAATCACAGCACTATCCCTGAGAACTATCTTCCTGAAGATTACGCGTCTCCAGGATTCCGCGTTGATGCGAGATCCGACAATCACAAGTCTTGAATCTCTGATTTCATATGAGTTTAAAACTTATGAGTTAAAGTGATTGCAGTCAAAAAATTGCGATCGCATCATCATGAATGATTCTTTGTTCTGCGTTGAGGATCTCACAGTTGCTTATCGTGCTGGACAAAAAGCAGTCGTTAAGAATGTTTCGTTTGTGCTGCAACCCGGAGAACGACTCGGTTTAGTGGGTGAATCCGGTTGTGGAAAATCGACGCTTGGACGGGCAGCAATGCGACTGTTATCTGAATCGGCACAGATCGAAGGACGAGTGAAATTTGAAGGGAAATCGGTGTTCGATTTGTCTGCGATCGAGCTACAAAAATTTCGCGGTGAAGCAGTAGCGCTAATCTTCCAAGATCCGATGACGCGACTTGATCCATTGATGACGATCGGGGATCATTGCGTAGAAACATTGAAATCACATGAGCCACATTTATCAACAAAAGCTGCAAAACAACGAGCGATCGACACTTTAAAGGCGGTCAATATTCCGGAAAATCGCTGGTCACAATATCCGCATGAATTCAGCGGTGGAATGCGGCAACGAGTTGCGATCGCGCTTGCATTGTTATTGAATCCAAAACTAATCGTTGCAGACGAACCGACGACAAGTTTAGATGTAACGGTTTCTGCTCAAATTTTGAAGGAATTAACTCGCCTTTGTAGTGAACGGAATATGGCGCTGATTCTGATTTCGCACGATCTCGCGATGATTGCAGAATATTGCGATCGTATTGCCGTAATGTATGACAGCGAGATCATCGAAACGGGTTCAACTGAATCTGTCTTTCGGCATCCTCAGCAAGAATATACTCGTACATTAATCAATTCAGCATTGCATTTACAAAACGATTCAGATTCTATTGTTGTAAATGATCGCGTCAGTGTTGCACCAATTTTGCAATTATCAGATCTCAAGCAGCACTATACGATCGAATCAAACTTCATTTTACGATTGTTTGACAAAGACGATCGCACGATTCGCGCGGTGGATGGGATTGATCTCGAACTTTATCCCGGTGAAACCTTGGGATTAGTCGGTGAATCAGGTTGTGGTAAAAGCACCTTATCGCGAACCATTCTGCAACTGCTGCGTCCGACTAGCGGGAAAGTTGAATTTTTCGGACAAAATCTAACGCAACTCAATCGCGGACAACTCCAACAGCAGCGGCGACAAATTCAAATGATCTTCCAAGATCCACACGCTTGTTTGAATCCGCGAATGACGATCGGAGAAAGTATTGCTGATCCGCTCCTAATTCACCAGCTTGCCACTCCAGGGAAAGCTAAGCAAGAAGTGGAATACGTTTTAGAACGAGTCGGGTTGACCCCAGTAGAATCGTTTTATCATCGCTATCCAGGAGAACTATCGGGAGGTCAACAGCAGCGAGTCGCGATCGCCCGCGCCTTGATTACTCGCCCGAAGTTAGTCATTTGTGATGAGCCTGTGAGTATGCTCGATGCAACTGTGCAAACTCAAGTACTTCAACTAATGCAGGAGTTGAAGAAAGAATTCGATCTCACCTATCTCTTCATCACTCATGATTTGTGGGTCGCGCGATATTTCTGCGATCGCATTGCTGTAATGAACGGTGGCAAAATCGTCGAACTCGGTGATACTCAGACGATATTCAAACATCCTCAACATCCATACACGCAATCTTTGTTAGGGGCTGCACCGTTGTTGAACAAAATGACCGGATAGATGTGCAAAATCGAAGCTAGAATGCTTCACAGTGCGTGATTTGTTGTATGACAAAAACAAACTCTACAAAGCCAGATGCTCCCAAGACTGATACTTTGGAGCAAACGGTTGGCGGTTGGCTCGTTCGTAGTCTGATTCTGTTTGCGATCGTTTTAATGATTGGTCATTTGCAAGGAAAGCACCTGTCGCTTCTGAGGTTTGATAGTCCAGAGCGGGGCGCAGATGCACCATTGGTCATGCGTGGCGGCGATCCGTATATTCGAGCATTAATGCGAACGATCTCAGCGAGTGAGTCAAACGTGAAGAATCCTTACGGGGTAATGTATGGCGGCACTTATGCACAAAGTTTGAGCGAACATCCCGATCGCTGTATTACGATCGTTTCAGGTCCAAATACGGGGAATTGTACAACCGCAGCAGGACGTTATCAGTTCATCACCACCACTTGGCAGGAAAAGGCAAGACGTTATCATCCGGCTCCGAGTGGCTTTTTAATGTGGCAGAACTACAGTTTTGAGCCGCAATATCAAGATGAAGTCGTGTATCGTTGGTTGAGCGACTCTCAAGCTTGGGGCGTGGATATTCGTCAGATGCTGAAAAAAGGGCAGATTAACACGGTTCTAAAGATGCTGTCGGGGACTTGGACAAGTCTCGGATATGGAATTGAAACGAATTCGATGAGTGATGATTTGCCGAGGGTTTATCAACGAATTCTGAACCAAGAATTGCAGCAAAATTAATCTCAATTAAATTTCGCTCCCACCCGTGATGAAATTCCAGGTAGGAGCGAAAAGCTTTGTCAAACTGACGTTAGGAATTGAATGCGTAACAATTTATCAAACCGTTGCCAGTTCAGGGGTAGGTCGCTTGCTGTTGCGAATTCCTTCGATCGCGACTGCATAATCTGGCGCGTTAAACACAGCGGAACCTGCAACGATCGCATTCGCTCCCGCTTCGATCACTTGCCAAGTGTTATTTGCTTTCAAGCCGCCATCAACCTCGATCCAAGGATCAAGTCCACGTTCATCGCACATCTGACGCAATTTCCGAATCTTCGGTAACACACCCGGAATAAAGCTCTGTCCACCAAAACCAGGGTTGACGCTCATAATCAAAACGAGGTCACACAGTTCCAGCACGTAATCGATCAATTCCAAGGGACTGCCCGGATTGAGCACGACTCCTGCTTTCTTGCCGTACTCTTTGATCTGACCCAAAGTACGGTGCAAGTGTGGTGAAGCGTTGTGTTCTGCGTGAACGTAGATATGATCGGCTCCAGCTTTGGCAAAATCACCAACGTACTTTTCAGGCTCTACAATCATCAAGTGAACATCGAGCGGCTTTTGGGTCACGGGGCGAATCGCTTCCACGATTAAGGGTCCGATCGTAATGTTCGGTACAAACCGCCCATCCATAACATCGACGTGAATCCAATCGGCTCCAGCGGCATCCACATTGCGAATTTCTTCACCCAACCGACTAAAATCAGCAGAGAGAATCGAAGGTGCAACGACGATCGGTTTATTGGACATGACGGTTAGTTCCCCTTGGAAAGCGTGAGAATTTGTGACCAGTTTAACAAATTGTGAAGGTTTTCTCTCAGTTTTTGGTCAAGGTTTGAACAAATTTTAGGAATAAATACTTAACAGTGGAGTTTGATGGATGAAATGGATGGTGGGCTTGGGTGGAGTGTGGATCGCAGTTGCAGCACAAGCGATGCCTGTCGCAGAAAGTTCGATCGGGAAAGAAGGCATTGATGCGTTGCGACTTCAGCAAGCGCCTTACAATCTCACGGGGAAGAAAATCGCGATCGGACAAGTCGAAATCGGACGACCGCCCCAGTTTGGAGTGGATAAAGCAAGTGGAACAAATCGAACGGTTTCTTTGACGCGCGTGTTTTTCCGCAATCAGCCTGCGAAAACGAATACAAATTTAGATACTCATGCGGCTCAAGTTGCAAGCGTCATGATCGGAGATAGCAAAGCGGTACGAGGCGTTGCCCCAGATGCTCGGTTGTATTCTTCTGCGGTAGCGACTCCTCAGCGCAGTGGACAATCAGAAGAATGTCTTTCAGCCCAGCACGTTGCATTGCAAAATGGGGGTGATGTGCGTGCCATCAATTTCAGTTTTGGCGAAGCGTTGCAGCAAGATCCGCGTCCCAATGCTCGATTAGACGGCAACGCATTACTCACTCAATGTATTGATTGGCTGTCCCGAAAGCATAACTCACTGTTTGTTGTCGCTGGCAATCAGGGAAAAGGTGGAATCTCGATTCCGACCGACAACTATAACGGCATGACGATTTCATTTACGCGGCGCGTTGGAGAAGTGTACTCAAAGATTGACTTCTCAAACATTGGAGATACTTACCCACGCATCTTAAAACGCAATGATGGAGTTGAAACTAGCTTAGGCGGTCGTCGATCGCTCTCGCTCACGGCTCCCGGCAGCAAAATTAATGTTGCGAACCTCAAAGGCGAACAAACGACTTCGATCGGTTCAAGTTTTGCAGCTCCACATGTGACCGCAACCGTAGCATTGTTGCAGGAATTTAGCGATCGACAACTGCGGACAAGTTGTAAAGGTGGCTGCAAATTACCTTGGACAATTGATGCTCGACGACATGAAGTGATGAAAGCGGTGCTAATGAATTCCGCAGACAAAATGAAAGATCAAGGCGATGGTCGATTGCTTGGAATGACGCGCACGATCGTGGAGAAAGATAATAAAACCTGGCTAGATTCTGATGCGTATAAAAGCCGCAAAATTCCCTTAAACATTCAAATTGGGGCAGGACAGTTGAACGCTTTTCGGGCGTATCAGCAGTTTAGCACCGGGCAACGGAAACCGAGTAATGCAGTTCCTGTGATCGGGTGGAACTATGACAAAATCGAAGCGAGAAAAGCGTTTCAAGATTACATCATCGAGAAGCCGTTATTGCAAGGAAGCTACGTTTCGGCAACCTTAGTTTGGGATCGATTGGTGGAATTAAACGATCGTAATCGCAATGGTGACTTTGACTCTGGGGAAACCTTCCGCGATCGGGGTCTCAACAAACTGGATCTCTATTTGATGCGGGCTGAAGACAATGACATTCAGAAAAACATTTGGTCATCAGTAAGCAGCATTGATAGTGTGCAGCATATCTTTCATCCAGTTCCAGTGACGGGGCGTTATAAAATCCGTGTGGTTTTCCGTCAGCAAGTGAATGAGCCGATACAATCCTATGCACTAGCATGGTGGGCGGTTCCGTCTCAAAAATAGCAACGTGCTCTCTACGCAATTGCTCGCTCGATTACTGTAGCAATAGATAGATGTTGATCAATGCGTCTTCATCGATACACGATTGAGGTTAAACAAATTGGAATTGGTCGATCGCTTGACCAATTCCCAATTTTTCTTGGAGAGGAGTATGAAAATAACCCGGATGACATCTTCAAAAATTGGACTTGCATTATTCGCTACGATTCTTGCGATCGGCGCAATTTCATGTTCTGGTTCAGCAAGTTCACAAAATCTTAAACCAGTTGTTAGAAATAATCAGATGTCACAAGCGCGCTCGATTCAAGCTGTTAATCCAAAAATTGTGGAAGCAAATACTAAATTTGGGTTTAAATTGCTCTCTGAAATTCTAAAGAAAGACAGCAAAGAGAATGTTTTTGTTTCACCTTCAAGTATTGCGATCGCGCTTTCAATGGCATACAACGGCGCAAATGGTGAAACCAAGAGAGCGATGGCAAATACGCTAGAATTCCAGGGCATGACACTAGAGGAAGTTAACCAAGCGCATCGCAATTTGAAATCTGTTTTAGAGCAAGCTGATCCAAAAGTACAATTATCGATCGCGAATTCACTTTGGGCAAAACAAGATGTCACTTTTAATTCGACTTTTCTAGAACGAAATGCGAAATTCTACGATGCAAAAGTCAAAACATTAGACTTTAATCAGCCTGCTGCCGCTGATGAAATTAATAGCTGGGCGAAGGAAAGTACGCGCGGTAAAATTCCTAAAATTATCGATCGCATTAATCCAAATGATGTGATGCTTCTCATGAATGCGATTTATTTCAAAGGGAAATGGACGCATGAATTTGATAAAGGAAACACAGAAACTCGCCCATTCTCGCTGATCAATGGTTCAAAAAAGCAGTTGCCAATGATGAAGCGACAAGGCAAGTATCGCTACTATGAAAACAATCAATTTCAAGCGATTAGTCTACCGTATGGCGATGAGCGCTTGAGTATGTATGTGTTTCTACCAAAGTCGAATTTAGCGGAATTTCAAAAGACTTTAACGGCTCAGAATTGGCAAACCTGGATGAAGCAGTTTAGCAGTCGTGAAGGACAGATTCAATTACCTCGATTCAAGATGGATTATGATGTCGAGCTAAAGACTGCCTTATCTGCGATCGGAATGGGAATTGCATTTGATGATGCTGCGGATTTCTCTGGTTTGAGCAAAGCGACTACGAAGATCGATCAGGTCAAACATAAGACTTTTGTTGAGGTGAATGAGGAAGGAACCGAAGCAGCAGCAGTAACCTCGATCGGGATTGTTGCAACTTCAATGCCGATCGAACAAGAACCCTTCAAAATGATTGTCGATCGACCGTTCTTTTGTGCAATTCGAGACAATCGAACAGGCGAGATTTTGTTTATGGGTTCGATCGTTAATCCAGAATCAAAGTAAGAAATGTGCGATCGTCGTTTGAGAGAAATGGCGATCGTGCGGAACTCTACGGATCTGATGAGTATTTTGATGTGCCAGCGCGGACAGTAAAACACAGAGGGCGTATTTTGAAGACTCACTTCTTGACACACTCTTCATACATCGCTGGACTGCTCAAAGCGAAATGCTAGATTGGATTCAGCTTCGTTGATTCATCCGCCGTATGTCGAACCATCTCTTCACGACTTCAGAGCCATCTTCTACACCGATCGCACTTTCTCCAAATTCTCCAATTGTCGGTTGGGGTATCGTTCTGATTGCATTTGGAATTGCGGTGGCGAGTCAAGCGCTCCGTAAAGGTCGATCGCAAACTCCACCGCTTGATCCTTATCAATTGCTTCCTTTCACTCAGTCGCTTCAATGGCTCGGCTACGGCAAACAACTCGAAAACGCCAAAAATCTCGAAGGCGCGATCGCAGTTTATGAGCAAGGCTTGAAACAGCATCCTCATGATTTTCGACTCTGGCACGAACGTGGTTTAGCACTGGCAAAACATCAGCGATTTGAAGCCGCACTTGAAAGTTACGATCGTGCCTATGCCCTACGCCCGGATTGTCGGGATTTAGCGCATGAGCGGGGCGATGCTTTGTTACAGCTTCAAAGATACGAAGAAGCGATCGGATCGCTCGATCTCTATTTGCGGTATGTACCAGATAGTGCTCATGTGTTAAGCGATCGTGGATTTGCGCTGTATCAATTGGGACGGTATGAAGAGGCTTTACGATCGCTCAACGCTACGATCAATTATGCAGTTCGCGACCCGAATTCGCTAAACTACGCACGCTACTATCAGATTGAATGCTTTCGACGATTGGGACAATTCAGCGAAGCATTACGAGCTTGTGAAGCAGCAGTCAAGCGGAATCCTCAGTTTCAGGCACAGTACGAAGCGATTCAAGCCGAAATTGCGTAAGAATTCCATAGGATTGGAGTCGGGATTTACGTTTAGCGATTGCAAGTTTATTTATGTTCGCAGCAATTTACGGACTGTTGCGGTATTTGGAGAAGCGATCCACTTCAATCTTCAGTTTGGTATCGTTTAGAAACGGGAGTCCTAGGGATGCTGAGAATCAGCGCTGGATTTCTCAGAAACTAACCTGAACGAATGCGGCTCATGACAAAGCAAGTTCTCATTCTCGGCGGCACTGGGCGGATCGGGAGCAAAGTTGCAGCAGATTTGATTGCTCACACCTCAGCAGAGATTACGATCGCAGGACGCAATTTAGTCACTGGCGCAGAGGCAAGTCGGCAACTAGGAGAACGGGTGAAATTTAGCGCGATCGATCTATCGGCTGCTTCTACGCTAAAAGATGCGATCAGTCAAGCGGATTTAGTGATTCACTGTGCAGGACCTTTCCATTATCGTGATGCGAGTGTGTTACAAGCTTGCATTGATCATGGTGTTAACTATCTTGATGTCAGTGATCATCCTTCATTTACTCGCAAAGCGTTAGCATTTAGATCGAATGCTAAGTCCGTTGGCGTTACCGCAATTATTAACACAGGCATTTTTCCTGGCATTTCTAATAGTATGGTGCGGCGTGATGTCGAACAGTTAGATCATGCCGAGAAAATCCATTTAAGTTATGTGGTTGCGGGTTCGGGTGGAGCGGGTGTAACCGTGATGCGAACGACATTTTTAGGATTACAGCGTCCGTTTGAGGCGTGGATTGGGGGTGAATGGCAAAGCGTGAAGCCGTATAGCGATCGAGAAGTCGTCGAGTTTCCGCGATATGGTAAGGTCGGCGTTTACTGGTTTGATATGCCCGAAGCATTCACGCTGCCAGATACGTTTCCCGTGAAAACCGTGATTACCAAGTTTGCGACTGTGCCGACGTTCTATAACTATTTGACTTGGAGCGTGGCGCGTTGGTGGCATCCAAGATTATTGCAAACCAAAGCAGTGATCGAGTTTCTCTCTCATGTGAGCCACTTTATGACTGATGTTAGCGATCGCTTCAGTGGTATCGGAGTCGCGATTCGCTCCGAAGTGACCGGAGAAAAAGACGGTCGATCGATGCGCTGTATTTCGACGTTGACGCATCCCGATACGGCAGTTTCAGCAGGAATTGGCACGGGAACGGTAGCGGAAATGATGCTATCGGGTGAGTTGAAAAAACCGGGAGTTTGGGCGATCGAACAAGCGTTACCGACGGAATTGTTCGATCGAGCGATGCAAAGCCGAGGAATTGAAATTCACCAGCAATTAGTGGAGTAAAGCTTTCTGTGCAGTCTGAACCAGTTGCTTAATTTGATCCAAATCAGGTGCAGTATTTGCAGGTTCAGATCGTAGCCATAAGAGGAATTCAATATTTCCAGCAGGGCCTAATAGCGGCGACCAAGTGAGACCTTGATACTGCCAACCGATCGATCGAGCACTCTCTAAAACTTGCGCGATCGCCGCAGCTTGATCTTTGACTTCTCGCACTACGCCTTTTTTACCAATGCGATCGCGCCCGACTTCAAATTGAGGTTTTACAAGCAAAATCACTTCTCTCGGTGGCTGCAAGAGTTCCCAGAGTGCAGGCAAAATTTTGGTCAGTGAAATGAACGAAACATCCACTACGCCCAACTCTGGAATCGGGTGATCGGCAACGTACAACTCTTCGGGTTTGAGATGTCGAATGTTCGTTCGTTCTCTCAAAATCACGCGCGGATCTTGACGCAAACTCCACGCAACTTGTCCATAGCCGACATCGATCCCGTAAACCTGTTTTGCACCGGATTGAAGCAAGCAATCGGTAAAGCCACCTGTTGAAATGCCGCCATCGAGACAAACACGATCGCCAACTTCGATCTGGAATTCTTGCAACGCTTTGCTGAGTTTTTCACCACCCCGCGAAACGAACGGCGATCGCGCTTTAATGTCGATCGTCGCACTAATTTCGACCTCGGTTCCAGGCTTGTCGATTAGTTGCTGATCGACTCGCACTTCACCCGCTTGAATCAGGCGCTGTGCTTGTTGGCGAGACGAACAGAGCGCGCGATCGACCAAAAGTGTATCAAGCCGCTGTTTAGGCATTCTTAGAACATTACTTTGTACAACTGAAATAATTCTCCGGGCTGCGTTTTCACGACCTTACCGCCTTCAGATTGAATCAATTTCTTCCAATCTTCTAACGATTCGAGAAAGACTTCTGTGCCTAAATACGTTTCCAGAATTGCCCAACTCTCAGCTAAAGGAGCATCCGGATCAAGCACATCAAACACAAATACACCCCCAGGTTTGAGCACTCGTTTCACTTCAGAGATCACTAGCGACCAGTAATCGATCAACGAATAACAACTCACCCCCGTTGAAATCACCAAGTCAAACTGATTCGCATCGTACTGCAATTGATGGGCTGCTTCTAGCTTCACGCCCCGAAACAGTTTGGAATTTAGCTGCGGAGCGCGAGCATTCATCGCATCACAGGCGACTTTGCTCACGTCCTGACCGAAATAATAAGCATTCCAATCGCGCCAGCCATAAATTAAAAAACCAACGCCGCAACCAATATCTAAGCAGCGTTGATTCTTTTGAGGCTGTGCCAATTGCCAAAATGGGGATGTTACTTTCGCTTGAAGTTGTCCCGACACCCGTTCCCGAAAAATCGGCATCGCTTCAACCTCTTCGGGCAAGGCGATCGACTCTCCGCGATATTCTCGGTTAAAGCGATCGGCGATCGCCACAATTTGGGGATTCCAGTCTTGTACAGTCAATAGTTTTAGCCTTTGAGCGCGCGAGTAAAGTTCTGACGGTAAGAACGATTAAACATCAAAGCGGGCCACAGTAACGATAAATACAGCCTGCCTTGACTAAAGTTGGTGCGGCGAAAGCCTTTCCAAAAGCGATAAACGCCCACCAGGTAAACCGCCAAAGCCACAAACACTAACAGCTTCATGCCAAAATCCTCGATCGTCGATATGCTCAAATTCTAACAATCGAAATCTCCAGTCGGGTAGAGATTCTCGTTTGCTAATAATTGTGAGGTTCGGTGTCCGAAAAAAGCTAGCACTGTCAAATTAAGTAAAGAGCGATCTTAATATCGAATGATGAAGGAGACTGTATGCGTGCAGTGCTAATGGCAGGGGGATCGGGAACTCGACTTAGACCGCTCACCTGTGACCTGCCAAAACCGATGGTGCCAATTCTAAATCGTCCGATCGCGGAACACATCATCGACTTGCTCAAACGCCACCAGATTCGAGAGGTGATCGCCACGCTGCATTATCTACCGGATGCAATGCGCGATTATTTTCAAGATGGCAGCGAGTTCGGGGTGCAGATGACTTATGCCGTGGAGGAAGATCAACCCCTTGGAACGGCGGGCTGTGTGAAGAATATTGCTGAATTGCTCGATGATACGTTTTTGGTGATTAGCGGCGATAGTGTGACCGATTTTGATTTGAGCGAAGCGATCGATTTTCACTACCGTAAGGGATCAAAAGCCACATTAGTTTTGACCCGCGTTCCCAATCCGATCGAGTTTGGTGTGGTGATTACTGACGAAAACTATCAGATTCGCCGTTTTTTGGAGAAGCCTTCGAGCAGCGAGATTTTCTCCGATACGGTCAATACCGGAATTTATATTCTTGATCCCGATGTGCTGAAGTATTTACCTGAAAACGAAGAGGCGGACTTTTCAAAAGATCTGTTTCCGCTGCTGCTCGATAAAGGTGAACCGATGTATGGCTACGTAGCGGATGGATATTGGTGCGATGTTGGGCATTTAGATGCGTATCGAGAAGCTCAATATGCAGGACTATCACGCCGAGTGAAATTAGAGTTTGATTACACAGAGCGATCGCCCGGATTATGGGTCGGAGAGAATACGCATATCGATCCGTCTGCGCGGATTGAAACGCCTGTGATTATTGGAAATAATTGCCGAATTGGAGCGCGGGTGACGATCGAAGCAGGAACGGTGATTGGGGATAATGTGACGATCGGGGGTGAGGCGGATTTAAAGCGTCCGATTATTTGGAATGGCGCGATGATTGGTGAGGAAGTGCATCTACGGGCGTGTGTAATCGCGCGGGGGGCGAGAATCGATCGACGATCTCACGTTTTAGAAGGAGCGGTCGTCGGACCTCTTTCAACGGTCGGAGAAGAAGCGCTGATTAGTCCGAATGTGCGGGTGTGGCCCAGCAAAAATGTAGAAGCGGGCGCAACGCTCAATACGAACTTAATTTGGGGATATACGGCACACCGCAACTTATTTGGACAGCGCGGCGTTTCTGGATTGGCAAACGTGGATGTGATTCCAGAATTTGCCGTCAAGTTAGGCGCGGCATACGGCTCAACGTTGAAACCCGGATCACAAGTTACGGTTTCGCGTGATCAAAGAACGATTTCGCGGATGGTTTCACGATCGATGATTGCAGGCTTGATGTCAGTCGGCATTAATATCCAAAACCTTGAAGCAACCGCGATCCCAGTATCGCGATCGGTGGTTCCAACGCTTGGGGTGGCAGGTGGATTACATATTCGGATTCACCCGGATAAATCGGATCACATCTTGATTGAATTCTTCGATCGCAACGGGATCAACGTCTCGAAAGCGATCGAGAAAAAGATCGAAGGCGCATTTTTCAAAGAGGATTTTCGCCGCGCTCCGATTCAAGAAATTGGGGGTGTCGTGAATGTGAATCAAGCAACTGAGATTTATAGCCGTGGGTTTGAGCGACATTTGAACGTTCAAGCGGTGCAACATAGTAGCTCGAAAGTTGTAATCGACTATGCTTATGCGGTTTCGGGGGCAGTCTTGCCGCAGCTACTCGCGAAATTCGGCTGTGATGCGGTGGTATTGAATGCTAGTCTGACGCAAACGGCTCCATCGCTCAACGATCGAGAAACGCTTCTGAATCAACTCGGTCATGTAGTCGAAGCGCTCAAAGCTACGTTTGGAGTGCAAGTTTCAGCAAATGGTGAACAGTTCATTCTGGTTGATGAAACAGGCAGCCCGATTCGAGGGGAAACGCTCACAGCGTTAATGGTGGATATGATTTTGACCGCAAATCCGCGTGGAACGGTGGTGGTTCCGGTTCATGCGTCGAGCGCGATCGAGCAAATCGCCCGTCGTCATGATGGTCGAGTCGTTCGCACCAAAGCGAATCCAACTTCGCTGATGGAAACCTGCCACGCTCACGCGAGTACGGTTCTGGGTGGCAGTGGCGAAATGGGCTTTATCTTTCCTCAACTGCATCCCGGATTCGATGCGATGTTCTGCATTGCGAAACTAATCGAGATGCTGACGCTGCAAGATCGCACCCTCGCACAAATTCGGGCAGAGTGTCCGCGTGTGTCGCATAAAACGTATTCGGTGCGCTGTCCTTGGACGGTGAAAGGTGCGCTGATGCGGCATTTGGTCGAAAGTCATCCGGCTGAAATGTTAGAAACATTTGATGGAGTGAAGATCTTTAACCCCGAACGAGACGATAGTTGGGTGTTGATTTTGCCAGATGCAACCGAACCGCTGATTCATGTCTATGCCAATAGTCCAAATCGCGGTTGGGTGGATGAAACGTTACGAGAATATCGCTTACGAGTGCAAGAATTTGTGTATCAAGAACAAGGCATCGAAGAAGCTAGAATAGAGCACGTGTACTAAAATTATTCTAGAAATCCGCTCGTAAGAAATCAGCGATCGGCAGTAGAATAACGTTCACTCACTTCTCATGGGCATATGAACAGCATCATTTTATTAGCGGAAATCATTCAAGAACCGCAACTTCGATATACCTCGGATAATCAAACCCCGATCACAGAATTACGAGTGGAGTTTGCCGGACTGCGCCCCGATGATCCCGCAACTCAGCTTAAAGCGGTGGGCTGGGGCAACATGGCGCAAGAAATTCAGGCGAACTATCATCAAGGCGATCGGGTGATCCTCGAAGGTCGGCTGACGATGAACACGGTCGATCGTCCTGAAGGCTTCAAAGAAAAGCAAGCTGAATTAACGATTCAGAAAATCTATACGTTGGATGGAGCCTCGATCAGCGGCACCGTGAGCGCAGCCCCGCCTGCGGCAACAACCCCCGCACCGAAAAGCGCTCCTCCTGCGGCAGCAACTCCAAAGCGCACCGCGAAAGCTCCAGCGGCTCCAACTTTAGAATCTCAGCCTGAGTTAGACGACATCCCGTTCTAAGATAGAGTCTGATTTCTAGGAGACACGGCATGGAGCGCAACTTTTGGCAATTGGCAGATCGGTATAAAACTGCGCTCCTTGATAATGTGCTGCCGTTTTGGCAAACCCATTCGATCGACCCCGAAGGTGGCTATTTTACTTGTCTCGATCGTACAGGCAAAGTCTACGACACTGATAAATTCATCTGGTTGCAAAATCGCCAAGTTTGGACGTTTTCAATATTGTGCAACCGATTAGAAAAGCGATCGAATTGGTTAGAGATTGCGGAACATGGCGCGAAATTTTTGGCAAAATATGGGCGAGATACTGAGGGAAATTGGTATTTTTCGCTTGATCGTTCTGGTCAGCCTTTGATCCAGCCTTACAATATTTTTTCTGATTGTTTTGCAGCGATGGCGTTTAGTCAATTTGCGCTTGCATCAGGGCAAGACTGGGCGCGAGATGTGGCGCTTCAGGCATATCATAATGTATTGCGTCGTCAGGATAATCCGAAAGGAAGTTATAACAAAGCTTATCCGGGAACGCGATCGATGAAAGGATTAGCTGTTCCGATGATTCTGGCGAATTTAACTTTAGAGATGGAATGGTTGTTACCGAAAGAAACGCTAGAACAAGTACTCGATACAACTGTTCAAGAAGTGATGAGCGATTTTCTAAATCAGAATTTACTGTATGAGAATATTGCTCCAGATGGTTCACAGATTGATTCTTTTGAAGGTCGCTTAATTAATCCAGGGCATGGGATCGAAGCGATGTGGTTCATTATGGATATTGCTAGTCGCAGTAGTAATCTCGATCTAGTTCACCAATGTATTGATGTTGTACTCAACACGTTAAATTTCGCCTGGGATCAAAAGTACGGTGGAATCTATTACTTTCTTGATGTGAAAGGATATCCTACTCAGCAATTAGAGTGGGATCAAAAACTTTGGTGGGTGCATCTTGAGACGTTAGTTGCACTCGTGATGGGATACCGATTGACTAAACGTGCAGAATGTTGGGACTGGTACGAGAAAGTGCATGACTACACATGGGGACATTTTGCAGATCCAGAATACGCTGAATGGTTTGGATATCTCGATCGACGTGGCGAAGTTTTGTTAAATCTTAAAGGCGGCAAGTGGAAAGGCTGTTTTCACGTTCCTCGATCGATGTATCTCTGTTGGCAAGAGTTTGAGAAACTAGCAACGTAATTTCTTCCAAAACAAAAGCCTTTGAGCGTCTGTCCGTGTTTCGACTTCAAAGGCTTCTGAATATTTGCTCCTCACACTCCTACAACATCTCATGTCATTCAATTTTTGTATATCTCCCTTGTGACAGATTTCTAGCTGCCCTAATTTGAGCAAAGCCCTCAATTCATAAGATTAAGGGTTTTAATTGGAGAAATTTTCAAAAGAATTCGTCATCGGTAAAATGTGTGTAGGGCAAAATGATTCACATCGAGCAGAAAAACCTGGAGAGTCAGTTTTATGTCTAAGAAAGCGTTTGCATTCGGGGTCATTGCGAGATTTGGTGCTGCGGTCGCGTTGGCGTGTGCCGGAGGTATCGCACTCTCACAGCCGTCTCAAGCTCAACAAGCGCCCAGTAGCGCCGATTTGCTCCGAGATCCGCAGTCTCAAGATTCACTCAATACTTTGTTTAACAATCGGGGCGATAATCCAAGCGCCGGATTGATGGATTTGATTCAGCGCTTTTCTCAGACTTCTGTTGATCCCGAAACCTTTCGTCAGCAACAACGAGACAGCCTCGATGCCGCAACCACAGATTTTCTAAAACGCCGCCAGTTGTTGTTGCAGCAATCTCAACCCGCATCTGTTACACCCGCTCCCGCTGTTCGACCTCTGAAATAATTTGAGCACTGAGCAATCTCCTCATTTCGCGATCGCCTTAAAGCTAAATCGCCCAGAT
This sequence comes from Leptolyngbya sp. ERB_1_1, assembly GCA_040289665.1. GTDB lineage: Bacteria > Cyanobacteriota > Cyanobacteriia > Leptolyngbyales > Leptolyngbyaceae > Leptolyngbya. The sequence goes on along the minus strand of PSLO01000075.1, from coordinate 4,623 downwards.
TTTGCCGGGGTCACTCGCATCAGCGCGATTGCGGTTTCTCGATCGCCATTCGGCGTGAAACTGACTGAATTGACCGCCCCGATCGCGGCAAAGCTCGGTGTCGAGAGCGTTGCGCGAATACCGTTACGAGTCGGCGCTTTCTGAATCGCTGCAATTAACGCCTGAGCAGCATCATAACCGAGTGCCGATCTCCATTGAGCCGATTTGCCCCAGGTCGATCGTGCTTGCTGCTCAAACGGCGAATTTTCTAACTGAGTCTGAGCAGCGGGGATCGCAACCATCATTCCAGTCGCGAGGCTACCCAGTTCGGTGAGAATGCGAGACGTGTAGAGCGCATCCCCCGCCAGAATTGGTAAACGTTTTTGATTCGCATTGATCACGAGCAAAGCACGATCGAGCAATTCACTATTGGGAGCAAGTAAGATCGCTTCTGCTCCTTTTTTTGTCGCTTGGTTCACGCTGTCGGTAATCTCGATCGCGGGATCACTCATATCGACTTCATCCACAACCTGCCCTTTATCGCCGTAGTAAAGCGCATCTTTGAACGAATTCGTCAGCGATCGGCTATAGCGACTTTTGGAGTTGAAGAAGATCGCAACCTTGCGTTTTTTTAGCCTTCCGGTCATGTAAGTCGCAAGCTGCTTTGCCGGAAATTCATCGCTTGGCATGGTGCGGAACACATAGCGACTAAAGCCAGAAAGATCTTTAGCAGAACTGACCGGAGAAATCGCGACCAGTTCTCCATCCTGATAGATTTTGCCAGCCACATAAGTTGTATCGCTGGTTCCATGTCCGATCACACCGAGAATATTTGGATCATTCACAAGCTGAGTCGCGATCGCACTTGCAAGTTCAGAATTCGCATCATCCGAGGCGATCGCAATTTTCAATTTCATGCCTTTGGTCTGATTGATTCGATCCTGAGCTTGAGCGATCCCGCGCAAGACTTCGATCGAGGATTGGGGCTGAGTGCGAATCGGAATCACGACTGCGATCGTGTATGCCTGACCAGTTCCAATCCGTGCATTATTGAGATAGATCAAGGTTTCAGGATCAGCTTTATCAGCTTGTCGAGCTTTCTCAAATAGCTTCACCGCTTCGGAAAACTTGCCGCTTTTCATTTTGTCGATCGCAGCAAGTTTCAGGGGCGATTTTGATAATGGATTGAGCGCCACTTCCCCGAAACTTGTAGACTGTGAAATCTGTTCGGTTGGTGCAGGAGATACAACAGTGCGTGTGATTGCCCAAGCTGCGATCCCGATGATTGAAGCAATTCCTAATCCGATCGCCGCCATTTTAACTGGCTTTTTCGAGCGGCGAGGACGAGGAGAATCAATCTTTGAGAGGGGAATTTGGGTGAAGATCGAAGATTTGACTTGATCTAATGCAGCTAACACTTCAGCGGCAGATTGATAGCGATCGTTAAAGTGAAACTGCGTCATTTTCTCTAACACAGCGGCGAAATCATCGCTCACATTGACTCGATCTCGCCACACTAAATTATAGGTTCGCGGATCATGGGTTAACTGAGCCGGACGCACCCCCGTTAACGCTTGAATCGCAATCATTCCTAACGAATAAAGATCGCTGTTAAATCTGGGTTTACCTAAACATTGTTCGCTGGCAGCATAACCTGATGTGTAAACAGGTAAGCTCATCTCCGGCTGAGGAGCAGTTTCCGCGATCGAGGTTTCGACAATCGTTTTAACGGCTCCGAAATCGATCAACACCAGCTTTTGATCGCGATCGCGCCGCATTAAATTCTCAGGCTTGAGGTCACGATGAATCACTCCTTGTTGATGCACAAAATCGAGAACGCGCGTCACATCCTCAACCAACTCGATCACCATTGCTTCTGACAGCCGATTCCCACCGCTAATTTCGTCACTCAGCGGATGTCCTTGAATGAATTCTTGAACTAAATAAAACTCATTCTGTTCTTCAAAATAAGCCAGCAGTTGCGGGATTTGGTCATGCCTGCCCAATTTCTCTAGGGTATCCGCCTCGGCATAAAACATCCGACGAACTTGACGCAGAATCGCCTCATCTTGGCTCGAAAAGCTCAAATGCTTCAGCACACAGCGCGGATTACCGGGGCGGCGGGTATCTTCTGCAATGTACGTTTGCCCAAAGCCACCAGAGCCTAGAGCCTGAATGATTTTGTATCGGGCATCGAGGAGCCTTCCTAACATCGCAACCCTGAAAAGTGATATTAGTGCATTGTAGGTCGATCGATAAAATCAGTCACATCCCAGTCACGAAAATTGAACAGCCATGAAAATTGAACAGCGACACGAATGGGCGTTAACGGCAGAAGCCGCGATCAAGATTCAACAAGAGCTACGTCAAGAAGTCGTCACTCAAGATCAGTTTGGGGCAGTTCAATATGTGGCTGGGATCGATGTTGGATTTGAACAAGATGGCACCATAACGCGGGCAGCAGTGGCAGTTTTAACGTATCCGGAGTTGAAGTTTTGTGATCAATCGATCGCCCGTCGTCCAACTACGTTTCTTTATATTCCAGGTTTTCTCTCGTTTCGCGAAGTGCCTGCCGTGTTGGATGCGCTCGAACAAGTGAAGACGATTCCCGATCTGCTGCTGTGTGATGGTCAAGGATTGGCGCATCCGAGACGATTCGGGATTGCGTGTCATTTAGGCGTGTTGACGAATTTACCTGCGATCGGGGTGGCAAAGTCGCGATTAATTGGAACCCATGCGGAAGTTCCAAACGATCGAGGGGCTTGGGTTCCACTCTTACACAAACGCGAGACGATCGGAGCCGTTCTCAGAACTCGGATTGGCACAAATCCGCTTTATATTTCTTCGGGTCATCGGGTTAGTTTAGAAACTGCGATCGCTTATGTGATGGGTTGTACCACAAAATATCGATTACCAGAAACAACACGACATGCACACAAACTAGCCAGCGGTTGAGATGAAAGTACTGATTTTAATGATTCTATTGATTAGCATCACGTTACCTGTTCAGGCAGCGACTTGTCGGACAGTTAGCGATCGAGCAATCTGCATTCTTACGATCAAGCGCAGTGCGAAAAACTATTGGGAATATCGCGCGAAAGTGCAGGTCGATGGCGAAGTCAAACCGGTGCAGGTGTATGACTGTCGCAAGAAAATCACAATCCAAAACAACAAGGTTTTAGAGCAATTTGAACAAGATGGAACCGCGGAAGTGGTTTGTAGTTTTTTCAAGCCGCCTCGTGATGCATTTGGGTTTGCCAGTGGTAAACCGGGGTCATTTCGAGGAGTCAACGCTCCGATTCCCAGCTTAGACGTTAAGAACACCTTAAGATCTCGCTGAATTGATATTTCTTTCGATAGTGTGAATGGCAGATACCTCCTAACTGCGTCTTTTGCCCCGTCCTATCCACGTCCTACCTTGACTGGAATACGGGGCTTTGTTTGTCAATCACGATCGCTCATGGCTCCGAATCCTAATATTCTGCACCCGCACATATGCCCCTTGATCCGTCACATACAGCGTCGTCAGTGGTTCCCTCCAATACCCATCAATTGAACTGCTACTTGCTGAACGCGGAGACCGCACAATGCTGCAAACCTTCGGCGGTCTTCCCCCGCTCTTGGTCGGTTCCTTCGGAGTTGCGCCTCGCGCTAAGCGCCGTTTAGAAGTCTCGACTGATTTTGTTAAACGCTCCGGTGCTTCTACCTTCCCGGCTACAAACTGATAGCCCAAAAACGTAAACGATTCATCGGGTGCGAAGATCTGCGTTTTCTCTGGCTGCAAGGTCAAAAAGCTCTCTTCTAACCAGCCCTGCATCAAATTCAATGCCCGATTCGCCCCCATCCAACTCCCACTGACTACCAAATAATCATCGGCATACCGCACCAACGGCAGCCCCACCTCCAAACAGCGTCGATCGAACTCCCGCAAATACAAATTCGCCAACGCTCCCGACAGTATTCCACCCTGTAACACGCCTTGATTCATCCGCATATAATGCCGATCGACTACCATCCCCGCTTTTAACTGCTGCTCGATCCACTGCACCAAAATCGGCTCAATCCTCAACCGTTCCACCTCCCCCAGCAACACCGCCCAGCAAATTCGATCGCATCCCGTCTGGGTGCTGAAGACCGATATTCAGCACCCAGACGGGATGCGATCAATACACCTCCATCACCCGCTCGACTGCCATGTGCGTCGGATACCCTGGACGATACGCATACGCGACAGAACTCAATGCTTGATCCAACTTCGGATAAATTGCCTGAAGCAAGTAGCGTTGCAGAATACGATCGCGAACCGTGGAAATCCCGACCAATCGCCTCCCGCCGCTCTTTCTCGAGAGTTTGACGGGGGTACAGTTTGCCAAGCTTCAGGTGCAAGTGGAGAAGTTGATTAAACCGGATGAAGATTCGGTGCGGATTTATGTACTGGATGCGGGTGCGGTGAAACGAACGATCGCATATGGGTCAGAAAAACCGCGTCAAGTGAGTGCGATCGTTCTATAATGGAGCGAGATTTTGGCAAAGCGAAGCGAGGGCGAAAACCCTGGGAGGTTTGCCAAAACGTTAGAACCAAGACAACACAATAGGTTTAGGCGATAAGAGAAGTGCCGCAGCCGTAGAATAATCGCTAGGATC
>PSLO01000213.1:0-2125 GCA_040289665.1 Leptolyngbya sp. ERB_1_1 | reverse complement strand
CGTATCGCTCAAAGCTCATCGAGTCGCACTGGTAGAACCAGTGGCTTACCCCAAAGATTCAGTTAGAAGCGCTGCCTATGATACTGTGCACTTTGATACTTGCCCTTAGTGCGATCGTCTTTACTGTACGTCCTCAACTCATCAGCAGGTGTCATTCCGATCGCTCGACATGATTGCGGAATTCAAAGCGATCATGTTGAGTGTATCAAGCAAGAGTTGTACTGTTTTAGCAACCAAATTCCAACGATTCTTTTAAAGAGTAGGCAATGAGGTCGATATGAATGCAACTGATGAGTTATTCACGAGAAGTTCAGCGATCGCAATTCACTGGCTACTCGTCATTTGGGCAGTGCTTGCCTGCTTATTCTGGAGTTTGAGCTACCTCAAAGCCAGTCGTGCAATCCAGTCAAGTCAACAACTTAAGGACTTGCATCCTCAAGCACCGCAAAACTATCCAAAGCTGAGTATGATCATTCCAGCTTGCAATGAGGGTGTTACTCTTGAGCAAGCCATTACTACGATTCTCAAGCAAGACTATCCTGACTTAGAGATCATTCTGATCAACGATCGCTCAACCGACAAAACAGGTGAGTTGATTGACAAACTAGCCGCTCAAGACAATCGCATTGTGCCGACACACATTACTCACTTGCCTGCAGGATGGCTAGGAAAGGTTCATGCACTTCATGTTGGCACTCAGAAAGCAACGGGAGAATGGCTTTTATTCACCGATGCGGATGTTCATTTCGCGCCGAATGTTTTACGAAAGTCGATCGCATTCTCTCTAGAACAACAGCTTGACCATTTGACGATCGCGCCCGATGTATATCGCCAGTCTTTCTGGCTCGATGTCGCGCTGGCTGCCTTTACCCTTGTATTTTTTATCAGTCTCTCTGGAAGCGGGAAACCTGAATCAGACCGCTTTGTGGGAGTTGGAGCTTTTAACCTTGTGAGAAGATCCCTGTTTGCTCAGACTGAAGGGTTTTCTTGGTTACGAATGGAAGTCTTAGACGATGTGGGACTTGGGCTAATGCTGCATCAGGCGGGCGCGAAAAGTTGCTTGCTGCTCGGAACCGATGTGATTGGATTGGTGTGGTATCCTTCCTTACTCGCAATGATGCGTGGTTTGGAGAAAAATCTGTTTGGCGTTAGCGCTCACTATCGCTACTCTAACTTAGTGGCAAGTGTCGGGCTGATCTGGTTAATCAACGTTGGGTGGGTTGTTGCCGTGTTACAGCCAGTAGGGTCGTGGTTATGGGGATTAGGAATTGCTGCTTATGGATGTATGTTGTTGTATCAGTGGATCGGGTGGACAACGTTCGATCGCTGGAAACCTGCCTTTTTGTTGATCCCGATCGGGCAACTGATTCTCTCAGTGATGTTGCTGCGATCGGCGTTTTATTGTTGGCAATATCAAGGAATTGTCTGGCGCGGCACGCTCTATCCTTTGCAGCAGTTGCGAGAGGAGCAGCGCGTCAAAATTTAGTAAGGAGTACTTCAAGATGGGACGAAGTATTTTTGATCAAACATTATCTACGATCGTAGCTTACTGGGGATTACCGCAGTTGCAAGGAGAAATTCCAACTACGCTGAACTTTTCAACTGAGGCACTCAGGCAGCAATTTCCAGATCTCCCTCAGAGCGAAATCTTTCAAATTACGTTTGTGGATAACCAGGTGAAAGGATTGTTTGCTGCTCCAGCGATCGATGCCAAGCGCTGGTTTGAATTTTTGTTTCAATATGAGTGCCCAGTTCAAATTCAAGTGGATGTGTCAATCGACAACACGGAATTATGTACGACATCGATTTGCTTAGGTGATGGTGTAGGAGCTTATCTGGAACAGCAAGGGAACGGCTCTAGCTCAATTCTGCTGTACTACGATGATGACTTTGTAGCACCCTATGATTTACTAGAAACTCAGGACTATCATCCCTGTTGGAGCGATCGACCGATTTACGCAGACTATTCGTGGTTGTCCGATCGCCAAATTACCGAAGCGGATGTTCAAGGTGTGGATCAGCGAATGCTGTTCATCATGTATCACTCGATCTATAGCAATCCTAAATGATATGTGAAAGCGAACAAAAGTGATAGACTGCTTTACATTCTCCATTCAGTTCTGTC
>PSLO01000212.1:0-2129 GCA_040289665.1 Leptolyngbya sp. ERB_1_1 | reverse complement strand
TTACTGCCGTATCGCTCAAAGCTCATCGAGTCGCACTGGTAGAACCAGTGGCTTACCCCAAAGATTCAGTTAAATACAAGAGTTTTATGAAGTCATTGGGTTTCTACGCCGGAAGCGCTTCTAGAGATTCCGAAAGATGATGACGGCTGCAAATCGACTGGTTTGCAGCAACGTTTGTCCTGCTGTTTGCTCTTGTAGAACGGTCTATGACTCATGAAGAAGCTACTTCCGAACCCCGCTAAACTGCTGCCAAAAGTGAGCATTGCGATCATTGCAGCAAGTCCAGATTGCTACAACACCACAAACGGCAAGATCGCAATCAAGTACAAGCGTCGAAATCGAGTATCGCGGGTTGTTTCTGTGGAATTTGTGCAATGAAACAACTACTTTTAATCAGCTTAGTTTTGCTCGTATCCTGTGAGCGCAACGAATTTACCGTGCCTGCTCCTGCATTTCCAAGTGGAGGCGGCGGAGGATACTCAGCCCCCAGCCGCCCAGTGCAAACGCCGATGGCTCCACCTGCGACTCATCAGCACCCGATGATGCAAGATCCGGAGAATGTGTTCGATGAAAACATTACCGTTTATGCAGATTCACCCACTCAGGCGCAGCGAAAATGTGAGAATGTTGCACAGGCGAGAAGTCAGGGGACAATCGTGCAATGTCTCGGATGTCGCAGAATGACCAAAACGACTGGGCGATATAGTTGTACGATTCGGATAGAAGCATTCGGAGGTGAACAGCGATGAGCGAACGATTTGACCCACTGAGATCTCAGCCTGGAGAGTTTCGCGTTGCGATCTGTTTGACTCAACTTAGCGATCGAGCGTTTGAAGTCCTAAAGTTATCCGAATCTTTAGGATTTAACATACCCCGATTTATTAGTGATGCAACAGGAGACGTATGGGTGATCGTGCTGCAACAATTTCACGCTTACGGAGCTGATCCGATGGTTGTCGTTGATCCGTGGGATGATCAACTCTCGCAGCTTTGGCAGGCTTGCGAACCCGATGCAGAGTTAGCGATCGTCATTAGCCATAACTTTGAAGCGTATCAACTCGATGCAGCATAGGTAAGTGATGTCAGCCAAACCTTTCACGATTCGACCAATGCACCCTAAGGAAGTCGCGATCGCAATTGACTGGGCAGCCGAAGAAGGCTGGAATCCGGGTCTGCATGATGCTGACTGCTTTATTGCGACCGATCCGACTGGATTTCTGGTCGGGCTACTCGAAGATGAACCGATCGCAACTATTTCAGCCGTGAAGTACGGTAGCTCCTTTGGCTTCATTGGCTTCTACATTGTGAAACCGAACTATCGCAATCAAGGCTATGGCATTCAAATCTGGCGGGAAGCCCTCGATCGCTTGCAAGCACGAACCATTGGACTCGACGGTGTGGTGGCGCAACAACAGAATTACCAACGCTCAGGGTTTCAACTCGCACACCGGAATATTCGATATGGTGGAACAGGTGGCGGCAGGATTCCAAACAATATCAATATTGTTGAATTGTCACAAGTGCCGTTTGATCAGATCGTGAAGTACGATCGCGCCTTTTTTCCCAGTGATCGCACTGTGTTCTTGCAGCGCTGGATCGCTCAACCTGGAAGCACTGCACTCGACTATTGGCAAAACACTCACTTGCTGACCAACTGAATCGCGGTGAACCGCTCTAAAGCGATCTGCACTCGGCTATTGGCAAAACACTCACTTGCTGGGCTATGGCGTGATTAGAGTCTGCCGCTCCGGATACAAAGTGGGTCCACTCTTTGCCGATCAGAGCGAAATTGCAGAAGCATTATTTTTAGCGTTGAAAGCGAAGACAACGATCTCTGATGCTGTTTACTTAGATGTACCGGAAACGAACTCGATCGCCATTTGTTTAGCAGAAAAGTATGGTATGACACCTGTGTTTGAGACTGCACGAATGTACCGGGAAGAACCGCTTGTCTTTCCGAGCGATCGCTGGTTTGGCGTGACCACATTTGAGCTTGGTTAATCGCAGCGTTCTCGTTTGTATTGCTTGTCATTGCTTAAGTCAAGTCATGCGGTAATAACTGAATCTTTGGGGTAAGCCACTGGTTCTACCAGTGCGACTCGATGAGCTTTGAGCGATACGGCAGTAAA
>PSLO01000074.1:0-21757 GCA_040289665.1 Leptolyngbya sp. ERB_1_1 | reverse complement strand
TCATCAAAGGGTTCTACCTGAGCTTGATGCCTGTGCTCTCAACCCTTGCCTTCCCTTAAGCTTTTATTTATAAATACGCTCTTAGACAAGCTTTTTCAGGAGAATTGCAAGGAACAGTTTCGGAAATTGGATTGCAAGTGAATAAGCAGAATGTGTTTAGCAATCAGCCAGGTGAAAACCTCGATCGACGAGTGATTGATGTAAAAATTCGCCTGACACCAGAAGCCAGCAAACGAGTTTCGAGCTTGACTGATTTGCAGGTTCAAACCTCGATTTTGCTGGGTTAATTGATAACGAACGTTCGATTTAAGGAGAAACAAATGGACATCGTTAAGTTGAAATCGTCCGACTTTGAGGTTGCATCGGCTCATCTTGCAGCCGCTTTCAGTCAAGATCCGATCGTCACTCACTTTTTACCAGACGAGGAGGCTGCAAAGCGAACTGCACTCAAGCAGATTAGCCAGGCTTTACTGAACTATGGTCAACCCTACAATCAGGCATACACCACTGCTGAAGGTTCAAAGGGTGTTGCAGTCTGGTTGCCGCCGGAAGCTTCTCAGTTTACTTGGTCGAAATTATGGCAGGCAGTAGTATCAGGCTTAATCACTGTTCCGTTTTATTTGCGCTGGGATCGAATTGGTGATCTTGTTTCATTTATCACTACAGAAGTGCGATTACAGCGCAAGACCGCTTCAGAACCACACTGGCACTTAGCGCTACTCGGAGTGTCGCCCGAATGTCAAGGGCAGGGAATTGGTGGGAAGTTACTTCAGCCTGTGTTGCAAGAAGCCGATCGTACAAATATGCCTTGCTATCTAGAGACTTCTACGACTGCTGCTGTGCGGTTTTATCAGCGACATGAGTTTGAGATTGTTCAACAAGTCAAAATCGCTGATCGTGACTATTGGACAATGAAGCGCAAACCACAGTAAAGAGGGACTTCTGATGTTATTTCTAGGAATTGGTTTTATCGGCTGGGTGGCTGCAACGATCGCATTTCGTTTGATCGGTCAGTACCTTCTTGATCCAACAAATATTGCATTATCAATTGGATTATTCTTAGCAGCCTCGATCGTAATGATAGTCCTGGTTACAGGAGTCTATTTTTGGCGGCAAGTCAAAGTGATCGATCAACCCAAAGTTGCATTGCTGATTGCTTTACCTGGAATGCTTCTAGATGTTGGAAGCGTTTTGTTTTTTCCAACGGTCTTTCCCAACATTGACCCGAATGCGAATGTTTTATTTGCTGGCTTGATGTTGTGGGGCTATTCGTTCATTTTAGTCACAAGCTTTCTACGCAATGAACTGTAGAACTCTTCTAGTTTGGGGACGTTTTGCGCGAATGCAGCTTTCCCTGTGGCTCACCGTAGTTCAATTAGCCACCCTAAGATTGTGCTTGCTGACGAACCGACTGCTGCACTCGATAAAAAATCGGGTCGAGATGTCGTTGAACTCATGCAAAAACTTGCAAAAGAGCAACATTGTACGATTTTGCTAGTCACACACGATAATCGCATTCTAGACATTGCCGATCGCGTTGTTTATATGGAAGATGGGCGGTTAGTTAGCGATGAGAAAAGTGCGATCGCAAAATAAACATCAACCAAATCGTCCCTCAACATAATCGCGAGTCCGGGAATTCGTCGCCCCGCTGAAAATCTTTTGCGTGTCATCGATTTCAATCAGTTGACCAATCCGGCTTTCATCCGTGCTAAAGAATGCTGTCCGATCGCTAATTCGCGCTGCCTGTTGCATATTGTGGGTCACAATCACGATCGTGAACTCTTGCCGCAATGAATGAATCAATTCCTCGATTTTCATGGTTGCGATCGGATCAAGTGCAGAACACGGTTCATCCATTAGTAAAACTCTCGGTTTCACTGCTAAGGCACGTGCAATACACAACCGCTGTTGTTGTCCACCGGATAAGCTTAGGGCCGGCTTTTTCAAATTATCTTTGACTTCATCCCACAAAGCTGCATCTGCAAGTGCTGATTCGACAATTTCATCGAGCAGCGATCGAGAAACCCGACTAAACACCCGAACACCGTATGCAACATTATCGTAAATGCTCATCGGGAAAGGATTTGGCTTCTGAAACACCATACCAATCTGCCGCCGCAACCGATTGAGATTGACGCGCGGACTGTAGATATCTTGACCAAAAAAGTGTATTTGTCCTTTGACGCGCATTTCGCTTTCAAGCTCACCGACTCGATTGAGTGCTTTGATAAAGGTCGATTTACCACAGCCCGAAGGACCAATAATCGCCGTCACTTGTCCGGGATGAATCTCCATTGTCACGGACGATAGAGCTTTACGATCGCCATAAAATACATCAATATTTTGTGCAGAGAGCGCGAGTTCGGGCTGAACGTGCAAATCAGAAGTCATAGGTTAACGTTTCCGGGTGATCAGACGAGATAAAAGATTGGTGACAGTCACAAGACCGAGTAGCACTAATGAAGCTGTCCAAGCGAGTTGGGTTTGTTCTGGAAAAGCAGAACCGGAGTAGTTGTAGATCATGACTGATAGCGAAGGCGCAGGATTCAAAATCTTTTCCACCCATGTTTGGCTAAACAAGGCAGTGAAAAGCAGCGGAGCCGTTTCTCCAGAGGCTCTAGCGATCGCTAACAGTACTCCTGTTGTAATACTCGGTAATGCTGAAGTTAATACAATCTTGAATACAGTTTGAATCGAGTTTGCACCTAACGCCGCTGACGCTAATCGCTGCTGATTTGGCACAAGTTTCAGGGCTTCTTCAGTGGATAAAACAACGATCGGTAACATAATCACCGATAACGCAAACGCACCTGCTAATGCGGAAAATCCGCGATATCCCAAGATTGTAGCTAAAACAATGACTGCATAAGCGAAAACACCAACGACGATCGACGGAACCGCACTAAGAATTGACAATACGAAACGCACTATTTGAGCGATCGCGCCAGATTTACCAATCTCAGATAAGTAGATTGCGATTGCAATACCAAACGGAACGCTAACGATCGTCGCCATGCCTACCATCAAAACTGTTCCTTGAATTGCGTTACCGAATCCACTCACTACGCTCGTATCGCCAGCCGGAGCAGGTAAATTCGTAAAAACTTCCCACTTCAAATTCGGTAAACCTTGGCGCAGAATTTCAACCAAAACTGAGAGCAGGGGTAACACTGCAAGTCCAGTAAAGAGAACCGCGATCGCGCTCATTGCAGCACTAAAAATTCGTCGATCGAGAGACAGCGGCTTTGTTAATTGTTGCTCTAAAGTCATTGCTTCAATCCGAATGTTTTAACGATCGAGTTCGCGATGATGTTAATTACTAACGTCAATGCAAATAGAATTAATGCCAAATACATCAATGCTCCAATATGCAGTTCGTCTAATGCTTCAGGAAATTGATTGGCAAGAATCGATGGAATGGTATTGCCTGAGTCGAGTAGCGATAAACTGACTTGATCAGAATTGCCAATCACCATCGTTACTGCCATCGTTTCGCCCAATGCCCGCCCCAACGCCAACATGATTGCTCCAATGATTCCAGATAAACTTGCTGGAATTAATACTGTAAAGATCATTTCCCAATGAGTCGCACCTAATGAAAGGGATGCAGTGCGTAGATCTTGAGGAATCACTAACATCACATCACGGCTAATTGCAGCGATCGTTGGTAAGATCATCACTGCAAGAATCGTTCCTGCAACCAGTAAACTTGGACCAAATGTTTCAGTCCCAAACAACGGAATCCAACCGAGTTGTTGATGTAAGGCGGATTGAATCGGTTTCATAAATGGAATCAGCACAAAGATTCCCCAAAAGCCAATGATGACGCTGGGGATTGAAGCAATTAGCTCAATCAAAAATCCTAATGTCGATCGTATCCATCCCGGCAGAAATTTCTCACTCGTGACGATCGCGACCATCACCCCAATTGGAACCGCAAATAAAAGCGCGATCGCAGAAGTCACGATCGTTCCATACAAGTATGTTTTCGCTCCAAACTGAAGCTGATTTACATCCCACTCTTGCCGTGTGACAAACCCCAACCCAAACGATCGAATCGCGGGCAGTGCAGAGGTAAAAATAATCCAGCCCATCCACAGCAAAATCGCGATCGCGCTTACTGCCAAAATTCGCAATCCCCAAGCAAATCCCAAATCAATCCAAGCGGTATTCCCTCCCTCGATCGGTTCTGGGATGGCGATATTTCTCGATCGGGGTGGAATCGTTGCCATAGTGTTCAATGTCAGTGAATAAAGAAAAGGGACACCTTAAACAAAAGTGTCCCCGTAGTGAGGTGTGAGTTTAAAACGTGAACGTTGTCCGAATCGTACCGACGTAAACGTTACTGTTTGCGGAATTACCTTCTGGATTGAAGATCACTAACACGCCAGGTGTAATCGAAATGTTGTCATTCAGGCGGTAGCGGTAGAAGCCCTCCAAATGGTAAGAAGAACTTCGATCTTCTCGGCGTGCAGAAACAGCGGTCGGTGTTGCTAATCCAAAATCGCTGCTCGTCACTTTCGGCGGCATTCCAAAAATGATTCCGCCTAAGCTGCCTTCTTTAAACAAATCAGGAAACGCAAGACCGACTGCCCAGTTCCAAATCGTTGCGCGATCGCCCTCTCGCACTGTTGTGTTTGCGACCGTTGTACCGATCGTGCGTCTCGCTTTCGCATCGGTTAGACCTGCCCAACCCGCCAACACTAATCCAGGACTCAGGCGGAAGTTCGCTTGCAGACCATACTGATTTGTACTGGTCGGAACATTTCCGGCAGAGTTCAACGTTTGATTACTGCCAAAGGGATTGTTTGCAAAACCGCTTCCGGTGCTGCCTGTGACTCCGGAACCCGTACTGTAGTAAGCATTTGCGTATGTGAAGCCAATTCCAAAGTTTGGAGTTGGTTGATAAACTAACTGCGCGATCGCAGCATAGCTTCCACTGAACAATCCACGATCGAGACTCGGATCTTGAGCATCTCCAGTCGGCACCAAGTAACCAAGCGAAAGCGTGAAATTGTTGCCAGCGGTAAATTCTCGTCCGAGTCGTTGATTTACAATGATCCCCGTCCCCGTGCTGGAGCGGTAAATCGGGTTAAATCGCCCAAACCGAGAAATCGCGCCGCTTCCACTGGATTCAAACGGGCTAAGGGTGGGAATCGAATCGTTAAACTCTAAACCATCATTCGTTCCTGTACCGACGAATACAGTGGTTTGATCACCGATCGGAAAGCGATATTCTAAGCGGCGGAGTTCGATCGAGTTATTGTTGCTGCCGTCATAGCCTAGGCGCGTCATATTCGTACCCGTGATGCCGTTAGCGCCTGTACCACTAAACGAAGTAATGTTTCTTGCTTGTAACTGCGTTCTTAAGCGATCGCGTCCATTAAAACTGGTGTCAAAAGCAAGCCGCACCCGATCTGCAAAGATGGCATTCTCACGAACTCTGCGATCGCTGTTCGTGGGCGATCCGGTGATTGCGTTATTTCGCGCGGCTTCTCGTGCCGCAGCAGTGGGTGCAGCATCAATCACCCGCTGTTGGTCTGAGGTCACCGCTCGATCTGCACCAAAGGCTTGGCTAACGGAAAAGATCACTTCCCCGTTCAGCTTTGTTGTAGTCGAAAACTGCTGTTTTTCAAGGGTGGTGGTGCGCGCCTCTAAGCTATCCACCAATCCGCGAGTCGTGGCTAATTCGGCTGCAAATTCTTCTTGTAACTTTTGCAGGGTCGCCAAATCTTCTTTCTTGACCAAATCTGCTGTCGATGCGGCGATTAGCTCGTTGATGCGATCGAGACAGGCATTCACCCCGGCTGCAAATTCGTAGCGAGTCAGTGCTCGATTCCCGCGATAAGTGCGATCGGGATATCCTGCAATACAGCCATATCGCTCAACCAATGATTGCAGCGCTTGAAATGCCCAATCGGTCGGACGAACATCTGACAATTGAGAAACGGAAGTGACTTGACCTTGGATCGCGCTGGTCTGAGTTGAAATTGCATTAACTGGGGTCACGCGCTCTTGACTCATCGACTGAGCCATTGCGGAAAGTGCGATCGATCCTGCAATTGCAGGTGCTATCACAAGGGAATGCCAAATCAAGCGGTACATGAAATTTATCCTCACATCACAGATGAAATCAGCAAAAAACAATCTGAGAAGCTAGAAAATGAAAGTCTTCTTGGAAGGTGTTTGAGAAATCTTCTTTGCTGCACAAATCGCCTGAAATAAATTTCGGGCTAATCGACGAAAGTCTACTGAAGTAGACTCGGAAACCGTTTCAGCGTCTTAGTCCTTTTCAAAGGACTTGCACCGATTAGCCCGAAATTCCATTTCAGGGCGAGATGCAATCGAAGCGAAAGGACTTTACCCTTTCCAAACGTCCTCTAAGGCTTCACTTCGTTTTTCACTTGCTGAAGCGCACGAGTCGCAACCTCAGTAGGAATCCGAGTGAAATCCAAGCTTGCGTTCAAGTTCTGCCCTTCTGTCAGGACATACTCGATCCATTTCTTCATCGCTTCCGATTTCTGAGGGCTGTCGTACTGTTTGTATACCATCATCCAAGTCAAGCCAGTGATCGGATATCCATCTGCTGGATTTCCCTCAAACACCCGGAAATTGGCTGGAAACGTCACTGTCGATAATGCTTTGTTAGTGTTGTCGATCGAAGGAGTCAAAAACTCTCCTTTCTGGTTCTGCACCGCTGCAACCGCAATGTTGTTTTTCTTAGCGTAAGAATACTCAACATACCCGATCGAACCCGGTGTCTTTTGCACTAACGCTGCAACTCCAGGATTTCCTCGACCCTTGAGCGGGTTTGTTGTCCACTTCGGAGCCGTTCCGACCCCGACGCGACCTTTGAAATAGGGACTCACTGCACTGAGGTGATTCGTGAAAATAAAGGTTGTACCGCTACCATCTGCACGCACAACCGTTTTAATTTCTGAATCTGGTAGATTCACTCCGCTATTATCTTTTGCAATCTTCGGATCATTCCATTTTGTAATCCGACCTGCAAAAATCTCTGGTAGTACTTCCCGTGAAAGTTTCAGGTTCGTCACGCCTGGTAGATTGTAAATCGGTGTGACTGCACCCCCCGCTGTCGGAACCAAGATAATACCGCGATTGACTTTCGCCATATCTTCATCTGTCATCGCCGCATCACTGCCGCCAAAATCAACGACACCTGCGATCACTTGACGAATGCCGCCACCGCTTCCGATCGCTTGATAGTTGACCGAGATGTTGGGTTCTTTTTTCTTAAATTCCGAAATGTAGCGCTCATACAGCAGGGCTGGAAACGTTGCGCCCGCACCATTAATGGTGGTGGATTGAGCGATCGCGGACAGAACTGGAGTCACGGCAACCGCAGCCGCAACAAAAAGCGCGAGCGCCCCACGGCGGAAAGCTTTTCTAGAGAGTATCATTGTGTCCTCGCTCTTTTGCGATCTAGTGTCAACTTAGGTAACAATGACAACCTTACAACTCTAGTAGTTAAATAAAAGCAAACAAAAAACTAACAATAAGTTAAGTTTAGTTAAAACTTAGGTTAATAGAACTGTAATGCTGAGTACAATAGCCGACTTGTATCAGCAGTACCATAGAAAATTTAGGTAAGAGATCTATACTTAGACAGAGATTGATATAATTGCGATATAGTTCGTGCATTCAATAATGCAATCAGAAATGAAATCAGCTTTAAACTTAGGAGTGCTTTAAAGGCTTCTTCCTACGTTGCTGACCTGACCCGGAATAGAATGCGGGGCTAATTGTGCGAAGCCCGTCTTCATGGACTAAAGACATTCAACCTGGCTCTCAGTCCCCTTTAGTGAACGAAGCAAAGGGCTTGAAGTACGCCTTCTAGCATCTGTGACTTAAAAAGAATTCTGTAAGGTTGGTTGCTTTATTCTCTGCCCTTTCTGTTCTCAGTTCATGCGCCGCTTGATCTCATGACTTTGACCCCGTGACTTTTGATCCCATGACAAAGACTTTCTCCTTACCGACCTTCCCTCAAATTCCCGCAGCTGCACGTCCTTTGGTTCGACCGATGCTATTTGCGGCACTCGGACTACACGCACTACTGTTGTTTACACCTTTTCCCAAGCAAAAAGAAAAGCCACCCGAAAACAAGGAAGCTCCGGTTAAAATTACGCAACTACCGACGGCAAAAGCAAGCGCGAAAACTCCAAAAGTGGCGATCGCAAAACCTAATAAGCCCGCACTTCCGAAAATCAATCGACCGAACCCTAACCCAATCGTTCAGAAATCGATCGAGCCACCCACCCCACAAGCAGCAACGCCCCCCGAATCCACAACGCCCCCCAAATCAGAAACTCGCTCTTCAAATAAGGCAGATACCGCAAATGCTGCCGACTTTCCCCACTACAATCCTTCAACCCCGAATTGCTTCGGAGTGGGACTCGGTGAAAACTGCCGCGTTGCCACTGCAAATCTCGCCACGGTTACTGCGTTCTATCTCTCTGCACCCAAGGCGAAAGGATTTACGCTAACACCCGATGAAGACAGCGCAGACAAGAAAATTTTTACGGTGACGACTCCTGATAAGAAAACGCTGTTTCTGCATTTATTCAAAGATGCACCTACGACAGTGATTCTGCTCAGTGACAGTAAAGTGACAGATTTGGCAACACTAAAAGGATCGGTAAATATTCCCGCCGATTATTACAATCTGCTCACTGCTCTTGCTCCCCAAGTCGATCGCTCAGACAATCCTCAAACCAACGCCCAACCCCAACAGTTTGCGAAGCCAGAAATGTTTTACAACGTGGTGAGCGAAGCGGAGTTGCAGACTGGCTCTATTCCGGAGCTGCGTCCAGGTATCGATGGCAGTCCGACGCTGATTTTAGGTCAGACTCCAGAGGTGTTTTATCAAACGATCGCAACAGCAGGATTGTCTGGAACCTTTCAAGTCACTCAGAAAGGTCAGTACGGCGGCGGCAACCTCTATCAACTCAAGAAAGACAGCACCACGTTTTACATGAACTTAGTTCCGACAAAAGATCAGAAAGGAACGATCGTCGTTACATGGCTGAAAAATCCGGGCAGTTGATGTGTTTTAGGGAGGTTTAGTAATCTCCCTGGTTTTACTCGATCGCCAATGAAACGCGATCTCCTCCGACATCCCGCAAGACTCCCAAGGTTTTTACAACTCGTTCATAGGGCAGCGACTTATCGGCTTTCAGAATTACCGTTCCTTTGGGGTTCTTCTGAAAGTACGAAACGACCTGCTCACCCATTTGTGTTTCTGTCACTGCACCATTATTGATTTCGACCTGTCCTGCTTTTGTCACACCAATGATTAGCGGATCGACGGGTGTTTCCTTGCTGACTCCTTTTTCTGAACTCGGTAGCGTTGCATCCACCGATTGAAAATTCGTCAAGGTCATCGACACGATAATAAAAAACGTCAGAATCGTCATAATCACGTCCATCATCGGGATGAGATTAATTTCGGGCATTTGCGATCCTTTCTGCTGATTTTTGAATCTCATTGTGCTCCTAAGACCGGGGATTCAGTTGATTCTGGATTTTGAGGACGAGTCCCCACCATCTCTACTCGCGCGATTTCATTCATTGCAGGTTCATACCAATATTGACGATAAATCAACTCCAACTCGCTGCCAATCTTTGAAAAATAGTCGATTTGTTTCGCTTGCAGCGTCACTGACACTCGGAAGATACACAGAGCGATGATTGCCACCACCATTCCTCCAGCGGTCATAGTTAACGCTTCCCCGATTCCGGCTGCTGCTTTGGTCGTCGCTTCTGCTGAAGCCGCTCCGCCACCTACGTTTAAGTTTGAGAAAGTCATCATCAAACCTGTCACAGTTCCAAGCAATCCGAGGAGTGGCGCGATCGCAATCACACTTTCGAGCAATTTATCGCCTTTCCGCATTTTGACAAACTCTTCATCGCCTGCGGTTTCTAATGCAAGGCGAAAGGTTTCGGGAGTCGGTTGATTCAACTTAAGTGGAGCCAGAAGAAACCGTCCCATCGGCATCGCTCCGGCGCGTTCTGCGATCGATCGAGCATCAATCAAGCTATATTTCGCCGCTTCTAAAACGTCGTGGGCAAGTTTTGCTTCAGTACGAAGTAAAGGAATCCAAAACGTCGATCGCTCCATTGCACAGGCGAAAGTTGCAACCGACAAGCCCACCAGCGGAATCATGAGCGGTCCGCCTTTTGCAATAACTTCGTAAAGATTAGACATAACGTGCTAAGCCGATCGGGAGAATAACTGTCAAGCGTGAGAATTGCAACTTGCAAGACAAAATGAATACACGCAGACTAGTGATCAGCATATCGGAAACCGCCTAGCGATCGGGTTAAGGCAACGTAATGAACAATGGAACTTCTCGTTAAGGGCAATAAAAAACACCGTTGCGGGATTGCAACGATGTTAAGTAGAAAATTTGAGCGTTAGCGATCGTGAATTTCTTGCTGAAATACTCGCACTGCTTCACCTAAATCAGTTTCACCGATCAAAATGCAGCGCTTCAGTAGATCGAGATCGAGATTCTTCAGTTCTTCAAGTTGGCTACGATTCACCTCTTCATAGCCATCAGAACCCAGATGATAAAGCTTTAGCGTTCCATCTTGCCAAATCCAAATTTCTGTCACACCAAGCGCTCGATACCGCGCTAGCTTATTTGCTCCGCCGCTTGTGAAGACAACCTCGATCGACAAATCGGGAATCGGTTTAACACGACTCAAACAGTAAGACTGATCAGCTTGCGCCGATGCAGTTCCTTCTTGTTCTTGAGTCATTGCGCCCGTTGGCTGGAAGAAAATCCCCTGCTGAATGAGGTAAGTCGTTACCAAATAACCGATAACGTGTCCAAAAATTTCGTGATCGCGTCCAGGCATGAGTAGCTCGATCGTTCCATCGTAGTAAAACAAGCGAACCCCGCGCGAGTGTTCAAATCCTTTTTGGATCGACTTGAATTGCTCCCACGTTCCAGAAACAACAATATGCTGATCCTGCGAGGTCGTTTTCAGCGGGGTTTGTGTCATCGTTAGAACTGATCGTCGCTACTGAAGGTCGGGGTTGAAGCACCACCTAAGAAGAGATTCTTGGCGTTGTCGCTTTGGTAAACGCAATCGATCGACACTTTATCTTTGTTGTCGAGGCTGCCAACATAACCAAACGTGTTCATCTTCTGGCGACAGTCACGCGTTTGCTCAGCGGTCAATAGTTTGCGCTGTTCTAAAATTGACCAGTTTGCGCGTCTGAGAATACAAGCAGGCTCCATCGCTGCTTGAGCCACAAAGACTTTGAAGGGGTTCAGTGTGACATAGAGGCGCGTATTGACGGAGATAGCGCTGGCTCCGTTTTGGATACAGACTTCGGGATTCGGGGCTTGCTGGTCGATTTGCAGGTTGGTGACAACACTCGTGGGATTTGTCGGTGTTGCGGCGCTGAAGGCAATTCCGACACCAATTCCTAACACGAAGATGCCTGCAATCACCGCGATCGCGGTTGCATTAAACCATGAGGGAGTTTTGTTCACGGTAGGTTTTCCTCGCTTGGGTTCAGGGGGCACGTATTCATCTCGATCGTAGTCGTTGTAACGATCGTTGTCGTAGGAATTGTTGCGGGGTCTGCGCTTCATAGAGGGTTGAATTGAGAAGGAATGGATTCTATTCTAGCGGTTCAAGCCTTGGCTTTCTTTGAGGAGTTCATAATAAGCGTGGGCGGAGTCTTTCATATATTGATATTCGGCTTTGACTCGTTCGTATTGGGCATCAAGGGGAACGTGCAAATCAAGTAAAAGATCCGGATTGAAGTCTGCGATTCGAGTGCCAATTAAAGTTTCTCGCACGATTCGGACATAAACTTCGCTGAGTTCTTCGACTTTTTTAATCAGCTTTTCAGTTTCGTCGATCGCTCTTTCGTAAATTTCCAATTGCGATGAATACAAATCAGAAACGGCAACTAATTCAGCCAGCTTATTGATTTTTGTAGACTGCTTTTCGAGCGCGATCGTGTCCGATTCTAATTTCAAATGTTCTTTGATCACGGGTGCGAGTTCTGCCATCACACGAATTTTGTTTTGGCGGTGAGTGCGCGAGAGGGTGATCGGCGTGACTGAATTTAAGCTATGCCAAGAGTAGATATATTCAACATCGCCCACATCGGTAATCGTGGGGAAAACGACTTGAACGCGATCGGGACTACGAAACCGATGGGGAACCGCAAAATTTCCCAAAGGCAAATTCGGGTAGCGGTCTTCGGCGCCTTTGACAATCACCACATCACTGGCGCGGATTGTCCGAATCTGATGATTTTGATACAGCAAGAACAGATATGCGATCAGACCCATAAATAGAAAAACCAGCAGCAAACTCACCGAGGTATCTCCAGACTTTATTTGTTTATTGTGACGAATTCGATCGCGATCCCGCCACCAAGATAGAGTTGCGATCGCAATCACTGATGCCACAATGAGGAAACTGTAACGATTTGTGTGCTATGCGTTCTTCTTTGCGTCGTTCTTCGCTGTCTACCTTGTGGCAGGACAGCCTGACTGTCTTCTGGGGCGATTGGATTGATTTGCGGGTGCGAATTGTGCAGATTGCCGCTTCAGGATTAGTGTCGCCGTTGATCTATATTTTGGCGTTTGGACTGGGATTGGGAAGTTCCTTGGACAGCGTGACGAAGCCAAGCGCAGGCGAGAATTATCTGCAATTTATTTTGCCAGGAATGGTTGCGCTGTCTTCGATGGTGATTAGTTTCGGGGGCACGACCTTTTCAATTTGTGGCGATCGCTTATTTACGAAAACGTTTGAAGAAATTTTGCTCGTTCCCGTTCATCCATTAGCGGTGCATTTAGGGAAAGTGCTGGCGGGAATTATTCGCGGATTGCTCACGGCTGGATCGGTGATTTTAGTTGCAATCATCGCCACGGGCAAAGTTTGGAGCTTTTTGAATCCGCTATTTTTACTAGTGCTCGTTCTAAACTGCGCTGTGTTTGCGGGTTTAGGCGTAATTATTGGATTAAACGTGAAATCGTTAGAAGGTGTTGGTATTTATAACAATTTTGTGATCGTTCCGATGTCATTTTTGGGTGGGACGTTTTTCGACGCTGCAACACTACCACCATTGTTGAAAGCGATCGTTTATTTATTACCGTTGACATACACAAGTTTAGGATTGCGAGCGGCGGCTTATTTACCGATCGAGCAATTTCCCTGGTTTGTGATTCCCGTATTGTTAGTTATCGCGATCGCGCTTTCAGCGGTAGGAGCATATCAATTTTCTCACTTACAAGATTAGACACTCGCAGTAGTCTTAACTTCTGTATCACAGTATTTCGCTCTATTACTTTCAATACTTGATCTAGTGCAAATGCCCTCCAACTTTGGAAGAAAAGATTAAACTTTTCATAGATTGGAGGTTAGGTTATGGAAGTTCAGGAGCTACTGCGACGTTACGAACGAGGCGATCGAGATTTTGCAGGAGTCAATTTGAGCAATGCTGACCTGAGTAATGTCACGCTCGTTGATATCAATCTCGAAAACGCAAATTTGACAGGCGCAAACTTTAGTCGATCGTTTTTAATGAAAGCGAATCTCAAAGGCGCATTTTTAAACTGGGCAAACTTTCAATTCGTCAAGCTCAACGAAGGAAATTTAGTCGATACGGATTTTACCAAGGCGCACTTGAATGGAGCGTTTTTGGTGAAATCGAACTTTACTCGATCGCGCCTAAGTGGAGCCGATTTAAGTCACGCGAACCTGCGCGGTGCGGTTTTAGAATCTGCCAATCTTTGTGGCGCAAAAATGCACAATGTGAATCTTCGCAGTGCCAATCTCCGAGGTGCCAACCTGAATTGGGCAAACTTACAAGGCGCACGGCTCAGTGGCGCATCGCTCCGAAATGCTTTTTTAAGTGAGACGAATCTGGCTGAAGCGTTTCTCAATGGTGTCGATCTACGCGGAATTGACTTAAGCGGCATCAATCTCAGTGCTGCAAAACTGAGTGGAGCGAATCTGGAGGGTGCGACGTTATCGTTTACAAATTTTCGTGAGGCGCGTTTGCAGGGCGCAAATCTCGCAAGCGCGAACCTCACGGGGGCAAATCTAGAAGCCGCGTTTCTGTATGGTGCAAATTTACAATGGACAAATCTGAGCCGAGCGAATTTAACACGATCGAACCTCAGTAATGTTCGCGTTCTCGGTGTCAAACTCGAAGACACGCAACTCTCTGAAGCGATCTTTTCAGATATGACTCAGCGTTATCTGACCCTCGCAGAGAATTCAATTGCGCGATCGAACCACTTATAACTTCCGGTTTAGCCAGGCTGGATATGAGTGCGCTGCCTAAACCGAATTTTCGCTCTAAGACGGAATCGAAGCTATTGGCGTGCTAGAACTGTTCCGCTCTCTGCAGGTTGACTACCAATGGCGATCGTACAACTAGAGGAATTTGTTGGAATGTTAACTTTAACTTGGACTTCTCCTCGCGTGTTGGTGTAGTCGATCCCGTTACTTACTTGTTGTTGACTGGCTGGAGCACCGTTGATCCAAGTTGCCTTATCCTGCCGATTATAGGCGCGCATCTTCAACTGTTGCGCCTCCTTATAAATGCGAATTGTGTTTCGATTTCCTTCGCATAGTGCAAGGGTTGTCGTGAGCGAAGATTCGGAAACACCTAACTTCCCGCTTTCGGGTTGAAGGCTTGCAGTCTGAAAGGAACAAGTTCCGCCATTGTTTGCAGCGAACATGGTGTAAGTTGTTTCTGCTTTAGCGATGTAATTAATGCCCTCCGGATTTGAAGTTCGCTGAGCTGGCGTGTTTAGTGTCACAGCATTGCTTTGGCGATTAAAGACGCGCATCATGGTTCGACCATTCATGTTATAAACTCGAACGGCATTGCGAGATGTGTTGCATAGCGAAAGCGTTTGTTCCTGTGCGCCTGCTGGTCTACCCCCAAACAGGGGTGAAAGCGCGATCGTGGTTATGGCTAAACAAGAGGCACAAAGAAGTTTTTTCATTTCTAGTGAAGCGATTGTAAAGACGTTCCGTCATCAACTTTTACATCATCATGATGTAGGTAAAAAACTGCTGATAGAAAGTACGAATACCATAATTAGAGTCTTTTAACTTCACCACACCTCCCTTAACTCCGAAAATACAACACTACCTACAAGACTTGTGTATTTCATGACCCAACAACAATAAATCCCTTCCCGTTTGGAAAGGGATTTAGTAGAACTGAAATTTACTCGAATCAACTTGTTACTGTAGCAGTCTTCGACAAGGAATCGCGGTATTCTTCCACAATGGCGCGGAATTGCTCACCTTCGATCGTTTCTTGCTCTAACAGCACATCGACTAAGCGATCGACCAAAGGACGATTCTCGCTCAGCAATCGACGCGCCTCCGCATAGCAGAACTTTGCAATCTCGCGTACTTGTCGATCGATTTGGCTTGCCAGTTCTTCCGAGTGTTCGGCTCTTGGCATGAGGTTGCGTCCCAGAAACACCTCGTCACCTGTACTTTCGAGGGCAACTGGACCTAAATCCGACATTCCAAAAAGCGTCACCATTTGCCGAGCAATTTGGGTCACTTTGCCAATGTCGCTAGCAGCCCCCGCATCGATCGCGTCTTCGCCAAATACTTCAGCTTCGACTGCCCGACCGCCAAGGATGACTTTAATTCGATCGAGCATCCAAGCCCGTGTATAAAGTCCGCTGTCGATCGTTTCTTCATTCGGAACCGTTTGCGAGAAGCCTTCGATTCCGCCTGCGCGAGGAATAATCGTAACTTTGTTCAGTGGATCGGCGTTTTCTAGAATCGTGGTGAGTAAAGCGTGTCCGATTTCGTGATATGCCGTCATGCGCTTGCGAGTTGAATCGAGCAGCGGATTTTTTGCAAGCCCGATCGATACGCGATCGATCGCGTCATCAATTTCCAGCATCGTCACTGCGTCTTTACGTCGTCGTGCTGTGAGAATTGCGGCTTCATTGAGCAAGTTTGCCAACTCCGCACCCGAAAATCCAGGAGTTTGACGCGCAATCTTTTCAAGATCCACTTCATCTGCAAGTCGCTTGTTTCGGGCATGGACTTCGAGAATTTTCAGACGACCTTTACGATCGGGCAAATCGACTGTAATTTGGCGATCGAAACGTCCGGGACGCAACAAGGCAGAATCTAGAACATCGGGGCGGTTTGTCGCTGCGATGATAATGATTCCAGTGTTGCCCTCAAACCCGTCCATCTCAGTCAGCAACTGGTTTAGGGTTTGTTCGCGCTCGTCGTTGCCGCCACCAATTCCCGCTCCTCGTTGTCGTCCTACGGCATCAATTTCATCGATAAAGACAATACACGGTGCATTCTCTTTCGCTTTTTTGAACAGGTCACGCACGCGAGAAGCACCGACACCGACGAACATCTCCACAAACTCAGAACCAGAGATCGAGAAGAACGGCACACCTGCTTCTCCCGCGATCGCTTTTGCTAATAAAGTCTTTCCGGTTCCAGGCGATCCAACTAATAACACCCCTTTCGGAATCCTCGCCCCGACTGCGGTAAAGCGTTCTGGCTTTTTCAAAAAGGTGACAACTTCTTGTAGTTCTTCTTTCGCTTCTTCGATGCCCGCAACATCATCGAACATCACACCCGTTTTTGCTTCCATCTGGAACCGAGCACGCGATTTACCGAAGTTCATTGCTTGTCCAGGTCCACCCGGAGAATTACTCGATCGACGCAAGATCATCAGCAATCCAGCGATCAGCAACATAAATAAGAGCAGATTCGCCACCAATCCTACAACGACGCTGTTATCAGCAGTGGGTTGAGATTCAAACGTGACTTTGTTTTTACGCAATCGATCGATGAGTTCCGGATTGCGCTCTAACAATTGCACTTCGATGGGTGGATCGCTCTTGCTTTTTCCTTGCAGTCGTACCCGTGCAACGTGCTGCGCTTCGTCGATTTCAACACGCTCGACTTCGCCCGCATCAATTTTTTTCAGTAGTCCGGTATAGCTCAAAGTCTCACGAGATTGAGCCATCGCTGGAACACTCATCAGGACGCTTTGGAGCAGCATCCAGCCCACGATCGCGGCTTTTGTCGCCTTCGATCGAGCTTGAGTGAGAGACAGCGATTGCGCGAGGTTCCGTGAGCCTTTCATCATGGTTGCCTTTGTCGGGTTGAATACGATGGGGGTTATGTCCGAGATCGGGAGAGACACGAATTGTAAAGTATCTCTATTCTCCCTAGTCTAGCCCTCTCAGTACGAATTGGACATTTGAGCCGTTTGAGTTTCGGGGGTATACTTGACAATTCTGAGACAATTTCGCTGTCCTTGGCGATCGTAGCTGACTTCATCTGAGAGGCGGCGCAACAAAAACCAGCCGTATCCTCCTTCTTGCAGAGTTCCAGGCTGTGGTTCTCGAACATTATTGGGGTCGAAAGGTTGACCCCAATCCCAAATCTCAATTTCCATACGATCGTCATGCAGGGCAACCTGAATATCGATCGAGGTATCATTCGAGAGTCCAGAATGGGCGTGGCGAACTGCGTTGGTGAAGCCCTCGGCTAGGGCGAGATTGAGCCGATGAAGTTGATTCTCGCGGCGGGGAAAGTGGGGATTGTGTTGAAGCCAGAATTTCTCGAACCATTTCTGGACGTGGTTCAACACTGTGAGGTTACTGTTAACAGACAGATGCTCTTGTTGAAACATACTCCAATTCGCTCACTCGATCGCGGGTCTGGGAATGTAGTCTTCATTTCTAACTTTATTTATGGTACGTGTCTTTTCCACGTCATTGCTTTGTATTTTCTCTAAATTCCGTTGAAATATTTAACACACAGTAGCCACTGAACATAGACTTATTTCAATGCTAACGATTGATATTGAGTGTATGCCGCTGCAATTCTAGCAGTTCTTTAATTCCCTTCTCGGCTAAGTTCATAATCTGATCCAATTGTACGCGCGTGAAGCTCCCTTGTTCGGCGGTGCCTTGAATTTCAATAATTTCTAAAGCATCATTCATAACCACGTTACAGTCCGTATCAGCACTGACATCTTCGGGGTAGTTGAGGTCAAGGAAAGCATCGCCTTCGATTAAACCGATCGAGACGGCTGCTACTTGATGACGAATCGGAGAGCGATCGAGTTCGCCGCGCTGAATTAACGATTCGATCGCATCGTACAGCGCTACGAATGCACCTGTGATTGAGGTGGTTCGGGTTCCCGCATCAGCTTGCAAAACATCGGCATCGATCGTAATCGTGCGTTCGCCAAGCGCCTGCATATCGAGCACTGAGCGTAAACTGCGTCCAATGAGGCGTTGAATTTCCTGAGTGCGTCCGGAAAGTTTGAGCAGTTCGCGTTCTTGTCGATCGGGGGTAGCGCCAGGTAACATCCGGTATTCAGCGGTTAACCAGCCTTGCCCTTTGCCTTCGAGAAAGCGGGGAACTTTGGATTGAATACTAACGGTGCAGAGAACTTGGGTGTCGCCGCAACAGGCTAAGACGGAGCCTGCGGAGAATTTCGTAAATCGACGAGTGAACGTAGTAGGACGGAGTTGATCGGGTTGACGACCATCTGGACGCTGCCAGGGCATGAAATTTCCTCAAATCTGTGTTTCAGCATACCGTCCACTCCTTACTATACGTGGAGGGATTCCAGATTGTTTTCAGATTTGAGGCGATCGCGAGTGAAAGAGACGATCCAATGGATCGTCTCTACCGTAATTAAACCCTAGGCTTTAGGTATGCGGCTGAAATTGTTTCTGTCTGAGCCGGGATAAATGAGAAATCGATCGCAGGATGCGGATCAATGCCTCGGATTGCATTGAAATAGCGATCCGCGATCGCATTAATAATCGGAGATTCACCGTACTGGGTTTTTTCGATCGAGGTTACAGGCGTGATTTCTGTCAGCGTTCCAACGAGTGCAACTTCATCGGCAATCAAAAGTTCTGTCCGCTCGATCGGACGACGCTCGAATGGAATCCCCATCGATTGACACAAGCTCTCAACGATATCGACGGTGATGCTTTCGAGTGCTCCTTCCCAAGCTGGAGGCGTGAATACTTTGCCATCGCGCACGACTAGAACACAGGTCTGGGTTGTCTCCGCAACACGCCCTGCTTCATTCAGAATAATCATGTCAGAGTAGCCGCGATCGCGTCCTTCGATCTTGACGAAGCGAGCGATTTGATAGTTCGTGCTGGTCTTGACGCGGCAAGGAAGCGATAAATCTGTGCCACGCTTCCAGGGAGTGACACCGAGATTCATCGGAGCGGGGCGGGTTGTCGGAGTGTGATATGCCGTTAGCACGAGATTACTGGTGTTGCCTTCGCCCCAAAAGCCCTCATCACAGTAGAGCGTTGCACGTACCCACATATTGCGATCGGGCTGATACAGCAGTTTAATCAGATCGTGGTGCGCTTTCTCAAATTCCTCGTAGCTCATCTCGAAGGGGATATAGAGGATTTTTGCCGATTGGCGTAAGCGATCGTAGTGTCGCCGCATCGCTAAAATTCCGAACCGTCCATCGGGCTGCCAATACCCCTTTAGACCCTCGAAGACATTTAGACCGCGCAAGACTGCCTCGCTGGAAATGTGGAAGTTTGCGTCTTCCCAGAGACAAACTTTACCGCCAAAGTAAACGTATTTTGGTTTCTGGAGTTGGGTGATAGAAGGCATAGGATTCAGAGGTCAGGTGATAGAACAAACGGAAAGCGAATTGGGGGCAAAAATTCAGCGTTCCACTCTCTTATCAACAAAAACTGCTTCTGTGTCCAGCAATTCTACTGACATCTTCATCGAATCCTTGTATCGCTCCTGGCTGTTTAAATTTTGTTTGTTGAATTGTGACAATGGATTCAGGAGAAAACACGGGGCGATCGTCATCTACCAGTATTCTAAGTAGGGCGACAGGTAGTGTTGATCATGACTATCCAAGGTTCAGTTCATAAAAAAGATTCGATGCTCTGGCTGTTTCTCAGCTTGGGAATGGCTGCATTCTATTCTGGTTTAGCAATACGCGAAGCATTCTCAGATCCAACGATGATTCAAGACGATGCTCGCGTTTATCTGATCTGGATGCAGCGATTTGTTGATCCTGAACTATTTCCGAATGATTGGATGGCGAAGTATTTTCATTCGGTGACACCTTGGGGATTGGGAACGCTCTACTGGGTCGGAACACGGTTTGGCATTGAGCCGATTTTGATGAGTAAATTGCTGCCTGCGGGATTGAGTCTGCTGCTGGCGTGGTTTGGCTATCGGCTGACGCTGGCATTGTTCCCGGTACCGATCGCTGGATTTTTTAGCAGTTTGATTTTGCTGCAAAGCTGCTGGCAACGAGATGATATTGCTTCGGCTTCGCCTCGATCGTTTTGGGCGCTGTTACTGACTGCGTTTTTGTACTACTTTGTGAAACGCTCTTGGATTGCGATCTCGCTTTGTGTGGTTGCAATGGCGCTATTTTGTCCGTTGGCAGCCGTGCTGATTGCATTGTGGTTGGGATTGCATGGCGCTTGGCAAGTGTGGAAACGTCGCTCTGAGCGGGCGGAGTGGGTGATTTTAGCGATTACGATCGCGATGTTGTTGCCGTATGTGTTTAGTCAATCAGAGTTTGCTCCAATAGTGAATGCGGCTCAGGCGCGTTTGATGCCAGAATTTCAGCCTGGAGGACGCTTGCCATTTTTCTATCCGAATCCGTTGCGGTTCTGGTTTGATGGAACCGATAGCGGGTTTCAAGTTTCATTTAATCCCGCTGCGATCGGGTTGGGGTTATTGTTACCGTTGCTTTTGCGGTATCGAAATCGCTTTCCTCAATTGCAGCAGTTAAACCCAGATTGGATTCTGTTACCGCAGCTTGCAGGAACTGGAGTGATCGGATTTTTTCTAGCTCATGCGCTGTTTGTGAAACTGCATTTTCCCAGTCGGTATGTGACCCATAGCTGGCGGATTGCAATGGCGATCGCGGCGGGAATTGTGATTGCAGTTGGAATTGAGTGGGTGAAGACGCGGCGAAAACGGATTGCAATGAGCGCGATCGTGGCATTTGGATGTGTGATGGTGCTGTTTCCGCATCTGGCTTGGCGAGATTTTCCTCACACTGAATATGGCGCTGGTGCTCATCCTGCACTGTACGATTTTCTCAAAACTACACCGAAATCGACTCTGACCGCTTACTTGGGTGAAGATGGCAGTAATTTACCAATGATGTCGCTGCGATCGACGTTAACGGCGCAAGAGTATGCGGTGCCGTTTCATCTGGGTTATTATTTACCGATGCGACAGCGTGCGATCGACTTAATTAATGCTCAATACAGCGAGACTTTAGAACCTGCAAAACAATTGATTCGACAGTACGGAGTGACGCATTGGTTACTCGATTCAGAGGCGTTTGCACCGGGTTATCTAAGGAGCTACCGCTGGTTTCGATTGTTTGAGCCGTATATGAATCAAGCGATCGCGGCTTTGAATGCGGGACGAGTTCCAGCGATTCAGAAGATTGAGCGCAAATGTGCGATCGCCACTCCCAATGGGGTAAAGGTTCTAGATGCTGGTTGCATTTTGAGACAGCGTGAAAGTTAAACTACAATTTGCGGTTTTTCATTCAATCTCAGCCAATGAACATTCAGCGTATTCATAATTTCAGCCAGATTGTTAAAGCTAACGGGTTTAACCATATAAGGATAGTGCCTCAAATTAATGTGGGATAGGTGACGATGTCGTGCCAATTCCATGATCGCGTCGCTAATCCTGCGCG
>PSLO01000211.1:0-2158 GCA_040289665.1 Leptolyngbya sp. ERB_1_1 | reverse complement strand
CCCAGCCATAAGTCTGTCTCTGAACAACTCTTCTCAGTCTATATTATCTGTCGCTTTCTCTGTTTAAATTGGTATCAGCTTTTTGAAGCCCGACTGGAAACCGAACAGCAGACGATTACTGTGCCAGCGATCGCGATTACGGTTGCGAGTATTGCCCCTCCGACTTCGATCCTTGCACAAGGAAGCGGAGAACTGCGTCCCGATGATGAACTTTTTGACATCACAATTCTATCGCCTAGCTCTGCGGTTGATAGTTTGACTTCCGCGATCGATTTATTCACCAATGGTCTAGCTCGTAAACCGAGCGAAAACGAGAATATCGGCTATCTCCGAGCGAATAAAGTCACCGTTATCACTGATCCGCCCCAGCAAATCGCCCTAGATGGAGAAATGTTTGGGACGACTCCTGTCACCTTTGAAATGCTGCCACATAGCCTAACGGTCGTGATGGATTACCGCAAGTTCATGGCGGAGCAGCAAAAGCTTGTTGGCGTGCCCGGTGTGGATATTGAGCAGAAGCACCAGCACAAACACCATGATCTCGTGCTGAACTATTTTGTTCCTGTGAATTTGTTGGATGTAGTGGGTGAGCAATTGCTAGAAGTAAGTCAGGCAACGGCTACCTTATGGCATAAACTCACAAGTGCGATCACCGAAACCGGGAGCGCTCTGCTAGAGTTCATCAACCAATCCTTTTATCGAATTCTTTGGGGCATTGATCGTGCCCTAGAAGCATTACTCGATTCAGGTGCGGCAGTCGTCAATCTGCTCACTGAACAATCAGCAAGTCAGACCCCCTCTCATCAGACAGCTTCTACCGACTTAGCGACGGGAATTCGCATCGCCCATAAAACGTCCGGACGCATTCGGGTGAAAATTCCTCGATCGCTCACCCACTCTGCTTGTCTCGATCAAATTCGCCTTCAACTCCACCAGATTGCGGGCATTCAATCGATCACAAGCAATCCGGTAGCTGCATCGATCGTGGTTTACTTTGACCCTAAGCTCCCTGTAGCACAAATGGAGCGGCAAATTTTGAATGCTGTAGCTCAAGCGGGTGGTGCTGATCAAACAATCACAGAAGCTACTACAATCGACTCTGCTCAAACCTTCGATCGCTCACACGCTCATAATCCAGCAACTAAATCAGTTCAGAAAGCCTCGAAGCAACTCAAGCACCTGGGCAATCACCCAGTCAATCGCGCTTTTGTCGGAAGATTGGTTCGTTATACCGATCATGGGCACTGATCAGGGCACTCCAGCATGAGCGAGCCAGGAGATTTTAACGGGTGCAGTAAGAGCAGTAGAATCATCGAAGAGCCGTTCAACATTCTAGAGATTCAAGCTCGATCGCGCTATTACGAACTGACCTACCGTCAGCCTATCATTCAACGAGCTTCGAGCGAATTTGCTCTAGGCTTGACCTTCTCACGCCAAGAAAGCGAAACCGAACTTGGCATCGATAATATTGGTCCGTTTCCCATTTCTCCCGGAGCAGATGAGCAGGCACGTACCCGCATTTCTGCACTACGATTTTTTCAAGATTGGGTGCAGCGGAGCGATCGACAGGTAATTGCAGCGCGATCGCAGTTTAGTTTCGGTTTGGGTGTGCTTGATGCCACGATTCACGATCGGGCACCAGACAGCCGCTTTTTTGCATGGCGTGGACAAGCCCAATGGACACAATTACTTGCCCGCGATACATTGCTGTTAGTACGCACTGATGTACAACTGGCTGACCGCGCTTTAGTGCCGTTAGAACAATTTGGCATTGGTGGACAGGAAACGGTGCGGGGTTATCGTCAAGATGCTTTACTCACTGATAACGGGGTACTCTTTTCCACTGAACTGCGCTTTCTGATTCTAAGAACCGCTCAAAACACTGGACTTTTGCAGCTTACGCCTTTTATCGATGTCGGCACAGGCTGGAATTGCAATGGTATCCGTCCTGATCCCAATACACTTGTTGGAGCTGGGATCGGACTGTTATGGCGACAAAGCGATTTTTCCGCTCGGCTTGATTTTGGCTTTCCGTTAGTCGCGATCGAAGGTGACAAGCGATCGCTGCAAGAAAAAGGCATTTACTTTTCAGTGCGATACAGTCCTAACTGAATCTTTGGGGTAAGCCACTGGTTCTACCAGTGCGACTCGATGAGCT
>PSLO01000073.1:0-21923 GCA_040289665.1 Leptolyngbya sp. ERB_1_1 | reverse complement strand
CGATCTTGTCTATCACAGGACGAGCATCTATTCTGGAAGCACTATCTGTAGCGGGAATTTAGAGAATTGGTATTACAAGTCGCGCAGGCAGTGACAACGTTATCCCAAGTGTGAGTTCCGCCTTTGGAACGGGGAATGACGTGATCGATCGTGAGATGCTTTGTGCTGCCGCAGTACTGGCAAGTGTGGCTGTCTCGACGGAGAATTTCGCGACGGCTGACAGCAGGAACTTTCCAATGGCGTTCTGGATTGGTTCCGGTTAAGCGAATGTGTTCGGAGACTTGTAGTACGATGCTTGGCGATCGTACTTCCCACTGATACGCATCTTCAAATTCGAGTGTTTCCGCTTGTCCGGAGATGATTAGGACAATGGCGCGCTTGATGTTGATGCGTGCGATCGGTAAGTAGTTTTTGGAGAACACGACGATCGATGCTTGTAATATGTGTGGTTCGGTTGCCTGCATGACGTTTCACTCCTAAAAAAGAACCCCGCTCCTGATGTGCCAGAAGCGGGGGGACAGTGAGATGTTGCCCTTACATCGAGTACAGGAATTGCCTGCCTCGTCCGCTTTCAATGCGATGACTTCTCAGCCAGTTTTCTGACACACACGTGCCTTCTAAGCCCGAAAATTTCGAGCTTGGGGAAGTGTAGTTGCAAAGAGAAAAGACGCTATAAATCATCGCTGTGTAGCACTTGTAGTACGCTTTGTTCTTATACTACATATATATTACAAATCTGTCCAGATGATTCCCGAAATTTCTTTATCAGACTCAAGAATTGAAAGACCATCGCCAGAACTAAACCGGAATCGTTTCAAAACTGTTCTGAAGTCGATCGACTTCCAAATCAATCAAATAATCGACCGTCCAGTTTGCACAGCGTTGCAGCATATGAAAAGGATAGCTATTTGCAACACCCACGACCGGAATTTTGGCAGCTTTGGCGGCTTGGATGCCAGCAAAGGTATCTTCGATCGCTAAACATTCCGAAGCGGTTAACTGAAGATCGGGAAATTCTTGATTTAAGCGATCAATTGCTAACAGATAACCATCTGGTTCAGGTTTGCTAATGGTTAAATCGTCGCCAGATACGATGACTGAGAAACGCGATCGCAGGTTTGCCCGTTCTAAAACGAGTTCAATTTCGGCTCGGAGTGCGCCGCTGACGATCGCAAACTTACACTGAGGCAGCTTAAACATTAAGTCTTCAATTCCGCTGTAGAGCGGCAATTTTTCTAGCGTACTGATTTGTTGCACGTAGGCTTGAGCTTTGCGCGTGACTAACTCATCCAAATAGACAGGGTTTACAACTCGTCCGTGCCGTTCTAGCAGTTCTTGAATACAAACACGATCGCTCCGTCCTAAACACAATTCGCGGAATTCTCCTGGTTTAGGGCGTAGATTTTCGTCGATCAACAGTTGCTCTAACAGTTTTTCGTGGAGCGGTTCATCGTTGATAATGACACCATTGAAATCAAATAGAACAGCTTTCAGCATTTGGATAAAGGCGCGATCGTCTCGTCTTTTACCTTACACCGAAGATTGCTACTCTAATCTGATTTATGAGACTGCAAATTCTCCATCAAACTCGTCGAATTCTTCAAAATCCGTACTTGCCAAGGCTTTGATCCCATGTGTGATTTGATGGAGCCACCAGAATTCTTCGGTGTGAGCAGCTGAAAATCCCGCTAAACCCATCCAAGCTTCAGTACTATCATGAGCGTACTCACGAATGTACGGTTCTTCAAAGATTTGCGTTAACCATTCTGTTTGTCTTAGCGTTTTCTGACTCCCATCTAGAATGACTACTTCACCGCTTGACTTCAATAATCTATAGCATTCTTGCAAGATCAACTTAGCAATTGATGCAGGCGTTTCGTGAAATAATAACGAAGCAGTCACCACATCGAATGAATGATCAGAAAATTTTGTGTGCTCTGCTTTGCCGTGTATCCAGTGAATCTTTAGATCGGCTTGTTTCGCTTTGTGATCGGCAACTGCCAACATAAACGGCGATAAATCTAAACCGAATACTTCTGCACTGGGAAAGGCTTGTTTTAGCAATAGTGTTGTTGAGCCTGTACCGCAACCGAGATCCAGAATCCGCAACGGTTGACCTTGAATCGCATCGATCACTTGCTGGCGTACCCAAGTTTCATTCGGTGGCAGCGCCAATTGAGTAATCGGATCGTAGGAAGTTGCAGCCCCGATCGTTAAATATCCGCCTTCGATGCCGTGGAAGTTCTGAGTTTTGTAATAGTTCGGGTAGACCAAATCGGGGTTAGTAAAGCGATCGCATTCGGCTTTCCAGTCGATACTGTTGTGCAGCCGTCGCATCTCGTTCTCATTCACGAAGAAGCGCGCGATCGGGGCTAGATACTGCTCGAAAATGGTGTCTTTGCGAGTTGCCATAGATTTATCACATCGCTACTGACGCTTAGTGTAGCGAATTGGTTTGAGTCCGGTGCGATACCAGTGATGAATTCGATGGGGCGAAACACCCAATAGATACGCCAAAATGACGATTTGATTGACGATCGTGGTTCTGAAAACACCTAATTTTTGCCAGCGTCGCCCAGATGTCAGAACGGCATGAGAAACGATCGCAATTTTTCCCTTTTGTCGCAATCTTCTGACAAACTCAAAATCTTCCATGATCGGTAGGTTTGGAAATCCGCCGACTGCATGAAACGTCTTTGAGTGTAAAAAAATTGCTTGATCGCCATAAGGAAGTTGAAAGTAACGCGATCGCAGATTGACACCCCATTCCACCCAACACAATCCTGGTAATATCGCATCGATTTTTAATTGGAATGCACCTGCGATTGCATTCGATAACGTTTCGCGAATCATGCGATCGAATCCTAGCGGCAATCGCGTATCAGCATGGAGAAATAATAAAATTTCTCCCGATGCGATCGCGGCTCCTGCATTCATTTGAGTTGCGCGACCGGGATCGGATTGTAGAACTTTGACATCACTAGATTTGGCAATCTCAATCGTTTTGTCTTGGCTCCCACCATCAACGATAATGATCTCGATGTCAGTTGCACGAATTGAGAGAATTTTTGGTAGTGCGTTCGCTTCGTTTAGAACCGGAATCACGATCGAGATTTTCATGGCAGAAGCCGCAAATCTTCGGGGCGATCAATATCATTCAACGTGGGTAGAAATGCGATCGATAAATCCAATCGTTTTACAATCTTCAACGTCTGCTCAAATACAATATCAGTACTCCAAGCAATGTCTTGAAACACATCAGGGATAAATTTGTTTAATCCGATTAGATAATATCCGCCGTCAGTTGCAGCACCAATTGACAAATGATGGATTTCTAGTTCTGTGAACGCGAATGTTAATATATTAGAAGTTAAATCAAAACAATCTGTTCCAATCGCAACAACTGATTTTGCACCAAGATCGAAAGCAGTTTGAAAAGCGTGAATTAAGCGATCGCCTAAATTTCCAGAATGCTGCGATCGATACTCCAGATCATGCCCTAACCAATCCTGCATCTGCGCGATCGAGCCACCTGTGAAATAAACACAAATCGAGACAGGACGGAACTTTTGTAGCTTGCGAGATTCAGCGATCGTCTTTTCTGTCAAGCGTCGATGCAGTTCCGCAGCCCCAACCTCGCCCAAAACTGGAATTAAGCGAGTTTTGGCTTTACCTGCTTCGGGGTAGCGCGTGAAAATAATCAATTGTTCTTGCACAAAAATAAAAAGTAGAACTGAGTAGAATATCTACCACAGTTCTACAGCAAATCAGCAATTGATTGACTACTTCTTAAACGCGCAACCTTCCTTTACGGTATTGCCTAAGATTAGTGTCGCAGAGTAGTCATATTTGCGATCGGACATTGAATCACTACAGGCACCCTGCCGAATCACCAAGTTTCCACTTGTCTTACCTTTCAAGGGATAAACACGCACATTATCCCCTGGTCGTCCTTGGGCGCTGAGTGGCGCAACAGAGGGGAACGTCGTTTTTTGCGTATCGGGTGTACTGTAGGTAATTCCCGTTTTGTCGATCGTCATATTCCAAAACGGTTCAGTTCCAACGACGTTAAAGGATTCGGTCGGTTGCGGTGCAGTTTGTGCAGTCGGTCGCGGTGCAACTTGATTGGCAATTGCGGGCGCTAAGGCAAGCAAGCTTACAGCTAAACCAGTCAAAAGAACTTTCATTTTCATGCTCAAATTCGATTTTGTACCAGTGACTACAAAAGCATTGATCAAGTTTCCAGGTAGCTCTGTTAGTGCTCGCTCGAGCTTGTCCATACTGGGTGCAAAAGATTGAGCGCGAACAATGGATTTGAGTGTTGTTATCTGCACCTACAATGGTGAAGCTCGAATTGGGCAGGTACTAGACCGAGTGCGATCGCAGCTTCACACGGATTCGATCGCTTGGGAAGTTTTAGTCATCGATAACAATAGCCATGACAATACTAAGCAAGTTGTTTCAAACTATCCCGATGTTCGGTATGTTTTTGAGGCAGAGCAGGGATTAGCATTTGCACGATCAAGAGCCGTTCAAGAAGCTATAGGGCAATGGATCGCGTTTCTCGATGATGACACCTTGCCTGATGAAAACTGGGTTGCTCAAGCTTATCAATTTGCTCGAAATCATTCTGAAATCGGGGCATTTGGTGGACAGATTCACGCAGAATATGAAGTCGAGCCGCCAGCCGGAATCAAAAAACTTGCGCCGTATTTAGCGATCGTCGAACGTGGATCAAAGCCGCATCGGTACGATCGAGTTTTGCCTCCAGGGGCGGGGCTAGTTGTACAACGTCAGATTTGGCTCGATACAGTTCCTGAAACATTAGTGCTAATCGGGCGTACTACTACTGCAATGCTTGCCAGTGAAGATATTGAAGCGATTCTGCACATCCAGAATTCTGGGCGCGAGATTTGGTACAACCCTGAAATGCACTTGTATCATCAAATTCCACACTGGCGAACTGAGCGATCGTATCTACTCAAGTTAGTAAAAGGTGTTGGACTCG
Organism: Leptolyngbya sp. ERB_1_1; assembly: GCA_040289665.1. Classification (GTDB taxonomy): domain Bacteria; phylum Cyanobacteriota; class Cyanobacteriia; order Leptolyngbyales; family Leptolyngbyaceae; genus Leptolyngbya. Next base: position 16,915 of record PSLO01000073.1, on the reverse strand, counting down.
CTCGCCATCATATCCGCATGACTCGCTGGAAAGCTTGGCAACGTCCATTAATCACGCTTGTATATTTCGCAAATGATCTGAGAAAGCTGATCGCGCATTGGTTAAAATTTGGGCGATTACCCTTCGGGAACTTGCGAAGCAGACCGCAAAATCTAGAAGTGATTTGTGAACAGCAATTGTTAGTTAGTAGTTTGGTCAGTCCATTCTATCTAAGAAGCTTGAAACAAAAAGCATGAAACTGCTGATTCAACACACCCACAAACCGGGCGAAATTGCTGGGGTGATTACTTACATTGATGCGATCGTACCTGGCTTAAATGCAACTGGTGTAGAAACTCAAATTCTTTCCACTCAAACAACTTCTCTAAAATCCTGGATTGCGGCAATTCAATGGGCAGATATTATTCACATGAATTCTAATCACTTAGGATTTGCGCTTCTGTGTAAATTACTAGGAAAGAAGATAGTAATTAAATATCATTATTTATTCTACATTTCCACACATTTGCATTATGAGAAAATGGGATTATGGCAACGATTAAAACTCGAATTCATTCAAACATTACCTAAACCAAATTATCCGCTTAAGTGGAAGCTTCATACATTTGTGAAATGGGCGAGATTTGGAACACGGTTTGGAACTGCTTTACTCTGCGATCGACACGTTGCGTGTAGTCATTTCCTAGCTGAATCGCTTAGTTTTTCTTGGAATGTTTCTGCATTGAAGTATCCGATCGAATCTGCATCAGCTCAAAAATCGCTCGAAGATCTCGTCCAACCTTACACCTTTACTTATGTGGGTCGTCTCAATCCTGATAAAGGTGTAGATCTACTTCTAAGAGCAACAAAATTACTTCAAAATCGATCTTTTCAGGTAAAAATTATCGGAAGCGGGCAAGATTTAGACCGACTTCAGACATTAGCGAAAGAATTAGAAATTAGCGATCGCGTCGAATTTCTCGGCAGTCGCTCTAGTTCAGAAATCTTAGAAATTGTGCGATCGTCTTTAGCCTTGGTTGTCCCTTCTCGCTGGCAAGAACCCGCCGGATATGTAGCACTCGAAGCTTCTAGCGTTCGGACTTGCTCGATCGTTTCAAAGGTTGGAGGCTTACCCGAAATGGCGGGAGACTCGAACTTATTCTTCGATCGTGAAGACTACAAAATGCTTGCCCAACAGATGCAAACTTGCTTAGAAAATCCAGCAAAAGCAATAGAGCGAGGCAATCAAGCAAACCAGTATATTTCTGAACAGTTTACTCGCCAAAAAGCCGTTCAAGAACTTCTCGAAATCTGTCAAGAACTTGAGCCTAATTTAGCTATTCTCTAATTTCGGTGATTGTTATTATAATGAATTCTTGCTCCTGCCCATTGCAGCTTTTCGCGCAGTGTTTTGTAGTAAGAATAATCTTCGCGCAGCACGATAAAATGCGCCTCCTCTTCTGCCATCCGAATATCGACGCGCTGACCGGGCCAAATCGAAGTTGCTAACACTCCATCCATCCAAAGCTTCGTACTCAAATCGTAGTCAGCCAAGGGCCAAATACTGACGACCGATCCCGGCGGAATCACGATCGGACGGCTCGATAAACTCAACGGACAAATTGGCGTAATTGCGATCGCTGCCATTCCCGGATGAATAATCGGACCATTTGCCGCTACCGTGTAGCAGGTCGATCCAGTCGGCGTAGACACAATCAATCCATCGCCCTGATATTGATCTACCACTTCGCCATCGATTTCCATTTCTAGAATCGAAGTAATCATGCGATCGGCAGAAGCAGGTTTAATACACATCTCATTCAAAGCAAGATAGCGATCGCTCATCGGCTCTAAATTTGTCCGATTGCCTTCGTATACGGTTGCTTGAAGCATCATTCGTTTTTGCACCGCGAATCGATCTTCCTCCAACCGATCCCAGATCGTTTCACTATCAAAATCGTCCGGCGATTCGGTCAAAAATCCCAAATGTCCGCCTACATTCACCGCCAGAATTGGAATACGATCGGCTGCCAAATTCCGAGCGGCAGAAAGTGCGGTTCCATCCCCACCGAGAATGACGGCTAAATCGATCGGCGGCGTGACCGATGCCAAAAACACCGGATACGGATTATCTTTCGGACCGCTTGGACCTAACAAAACGTGACAGCCTCGCTTTTCCAGAACTTGAGCGCAATTTTCCGCCCATCGCTTACTCAACGGGTCGCCAGATTTGTGAACGATCAAAACTTGTTTTAGCTGCACAACGATCGATAAAAGTGAAGGACGGTTTCAAACCATAAGTACCATTGTGCAGTGATTTGGCAAAAAGAAAGGATGTTATACGATTCACTAGCTCTCAGCATTTAATGAATTAGAGACTCAAGAACTGGATTGTAACTGTACCACCCTCGATCGCATCAAACTGCACTCGATACCCATACAACGAACTCATTCCCACGAGGGGAGAGGCTTCAGAAGCATTGATATCAATCCGTCGGAACGCTCCATCCCAAATTACAAATCCGCTATAGATATCAAAAATACAAGTGCTTCCGTCTCCCAACGTGCCCTCTTCTCGGCTATATGCCTCTAAGCCAAGAGCAGTAAGAACTGCGAGCAGAGTCAGGAAACCTGTGAATCCGGTATCGATTACAGCATCAATGACCTGTCTTTCTGTATCTGCATTCCCAACTACTAATCGAATGATTGCTTCTCGGTTTCGATCGACAATTCCATGAATCATATCGTTACAACAGGCGACCGGCTCCAAAGCGGTGAACGGCTTTATGCCCAATTCGCACTCGCTAAATTTGAGCATCCGGGCATCGTTCAAGCAATCGATCAGATGCCGTAATCGTATCGTCAGCTACTTCAAAGTCTCCGGTTTCGATATCGATCGCCACAATCCTGCCATGATTGCCTGCTTCGACCTGCGATCGTACCTGAGATTCATAAATCTCATTGCCACGTCGAGCAAATTCCTCTAAGTGACAGGTGGAACCAAGACTCTATTACGACACCCTTCATCTTGTAGTGTTGAAATAGCTTCGTCAGCACGCTCATTAAGCGTTCTTGCCATTCTTTTACTCGCTCTAGTGAGTTTGGTCTTAGTTCAATAATATTAGCAACTACATCCATAATTAGCCCTTCAGCTTATGTCAGTTTATATTGATATGGAATAACATTCCTTTCTTTAGGTTTTATCTCGATCGCAAACCAGATAACGCACTCAGTTTAGGCAGTCATGCCGATCGACATTCCCCCAATCCCAACCCAACAAAAAAGAGGTGCGTTCACACCCCTTTTTCTTTAAAGATTCAAAGAGCAATCTACCATTTGAGCAGATTGAATTGCTCCATATCCACAGTGTCGCGGTTCCGGTAAATTGCAAGCACGATCGCCAAACCTACCGCAGCCTCCGCAGCTGCGATCGTAATTACAAATATCGTAAAAATCTGACCTTTGATTTGCTGCGGATCGAGATAGTTGGAAAACGCCATCAAATTGAGATTCACGGCGTTGAGCATTAGCTCGATCGACATCAACACTCGCACCGCATTTCGGCTCGTCACCAAGCCATAAATGCCAATGCAGAACAGCGCTGCCGCAATCAGTAAGAAATATTGAAGTTGCATCAGGGTAAATCCTTAGTTTTCAAGATTGCTCTGACCTGCGGGGGTCAGTTCACGCGGACGCTCTGGCAGCGTCAAAGCAGTGGTTCCCGCCAGTTCATCCGCTTCGGGAATAAATTCGCGACGGGCAAGCACGATCGCACCCACTAATGCCATTAGCAACAAGACCGATGCCAACTCAAACGGCAATAGAAAATCGCTGAAGAAATGAAGACCGATCGTAATAATCGAGCTTTCGACTGGAACGATCGTAGAAATTGCCCAAGGGGTTGTCACCACCATCGCACTGAGCAAAGCAAAAATCCCGGCACAGACGAGCGCAGTCGCAGCCCGACGAATCCAAGATTTCGCCATTGGCTGAAACGCCTCCCGCTTGTTCACCAGCATGATCGCAAACAAGATCAAGACGTTGACGGCTCCGACGTAAATTAGCACTTGAGCCGCCGCAACGAAATCTGCATTTAACAGCAAATATAGTCCAGCGATGCTGATGAATACACCACCTAGCAAGAAGGCGGAATAGACAACATTTTCAAGCAACACAACGCCAAGCGCAGATCCAAGCATCATCAATGCCAGGATCGCAAACGACACAATTTGAACACCTTCCGCTAAATTCACGATTCTCTCTCCTAAATACCAGATGGGAGACGCGTTGCCTACGGCACAGCAAAGCTGCCCGATTTCGCGCCTCTACAGGGTCAATTACGACCCTTTCTCAACGATTTCTTCCGGGCGCAACCCGGCGCGGCGTGATCCGGCGGGTAGATCGTGCGGTTCGTTCACGCCTTTGGGCAGGTAGGCGAACTCGCGAAGTGGTGTCACCATCGGATCATTTGTGACTTTGTAAGGGATACGACCGAGCGCTACGCTGTCGTAGTTGAGTTCATGTCGATCGTAGGTAGACAGTTCGTATTCTTCCGTCATCGATAGGCAATTCGTGGGGCAATACTCTACGCAGTTCCCACAGAAAATACAAACGCCGAAATCGATACTGTAGTGGTTGAGCTTTTTCTTTTTCGTTTCTTTGTTGAATTCCCAATCGACGACAGGGAGGTTAATCGGACATACCCGAACACAGACTTCACAAGAGATACATTTGTCGAACTCAAAGTGAATCCGTCCCCGAAATCGCTCTGAAAGAATCAGCTTTTCGTAAGGGTATTGAACTGTAATCGGGCGACGGCGCATATGGTCAAAGGTGACAGACAAGCCTTGACCAATATGTTTGCCCGCTTGAATCGCCTCTTTGGTGTAATCACCGACTTGTTTGAGAAATTTCAGCATGACGTGTTCTCCACGGGTTCAGAGGTTAGCCGCCAAAAGCGACTGGGAATGCGAGTTTCAAACCTGCTGTGATTAGCAAGTTCACCAGCGAGACAGGAAGTAAGAATTTCCAGCCGAGATCGAGGAGTTGGTCAATTCGCACACGGGGTACAGTCCAACGCATCAAGATCGCTAGGAAAATTAAGAAGTAAGCTTTGAGGATTGTGGTTCCGATGCCGATCGACGCAAAGATCAATTGCAGCCAAGGCGTATCTTCAGGAATACCAATCACACCGGAGATTGCACCGAGCGATACCGGAAATTCCCATCCACCCAGGTAAAGCACCGCAAACAGAAGCGCTGACAGCGTGAGGTTGACATAAGACCCCAAGTAAAAGAGCGCAAACTTCATTCCAGAATATTCAGTTTGATAGCCTGCAACGAGTTCTTCTTCTGCTTCGGGTAAGTCGAAGGGAATCCGCTCACATTCTGCCAGTGCTGCAATCCAGAAGATGATAAATCCGACAGGTTGCCGCCAAATATTCCAGCCTAGAATGCCGTAGCCTGCTTGCTGATTCACAATGTCAACGGTGCTGAGCGAATTTGACATCATCACGACCGCCAACACCGACAACGCTAACGGGAGTTCATAACTAATCGACTGAGCAGCGGCACGCAGTCCACCGAGCAGCGAATATTTGTTATTCGAGGCATAGCCCGACATCAACAGCCCGATCGGCACAACACTCGACAGCGCAATCCACAAAAAGATGCCTAAACTGACATCTGTGATTTGTAGATTTTGTCCAAACGGGAGAATTAAGTAGGACAAGAAGACGGGAATCACAACGATCGCGGGACCCAGCGTAAACAGTAGCTTATCTGCTTTCGCGGGAACCACATCTTCTTTCAGTACCAGTTTCAATCCATCCGCCAGCGGTGCAAGCACACCTAATGGACCGATAAATTCAGGTCCAATTCGCTGTTGGGCGGCGGCTGAGATCTTCCGCTCTAGCCACACTACGACTAAGACACTGACCGTTGCTGCAACCAGCATGATCAGCATTGGTAATGGCATCCAGAGGGCTTTGGCTGCCCCGGCAGGAATGCCAAGGCTCCGCACAGTTTCAATAAAGGTTCCTTGAAGGTCAATTCCTGGATTCATGGTTCCCGGCTCATAGGAAGGCAGTTGAGGCAGTTCGATCGCTCTTCAGGCATGAAGATTTGTTGATGCACTCAACGTCTCTCAGTATAGCGGTCTCAATGGAGCCGAAACGTATCGAACAACCGTTTTTCTGCCCATTTCAGCCATCAAAGTATCTGATGAGACGGATTGAGTGGAGTGAATATTTGACGGAAGAACGATCGCAGTTTTTCTATATCAGCAGGTTGGGTTAGGAGTTTTGCTTGCTCGAAATCTTTTCCCAATAAAGAAACCCCCAGAAGCAAGATTCCTGAGGGCTGGAGTTCCTGAAAATCGTCACGTAGTTATCCTTGCAAGGGATTGGAGAATCCACAAGAGGGGTCTAACCCATCATTTCAACTTACAGAATCTTTACGATCGCTGTTCGATCGGGATATAAGGAGAGTTGTGAAGACCTGTGTAGATTTGCGTCGGGCGAAAAATGCGGTTTTCGGCTAACTGCTCTTTCCAGTGTGCCAACCAACCCGCAGCCCGCGAAATCGCAAATACAGGGGTAAACAAATCAGTCGGAATTCCTAATTTGCTGTACACCAGTCCAGAGTAAAAATCGACATTGGGATAAATTCCCTTGTGTCCAAGTCGCTCCTCGACTGCTTTCTCCAGTTCGACTGCGATATCGTAATACTTATCTTGACCAAACTTCTCAAACAGTTGCTCGGCTAGCTGTTGCAGAATGATTGCTCTTGGATCTTTGACTTTGTAAACGCGGTGTCCGAATCCCATGATTTTGTCTTTTCGCTCTAAGCGATCGTCCAAATAAGGACGGACATTCTCAACTGACCCGATTTGCTCCAGCATCGCGATCACTTCTTCACTTGCCCCACCGTGAAGCGGACCTGCCAGCGTTCCTACCGCAGACGCAATGACCGCATAGGGATCGGTCAAAGTTGAAGCAGTCACCATCGCCGAAAATGTAGAAGCGTTGATCGTGTGTTCGGCATGAAGCGTCAGGCTGATATCGAAAATCCGAGCCGCCACTGGATCAGGTTCCTGTTCATTCAGCATATAGAGAAAATTCGCGGCGTAGCTCAGGTCGTCGCGCGGCTGTACCGGATCATTTCCTTTACGCATCAGTTGGAAAGCAGCCACCATCGTGGGAATCTTCGCTAGAATCCGCACGACTGCCGCCCGGATGTAACTCGGATCGTCGAGTGCCCGCTTCGAGTAAAACAGACCAAGCGCGGCAGCACAGGCTTGTAGCGCGTCCATCGGGTGTCCGCTTTCGGGGAAGCACTTCATCATGTCGCGAATGCGGTACTTCAAGCGGCGATGAAACTGAATCTCATGCTCAAACTCTGCCAAGGTTTCCCGATTCGGCAGTTCGTTCCAAATCAGAAGGTAGGCGGTTTCGAGAAAGGTATTTTGTTCTTGCATCGCCAGTTCCTGAATCGGAATGCCGCGATACTCCAAAATCCCTTTCTGCCCATCCACAAAGCTTATGCTGGACTGAGTTGCAGGAATGCCCTCTAGACCTGCCCTAAATTCGACAGTCATTGTTCACCATTGGCTGAATAAACTCACAAGTTAACTTATCAGATCCGTTGCCAAGCTTTGTAGTGTAGCTACCAGACTTACGAGCGATCGTTCATTTTTTACAGAACTTCTCACGTTCTTGAATAACACACTTTCGTGTCCTAAACTACAAAACTCTGATACAAATCTGTAAACATTTGCAGTTTTTTATAAAAGCGAATACTATTAAGATAGAAAGCTTTACATCTTGACGAAATTGCATTTACCCATTAGCCAACTGATTCCTCTCTCGACCTGGTTTCTGCTCGGAAGGAATTGTTTGGCGATTTTTTATATTCGATCGTAAGGAGTTTTATGCCTCACACAATGTCTCAAAAATCAATGTCTCAAAAATTAACGTCTCAAAAATCTCAAGCCGCTTACAAAGACTACCGCAATCAACATCGCCACCGCGAGGATGTACCCAGAACGACATTGACTCGCTTGATTGAACAAGACGCACCGCTCTTTTCTCACAGCCAACTAGTGCTGATGTACGGATTCTTCCAAGCGGAAATGGCTCCCGAAGCAAATCAAGGCGTGGCTTCCTGGATTAAAGATTGCATTCGACAGTATGGATTACCGAGCCTTGTCCGGTTTGATTCTCATCGTCGCGCTCAAATCTTTCGACGAGATCAGTTTCAACCTTGGCTCGAACCCTTGATGGATCAAGCCTGCTAAAGTTTCAGACCCGGACGCAAGTTGTTAGCGCTACATCAGCTTGGGAACGCAAAGATACGATTTGTTGGTTTTGAAAGCTAACAACCGAGTTTCTGAAAATCTGCACCGTTCCACACCGTTTCAACTCGATCGAATCCGCTAAAGTGGTTGGAGATCTTTGCGGTGGTGGGATTATGCCAAACTATGACCTTCTGCTTCGTGACTGTCAGTTACTTCGATCACCGGATGTTTCTGGACGAGTGGATGTTGCGATTCATGCAGGTGAGATTGTGGAGATTGCCCCTCACCTCGAAGCGACAGCGGAGATGGAACTAGAAATCCAAGCGCGTCTAGTCAGTCCTCCGTTTGTAGAATCGCACATTCACTTAGACTCTGCCCTCACTGCGGGTGAACCTCGCTGGAACCAAAGCGGGACTTTGTTTGAGGGCATTGAGATTTGGCGAGAGCGCAAGCAAAATCTCTCGCTAGAAGACGTGAAACAAAGAGCGATCGAGACGCTGAAACAACAGGCGTTGCAGGGGGTTCTTTTTGTGCGAAGTCATGCGGATGTGAGTGAGGCAAGCTTAACGGCTCTCAAAGCCTTACTCGAAGTCCACGAAGAAGTAAAAGATTGGATCACCTTACAAGTCGTCGCTTTTCCGCAAGATGGTATCTATGGCGGCGCGAAGAATGATGAATTGATCGAAGAGGCGATGCAGTTGGGGGCGGATGTCGTTGGGGGCATTCCGCACTACGAACTGACGCGCGAAGATGGAGTGCGATCGATCAACCGAATTTTTGAACTGGCGGAAAAGTACGATCGTTTAATTGATATTCACTGTGATGAGATCGATGACGATCAATCTCGATTTCTAGAAGTTGTCGCTGCCTATGCAATTCGTACCGGAATGGGGTCGAAGGTCACAGCGAGTCATACCACTGCATTCGGTTCTTATAACAATGCGTATGCGTTCAAGCTTTTAGGATTCCTCAAACGCACACAGCTTAATTTCATCTCCAATCCGCTGATTAACATCACGCTGCAAGGGCGCACTGATACTTATCCCAAACGGCGCGGCGTAACGCGAGTCAAAGAACTTTGGCAACAAGGAATGAATGTGAGCCTGGGTCATGATTGCGTTCAAGATCCTTGGTACTCACTCGGCACAGGCAATATGCTCGATGTGGCATCAATGGCAATTCACGTCTGTCAGATGACCGGAACTTCTGAGATTGATGCTTGTTACAATATGGTGACTTGGGGCGGGGCGAAGACTTTGAACATTCTCGACCAGTATGGTGTTGAGGTAGGTAAGCCTGCAAATTTGATTGTACTAGATGCGATCGATCGATATGATGCCATTCGTCGTCGTGCCACTGTGCAGTATGTCATCTCACGAGGCAAGCTGCTAGCTCAGACTGAACCGCCTAAACCGAAGTGGCGAGGAACCTAACTTACAATGAAACGAATTACTGGGAGAGTAGAGCAATAGAGCCTAATTGCACGATCGCGACCTGCTGTGATGAGGTACAAATCGGTTGCGATCAATGCGCTAGTAGAATCTGTCCCAGCGATGACGATCGACTCACTGAAATCTTTCAGGTTCCATTGTTTAACCATACCCTCAGAACTAGCACTAAATAACACTTGTCCGTCTGGGCTAAAAGCTAGAGACACGATTGACCAAGCATGTCCGGGCAACGTTCGGAGCAAGTCCCCCGTTGTCGTGCTCCAAAGTTTGATTGTTTTATCATCTCCTCCCGTTGCTAACAATCGGCTATCGGGACTAAATGCTACACTCGACACCGCCCAAGTATGGTCTCGAAGTGCAAATTTAGGTGTTGAACCCACACAAGCATGACGATCAAATTGCCATAGAAGAACTGTACGATCGTAGCTTGCACTTGCTAACCATTGACCATCAGGACTAGCAGAGAGCGCACTCACTTGTAATCGATGCCCCTTTAAGGTTTGCATCACTTGATAAGTATCGAGGCTCCAGACTTTAATCGTCTTGTCCCAACTGCCACTAATGAGTGTTGTGTCACTCAATGCGATTGCTTTCACGGGCTGGTTATGCCCCTCCAAGGTTGCAATCACTGCTTGAGTGGACAATGCCATAATCTGAATTGTTTTATCGTTACTGGCTGATGCTAGCAGACCCCTCCGAGGATGAAAGGCAACAGCGGTGACTGCTTGAGTATGAGCCTGAAACATTGCTACAGATTGCTGAGTTGGCAGATGCCAAAGCCGTACAGTTTTGTCATCACTAGCACTCGCGAGAAGCTGACCATCAGCACTCAGGGCGAGTGCATGAACCCTAGCTTGATGTCCTGTGAAGGTGTGAATCTGTTGCCAGTGTGGAGCTTGCGGCTTGGGTACAGAAACATCTGGTTGAGCTTCAGAAGGGTGTGAAGCAATCGCAGCTAACACCTCATCTGTCGATCGAAATCGTTGATTTAAGGGCTGCATCAATAGGCGATCAATCACATCAATCAAAGACTGACTCATAGGTTGTTGTAAATATGAATGCCAAATCCAACAATTATGAATCACGTCAAATAACTCAAACGGTGATAGTTCCGTTAGCAGATGAATGCACGTTACTCCCAAACTGTATAGGTCGCTAGCAAAGACCGCTTTCCCTTTTACCTGCTCAGGTGCAACGTATTCAGGGCTACCAATGCTTGTACCGACCTGCACCGTGTCTATGCTTGTGACCCGCTTTGCTGCACCAAAGTCAACCAAGCACAACTGCTGATCCTGCGATCGACGAATGATATTTTCAGGCTTGATATCTCGATGAATAATTTGGTGCTGATGGATAAATTGAAGAATCGGTAGAAGACGATGCAGCAATTGCCAAATCTGTACTTCCGAAAATGCTCCTTGCGTTTTCAGTTCGATTTCTAGGTTGTTGCCTGGAATCCATTCTTGCACAAGATAGAAGTAATCTTTTTCCCAAAACGCATCAAGCAATTGAGGAATTTGTGGATGTTGACCGAGTTGGGCTAAACACTCTACTTCTGTCTCCAAGCGCCGTGACTCGGAGGGTTGAAGAAGCTGTTTAATTACACAAGGATTCGCATGAGCCTGGTTGTTTAGGGAACTGGATGTCGTCTGAATCGCTAGCAATGTTCGTCCAAATCCACCTTGTCCCAAAAGCTGTAATCCCTGATAGCGATGATGCAATAACAAAAACGCTCCACAGCTTTGACAATAAACCGCATCGTCAGAATTTTCAGGTTTTAAGCAACCTGGATTAAAACAATACATGATCACATTGTTGAAATAAGGACTAGAGATAAAAACCTGAAACGGGTGATTATCTCTAGCTTTTGTGATGACAAATTACGACTTCATTTCACGACTTACTCCATTCAGAGGAGGTGGCAAAATCGCTTCAGAATCAACTGTGGGCTGAACCGGAGGAGTAGACTGAGGCTGTTCTTTGTGGGCTTGTTGATTCCATAAAATCATTGATAACAAGCCATCGACTAAGCCATTCGTTCCGCTATTACCGCCAACCAGAACATCGGGGATTAATCGTACTTGACGATCGCCGATAATCTGCATCATTTGCATTGCTGTATAGCCTTGTGTGCCCAATGCTTCTACCCCTGCACGATATGTATCAGCTCTAGCCGTTCCGGTCGCGCGAATGGAATCAGCTTCACCCACCGCTTTTAGCTTCATCGATTCCGCTTCACCATTAGCTTGCTTGATTTGCGCCTGTGCTTTGAGGTCGGCAATTTGCACACTCTGTTCAGACTTCACCATCTCCTGTTGGATGTCTGCTAATGCTGTCTCACGTACCAATTGCTGACGCTGGGTTTGCGCCATCTGTTGAACTTCGTAAGTTTTGCGCTGCTCCTCGGCAATCTTACGATCGGTCTGCGTTTGCATTAACGACGCGGGAGGCTGAATATCTCCGATCAGTGTATCGATCGCTTGCACATCATAACTCCGCAACGCCGCTTTGATGTATTCGGCAGCTTCCGCTTGTCGCTCACTTCTCGCATTCAAGAAGTCGAGCACAGTATAGTCTTGCGCCGAGTTCCGAAAATAGTTACCGATGCTCGGTTCTAGAACGTTATCGACTAGATTCTGCATCGATCCCACTCGGGAAATAACCTTCGGAGCATCCAGTGTACCCACATGGATAATCTGGGAAACTTCAAGGTCAAAGGCAAATCCATCGGTGGAACGAACCGTCAATGCCTCCAGACTCGCATCGTATTTATGACGCTCTGTGCGTCCCGACCAGTTCAAGACAATGTTGATGGTAGGCACCAATTCTACTCGCATGATGCGGGTATTGAGTGGATGCTTACCCGGATACAACGGCTCTACCCAAACGCCCTTATGTCCGGGTTGAACCAGGTTTCCGTGGGTAAAGGCAGCACCACTGACATCTTCTTGTGCCGTTCCGACAAAAGAAATTACCACACCCACATACCCAATCGGAATCTCGGTCATCGGAACTTGTTCGACCTGGACAAACCACGGATTGAAGTTCCAGGAGCCAGAGAGCAAGATTTGTTCTTGTAAGCCGCGCCGTCCTCCTGCTGTGATAAATTTCTGACCATTTTGGAAATTATCGTGTCCCGCGATCGTGGCTCCCGCAATTTCCCCTTCCTGGATCGGCACACCATCCAAAGTTGTCACAATCCCAACTTTGTCAGATTGCACCGTGTAGACCTGTAGATGCTCCGGCTTCATTCCGTGTTTCGATGCGGTTTCAGTCGTAATCACCTTAAACAAGGCTGTGTTAATGCGGTAAGTTCCTGCCGTGAGAAAGCCCATTTGCCGTCCTCGTTCCCCACCTTGGGTCAGGAACTTGCGGGCATCCTGGAAGTTGTCGCACTCTGTCACTTTTCCTAAAATGCGCTCCGGTGGAATCGACGCTCCATCATTAGCAACCAGCAGCGCAATTTCCCCTTGCGGGACGACCACCATAGGCTCCTTGCGAACTGAGTATTGCCAAGACCAGTAAAACCAATGCCAGCCTGGGGCTAAGGTATCTGCCTGATACCCTGCTTCACCATTAAGAGCAATTAACCGTCCCGCAGGCAAGGCTTTTCCAGCTAAAGAAAACTTCTTAACAACAATCCCGACTTCTCGCTCTCCGATAATCACCAGTCCAGAGCAGAACGCGATCGCGAAGACTCCTCCGACGAGCGTCAGTGGAATTAAGCTCCAAGTCGGCAACAATGCCAGCGTTTGGGGTTGAAGTTGAGCGATCGGTTGGGAAGCTAATTGAGGTGATTTCAACGTTGCATTTTGTGCGGATTGAAGGCTGATGGTTGCTGCTAAAGGGGTTGCTGGTGTAGCTTGTGGAGGGGCTGCATGGGTACTTCCAGCAGATGCAATTGTAGCGGTTGCAGCGACAGAAGTAAGAAATCGAGTCAATGAACGAACGCCGTCGAGGATGTTCATTTTAACGCGGCTCATAAAGTTGTTTTAGGATATGATCACCCTAGGGTTCCACACAAATCCCCCAAATATCGGACTTCTCATCACAATTGGAGCTTGTTGGGTATGGGGTAAGTTAGGGTCAACGGGTAACTCCACCGATTGTCCGAGCAATTTCGGAAACTTGAGAAAAATTTCTTGAACCATTTCAAATGAATTGTTCCATCAGCCTTTGTGGTTAAGCTTGCGACTTGGATTGCGTTCGGGATTGTGGCGATCGGGCTTTCGGTGATTGCTTGGGTACGACATTGCTACAGGCTACACCGCTGTTAAGTGTGGGATTCGCAGTGATTGTTGGGGACGTGATTGTGTTTGCTGCAGGAATTCTGATTAATTGTAGATTTAGATCATCAGACTCTCTGCTTAAAACGCAAACCGATCACTTCCCTGGATGCAGTTTCTTGAGTCGATCGAGATGCAAAAATCGCGGCGACCACCAATTGCATCCGCCGAGCAAAGTCATCGTTGCAGGCACAAGGATCGCTCGAATTAGCGTCGCATCAATGAAGATTGCGATCGCAATTCCTAACCCTAACGCTTTAACAAAAATTAGAGTCGAAAAAGCAAAGGCACTGGTCACAATGATGATTAACATCGCAGCGCTGGTGATGATGCTTCCGGTATGCTCTAATCCTTCAATCACACTCTCAGCATTCCGCCCACATCGCTCGTAAGCTTCCTGAATGCGAGCGAGCAGAAACACTTCATAATCCATGCTTAAACCGAACAGAACACAAAATAAAACAACGGGTAATAGAGCATCTAAGTAGCCGACGGGCGCAAAATTTAACTCAGTCTGCAAGTGTCCCTGCTGAAAAATAAACACAAGTGCCCCAAAAGAACCTCCGATCGAGAGTAGATTCATCACGATCGCTTTTACAGGCAAAACCACTGATCTTAAGAGAATGCAAAGAACGACAAAGGTTGCACTCATCAGCGCCGCAAGCACAATGGGAAACCGTTGCTGAATGATTGCGATCGTATCTAGCTCGTTTGCCGTCTGACCCGCAGCTTGAACCGTAAGCCCCTTTAATTCTGATGCTCGAAGATCTCTCACTAAATCGCGGGATGCTGCATCATGGCTATCTGTGCGGCTTTTCACAATTACCAATGTTGTTGAATGATGGCTCAACTGTTTCAGGACATTGGCAAGTTTCGGATCAGCAATACGACTAGAATCGCGGTAAAGCTGTTGATAAATTTCAACAGTCCAACGAGGATCAAGGTTGACTAAGCTCTTAACGCTAGCGACTCTCGGATCGCTTTGAAGTTGGGCAACCCAGCGGTAAAGCGTTGATAGATGATTAGAAGACAAAATATTTGCTTCTGAGTCGCTCGATTTTGTCTGAATGCTCAGCAAGATCGGCGCAATTTCTCCCGCTCCAAACGATCGCTGCAATACCTCTACGCCTGCTCGGGCGGTTGATGTTTTGGGTAAAATCTCTGCTCCTCCTAGCCCAAACCGAGCTGATAAAAAGGGAAGACTTAGCCCTACCACAATCATCAGAACAATCACAGCAGAAGCGAGACTGTGACGGGCAACAGCCCGGGCGATCGCTGCCCAAAATCTTTGCTTTGTTGGTTGAATGACGCTGTGCTGAATTCCTTGTCCGATCACGCCCAATAAAGCAGGCAATAACGTTAATGCTGCTGCCACCGAGAGCAACACCACGATCGCACCCGACATTCCCAGGGACTGAAGAAATCCGATCGGAAACAGCATCAAGCAAATCAGCCCAATGCAAACCGTCAAGCCAGAGAAGAAAACGGCGCGTCCAGCCGTATTTAATGTTTGTGCGATCGCTTGCTCAACCGACTGCAAGACTAACTCTTCTCGAAAGCGAGTCACAATTAGCAAGGCGTAGTCAATTCCTAACCCCAATCCCAACATCGTTGTAAGATTGAGCGCAAAGATAGAAACACTCAGCTTGAAAGTAATCAGATAAAGAATTCCAAGCGTGACCGATACCGTTACTGCACCCATCACAACAGGCATGGTAGCCGCAATCACTGAACCAAATACTATCCACAGCGCAATGAGCGTGAGCGGCAACACCCGTAATTCCACTAAACTGAGATCAGCTTTGCCAATACGCTGAATCTCTTGATCGACGATGGGCTTTCCGGTTAGAAAGGCTTTTAGTGTGGGTGGCGTTTGTTGAATCAGTTGATCAATTGCGTCAATTGCTGCTGAAGTGGACTTTGCGATCGAGGTCTCCATTGCGCGATTTGCTTTAGCAGAGGTTTCTCTAAGATCGTTCTGCAACTGGATCACACTATACTGAGTCTGCTGATCTGTGCTGAGTTGCTCAGGATTTTCGGTTGCACTGACAACGGAACTAACTCCGGGTACGGCGCGGATCTGGCTTAGAAGCCGCTCAACCTCAGTTTGATTTATCTTAGAACCTTCATTCTGCAAGACTAACGTCAATGGCTCAACATTTGTATTGAGTTCTCGTTTTAAGTGCTGCTCTGTCCGATAAGCTTCTCCTGCTTCGTATACTGCTCCTGTCTCTTTCAGCGCACTTTCTAACGCAGGTGTAAAGGTTAAACTGAGAATCATCAGCACACCCCAACAGCCAATCGTCCAAGTACGGTAGCAATAAATTAGATGTCCTAACCTAGCCAATCGAGATGCTTTGAGTGGAAGCTGTGAGTTTGTGGTTTTAATATCCAACCGGTTGAAATACTCCCATAGAACTGCTTAAGTTCGCATTCTGAAACTTATAAGATTGATCATAGCGATACATTCACGATGATCGTCATTGCAATTGACTCGCTCGTGTCATTGATAAACTGTGTTTGAGATACACCATCCCCTCGTCTGATTTCTTTCACCTGTCCTTTGCGAATCATATTCTGGCTTCAACCCCGCGCAGTGTTCTCCTTTACTGTACTGGGTTGAGGAACGTATTGGACATTTTGCTCCAACGGCATCGAGATATCCAGGCGGCAGATTAGCTCTTTCGATAGACAGATTCCGACAGTTCAGAAAAATAGACGCAATTATCTCTATTAAAAGAGGTAATCGTAGTTCTGATGTCAGTCCCGTTGCCGGGATTTAGTTAGCTGATGGAAGATGATTTAACCTTCTGGGCATACATCAAAGGGTTTCAGTCCCGTTGCCGGGATTTAGTTATCTGATCGTCCGCCAGCCAGAACCCTTACTGACATAGGGTTTCACAA
>PSLO01000210.1:0-2164 GCA_040289665.1 Leptolyngbya sp. ERB_1_1 | reverse complement strand
GCTAGCATAAAGTCATTTTTAACGCTGTTTTAGTCCTCTCTATACTCTCACAACTGACCTGGGATTGCTATAGCTGCGGTGATTTGATACTACTTATGAAATTTCAGCGTACTTCTTTAGCTCTTGTGTTTGCAGCTCTGGCACTTGGTGGCTTTGTGTATTACACCGAGTCGAAGAAACCGCCTCAAGTCGATGAAGCTAAGTCAGACGAAAAACCGCTTTTTAACTTCAAGGAACAAGATGTTCAAGCATTCACGGTGCAGACTGCAAAGCAAACCGTTGCATTTGAGAAAACTGCTTTGAGCGTTCCACTAAATCAGAAAGATTCTAAAATTAATTCTTCACCTTGGTTAATGAAACAGCCAGAGGTTGCGCCCGCTGATGAAGGCGCGATCGCATTCCTCCTCAATTTTCTAGCAACGGGAAAAAGCGATCGTGCCTTTAATGTTCCCGCTGCTCGAAAAGCTGAATTCGGATTGGATCAGCCGTCTGCTACGGTCGATGTTAAACTCAGCAATCAACAAAGTCATCGCTTAGTCATCGGTAAGCCGAATTTCAATCGTAATTTTGTTTATGCTTTAACTGATCCACCAGCAGATCCAAATCAAGATCTTCCCGTGTTGCTAATTCCAATTAATTTTCAAAATGCAGTCGATCGACCATTAAATGAATGGAAACGTGATAAACCGAAACCTTCTCTTTCAGTCACTCCTTCAGGTTCTCCTTCCCCGCAATGAATACTCCAACCGCAACGCTTTTAATTTCTTGCCCTGATCAAAAAGGTTTAGTCGCAAAAATCGCAAACTTTATCTACTCGAATGGCGGCAATATTATTCATGCGGATCAGCACACTGATTTTTCTGCGGGTTTGTTCTTAAATCGGATTGAATGGCAACTCGAAGGATTTCACTTACCGCGTGAAGTGATTGAGCCAGCATTTCGAGCGATCGCAACTCCGCTTGATGCTCGTTGGCAATTACACTTTTCAGATACTGTGCCGCGAATTGCAGTTTGGGTGAGTAAACAAGATCATTGTTTGTATGATTTGATTTGGCGACAGCGATCCGGAGAGTTCAAAGCAGAGATTCCGATCATTATGAGCAATCATGAGGAATTAAGAGCGATCGCACAACAATTCGATATTGATTTTCATCACATTCCAATTACAAAAGAAACAAAGCTAGAACGAGAACAAAAACAACTACAGCTTCTTCAGAAATATCAAATCGATTTAGTGATTTTAGCGAAATATATGCAGGTTCTCAGTGCAGATTTTATCTCCAAATTCTCAAACGTGATTAATATTCATCACTCGTTTTTACCTGCATTTGCGGGCGCGAATCCTTATCAAAGAGCGTTTGAACGCGGCGTTAAAATTATTGGCGCAACGGCGCATTATGTCACAGAAGATCTCGATGAAGGTCCAATTATTGAACAAGATGTTGTACGGGTGAGCCATCGAGATGATGTTAAAGATTTGATTCGGAAAGGGAAAGATTTAGAGCGGATTGTACTAGCACGAGCGGTAAGATTGCATTTACAAAATCGCGTTTTAGTTTACGGTAATCGAACGGTTGTTTTCGGATAGAGTGTGGCGCGATCGCTGGATCGAAAGCAAAGGCGTGTGGCGCATTAACTCAACAATCGCCAGGGTTCCTTGATCTTTTTGGCTTTGAATTGCGATCGTGCCTCCCTGCAAATCTACGCACTTTTTAACCACAGATAATCCTAATCCTGTTCCTGTGGTGTAACTTGAATTTTGTCCCCGGTAGAAGGGTTCAAACAGTTTCGATTGATCTTCTACTGCAATTCCAATTCCTTCGTCCTGAATTTGGAAACTAATCAGATCGACTGTGCCATCTAGCGTTAATAAAACTCTGCTTTCTGGCTCAGAATACTTGATAGCATTCGAGAGGAGATTACTCAAAATCGAGTAAAGTAATCGTTCATCTAGATAAGCATGAGTGAATTTATCATGTGATTGGAATTCGATCACATGACTTGCAGCGGTAGAAACGTCTAAATCTTCTATCAAGTTCAAACAGAAAGATTCTAAATCGATCATTTCTGGATTACATTCTAATTTTCCGCTTTCTGCCCTAGTCAGACACCCCCAGCAAAGCTGGTGGCTTGATGAGTGTGACCGCCCCAAGGGCGGATGTCC
>PSLO01000072.1:0-21992 GCA_040289665.1 Leptolyngbya sp. ERB_1_1 | reverse complement strand
GGCTACCTTGTTACGACTTCACCCCAGTCACCAGTCCTACCTTCGGCGTCCCCCTCCTTTGACGGTTAGGGTAACGACTTCGGGCGTGACCAACTTCCATGGTGTGACGGGCGGTGTGTACAAGGCCCGGGAACGAATTCACTGCAGTATGCTGACCTGCAATTACTAGCGATTCCACCTTCACGCAGGCGAGTTGCAGCCTGCGATCTGAACTGAGCCCGAGTTTATGAGATTTGCTTGCAGTTACCTGCTTGCTGCCCTTTGTCTCGAGCATTGTAGTACGTGTGTAGCCCAGGACGTAAGGGGCATGCTGACTTGACGTCATCCCCACCTTCCTCCGGTTTGTCACCGGCAGTCTCCCTAGAGTGCCCACCCGAAGTGCTGGCAACTAAGAACGAGGGTTGCGCTCGTTGCGGGACTTAACCCAACATCTCACGACACGAGCTGACGACAGCCATGCACCACCTGTGTTCTGGCTCCCGAAGGCACCTTCAGCTTTCACCGAAGTCCCAGACATGTCAAGCCTTGGTAAGGTTCTTCGCGTTGCATCGAATTAAACCACATACTCCACCGCTTGTGCGGGCCCCCGTCAATTCCTTTGAGTTTCACACTTGCGTGCGTACTCCCCAGGCGGACAACTTAACGCGTTGGCTACGGCACGGCTCGGGTCGATACGAACCACACCTAGTTGTCATCGTTTACGGCTAGGACTACAGGGGTATCTAATCCCTTTCGCTCCCCTAGCTTTCGTCCCTCAGTGTCAGTGCAGACCCAGTCACACGCTTTCGCCGCTGGTGTTCTTCCCAATATCTACGCATTTCACCGCTACACTGGGAATTCCTGTGACCCCTATCGCACTCTAGCCATACAGTTTCCATTGCCCTTATGCGGTTGAGCCGCACGCTTTAACAACAGACTTGTATCGCCACCTACGGACGCTTTACGCCCAATAATTCCGGATAACGCTTGCATCCTCCGTATTACCGCGGCTGCTGGCACGGAGTTAGCCGATGCTGATTCATCAGGTACCGTCATCAATTCTTCCCTGATAAAAGAGGTTTACAACCCAAAAGCTGTCCTCCCTCACGCGGTATTGCTCCGTCAGGCTTGCGCCCATTGCGGAAAATTCCCCACTGCTGCCTCCCGTAGGAGTCTGGACCGTGTCTCAGTTCCAGTGTGCCTGGTCATCCTCTCAGACCAAGTACAGATCGTCGCCTTGGTGTGCCGTTACCACTCCAACTAGCTAATCTGACGCGAGCCAATCTCTAGACAATTAATCTTTCACCAATTAAGGCACATTCGGTATTAGCAGTCGTTTCCAACTGTTGTCCCCAATCTAAAGGCATGTTCTCACGCGTTACTCACCCGTCCGCCACTAAACCCCGAAAGGTTCCGTTCGACTTGCATGTGTTAAGCATACCGCCAGCGTTCATCCTGAGCCAGGATCAAACTCTCCATGTTGAAGAGCGAATTAGCTCGGTTTTTAGATGTTTATTTCCGGTTATCCTTCCGGTCCCTAACACGTTAGGAACATTTTTCTGACGAAGGCTTTCCTTTCTCTGGCTTCTAAACTATTCTATTGGTTAGGTTCAGTTCACCGGGTCGGGCTGAGTCCGCTTTCGCTCGCCTCGCTTCCCTCTCCCGCGCTTTGATAATATAGCAATAGGATTAGAAGGGTGTCAAGCAGGTTTGAAATGTTTTTTCAAAAGTCGTTAGAGATGCGAGTTTAACCCTTTGCTAGATAAGCCCTCCAAGATTTTAGAGTAGAGGGCTTGAGTGATGAGATCAGCAGTTTGCTTGTCGTTCTCTTGGCGGTAAGCACTGGTGTAGAGTGGAGCGCTGATTCGGATAGAGACGTTTGCGCGGGGTGAGGCAATGGGGGAGTAAGAGAGAGCGATCGGTAAAATTGGCACTTTCAGATCTCCATTCTCCTCTGCTTGAAGCACTAATCGAGCAAGTCCGGTTTTGAAGTTTCGGAGTGGTTGGTCGCGTACGATTCCCCCTTCTGGAAAAATGACGAGTTTATGCCCAGTCTGAAGCAGCTCGATCGCGCATCTCAAGCTAGCAACGCTGGGACGAGAAAGATTGACTGGGAATGCACCAAGGCGCTCGATCATCCAGCCTTGAATTCCCTCAAATTGATTGGCATTGGTCATGAATCTCAGTGGTTCTTGGCTGAGAAGCGAGAGGACAAGGGGATCCCAACGGCTAAAGTGTTTAGACGCAAGAATTAAGGGACCCTGTTCCGGTAGATGCTCTCGTCCGTGAATTGTAATCGAGGCAAAGTAAAGTTTTAGAAAAGTTCGATGAATGGAATAGAGCGACCAGTAGAGCCAAGGTCTGACAGTAGCAGGGCGAGACACAATGTTATCGACTAGTAAAGTTTGCTAGGGTTCGGACAGTGAGGACTTGGGGAGGAGTAGCATCCGGTGGATAGAGGAAATCAACCTCTACCGATCTCGTTGCATTCGGTGGAAGAGTCAGATTTAGTAGGGAATCACCTTTTTGACCACGGCGTTGAACAAGGTGAATGAAGCGGGTTTGAGAAAGGGAGCGATCGTCCGCATAGCGGAGACGAACTGTGCCACGAAAGAAGATCCGGGGGTCAGGGGGATTGAGGAAAACAAGTTCGTTGCGGCTGCGGTCTTGCTTGACTGGGGTTTCGATCGAGAGCGAGACGGTTTGAGTTTGACGAGTGGGGTTTCGCAGCGGCAGCGTAAGGCTGTAGTGGATGGCATAATTCCCATTGGCGAGGTAGGCAGTATCGGGATAACGTACCAGCATCGGAGCGCTTTGAATTTGTCCGGTTGCAAAGGTGCCCTGTTCAACCGTACTTAAGCCATAGGAGAAGGCGCGACCGGGGCTTGGAATACTGAGATAGTCTTGTTTGTTATCGGTGATTCGGGTTTTCCATTCGGAGCCTTTAGAAACTCCAGCAACGCGACCGTAGGCAATATTTGCGGTTTTGGAGCTGGGAGGAGTGGGGGGAATGTCTCTCGGTCCCGCGACTCCAGCATTGACGAGAAGATTGAGCCATTCTTCGATCGTCGGAACTCTCTCCATTCGATTGGAATTGAGTGGGGCGAACATGGCAAGTGTGGCGACGTAAACGGGCGCACGACTAAAAAGACGCATTAAAGTAGAGCGACCATTTGAAGTCGGGGTTACAGTTCCCGCTGGAATCGGCAGATTCATTAGCATTTGAGCTTGCTTCGGCGGAATGATCATGACCGTCGGGAGGTTGCCTTGTCTGCGTCCTCGTAGAATATCACTCACGACGCGACTACCAGGACCTGCAAAGACGTTTCCGATCGGATCTTCGACGTAGGAAGGAAGATTGATGAATAGAGCGTCGGGGCGGGTGAGGTAGGTTGCAGCTTGAGAGATATCGATTTGAACAGGTTGGTCGTTGGGGTTGTAAACGACGATGCCTTGGAAGAGCGATCGCGTTTGGCTGGGATTGCTGGCTCTGGAAATATGATGCGCGAAAATATCAAATCTGCCGTTGAAGGCGTAATTCAGATGGGCTGAAGGAACACGCATTCCTTGAGGCGGGAAAGTCGAGAGCAGAATCCCTTCGGTTAGGACGACTTCAGGACTATTGCTATTAAAGACAGGAATATCGTCTAATTTGCCGGGAAGGGCACGAATCTCGCGGGGTTCGATGAATTCTTGAGGAGGGATACTCTCTTGCGAGGGGAGTATTTCCTGGTTGGTGGGTTGAGGAGCAACGATTGGAGGAGCAACGATTGGAGGAGGAAAGATTGGAACTTTCGGCGCGAGTTGGGCAAGGGGAGGGATAGGCAAAATCGGAAACATGGACACAATACTAATCGGCTTGAATCAAGGTAAATGAGTAACAACCGTCAAAATGCTATCCCTATATAGCCCCATTTTCTACATTCTTTGCCTTAATTAAGCATAGAATTTGTCGCAGCCTCACATCTCATTGTTTTGGTTATGGTGCAAGTCTGTTTTGATACGAGAAGTTTGACCGTCAAACCGCGATCGATTCGGTTTGTACTTGGTCTTGTTCTGTCGATCGCTGGCATCAATCTTATTAATTTGATGGTATTTCCTCGATCTGCGCTGTCTTTCGACGCAGCAAAGCTGTCTGCGGTTGCAAAAGATAGTGATTATTGCGAAGGTCGGTTAAACGATGGATGGTTGACAGGGTTTCATGTTTGCCAGTTTCCGAGCGGCAGTCGATTTCAGGGGAATCTTCGGAAGCACGAGCGAGACGGGCAAGGCGTGTTTATCTATGCGGATGGAACTCGGTGCGAAGGAAATTTTCAGAACAATAAGTTAAATGGTCGCGGCGTTTGTCGATTTGCGAGTGGAAATCGCTATGAAGGGGAGTTTCGCCAGAATGTACGAGAAGGACAAGGTGTGTTTGTTTATCGAGACGGAACGCGATGTGAGGGAAGTTTTCGATCGAACGCTTTGACCGGATTTGGTCGCTGTCGGTTTGCGAGGGGGAATCAATACGAAGGTGCGTTTCAAAATAATGTCCGACAAGGGCGCGGAGTGTTTACTTATGCCAATGGAACTCGCTGCCAAGGGGAGTTTCGGCAGAATAAGATGAATGGATTTGGGATTTGTGTGTATCCGAATGGCGATCGATATGAGGGATCGTTTCAGGCGAATCAGCGAAATGGGTCAGGTGTATATATATTTGCGAATGGCAGGCGATCGCAGGGCACTTGGCGCAATGGAAACTTGGTGCAAGTGAAAGCTCCCCAACCCCGATCTCTTTCTCGCCCGCGAGTACGACAGCAGCAACGCCGCCTAGTTAGATGAATCCTCAAACATTCTCTAAGAGCGCGATCTCCATTGATACAATGTTTTACTAAATTGAGATAAAAAGGCTAACGTTCGTGTTCAGCAGAAACTAACTTCGATCTAGCAGTTCTCGAAGACAAGCGCGGCAACGTCGATCGAGCAACTTCTCACTATGCGGTTCACTATGCGATTGCTCATCAAGCCTACAGTCAATTAGGCGCAAAGAAAGAACTCGAATGGATCGAGCAGGAATGGCAAGAATTGCAATCAAATAATGAAGCGTGATCGTGACAAAAGATGCGCAATCGCTGAAGAATTCAAATAAAGTGCATTCCTCGAAGCGGTTGGCAACTGGCAAAACTGATCGCATCCTCATCTAGAAAGCCTGCAATCATCATTTCAAGAACACCTTCAATCGGTTGCTCAATTTGTGCGGCGTATGCCTTCAATCCGAGTTGAATCTTCTCAGGCAGAGCGCTCATAATGACTTGAGCCGCTTCGGGACTTAAAGCTTCTGAGGTGACTTGCATAAGCTCTCTCCTACTTCTTCATTACGTTATAATGTGGTTGAGCAGATTGAATCATTAACGTCTCACTGTATGAACCTTGTTCCGGTGTTCGTATACCTAATTTTACGATCGCGATTCTTACATCATCAGGATCAAGTCGTTCTAGAAATGCCCACCCTAATGCTTTGTGCCCTTGGCTAGAGCGATATCTCAGATTATTTGTAATGCCAATGTAGAGAAGAATTTCATCATGATGGCGAAAAGCATAAAAGTCAGGATTGACGGGAACATCTCTGAAGTGGCGACTAAGCGAGTAGCAATGCCCAAACTTTGTAGAACGCAGCATTTTTAGTACCGCTTGAGCATCCTGTCTAAGTTCTAGATTCATTAAAGTCTATTCTAGAAATGTCCAACTCGAAAACGTCGCCGCCTGCCCACAAGGTTGATTCAACTCATCTAAGACCGTCCACAAAATCACATCTTCAATCCAGAAGCGTCTGCCAGTGCTAGAGATGCGGACTCCACGATAATCGTTGATATAACCTTGAATTTTCGCTTGTGCTAAAAGCCGCGATCGTTCCTCCTGACTCACAGGTTCCGCTGATTTTCTCGAAGGCGTTTGCGTAAACGTTTTCCAATCCATTTCCCACAGCGTTAATGCTTGCTGATTGCCGTAGTTAAAAATCGGATCAGGCTCACTTCCGTGTGAAACGACAACAAAAGGAGCATCAAACAAAGCTTCAGGAGTTTCGATTAATGTTTTTCCTGTCCAATGCTGAAAGCTCGTGATCAAGCGTTTCGCGTGTTGAATTTGCCACAGAGAATTCATTTCGAGAAATACCGATCGCAAGAAGTATCGCAAGCAGGATAAGCCGTTTGATAAGTACTCGATCGACGACCAAACAACGCATACCGATTGTCGCGAACTTGCTCATAAACGCGATCACCCACCCATTTCATTCCGGGCAAATTCCGGTAAGCCGTTACGAACACATTTCCAGTCGGGAGCAGTTGTCCAATCTCTTCGGCTGCAGCGCTTCCTTGCCATCTGCGATCGGGATTCGCGTTATCAATCAAAATCATGCCCATCTCGCAATCTTGAGCCGTGACTCCGAATTGAGCAAGTCCCGCTTCGTCTTGCATCGGCAGATATTGAAAGCGATCGCCTTTATCAATTTGTTCTAGAACTTGAACGAGATTCGAGCAGAGATTACAGTGCCCGTCATAAATTACGGTGTAAGGTTTCATCGGCGGAATCGTTGGCGAATACGATCGGTAAATAGGTCTACTTCTGGTAATCTTAACTGACTTGCCAGAAGTGCGAAGATTCCAAGCCCGATCGAGCCTGCGATCGCCACTTGCATCAATGCCAGAAAGAAGCCATTTAGACCTGGCAAATTCGCGATCGTATTCGAGATAAACCAGCTTGCTGTACCTGCAAGAATACTGCTGCTGAGCAGTCCAAAAATCGGATAGCTCCATTCTAGTAATGGCAAACCGTTCAGTCTGCGATCGAGAAAATATAACAATGCCAACACCGACAAAATATTAACGCTAACCGTTGCCAAAACAATCCCAACAATGCCAAATGGTTTGTAGAGAAGAAAGTCAAAGAACGCATTCAAGAAAATATTGACAATGCTAATTTTGAACGGAGTGTTTCCATCTCCCAACGCATAAAACACTCGTACTAAAACATCCCGACTTAAATAAACAAACATTCCAACCGCATACGCCATTAATACAGAAGCAACCAACTGAGTTGCTTCAGGCTTAAATGCTCCTCGTTCGTAAACTAAACGGACGATCGGAGTTGCTAATGAGATAATCAACGCACTCAAAGGCAACATTGAGATTGCAGTAATCAACAATCCCTGCCGAATCCGAGCCTTCAACTGATCCACCTGGCTAGGATCAGTCAATCTAGAGAATATAGGTAGAAACGGCACGAGGATCATATTTGAAAGCAATCCAAGCGGTGTTTGTACTAGAAGGTTTGCGTAATCCAAACTTGAGATTGCTGCCACCGCATTTGGTAAATATGCGGCAAACGTCAAATTCGTAATTACATTAATTTGCAGCATTCCAGACGAGAACAACGCAGGTCCCATCACATTAAAGACTTCCTTCACACCCGGATCATTCCAAACAAATCGAACTCGAAATCGTCCTAATCCTGATTGTCGTTGCACCCAGAATTGCGCCAGCCATTGTAGAACTGTTCCGGCTAAGGTTCCGATCGCCAGAACCATTCCCCCAACCATTGCATAATTCGGATCAGTCGCTTGCGTTCCCGAACTGACTAAAAAGATTCCGATTCCGATAATTAACGTCAGGCTAGAAAGCAGCGGACTGATCGAAGGGAGCCAATATTGATCGGCTGCATTCAGCGTTCCGAATCCAATGCCGATCATGCCTGCAAACCAAGCGATCGGAGCCATAATTCGGAGTTGTTGAATCGCGATCGCTCTTGTTTCCAGTCCTTGTGCAGTCTGCTGTAATCCGCTTGCTAATAAATCAATAAAGAAAGGTGCAAAAGCAAAAACAATCAGCGATACGACTAAAAAAAAGCAACCAATCAGGGTTGAAACTGCTTCAACCAGTGGTGCTGATTCTTCTTTTCTGCGTTTTGCCAGAGCGCTCACCATTGCACTATGGAATGGTCCATTAATTCCACCTAGCAAGATTAAAAAGAAACTTGGAATAATTGCAGAAATATCGTAAGCCGCTTTCGCCGTTCCGACTCCAAAGGCGAAGGCGATCGCTAACTGTCTCACGAGTCCGACCACTTTACTGATCAGGGTTGCGATCGCAACAATTCCAGCAATACCTGCAAGGGAGCGTTTCGGCTTAGTCTCAGTCACGATAGTTACGGCAAAATTGGCTTCACCCATTTAAGCATTTTGTGAGCAGTTTAATGGGATGAAACGAGAGCGATCGATTTCTGAGCACTCACACCCACAGTTGCATAATAAATCGCCCAAGTATTCGGATTATCTGCAAATAAACAATATTGCTCAATATCTTCCTGAGTCGCTTCGCCTGTTGAAATATATTTCTGTGCTAATTGAATTGCAGACATTTTCATCACCGTCGCAACCGCTGAACCGCCACTCGACAAAGGCACGTCATTTTCGACAATGAGCCGCTGCAATCCAGGGTTTTGAAACAGTGCAGGCAAATGTACACCGAGAGCATAATCCATTCCTCGATTCGCAAACATCTTCAAAATCGATCGATTGACTCGATCGACCGATTGACATGCTTCACCGACGATCGCTCTTGCTGCCGAGAAATCCGGTTCCTCGATCACAATCCATCCTCCAGGTTTAAGCAGATTTAACATTCTCGTTAGCGCCGCTTGAAAATCTGGGATGTGAATCAGAACGTAGCGAGCGTGAATCAAATCAAAAGAATGATTCTCAAGCGGAGAATGGCGAATATCGGCTTGT
The DNA here is from genome assembly GCA_040289665.1 of Leptolyngbya sp. ERB_1_1. Taxonomy (GTDB): domain Bacteria; phylum Cyanobacteriota; class Cyanobacteriia; order Leptolyngbyales; family Leptolyngbyaceae; genus Leptolyngbya. The sequence continues at coordinate 13,249 of PSLO01000072.1, read as the reverse complement.
AAAACTTCGAGGTTGGGCAATTGAAATCGCTCCACAAACCGAGTATCTAAATCAACTGCAACGACTTTACCTTGTTCACCGACGACTGCCGCTAACCATTGCGCGATCGATCCTGCTCCTGCACCGACCTCAAGACAATGCCAATTTGCGGTAATTCCCGTTGCCTGAATTCTAGCGCGAGTGGCTGGATCAAAGACTTGTTCGATCGTCTGGAGCCGTTCTAGCTCTCGAACTTGCTGAACATCTGTGAAAACATACTGAGACATTGTTGACTCCCTAATTTGGGTCACTTGCTTAAGAAAAAGCAGCTTCTAAACCAATTGTTCCGAAGCTGCCTACAGTTTTCAACCTACGATCGCTTATTCCTCTTCATGCTCTTCGGGCTGTCGCGCCCGACTTCCCGCCAGCGCTACACTAATCGCATCCAATACTCGCGCTACCGGAATCACCTCCATCCCCACATCCCCATAATTCGCTCCTTTCGGCACGATCGCTTTTTTGAATCCTAGTTTCGCTGCTTCCTTCAGCCGCAATTCCGTCTGAGAAACCGGGCGCACTTGTCCACCTAAACCGACTTCCCCGATTAGAACGGTGTATGGATCAACGATACGATCGCGAAAACTCGCCGCAACCGCCACAGCTACACCCAAATCCGCCGCAGGCTCACCCACATTCAACCCACCTGACGAAGCCACATAAGCATCGAGTTTTGATAACGGAATCCCCACCCGTTTCTCTAACACCGCCAAAATTTGCAGCAATCGGTTGTACTCGATTCCCGTGGTCGATCGACGAGGTGAACTATAACTCGTCGCACTCACCAACGCTTGCAACTCAACGACGATCGGACGAGTCCCCTCACACGCCACGATCGTTGCCGTTCCTGAAGCTGCCTCATCTCGACTGCCCAAGAACAACTCTGATGGATTCAAAACTTCTTGTAAGCCCTGATCGACCATTTCAAACACGCCGATCTCATGCGTTGCACCGAAGCGATTTTTCACCGATCGCAATAATCGATGGCTCGCAAATCGATCGCCCTCAAAGTACAGCACCGTATCGACCAAGTGTTCCAGTACTTTCGGACCTGCGATCGCGCCTTCTTTAGTCACGTGCCCGACGATAAACAGCGTGATATTCTGTCGTTTCGCCACTTGCATCAAGACGGACGTGCATTCCCGTACCTGCGATACTGATCCGGGCGCCGAAGTCAACGCACTGTAATACAACGCCTGAATACTATCGATAATCGCCACTCTCGGTTTTAACGATTCCAACTCGGTCAGGATCGTATCTAAATCGATCTCTGGCAGCAAATGAAGACTGCCCTGCTCCTCGGATTGCTCCATCAGTTCAGTTTCTTCAGTAGTTGCCTGCTTTCCAACCCCTAACCGATGTGCCCGCAATTTCACCTGCTGACCCGATTCTTCTGCACAGACATACAGCGTTCGATATCGAGTCGCCAACCGATTCGCGGTTTGAAGCAGTAGCGTTGATTTTCCAATTCCAGGATCGCCGCCAATCAGTACCAGCGATCCCGGCACAATTCCACCGCCTAACACGCGATCGAGTTCCACATATCCCGAAGCAAGACGATCCTGAGATTGCTCAGAAATCTCGTTCAGTTTCAAAGATGCGATCGCCCGTGCTGGAGTATTTGAAGTTCGACTCTTTCCATTCGTTCCGCGTAACCGTGTCACCTGTGCGATAGCGGCAGGATTCGCCGCTGGACGTGCGACTTGTTCTTCGAGAGAATTCCATGTCGAACAAGACGGACAGCGACCGAAATGTTGAGGAAATTCCGCTCCGCACTCATTACAAACAAACGTCGATCGTACTTTAGGCATCAGCAAAAATTAAGATATAAGTTGGCTGTAAACTTTGGTAAAGCTTAAGAAAGCCTGAAGCTCAGCCATAATCAGGATTTGATGCCCTGAAAATTAAAAAGTGAGCTACTATCTCCATAATAAAAGTTGAAAAAATTAACGACTACAGATTTGACTTCAAGGAGCATTACAAATCGTGGAAAGTCATAAAGAAAAGATTCTGGTTGTAGACGATGAAGCCAGCATCCGCCGCATTCTAGAAACCCGCCTGTCGATGATTGGGTACGATGTGGTGACAGCAGCAGACGGTGAAGAAGCCCTCGACACTTTCCGCAATGCCGATCCGGATCTCGTTGTTCTTGATGTGATGATGCCAAAGCTCGACGGCTATGGAGTCTGCCAAGAACTCCGTAAAGAGTCCGACGTGCCCATCATCATGCTGACTGCGCTAGGTGATGTCGCCGATCGTATCACCGGATTAGAACTTGGTGCAGATGATTACGTCGTCAAGCCGTTCTCGCCCAAAGAACTCGAAGCCCGAATTCGTTCAGTTCTGCGTCGCGTTGATAAAACGGGTGTCACCGGAATTCCCAGTTCTGGTGTAATTCACATCAACAGCATCCGCATCGATACGAATAAGCGCCAAGTTTACAAAGGCGACGAGCGCATCCGTTTAACTGGGATGGAATTCAGTTTGCTCGAACTCTTGGTGAGTCGCTCTGGCGAGCCATTTTCGCGATCGGAGATTCTTCAAGAAGTTTGGGGCTATACACCTGAACGTCACGTCGATACGCGCGTTGTGGATGTCCACATTTCTAGACTACGTGCCAAGCTCGAAGACGATCCGAGTAACCCCGAACTGATTCTCACTGCACGTGGTACAGGCTACTTGTTCCAGCGCATTCTAGAACCAGGTGAAATCGAATGATCGAACACGGGCGAGGAAGCTGACCATCTCCCGCCCTGATTCACTAATAGTCGTAAGGATTTTTCGGCTCTGGAATCGGCTTGACAGAATTCGCTTGGACGACTAATTGGCGTTTGCCAGCTAGCGTTTCTGTTATCATTTGCCCTTCGATTTCGAGCCAAGAATCGACCTTATAGTTCGATCGCGTTCCCGTGGTCAATTTCACAGGCAATTTCACAGGGTACACATCTGCCGCACAGCATGTAATCACAAATCGAGTCAGCAAGAAGTATTGTTCTGGTAATTCCGGTATAACGACCACAAACCCTTGTAATTTCGCCTTCTGTCCGGTATAGGCATCCGGCTCCGGATAAACCTGAAGTGTCCGAATCCAATCAATCAGACTCTTATCTTCGGTGCGGGCAGAGGCGCGAAAGGTTTGCGGTTTCACCCGTGTAAGTGTGATCGAATCATTCACGCCGCGATCGATTGCCGTTTGGCTGGCAAAGGGGCGCGGTGTAATCAGTAATCCTGCGATCGCCACCAGCAGCATCAACGCGCTACTTAAACCCGGTGGAAATAACGTGATATGCGGAAGATCACTAACAATCGGTCGCCCATTCCGACTGGCTTTCCAGATAAAAAATCCTTTCACGCCACTCACGATCAGCAACGAAACTCCAGCTGCGATCGTCAACAGAGTGTAATTGGGATGAATCAGCAAAAATAGCTCATTCGTCAACCAAAATTTAAGGATTGCCAAGCCCCAAGCCGCGATCGCCAACAAATCCAGCCACGGAACCAAAATGCGCCAAGAAATTCTAGACATCACTAGCTGATATACAAATTCACAAACAAACAGAACAGAAACGTCATCAGTCCCGCTAATCCGAAGATATAAACAATTGCTCTCGGCTTAAATATCGATAACATCAATCCCACTCCTTTGAGATCGATCATGGGTCCAAACACGAGGAAAGCAATCAGCGAACCAGTAGTAAACGTCGAGGCAAATGACAAAGCAAAGAATGAGTCAACCGTCGAGCAGATCGAAACGACAGTCGCAAGTAGCAACATTGCCAGAATCGAAGTTACATTGTTCTGACCCAAACCGAGAATGATTTCTCGCGGAACAAACACTTGCAGAGTTGCCGCAATCAGACTTCCCAATACTAAGACCCCGCCTAACTCCCGCATTTCCTGAATTGTATTGTCAAGCAACAGTCGCAGGCGGTAATTCGTGGGTTTTGTGATTGCGCCACCCATTGCGGATTGAAGTTCGATCGGATCAGTGATCAACGGTTTTGTTGACTGTCCCAGAAAATAAGTCCCCGATTGCAGCAAGGGTGAAGCTGATCCCGTGGGCGCATCCAATTTGCGAGACAGATAAGTGGCAACGTTAGACTGAAGCAAGGGACGGACATCCTTTTGAGCGCTAAATACCCATCCAATCGTTGTGGCGATCACGAGCGAAAATCCGATGCGATAAAACACAATTTCGGGCTGATCGCGAAACGTTGTCCAGGTTGCCCAAAAGACGATCGGATTAATTGTTGGAGCTGCGAGTAAAAAGCCGATCGCGACCGATATCGGCGCACCTTGCAGCATCAGCCGTCGTGCAACAGGCACATTCCCGCATTCGCACACCGGAAACAGAAATCCAATGCAACTGCCGACAAACGCGCCTAGAAATGCATTTTTCGGCAAAATCGCTACGAGTTTCTTCTCGTCAACAAAAAACTGTAACAGTCCAGAGAACAATACCCCAAGCAGCAAAAAGGGCATTGCCTCGACCATCAAACTCAAAAAGAGGGTGAACGCACTATTGATTTGAGCCATTCAGTCTGAATGTGATGAGATTGAGGGGATCATAGCAGGGAACTGGAATCGGTGAAGATAAAGTAGAAAAAGGAAAATTGGAATTGTATCGTCTTTCACAGATTAAGAGAGCGTTTCAGGCAATTTTGAAATTTTGATGCGATCGCACCCGAACCCTTTGATTAAGCCGAAATTCCTTAAATTAAAACTCAAGTGAAAGGACGACGAGAACTCCACTTCAACTAAATCTTAAAAAAAGCATCGCTAGAAACGCCAGAAATACCCTGAAGATTTGTAAACTGTCTGTATAGTCAGGCAAATGAGTGCCATATTTTCTGAGGAAACGGTATGAAGCATCTGGTTACTGTGGAGCGCCTGTGTTTAGTGGGACATTCGTTGGCGCTGGCTTTTGGATTAGCAGGATTATTGCTGGTGCTGCCCAATCCAGAATTCATCGCTGCTCTTCCTGCATTTGGGCAATCTGCTTTCGGCTGGAGTATGGCAAATGGAGGAGTGGGATATATCTTGTTAGGCGCGATCACGGTGGCACTTTACGCTTACCGGACGCTCGGAATTCGGCACTGGCTCACTTTTATGCTGCCTTCGGTCTTTCTATCTCTGGGAAGTGAACTCCTTGGAACGAGTACAGGATTTCCGTTTGGAGCATATGGTTATTTGAGCGGATTGGGCTACAAGATTGCGGGTCTTGTGCCGTTTACGATTCCGCTGTCATGGTTTTATGTGGGCTTGTGCTGTTATGTATTGGCTCGATCGGGCTTAGAAAGCTTAAAGCTGCCGCTATGGGCACAATTGACCGGAGCGATCGCGCTCGGTTCGGTGCTGTTGACGGCGTGGGATTTTGTTCTCGATCCGGCAATGAGTCAAGCTCCTTATCCATTCTGGGAGTTTGGCGAGGTGGGAGAGTTCTTCGGAATGCCGTACCGTAATGTCACGGGCTGGCTTGGAACTGGGGCGCTGTTTATGCTTGTCGCTTCGCTGTTTTGGGGAAGAAAGCCGCTGAACTTAACCCGCGCTCAATTGACTGTGCCGTTGGTGATTTACCTGATTAACTTTGCGTTCGGGGCGATTATCACAGTGACAGAACTGGATGCACGCTACTTGATTCCGACATCACTGAGTATTGTGTTGGGCGTTGTGCCTGCGATCGCGCTTTGGTGGATGAGTAAGCCCACTCAAGAACTCGAATCCACTTTAGCTAGTACAATCTCGCGCGATGTTCCGACTGTTCCGGTAGGGATTTCTCAGAAATAGCGAAGGTGGCGCTCGATCGCGCATTGCTGCCTGCCCTCATCCCCAACCCCTCTCCCAAACTGGGAGAAAGGGGCTAGGAAATGAGGGCGGAAAGCTTCTCGTACACGACTGAAACGCTTCTGCAAAAAACATTAAATTGAGTGCATTTCATATAAGAGGGTAGAGGGTTGACGAATTTTATTCTGCACACCGGAATGACTCGCCTGGGGTTAGTGAATCCCCAGGCTTTTGTGTTTCAAGATGTATTTTTCTTTGGGTTGTTGCTGATTCAAATTCCGGCGGCGGCAATTTTACTATCACGATTGCTTAAAGGTGCGATACGTCATCCTCCCCTCCAGCCTCAGTTGCCAAAACCGTCCTTTTTCGGCGCGGTAAGCGTGATTGTGCCAACGCTAAACGAAGCCGATCGCATTTCGCCTTGTTTAGAAGGACTGACGCGCCAAACGTATGAAGTGCGAGAAATCACGATCGTTGATAGTCGATCGATCGATAAAACGCCGGATTTGGTGAGAGCCGCGCAAGCGACCGATCCACGATTTCGCCTAATCAGTGATGATCCGCTGCCCTCAGATTGGGTGGGTCGTCCGTGGGCGTTGCACAACGGCTTTCTAGCCAGTTCTCCAAACAGTGAATGGATTTTGGGAATTGATGCCGATACAATTCCGCATCCGAGTTTAGTCTGTAGTTTGCTCGAAACCGCATCAACCGAAGACTACGATTTGATTACGCTCTCACCCAGATTTATTCTCAAGTATCCAGGTGAATTGTGGCTTCAGCCTGCTTTGTTGATGACCTTGGTGTATCGATTTGGCGCAGCGGGGGAAGTCGGCAGTTCACCAGAGCGCGTGATGGCGAATGGACAGTGTTTCTTTTGTCGTCGATCGCTGTTAACTCAAGTCGGGGGCTACACGAGCGCGAAAGGCTCTTTCTGCGATGATGTCACTCTGGTTCGCAACATTGCCGCAACGGGTGCGAAAGTTGGCTTTCTCGACGGTGCGAACATTCTCAAAGTCCGAATGTATGAAGGCATGGCGGAAACTTGGAACGAATGGGGTCGATCGCTCGATCTCAAAGATGCCGCGAGTCCGACTCAAGTTTGGGGGGATTTAGCGTTTTTAATTTTGGTTCAAGCGTTACCGTTACCGTTGCTGATTTTTAGCGCTTGGATTGTTTATTCTGGAAATACCACGTTACCTGCACTGATCACGTTGGGATTAAATGGATCGTTGATGGCAATGCGGATCGCGTTGAACGGCGCGATTTTGCAGTCTTACGATCGCTCTTCCGCCAAAGGAGCTTGGTTATTCTGGCTGTCCCCTTTAGCTGATCCGGCAGCAGTTTTCCGAATTTTTCTATCTTCGACTCGAAAGCCGAAAAGCTGGCGCGGTCGCACTTATGGCGCGTAAAATCGCGTGCCGATTGTTTCAGAATGTTTCAACCTGTGAAGCCAATCGCGTTCCGGTTCAACTCCCGTAGTAAATTGAGGAAAATTGACGCGGCATCATCTGTATCTTGCATCGGTGTATCGAGTTCGTTAATTTCAAAATAAAAGGAAGAGAACAGTCATGGTTCAACGTGGTTCAAAAGTCCGCATTCTGCGTAGAGAGTCCTACTGGTATCGAGATGTCGGTACAGTTGCCTCGATCGACCAAAGCGGCATTAAGTATCCGGTGATTGTGCGATTTGACAAAGTTAACTACACGGGCTACAGCGGCAATGCGAGTGGGGTCAACACGAATAACTTCGCAATGAGCGAACTCGAAGAAGTTGAAGCTCCGTCGAAGAAATCGGTTGCATCGACTCCCGCACCTTCAACCAGAACTTCTGCAAAACCCGAAGCAGGCAAGAAAGACGACAATTAGTCGTTTGATTGTCGTCATGACACGATCGAGCAAGAGCCTTTCTTCTGTTGGTTCTTGCTCGATTTTTTTAGAATGGAATTTTACGAGTGATTTGCTGTGCCAGAACTGCCTGAAGTTGAAACCGTTCGATTGGGTCTAAATCAAGTCACGCTGAATCAGCCCATTTTAGGCGGCGAAGTTTTACTTGATCGAACCATCGCTCATCCGATCGCAGATCAATTCATTACCGGATTGCAAGGCTTATCGATTTCAGAGTGGCAGCGCTACGGAAAATATCTTTTAGCAAAACTGGCTCCGCTCGGCTGGCTTGGTGTACATTTGCGAATGACGGGACAGCTTTTGTGGCTGAAGCAATCGGAGCCGTTGCAGAAACATACGAGAGTGCGATTCTTTTTTGACAACGATCGAGAGCTTCGATTTGTCGATCAGCGCACATTCGGACAGATGTGGCACGTAATTGACGCTCGCGATCCAAAAACGATCATTACAGGCTTGCAACGATTGGGACATGAACCGTTTTCCGAGGACTTTTCGGATCTCTATTTTTACGAGCAGCTAAAAAACCGCAAGCGTCCGATCAAAAATGCTTTGCTCGATCAAGCCTTGGTTGCGGGAGTTGGTAATATCTATGCAGATGAAGCCTTGTTTCTAAGTGGTATTCATCCTGAAACGCTGTGTACAGATTTAACGCTCGACCAAATTACTCGACTCCGAGCCAATGTAATTCGAGTGCTCAAAGATAGCATTGCAGCAAGAGGAACGAGCTTTAGTGATTTTCGGGATGTGTCAGGTGTGAATGGGAACTATGGCGGGATTGCTTGGGTGTATGGGCGAGATGGCGATCGCTGCCGCACTTGTGAGAGTACGATCGAGCGTGTGAAACTAGCGGGTCGATCGGCGCATTTCTGCCCTAACTGTCAGCCTCAGAAGAAATAATGGGTTTTGATCCAATCCTCTCGCTAAAACCAATCGGAGATTGCATCAGTCGATCTTACTAAGTGCATTCCTGCGGCAGCAAAGCGATCATAAGCTTGATCGGCTTGCTCGGTGTAATCGACCACGCCCGGAACCACCACTGGAGAAGTGCAATCTTCGAGCAGATAAACTTTTTGGGTCAGGCTGGAATCATAGGCTTGAATCTCGGTGAGCAAATCATCGATCGTCCAAGCAACACAATGACTTTTTGCCTGACCCGCAATAATGACTGCATCAAATTTGAGTAACTTATCAATCAATTGACTGTTTTTCTGGGCGAGTAGTTCACCGCCAACGGTGGTTAGAACTTCAGGACGCAACACGGAATAGTTTTCAGTTAGCGGATGATTTCCCTTGATTTCAAAGTTTGTCTGACTCTGACGCGCAATGCAATGAAAGAACATCGCTTCTTCAACCGCAGAGACTAACGCATGACCAATTCCACCTAACATCGAGTGATAGGGCCACACGGTCAGCGGATACTTTCCTTCATCGGTTAATTGCTTGGTATAGTGCAGCGCATGATTGTTTAGTGTGTCATAGTCTGTTTTTAGGCTTGCTGCAACTGCTGGATTGACCCGCCACACCCCTTTCTGTACATCCTCAAAGGGAATCAAGGTTGCTGCGGGAGTGGGATGTTCTCCCGCTTGATTGAGCCAAAAAATCGGATGAAAGATTTGCATTGCAGTGTGCGTATCCATTGTTGGTGCAATCTCGGTAATCATTCCTAAATTGCGATAAATGAATTCACACAGTCGCATATTATCTTCAACGGCTCCAGTTCCCGATCGACCCCCCACAAATAACTCAAAATCAGGAATACAGAAGGTATTTTGCACATCGATCGCTAAAAGACAAACCCGGACTCGATCGACATTTGCGGGCACAATTTCATATCGTTTTGCCCATTCCTCTGCTTCAATGGCACGCTGTTGATACGGAACACGCCAAACAGATCCCACTGAAGCACGATCGAAGAACTCAGGAATCATACGTTAAGCTCAACTCAATGCTGTCGATCGTAGAGGCATTTTCACAAAATGGCTCACTGATGAATGGCAAGCACCACCGGAGCATTAAAACTGCGATCGACTACGGTAGTTGGCAATTCTTGATGATATGCACCAGACGGCAACACTCCACAACCGCCATATTTCGCCATCACTTGCTGCTGAACGAACACATCTTCACCACAATGATTTTCAGGTAGTTCTGTCCAGAAATTGAATCCACCCACATCCCGAAGCTTCTGAGTGTTGTACATCACACAGCCACCAATCCAAGCCACTCGGTACTTACGCGGCTGATCTGGAGTGATGTTGTGCGATCGCTGAATATGATACAAGTTTGCTGCATTGTGCAATTTCCAACGCTCCCATTCGGGCATTCCAGGCTGGAGCTTTTCGGGTTCAACTGGAGTATCCCAGAACTCGATCGCTTGCTCATGCGGACGAACATCTTGAGCAAAACTCAGTCCGATCAATCCACTCCCGACAAAGCCGCAGTTTTCTTGCTCGATCGCGTTTACGAATTGCTCAATCACAAACGATTCTAAGATCAGATCATCATCAATAAACAGAACATAAGGGGCAGTAGCTTGATCGAGTAAAAACTGCCGTTGTTCTGCCATGCCGCGACGGGGTAAATGGTGGTGAACTTGGACTTTGTGATTGTGCGATCGTAGAACTCGGATAGGAGTTTGCACCAGATTAGATGCGATCGTGGTTGGATCTTCAGTTTGATCCGAGATGATCACATTAAAGTCTTGAAAGGTCTGGAAAATTAAGCTAGTTAATGTGACAGCTAACGCTGAAGCACGATTATAGGTTGGAATTAAGATATCAACTTTAGACATATCTATCAAAAGGGTGCAAATCAATTACACCCTCAACATTAGGTTTTACAGCGCAGTCATCACTTGAACCAATTCATCTGAAAGATCCACAGGTGAAATGCTGGAATGTTGAAACAGGACACCAGCTAGAAAATAGATGTTCTCTGAATGGAATGCTTGACCATTTTCCCGAAGCTTTGCAATCCAATTTCTTACTTTAGGCTCAGAACTGTAACAGCCAAACTTCAATGGTGTTACTATAAAATCTGCAACCACATAACCCTGCTCTGCTGCACAGCGCAACGTTCCTAACGGATTAGAGTAGCTCGACACCAATACCATCACGCTCGGATAGTTCAGCGTTAACAATCGATTGGTAATCGTCGCACCATCAAAACCACCATGCAAAAGTGGCATCCGAATTTGATTATCTGGAGCGGGAATGTAAGGCGGATTTGCAATCAAACAATCAGCATCCGTCGGAGCCTTAACAAAGAATGATTCATTGTGCAAAACATATCGATCGTGTAGATTGCACTGATCTACTCTCGATCGCGCAACATCATAAGCAGACGGATTCAGTTCAAATCCATGAATTACACCTTCACAGCGCGATCGCATCAGTGAATTAATCACTGGACTGCCATCACCCGAACCAAATTCAACGATCAATTGCGAATCGTCACACCGCGAAAATACTAGCCGTTCTAAACACTGTGAATAGAAGTGCGATTCTTCAGGGCAGAAAAATACTTCAACTTCAGAAGCAGTCTGCGAGGTTGGTCTGATTAATGTCCCAGTCAAGGTAATACCCTCATAAATGCTAAATCACCGTAAACAAATCAGGGCGGACATTTCGCCCACCCTGCTCTAAACTTCGATTGATTAGTCCACCGCGATCGCGGGAAGTGATTCGGTCTCTACTCCACGACGAATCATTCCGACGATCGCTGCACCTGCACGATCGCCCATGAGTTTCTCTTGGTCATAGCCCAACAAAAGCTGCCACGCTTGTTGAGGATACATATCCACAAGAGGCAACGTCACGTTTTCGATCATCCATCGTCCATGTCTTTCGTCTTCTTTAATATGCAGATCCCAATACCCCATCGCACCTTCTGAAAGTTGGAGCCGCTGTGCCGCAGCAAGGTAGTTGCGATAAGCCGAAGGACCTGCTACCTCAAAGTAAGCTAATCCGCCGTTGTAGCGCAGAAAATGACGCTTACATTCAGTGAGTAAGAAGTTATGATTTGTTGTTGCTAAAGCTTCCCAAGGTACAAGGTCAAAATAGGCTTCAGGCTGAGTGCTAAGGCTCAACTCAGTCATCATTTTGGCAAAGAAGGTCGAATGTTTCCGCGATAACCGACCGTTTCCGTACTCTTCAAGTAGCACTTTCGTTAAGGTTGCTTGTACTTCATTCGCAGCACCACCTAGAATCCGAGATAAGCGGCTGGCTTCGACTAAACCATCAAATGAGGTAATTGCTAATAGATACCGATATCCTTCAAACGGCATCTCTTGACGTAAATAAATCGCATCGGCTGATAACTCAGGGTCGAGATCCGCTTGGTAGCGATCGACTAATGCTTGCTTAATGTCAACTGAATGGTAAGATTCTACATCAATTTGCTTCAGTTCCCAAGCTTGCCAAGCTGCTTCGATTTCGTTCCGCACCTTTTGTAAATAGGGCGATCGCTCATTCGTATAGTGGGTGAGGTCGTCGTACCAAAACAGGTTTAAGCGATTGATGCGGTAAAGAACACGCTGCAAGAAAAGATGTGCAGCATCTGATCCTTGTGCTTGGTCGTAAGCTTCCTTGAGGGCAAAGCTCAATGCGGTTTCAAAATATCGAATCTGAGATTCAAATTGATTGATCCGCTGATCTAAATCCTCGGCTTCGATCAGTTCACTAATCGTTTGTTCAGCCTTGTAGTAAGGATTGCTCTTAACGATGGATTTGATCGCCTCTGGCATCAATTTCACTGGCGGAGGCGTGACTAGACTACCGTGCATTTATCTTCTTTATGACTCGATTTTCTTTTCTATGCTCGTTTATTCAAACTTCATATCGCATCTACCTTAAAGCGAGATCGCTCAGTCTTAAGGTGTAGTTTTGCAGGTTTGCGAACGTTGTTTGTTTTATAACTTTGCAAATGTTGTCTCTGGAAAACCTAGTTTTGCTAGCAATTCATTCCAAAGTTCGATGCTTAAACTGCCACCCGATGCCTGATCATGTCCATGCCCGTAGCTTCCCTCTCCAGCCGAAATGTTTTGACCACGAAGAAACCCCAGAACGTTAACACTGTTCGATCGAGCCGCAAAGTTAACTCGTCCAGGCATATATCCTTCATTTGCAGCGATCACAATCATCTTGGGCAAACGACCCCGCCAACTTTGAGCAATCAATGGATGAATTTGACAAGGCGAATTCATCCGAATCAAAGCAACATTGCCAGAAAAAATTGGAGCGGTTTTTCGAGCTTCTTCTAATGCAAGTTTGACTTCTTCGCGTGCCGATCGTAGTTGTTGCACATCAGCACTATTGGAGTTGACCAATGCTTTCGGACTTGTGTGATTCAACAGCGATCGTGCTGCAACTTCAGGATCATAATGAGAGGCACGTCGAGCCGCATTAATCAAGGCTGTTGCTTCTTTCAAATACTTTGCCGTGTACTTCCGTTTGGCTTTGTTGCATGAATCATAAACGCTAAGAGATTTCCGACAGATTCAATGACTTAACGCACAACTCGAACGG
>PSLO01000071.1:6344-22075 GCA_040289665.1 Leptolyngbya sp. ERB_1_1 | reverse complement strand
CGTTCGAGTTGTGCGTTAAGTCATTGAATCTGTCGGAAATCTCTTAGCGTTTATGATTCATGCAACAAAGCCAATTTGTAAAGAAAGTGCTTACCTTCGGTGAGGCGGAGCCAACGCACTTCTTAAGGTAGTTGCTTTGCTGCACTTTTCTTAGATACTAAAAGAGACGACAGCCCAATTGAGTCAATATCGCGGGAGCCACTATGTTATCGAAGGGATTTGAAATCGAGGTTTACACTGGAACACCACAAGGGGATATCGTGGGGCTGTCGGATCAGATTGTGGCAGCCCTTAATGGATTCGTGCGAGAGCCAGACAGTCGTAATGTGGAATATACGACACCGCCTTGTTTTCGGTATGAACGATCGCTTTGTGATTTGGTGATGCCTCGCGCACGGTTACGCCAATTTCTCAAATCAAAAGGCGACTATACGCTGATTCCAGGCAGTACATTACCGCTTAAAGGACAGGGCGATCGCTTTTGGCGGTCTGATCCTGCAAATCCCTATCATGATTATATTGAGCAAACTTACGGTACAAAAGTTGTTACCGCCAGCGTTCACATTAATATCGGCATCAGTGATCCGGAAGTATTAATGCGGGCTTGTCGATTAGTGCGAGTTGAAGCACCATTATATTTAGCTTTGAGTGCTGCATCTCCGATGTTTAATGGTGAAATGACTGAGTTTCATTCGACGCGATGGGGATTATTTCCAAAAACGCCTGCTCATGTGCCGCTGTTTGAAAGTCATGCTCACTACATTCGCTGGACAGAAGAACAAATCGCGAAAGGCACAATGCAGAATGTTCGCCATCTCTGGTCGTCTGTGCGTCCCAATGGCGATCGACGACCCTACAGCTTAAATCGGCTGGAATTGAGAATTTGTGATTTAGTCTCTGATCCGATCGCACTTTTAGCAGTGACCGCGTTGTTAGAGGCGCGATTGCATCAAGTAATGGCAGATTCGAGTTTAGATCCATTACAGCTCAGTCAATTGAGCGCAGAAGATTTAATCGAGATTACCGATGAAAATGAAGCAGTCGCCTCACGATCGAGCCTTGATGCAGAGTTAAAGCATTGGAAAGATGGGCAATCGATTACAGCACGCGACTGGATTGAGCAACTTTATGCAGAGATGTTTGCGATCGCTAAAAAGCAAGGTTTTAGCTGCTTCTTGCTGCCAGTGAAGAAGATTCTGCGTGAAGGCAATGAAGCACAGCAATGGATCAAACTGAGTGAACAAGGTCTGGATAATCGAGAGATTCTAATGCAAGCAATTCAAGCCATGCAAGAGCGAGAAGGGGAACTTGAGGGGCAAATCTGTCAATCGCTCGTTGCTTGATGAAGAAGGATTAGCATGTATCAAGAATTGTGTAGTTTCTGAACAAAATCGTGAGAATTCGAGAAAATAATTATGAAGATTATCTGACATATTTAACTTATTTATCAATTTGAGTCGTTTGCTTTGACGATCGACCGACTGTTGCGTTTATCAACATTGGACAGTTATACAAGTCCGTCTTTGCTCAGCAATCATTTTTAAGTTTTGGGCATCTCGCGATTGCTCAAATTTAGATTTGTAAGCGAGGCTTGCACGGGGTTGAGGAGTCCAATGTCTGGGAATGACCGTTCTGTAGCTCGTCATGGCTTAGTCGTGTTGATTGATGGCGCGAGTTTGTTCGTCAGTGCTGCCGCATTGGAGTTTGAAGTGGACTACGCAAAGTTGCTCAGGGTGCTAACTCGGGAGCGGCATTTGCGACAAGCATTGTTTTACACCGGAGTGAGTTCTGGCAATCAGCGTCAGCAGGCTTTTTTGCACTGGATGCAGACTCACAGCTACCATGTGGTGAGTAAAGAACTGACAACAGCACCGGATGGTTCAAAAAGCGCAGATCTGTCGGTGGAACTTGCGATCGATATGGTGCTGTTCGCTTCGCAGTGTGATGCGATCGTGCTAGTGAGTCACAACGAAAATTTGGCATATGCGATCAATGCCGCCGGAAATCATGGTGCACAAATCGAACTAGTTGGTCTGCGGCATTGGATTACACCGGAGTTGATGAACCTTGCCGATCGGTTTGTTGATTTGGAGATGATTCGATCGCAGATTCAGCGCAATACCGAGCAGGAATGAATTTGATACTAGCAATGAATCTCTGTAAAGTATTGCGAACATTCTTAGCTTACTTTTGCATTGAAAATTGGCGTACCAAGAGTATGCAAGGATAGTATTTGTTGTTCAAACCCCACTGAATTGGTGATTGGAACGATAGGGTTACGAACAAGTTGCAGTCGCTATCAATATTGCCAACCCATAAAGGCATCACAAATCAATGTCAATTTCTGGGACAGAGTGTTAGCCCCACGCTTATAGAGGCTAATATTTTGTCCTTTTTTGTCTTTAGGAGTCGAAGATTTTTTCTTGCATCGGTTGACAGAAGGGCTGTACACCCGTTTTGAGGACATAAACTGCAACCGGAACTGCTAATCGCATTGGTAGCTCAGTTTGCGCAACGATCGCATCAACCAATTTGCCAGATAAGCCATCTTCTAATTCTTCTTGCAATGCTGCTTCACATAGAATGTGCCGCCATCGCTTTGCCAATCCTTCGATCCACCGTTCATTCGCCTCTGGTAACTGTCCCGATCGAATCGCCAACGCGATCGCTGCATCTTCCAGATCTCCATCACAATCTTCGATCACATCCAATGCTGAAAGTGCGCTTGGGTGATCCGCAAGTTGTTCGCGAAAAAGTTCGAGGTCTTCAGGCGAAACGATAATCGACATGGAACAGTCCTGCAACAGAATTCTAGTTTGCTCGATCGTATCACTCTGTCATTCGTTCGGTTGATTAAGACCATTGCTAGAGCTAGGGCGAATGGAATTTGCCAGAGCTAAACAAATGCAAAAACGATCGAGAATGTGGCCTAAACGGTCTGAAGTGTGACAAAAACGATCGAACTTGTGGCAAAAACGCTCTGAAGTGTGACAAAACGGTCTGAACAATAAAATACGATTATCGACTTCTTAGATCAAATTTCGATCGCGTTATCAATTCAACTTAATTTGTGGCAAAAACGATCGGACTTGTGGCAAAAACGATCGAAATCGTTAGATCTTGCTTCTATAACGTATCGATCTCACCTTGAAAGAGAAGTTTTATTTGATCGCTGTCCTAATCAGCAACAAAATCACATCGGCAGACTTGAGGTTACGATCGATTTCTTTTGCCCATTCTGTTCCCGCACCAATTTGACGATCGTGCCATTCTGCGATCGCCTGACTCCGCCTCAAAGAACTCAAATGCTTTCCCAGTTCGACTCTAAACGGCTCATCCTCATGCGAATAGGAAACAAACACGTTAACAGCACGTACCATAGGGAAAATCCTTCGGTGAGAGGGCGTGTTCGTATTCTAACTTCACTGACCCAAACTCTCGATCCGCATCGAGTAACATTGGTCTAACCCTACTCGTGCAAACTCTATCCAACATTCGAGAAAAGACAGTAGAGATGATTCGCGTTCTACATTCTTCAATGAACTATCCCTAACGTCTAGACATCGCCTCGATCGATACACAAAGCTGAGCGATCGCATTCTTAATCTCTGCGATCTCGTCGTTCAAATGGTCTAATCGAGCTTCGATCGTCTTTAAATTCGAGGGCAATTGCCACATTGAGAATTTCAAGGCAGACAAAATCTTCTCAACGGTTGCGAAACTCGGCTCATATTTTGGATCATTCAGAATGCGATTGATCTGCTGCGTATAGCCCAACGCACTGCCACCATGTTCTTCTGCGATTTTGGCAGAGATTTGACGAATACTCACTCCTTGTAGTTTCATCAACTCACGAATCACTACCACCACTTTTTCTTGCATTCGATCCACCTTTCGATTACGCTATGGTCTGAGAACTTGAATCAACTGAACGACCTTGCCGCGAGTGGTGGAGGTCTTTTTTTCACAAGAAAGCAGTAGAACTGATAGATGCTCTACTGCTACACATCAACCGGGATGCAACACTGGAAAAATTACAAGCCGACTAATTCGCGCGACTCTAACCCGCTTAACTGCTGCGCGATCGCCAACCGCGCTTCTAATTTGGCAACACTAAACTCATTCCGCAATCGCTCTAGATGAGCAAAGGCATTCGCTTTCTCGGTGGTAGCACGATTTAAAGCATCAATCGCCCGCTGATACTCGGAATTCACTTGCAGCACTTCAAACCGTCGCGCCTTGCGCTGGTTATCATTCTTCAACGCCGTCTCAAACGCCACCACCATATCGGCATTCCCTTCGAGTCGAGCGATATGATAGCGGATTTCAGCGATATTCTGCTCTAGCTCATTGACGTGCTGGGAAGCTTGAGCGATCGCGGTGGGATATTGATCTAAACGAAGTTTCATGACTGAATATTCCTGAAAATAATAAGTGGTCAGTAGCCATCGGGTCAAAATTGACAACCGACTACGAACAACAGCAAACCTTTCAAGCGTTAGGCAACAAGTCCTTGCAAGACGGGCGCACGAGTCGGCAACTCAGACGAAAATTCAGACATCGATGGAAGCTGTGACTCTCGTTGCGATTGGGGTGCAGTTTGCTCTAGCACTTGCACTTCAATCTTGACGGACACGAGATAAGAACCGGGCTGCTCTCCGACAGCTTGCGCGATCAGTTCGGCAAAACCGGGTCGATCGGCAGTAATCGGATCACGAAGCGAACACCGATCCCATTCGTACTTGGCGCTCGGATCAAGCTGAAGAATATAATGCTTCGTCATGGAACAAGAACCTGAATCACTTGTACTATTGTAGTGCAGAATCGCTACGATTTCAAGCGATCGATTTAAGCTGCGATCGCGCCTTTTTGCAAAATGCGATCGTGATCTTTACGATCCCAATACGCAAGCCGCTTTGCCGTCTCGGTATCACCAAACAATTTGATTTCATACGGAAACTGGGTCAGAACCTGACTTTTCTGCACCGAGAAACGCAAGCCAGAACTGGCAAGAGATTGAGCAAATTTCTGAGCTTGACTCAGCTTCTCAAAACCGAGATAACAGACTTCTTGCGATCGAGAAAATCGTCGAAACGGTGTTCGCACACTCAAAACTCTAGTCGAAAGATATTGCCCAACCCGTCCACTGCCCATCGAGAAAAACCGACCCACTGGAACGACATCTTTCATGGAAGAGGAAGGAATCATTACTTCTCTATTGTAGTGGAGTTAAACTACAGCTTGGGGCAGATTTCGGAGCGATCACCGCCCTGATTCGGATCGGTTTTCGGCTATATTGGTATTTTTGTACTATATTATCTGATTTCCGTGAAAACGACCAATTGCTTTGAAGAAACGTTAAGCTTTTGAGGGGAATTGAGGAAACCTGTGTAAAGCCCATAGAAAGCTTTGCGAATCACCTTGACTTCACTCCACACTGAGCTGAAGTTGTAAAGGTTAGCTTGCCTCGCCGATCGTTCTGGCAGCGTCTGGGAAACTTAGCCCGATCGCTGGATCAATCTAGAAGATGCAAGTTAACGTGTTAGGGGGTTTTCACATCCCACACTTGATGTCTCTTGTTAAGGAAACATTTACATGACCGCAACACCCGTCCGTTTGAAGTACGAAGTCAAAGACCTTGCCCTTGCACCTGCTGGAAAACAACGGATCGAGTGGGCTGGGCGGGAAATGCCAGTGCTGAAGCAAATCCGCGATCGCTTCGCTCAAGAAAAACCGTTTGAAGGCATTCGACTCGTTGCGTGCTGCCACGTCACGACCGAGACTGCAAATCTCGCGATCGCCCTCAAAGCAGGTGGAGCCGATGCGATCCTGATCGCTAGCAACCCGCTCTCAACTCAAGACGATGTAGCTGCAAGCCTAGTTGCAGACTACGAAATTCCCGTGTTCGCAATCAAAGGCGAAGACAACGATACTTACCACAAGCACGTTCAAATCGCGCTGGATCACCGTCCTAACCTGATCATTGATGATGGTTGTGATGTGGTCGCAACGCTAGTGCAACAACGCAAGCATCAGCTTGAAGACTTAATTGGAACCACCGAAGAAACCACTACCGGAGTCGTTCGCCTCGAAGCGATGATGAAAGATGGTGCGCTGACATTTCCAGCGGTCAACGTGAACGACGCGGAAACCAAGCACTTCTTCGACAACCGCTACGGAACCGGACAATCGACCCTCGACGGCATTATCCGCGCCACCAACATTCTCTTGGCGGGTAAAACGATCGTCGTTGCAGGATACGGTTGGTGCGGTAAAGGGACAGCAAATCGGGCACGTGGTTTAGGCGCTAACGTAATCGTGACTGAAATTAGTCCGGTTGCTGCGATCGAAGCGGTGATGGACGGTTTCCAAGTGATGCCGATGTCAGAAGCTGCTGCGAAGGGTGACATCTTCATCACCGTGACAGGGAACAAGCACGTCATTCGTGGAGAACACTTCGACGCAATGAAAGATGGCGCGATCGTGTGTAACTCTGGTCACTTTGATATCGAAATCGATCTCGAAGCGCTGAAAGAACGGGCTTCGGATGTCAAAACCGTTCGCAACTTCACCGAAGAATACACGCTCAAATCTGGTAAATCGGTTGTTGTGTTGGGTGAAGGTCGCTTGGTGAATTTGGCAGCCGCTGAAGGACATCCAAGCGCGGTAATGGATATGAGCTTTGCAAACCAAGCGTTAGCAGCAGAATATCTCGTGAAGAACAAAGGCAAATTAGAACCCGGTGTTTACCCGGTTCCAACTGAGCTGGATCAAGAAATTGCACGCTTGAAACTGCAAGCGATGGGCTTCTCGATCGATAGCCTCACTTCTGACCAAATCGAGTACATCAACTCTTGGACTTCCGGAACCTAATCGTTCCATATCGTCTGATCTACATTTTGGGTAGGTAGCATCACGCTACCTATCTTTTTTGTTTCTGAAATTACCCCGATTTCTGTCACGAGTGTGCTCACTCTGCAAAAATGGCGGCTAACGTATCGAGAGTTGCTCTTTGTTCTTCAGAGTTCGCAATGATCGCTTTGCCGCTGTTGCTCCTTGCTCGGCACATTGCCTCAAAAATTGATACAGTCGCTCCTTCTGCACCCAAGAAAACATTGGACTTGCTGACACCTCTCGGTATTCGCCTGCTTGCAGTTGATAGATAGTTAACGTTTTTCCGTTGTAGCGCTAAAATTCACCAACTTCCATTTCTGCATACAGCGCGGTTTTGTTGATATCGGTGTGAGTAATATCGACTTCAACGACTAAATCAGGAGGTGGGTCAACATTGAGATCCACCCGTTTACCTCGTACTAATGGCTCATTCGCGATGTAATAGCATTTATCGGGTTCTGCACCTACGTTTAGGTCTTCGCGATCAAGCGTAGTAGATTGCATGGTTTTAATGTTCAGTTCTAACTCTTCGGTCAAAATTTCAACAAATTGACCAATCAATCCACTTGCATTCTCGTGTTCTTCAAGTGGAGACAGGAGTTCTAGTTTTCCGTAATAGTAGGCAAGGCGCGGCGATCGACGTTCTCCAAACGCATCTGCGATCGCTCGGTAAGTTTGCCAATTGACATTATGAAGAAGAACGCGATTTTCAGCAAGTTTGGTTTGAGGCGCTTTTGGGATGCTGACCATAAGATTTTCCTGCTCTGCCTTGAATTCATCATAGAAGGTCGATCGCACTTCGCTAATGTCGATCGCGCTCTAAATCATACTTGACTTTCTCAATACACCATTCGCGCGATCGCTCTGGATGTTTGCGCTGCATCTGGGTTACAAGGCGATCGGCAGCGGCGCGATCTTGATGCAGTAAGAGTAAGAGATGTCGATCGAGTTTAGTCGCGTTCGTTTGAGTGCCAGACGATCGAGCGCGTGCCCAACTGAATCCGATGACACCGACACCCAAAGCAGTGAGTGCGAGTGCAGCATTTGAGCGATCGTCATTTGCATCAATTTGCGTCGGACGAGATCCGGAGAATTGGGCGGTTGTGATTGGCTGTGAAAGTTCGAGAAATCCTTGAGCCGTCAGTAAGCTTCCTACTGCGGTTGCAATCCAGAAAGATGATCGTTTAGCAGGATTTGAGGAATGTTGAAACATCGTCAGGATGAATTTGCATGAAACGATATTTTTATGATGAAGAAGATTTATGACAAGAAGATGACAGCTATCGCTCAAAAAACCCCACAGAAACGATCGTTTCTATGGGGTCAGAGGTTAGATTGTTGCGATCGCTAAATCTTCGCTTCTTCTTTCACTAATTTCTCCCATCCCATACCTTGTAGCGCACTATTACGACGCAGCGGACGAGTCACAAGCTCTAAGATATCGCGAGTGTTGCTAAATCCGTGAATTTGAGCAAAGGTAAACTCAACCGACCACTTCGTACTAATGCCACGCGCTTCTAAGGGATTTGCATGAGCCATTCCGGTAATTACGAGATCCGGCTTGGTTTCGTGAATGCGCTGAAGTTGATTGTAGTTATCCGGCTTCTCTACAATTTTGGGAACCGGAACACCCATTTCGTTACAGGTTTTCACTAAGAAATCGAGTTCTGCGGCTTGGTAGCGCTTGTCCATGTAAGGAATACCAATCTCCTCGCAAGTCATACCACACCGGATCAGAAACCGCGCCAGCGAGATTTCTAGCAAGTTATCACCCATGAAGAACACAGACTTTCCGCGAACCAGTTGTAGATAATCTTCCACACTTTCCCAAATTTTCGCTTCCCGTTCTTCCAACCCTTTTGGCTCAATGTTCAACACAGAGCAAATCTTTTCGACCCAGGCGCGTGTTCCATCAGGACCGATCGGGAATGGTGATCCAATCAGCTTAGTTTTCCGTCGCCGCATTAAAGTCGTAGCAGTCCGCGACAAGAACGGATTCACACCCGAAACATAGTATCCTTCCTCGATTACCGGAAGTTCTGTATATCGCTTCGCGGGAAGCCAACCCGATACTTTCACGCCTTGCTTCTTCAGTTCGAGAGTTAGCTGAGTCACGATCGGGTCAGGGACTGATCCAAACAATACCAACGGCGTATGATCCACATACTCGGATTCTTGTTGTTTGATCTCTTCCTGCTTGCGTCCAAAGTTCATCAACTTCTGGATTGCATTCCGTTCTTCTTTCTCGGTTTCACCTGTGGGAGCTTTGGTCGGGCAGCGTTGTGCCATCGCTGCAAGGACAGTATCTTCCCCTTGAGTAAAGGCATAATCGAGACCGTTGGCGCGGGCAACCACGATCGGGATTCCAATCTCAGCTTCGAGTTTCGGGGCAAGCCCTTCTAAGTCCATCTTGATGATCTCAGTGGTGCAAGTTCCGATAAACACAATCACGCTGGGATTACGATCGCGTTTAACCTGATCGCACAGTCGTCTTAGTTCTTCGTAATCGTTCAACTGAGCAGAGATGTCACCTTCTTCAAGTTCTGCCATTGCATAACGGGGTTCTGCGAAAATCATCACGCCCATCGCATTTTGCAGAAAATAACCACAGGTTTTTGTCCCAATGACTAGAAAAAAGCTATCTTCGATCTTTTGATATAACCAAGCAACACAGCTAATCGGACAAAAAGTGTGATAGTTGCCTGTCTCACATTCAAATTGGAGGGCTTGAGGTTGAGGATCAGCGAGGGTCATAACAGTAGGGTTCTAACTTAGGTTTATCGAGGCGATCGGTCAGTTTTATTCGTTCGATTGCGTCCTTCGCAGGCTTCATCCACTTCAGCAGGACGGCGGGGTTTGATTTCAGTCTTAGAGCTTGCGGGTAAGTATTTCGGACTTTCGGCTTCAGCTTTAAGCTGTTTTAGGTGAATCAGTTCTTGTTCGGGGTCAAAATTCAGTCCGAGTGCGACCACAATGCGATCGGGATGATTGCTTAGATCCACAATGAGCGGCAGTAGGTCAACCAATCGTGGTTCTATAGTCGAAAGCGCACCCAAAATGAAGCTCGATGACGGTCGTCGTTTTCCATCGCAACTCACCCAAATCGACAATCGAGTAATCCAAGCGCGATTTTCTTGATAGTACTCTAGCCAGCGGTCTTTGAGTGATCGACGCAATTGATCAATGTTCACAAGTCAAATCAAGATAAGGATAAAGTCAGCCTCAATCTAATCACATATCGCGATTTGCTTGCTTTATCCGTTACCCTTCATTCTTTCTTTAGACCATCATCAGATCGAGTTCTTCTTCGGCTGCTTTAGGAGGTGACGGATTGAGATAGAAGTCCGAGAGCAAGGAGAACAATTCGCGATCAGGAGAATCTTTCGGTACAACGCCTTCAGGATTCGCCAAAATCTGATCGGCAATGTTCAGGTAGTAATCACACACATAGTTGAGTGATGGATCAGATTCTGCCATCTCGAACAATGTTTTTCCTTTCACCCGTGACACGCGAATGTCTTCAATCAGCGGTAAAACTTCCAATACGGGCATCGGAACAGCATCGACGTATTTATCAATCAGATCGCGTTTTGCAGTTCGATTGCCGATCAGTCCTGCCAGTCGGAGGGGATGCGTCCGCGCTTTCTCACGCACCGAAGCCGCAATCCGATTTGCTGCAAACAGCGCGTCAAATCCGTTATCGGTGACGATCATGCAGTAGTCTGCATAGTTTAAGGGTGCAGCAAATCCACCACACACGACATCGCCCAACACATCAAACAGAATGACATCGTATTCATCGAACGCATTCAGTTCTTTGAGCAGCTTCACGGTTTCACCGACGACATAGCCGCCACAACCTGCGCCTGCTGGAGGTCCACCCGCTTCGACACAATCGACTCCACCGTAGCCTTTGTAAATGACATCTTCAGCCCAGACATCTTCGTAGTGATAATCCTTTTCTTGAAGGGTGTCGATGATGGTGGGAATTAAAAATCCGGTGAGGGTAAATGTGCTGTCGTGTTTGGGATCGCAACCGATTTGCAGTACTTTTTTGCCGCGTTTTGCCAATGCGACTGAGATGTTACAGCTTGTCGTCGATTTGCCGATGCCGCCTTTTCCGTAAACTGCGAGTTTCACTCTGGGTTCTCCTGTCGTCTTTTGAAGGGATGAGCGCGGATACGTCTCTGTTTGCATTGTTGTCGATGTTGTCGGTTCTGCATAGGGGTTGAAAAAAGAGTTTACATAGTTAGAACGAGTGAGAGATTACCGAAAAACGTTTATTTACGAATGCTCCATGAGAATGCAGATTGAGGAGAAAAAACTGTTTTTTTTAAGTCTTATAATTTGTTTTATATAAAAAGGAGAACAATAAACAAATTAAATGAAAATTACTGTATCGATTCTCAGGCTTGAGTTTTACCGAAGTTACGAGATTCTGTTAGTGTCAATTCGTGAGTAGCTCGTCTATGTTGCCATCCTGCCCCGGATTGGAATCAGGGCGAATAGTGCGAAGTCAGTTTCAACTGACTGAAAACGTGCAATTTGCCTTTCAATCCCCTTCAGTGATTTTCAATCCGGGGCGGGTGCATGCAAGGAACGAAACGCCCCTCAAACTGGCATCTGTTAAGAATCATCAAAGTTTTGCATAGAAAATCGCGCCCCACTTAATTAGAGAAGCGCGATCGCGACAAGAACGCAGCCCTCTAAACTACGTTCCAAATCATGAATTTTTAAATCAATTCACTTTGAACGTTCCAACCGATTCTTGAAGCTCATGAGCAATATCAACCGTTTGACGAAGCGACTTCGAGACGGCGATCGACGAATCAGAAGTTTTTTCTGCAATCCCAGCAATGTCCTGCATCAAATCTGTGATCGTGTGGGAAGTCTTCACCTGCGAAACGGTTGCGATCGAGATCGATTGCACCAATTGATCAATCTGATAAGACTCAGCAACAATCTGCTCTAAACTCTGCTTTGCATTCTCAACAAGTTGCGTCGTCTTCACGACTTGAGTGGTGCCTTCTTCCATTGCTTCAACGACATCGCTGGTTTCTCGCTGAATGTCCGTGACCAATTGGGCAATCTCATGCGTTGCGTCCGCAGCCCGCGCTGCCAGTGCCGACACTTCTTCCGCAATCACAGCAAACCCCTGACTATCTTCACCCGCGCGTGCCGCTTCAATTTCTGCATTAATCGCCAGCACATTCGTCTGCATCGTAATTTGCTTAATCAGCGATACCGCTCTAGAAATCTGCTGCGAAGATTCTCCCAAGCGTTTCACTTTCTTGCCCGTATTGCCAATCGTATCGCGCAATCCCAAAATTTGCTGCACGGTCAAATCCATTGCTGTACCCCCACTTTCAGCCGTGATCGAAGCACTCCGGCTTACGGCTGCGGCTTTTTGAGCCCTCTGAGCCACTTCCTCGATCGATTGCATCATCTGTTGCACTGAGTCCAGCGTGGCAACTGTTTCCTCAGCTTGCTTTAGCGCACCTTGGGCGAGATCCTGTACCGCTTGTTCGTGCTGTCCGAGCGAGGAATTGACCTGAAGCGCTGCCTGCTTGACTTGGGCAACTAACTGCTGGAGATTTCCCACGATCGAGTTATTCATGCAACAAAGCCCATCATTTCTAGAAATTGCCCTGCGAATTACGATAGACAAAAGCGCGATCGATTAATTCACCCTTAGGTCAGGCATTGGAGGCATTTTCGTAAGCGAGTTCACCCAGAATGTAAGTTGCTCGAATGGCACGATCGTCACCCATGATGATCAAGCTAAACAGTCGATCGCTCAAGGCTTCCAAAGTTGTGGGGGTTTCTGCTTGATTTCGCAGTGCCAGGATCGGAGTCGATCGCGGATCAATCACAATAAAATCTGCTTCCTTACCGACTTCAAAGTTTCCAATCTCGTCATCTAGGTAAAGCGCTCTCGCTCCCCCCAATGTCGCTAGAAAGATTGCCTGAAACGGAGAAAGCTTTTGTCGTCGAAGTTGTGCAATCTTATAAGCCTCATTCGCAGTTTGCAGCATTGAAAAGCTAGTTCCGCCGCCGACATCGGTTGCTAGTCCAACTTTAATTTGGGCAGAAGTGGCGCGTTCAAGATTAAACAATCCGCTGCCCAAAAAAGTATTAGAAGTCGGACAAAACGCGATCGCAGATTTCGCTTCAGCTAATCGATCGAATTCAGCCTCAGTCAGTTGCACACAATGAGCAAAAATCGATCGTTCTCCCACTAGCCCAAATTGATCATAAACATCAACATAGCCTTTGCTATCTAGAAATAGTTCTTTTACCCATGCGACCTCATTCACATTCTCAGAAAGATGCGTATGCAGATAGGTATCTGGAAACTCTTCTAAGAGCTTAGCAGCATAGGCTAATTGTTCTGGGGTTGAAGTTGGCGCAAATCGAGGAGTGACGGCATAGAGCGATCGACCTTTTTTGTGCCACTTTTCGATCAGGGCTTTGCTTTCGTGATAAGACGATTGTGCTGTGTCTTTGAGGAAATCTGGAGCATTGCGATCCATCATTACTTTGCCTGCAATCAAACGCATCTTTCGTCGATCGCTTTCTTCAAACAAAGCCTCTACCGATTCTGGAAATACTGCCGCAAGCACAAGCGCAGTCGTTGTTCCATTTCGCAAAAGTTGATCAATAAAAATCGGTGCAATTTGCTCACAGTAAGCCTTGTCTCGAAACTTTCGCTCAACCGGAAACGTGAACTTTTCGAGCCATTCTAATAACTGCCCGCTGTACGCCGCGATCATCTCAGTTTGAGGAAAATGAATATGCAGATCAATAAATCCAGGGAGGATGATTTGATCAGGGTAAGACTCGATCGCAACTCCCGCATATTTCTCTCTCAGTTGCTCATACGCTCCTAATTCTTTAACCGCCCCATTCTCAACCACAAGCAAACCATCCCGAATGTATCTCACGCTCTCAGATTCAGAGACAAAGAACGGATCAGCA
Organism: Leptolyngbya sp. ERB_1_1; assembly: GCA_040289665.1. GTDB lineage: Bacteria > Cyanobacteriota > Cyanobacteriia > Leptolyngbyales > Leptolyngbyaceae > Leptolyngbya. The sequence goes on along the minus strand of PSLO01000071.1, from coordinate 8,203 downwards.
ACAAAATCTAAAATTGCACTGCGGAAAGCTTTGACAGGCATCGAAGAAATGGGGGGCTAAACTTCTGCTTGATTCTAATCGCTCTCCGTCAGAATGCTGGAATATCGGTAGGATTGAAAAGAAGCCACGATCGAAATGAATGACTGAACATCAAGCAAATCCGCTACTTGCTCTCAACTACGAGCCTGCCTTTGAGCGATTAGGAGATGAGTTCTCCGATCGTGTTGCCGCTGCCCAGTTTCCTCAACACATTCTGCGATTTCGGAACGATGACATTTTGGCGCAGTTGGGCTTAGAAAACGTGACGGACAATCATTTGATTGAGGCGTTTGGCAAGTTCCAAGGACGAGAGCCATTTTTGGCAATGCGGTATCACGGCTACCAGTTCGGAACTTACAATTCGGCGTTGGGAGATGGGCGTGGCTTTTTATATGGGCAAGTTCGCGCCCAAGATGGAGAATTGTACGATTTCGGTACGAAAGGCTCAGGAACGACTCCCTATTCGCGGGGTGGAGATGGGCGATTAACGCTTAAGGGGGGCGTTCGAGAGGTGTTAGCGGCGGAAATGTTGCATCGGTTAAAGGTGAAAACGTCGCGCTGTCTCAGTTTGATTGAAACCGGAGAGGCACTCTGGCGCGGAGATGAACCGTCGCCAACGCGATCGTCTGTGATGATTCGATATAGTCGATCGCATATTCGATTCGGTACATTTGAGCGATTAGACGCAATCAATCGCAAAGATTTAATTGCGATTCTATTAGATCATGTAATTGAAACTTACTATCCGCATTTGATCAATGAGCGCGATCGCTATGCGTTGTTTTATGCCGAATTAGTTGAGAAAGTTGCGGAATTAGTCGCGCAATGGATGGCAGCAGGATTTTGTCATGCTGTCTTAAATACCGATAATATGTCGCTGACAGGCGAAAGTTTTGATTACGGTCCATATGCGTTCATTCCGTCGTATCAACCCGAATTTATTGCTGCTTATTTTGATTACTATGGTCGCTATGCGTATGCGAATCAGCCCAGAATTTGCTACTGGAATTTAGAAATGTTGCAGATTCCATTAAGGCAATTTATTTCTGCTGATGATCTCAAGTCAGGATTATCTAAGTTTGAATCTCACTATGAGAAAGCCTATCAACAAAGACTGCTGCATCGATTGGGATTTGATCAATTAGAAGACTCGATCGCGTCAGCTTTAGTCTATCGAACGGTTCAGTTTCTTCAAGCGGCTCAAATCGATTATCACGATTTCTTCTGGCAAATTACAAAGCAGTTTGATCGGAAGTGGAGCGAGGACGCAAGCCATATTTTCTCTCAACGCGAAACATCAAATACGGATCTAGCGCGATCCTTTGAAAACTGGCGACAGAGCTACTGTCAAGCTTTGGGAACGTTAAGCAGCTTTGAGATTGATGAAATTCCAGCTAGGCTCAAGGCGTATAACTCGGAAGTGGGATTAGTTCGATCGGAGATTGAAGCGGTTTGGAACCCAATCGTAGATGATGACAACTGGCGACCGTTCTATGATTTATTAACTCGAATTCGCAAGTAAGACAATGATACAAACACCTGTTCTTTTGACTTCGCGATTGATTGTTCGATTGCTTCAGCAAAATGATACAACTGCGATCGTTAATTACTATACAGAAAATCGAGCGTTTCTAGAACCATTTGAGCCGTTTCGTCCTGCTAACTTTTATACTCGCGATTTTTGGTCACAGCAAATTGAGAAAAGCATTATTGAGTTTGGCTATGATCGATCGCTGCGTTTATTTCTGTTTAAAAAAGATGATCCTCGAAACATTATTGGTGCAGTAAACTTCACAAACATTACTCAAGGAATTTTATAT
>PSLO01000071.1:0-6334 GCA_040289665.1 Leptolyngbya sp. ERB_1_1 | reverse complement strand
ACAGTCTTGCAGAAAGAGAACAAGGAAATGGCTATATGAATGAAGCCCTACAAGCTGCGATTCAATATGTATTTAATGACCTCAATTTGCATCGAATTAGTGCAAATTATATGCCGCGTAATCAAAGAAGCGGAAATGTTTTAAGAAAGTTAGGATTTGTGATCGAAGGCTATGCTAGAGATTACTTACTGATTAACGGCAAGTGGGAAGATCACATACGATCGAGCCTAATTAACGAAAGCTGGAGACCTTTATGAGCGAAACGATCGCCGCGATCGCAACTGCCATTGTTCCCGAACAAGGAAGCGTCGGCATCGTCAGACTATCCGGCTCCGAATCGGTCGCGATCGCCCAAACATTTTTTCATTCTCCCGGTCGTCAAATCTGGGAAAGTCATCGGATTTTATACGGTTTTATTCGTCATCCTCAAACTCAACAGATGATCGATGAAGCCTTACTGCTTCTGATGTTGGCTCCGCGATCATACACGCGCGAAGATGTTGTCGAATTTCATTGTCACGGCGGAATCATTGCCGTTCAACAAGTGCTACAACTTTGTATTGAACAAGGTGCAAGACTGGCGCAACCTGGCGAATTTACATTAAGAGCCTTTCTGAACGGACGACTCGACCTGACTCAAGCGGAGAGCATTTCGGATTTAGTCGGAGCACGATCGCCTCAAGCCGCCCAAACCGCTCTCGCCGGATTACAAGGCAAACTCGCGTATCCGATTCGCCAACTTCGCGCCATCTGTCTCGATATTTTGGCAGAAGTCGAAGCCCGGATCGATTTTGAAGACGATCTCCCCCCGCTCGATGAAGCCGAAATTCAAGCGCAATTCCGCCATGTTCTAACGGAAGTGACGCGAATTCTAGCCACTGCCGATCGCGGAGAATTGCTCAGAACCGGATTGAAAGTCGCGATCGTCGGTCGCCCGAATGTGGGGAAATCCAGCTTGCTCAACGCTTGGAGTCGCAGCGATCGCGCTATCGTCACGGATCTTCCGGGAACAACTCGCGATGTGGTTGAATCTCAGCTTGTCGTCGGTGGGATTCCGATCCAAGTTCTCGACACCGCAGGCATCCGCGAAACCGAAGATCAAGTCGAAAAAATTGGCGTTGAACGATCGCGTTTAGCGGCTCAATCTGCGGATTTAGTTTTATTTACGATCGATGCTCAGGCTGGATTTACTGATCTCGATCGCGAGATTTACAATCAAGTTAACGATCGACCGTTAATTCTTGTTGTCAACAAAATCGACTTATCTGATGTTAATGGGGAACTTCCTACAGCATTACAAGTTGTCAAAACTGCGGCATCTTTAAATAAAGGAATTGATGCTCTAGAAACAGCGATTTTAAACACAGTTCAAACCGGAAAAATTCAAGCCGCAAATTTAGATTTAGCAATTAATCAACGTCAAGCTGCCGCATTAACTAAAGCAAAAATAGCATTAGAACAAGTGCAAACGACGATCGCGAATCAACTCCCTTTAGATTTTTGGACGATCGATTTACGGAGCGCCATTCAAGCATTAGGTGAAATTCTCGGAGAAGATGTGACAGAATCGGTTCTCGATCGTATTTTCAGTCGGTTTTGCATCGGAAAATAACAGAACAAATATTCTATTCGTGACACAACAATGCTTGCGGATTAAATAAATCCTCATTCTTGCCAAGCGAATGGAATTCGCGGCTAGACCACCTGATGCGGACTAACAGCCATTCTCTTAACCCGCAACGGCGGGTTTCGTCTGTTTAGCAGCGATTTCAATCGCCGATTTATCGTATTTACAAACAAAGACTAAAGCTCAAAAAGCCAAACAAGAAGCACAAAGAGCCGATCGATTAGCCGCAAAACTGCGAGAACTCGGCATCGATCCCGATCGACTTTAGCCGAACAGCACAAGATTTAGATTTCGCTTGACTTTGCCCCGAAATCCTTGTACAGTTACCCAAACTAAATTCTTGGTTTTACCAAATCCACTAGCGCCGCTCAAAGCTGCTGGTCACAGCAATGAACGGCTAACCCCCCACTGTCGATATCAGTCTGGGGCTAAAAGGGCATTTTAGCACTCTTACCTTTTAGCCACTCCGATTTGTCATGCACAATTTCTCTAGCGTCGTGCTGCACAACAACGGGGGTGGCTGGTGTTTGGGTTTTCTCAAACCTACCTTTAGAAGGCACTATGGAAACGCAAACTGCAACACTTCGGACTGTCTATCGGCGCATCCTTTCACGCGGCATTCAGTTTGAAAAAAATTCAGGTGAATTGCTCGATCGCTTAGATGACATCACGTTTTTACTCAATCTCAGAGAAACTGATCCGACGCTTGCAAAAGGTATTCAGCAGGCAGTCATGAGCGGAATAGAAACGATCAAAGATCTTTCTTTTTACTTGAAAGATTTTGTTCTCAATCTTGAGAGTGATCACCCGGAATTCGCTTTGCTCAAAAAAGTGTTCAAACGTCAACGTCGAATTCAGAAACTGTGTGAGTTTGAGTACATCGTCGGCTATGAATGGGCACATCGCGAATTCAATCCGATCAAGCAAGCGATCGAAACTCATCGCGGTGATTTGGTGCTGATGAATGAATCCGGTAACTTTTTAGTGGTTGAACTCAAATCCATTCAACCTGAACCCGATTTCGATCATCGAATGAGACGCGCACAGCGGCTTCAACTCGTTCGCGACCAAACCGAGAAGTTTCGATCAATGTTTCAACAACGCTTTTCCTGGGCACACGTGGAGGGGCTTGCCCTCACCAACTTCGTCAGCTATCTCGCTGGAGCCAAGAAACCACTTCAGCGGATGAAAGGAATTCTATGAGGGAACACGTTGCCGATCACACACAGTTACGTGTTCGCTTTAAGATAAAAGATTGTTGCGTGTAAAGCGATCGTATGCGAATTCTGATTATGGGCGGGACTCGATTCATCGGAGTCTATCTCACTCAGCTTTTGATGGCTCAAGGGCATGAGGTCACACTGTTTAATCGAGGTAATAAGCCCGCCCCCGCAGAAGGCGTAAAACAAATCAAAGGCGATCGTACCAACGATTCCGATCTGCAACAGTTAGTCAAGCTCGATTTTGATGCCGTCTTCGACAACAACGGGCGCGAACTTAGCGACACTCAACCTTTAGCCGAACTGTTCAAAGACCGAATTCAGCATTTTGTCTACATGAGTTCGGCAGGCGTTTATCTTAAATCTGATCAAATGCCGCACGTGGAAGGGGATGCGGTTGATCCGAAGAGTCGGCATAAAGGCAAACATGACACGGAATCCTACTTGGCTAAATCGAGCATTCCGTTTACGTCGATTCGTCCAACATACATTTATGGTCCGCAAAACTACAACGATTTAGAGGCATGGTTTTTCGATCGCATTGTTCGTGATCGTCCGGTTCCAATTCCAGGTCACGGACAGCACTTTACCCAATTCGGGCACGTTAAAGATCTGGCGGCAGCAATGGCGAAAGTGTTGGGTAATCAGAACACGAGCGGGCAAATCTATAATATTTCTGGCGATCGAGCTGTCACGTTCGATGGTTTAGCTCGTGCTTGTGCAGAAGCCGTTGGCAAAGATCCAAGTGCGCTAAAAATTGTGCATTACGACCCTAAAAAATTTGATTTCGGTAAAAAGAAAGCCTTTCCAATGCGAACTCAACATTTCTTTGCAGACATCCACAAGGCGAAAACCGAACTCGATTGGCAACCCGAATTTGACCTTGTTTCGGGGCTGAAAGATTCTTATCAGAACGATTATCTAAAGGCAGAGCGCAATTTAGCCGACATTGATTTTTCACTCGACGATCAGATTTTGGCTTAGTGCAGTTCTGTTAACCCTACCTTCGCGGATCGACGCTTCGCAGTAAAGTGAATGTAGTTTTTCCGAGTTGAGGGCAGCATATGCTGACATATCTTCTAGCATTAGCAGTCGCGTTGGGTAGTCTTGGACTCTATATGTCCGCCTTTTTCTATCCAGACATTTACCGCAAAGGCGATCTCACGCTTGCGGGTGTGGGATTGTTTTATGCGTTAGTGCTTTGGTTTTGTGCCGATCGCATTACGGGCGGGGTTCTACTAGGACAAATTGCAAGTGTTTCGCTAATCGGTTGGTTCGGCTATCAAGCGCTAACTTCCAGACTCGGCTACACCCCTTCCACTGCCGAACTGCAATCAAAATTCAGTGAAGCCCTGAATTCGGAAAAGACCTCCAAAGCGCTGGATCAAGGAAAGCGAACGTTTGCTCAGGTGCGTGACCGCGCTCAATCGCTGTTAAACAAAACGCCTTCTACGCCAGCCGAACCGTATGAACCTTTAAAGCGAGAAGATTTTGGCAATCCGACCCCTGAAGCTTCTAAGCCCGATGTGATGGGAACGATCGGCGCGGTTGGCAGTGCGATCGGCGGTCTATTCAAGAAGCCCGAAAAGAACACCACAACTTATGTTCGCAAAGACTTCCGTGAGGAGCCGACCGAGACGGATGAAGCCTTCAGTTTTGAAGAAGACATCGTTAGCTCTGAGCAAGCCGTAGAATCGAAGTCTGTGCCCGTTGATCAAGATGGTGCATCAGAATCAACTTCTACCGCGGATGAGATCATGGAAGAGGAAGTCGCATTTGAAGCGAGTCATCCGGAAGCGATTCCGCCGCATCCTCCGACTCCGGAGCAGGTTGAAGCCGCGATCGCGGATGCCGAAGAAAAGAATCTTCCCGCTGATCCACCTGAAGCAACCTAGATAATCAGAACAGGGCTTGAGTGTCTCAAGCCTGTTTCACTTGAACTAGCGTTCACTGAGAGATCGTGAATTAAATCAATCCGAACTTCTGCCTGGCGATTTCCAATCGCCAGGTTTATTTAATTCACGATCCTTAGACAGTCATCGGAATTCTGCCATGAACAGAAAGCGGAGCAGCAACGGTAAGTTCGAGTGCTTCGGCTTTGAGAGCTATCCAGGGCTGAGAATCAATTAGCTTCGCAAAGGGACTCGTGCTTGGAACCTCAAGCCGAGAACTGACGATCGACAAATTGCCGATCGCTGAACTTTCAAACCGCATCAATTCCGCTGCCAGCTTGCTATAGCTGTCAAACTGTCCGCTTAGTCGCCACAGGTTGAACTGCCAAGCATGAGTGAAATTGCAGAGAATTTGATCGCCTTGTTTGACGATAGCTCCGCTGTATGTGTCCGTGTTCGCGCCGCCTTCAGGCTGCCAAAAGAACTGTGCCTCTTCTTTTGGTAAGCCCCAAATTTCTCGACCTCCAGCGATCGAGCTTGCATTGTCCACATAGATATGAGAGATCCAGCTTCCAATTTTGCCGCCGTATCGCACTAAACCTGCAATCGCAATCAGTTCTCCGTAAGTCAACGTTGAACCAGATTCGTATTTACCGAGAACTAAACCGCCGATCGTTTTTCCAGGCAAAACTTGAACAATTTCGAGATCTTTTGGAATGACTTTTGCTGCATCAGAGAAATCAATCAAATGCAGAGTGAGAAAACCGTGTCCTTTTAGTATCCAGGGTGCGGGTGGGTAACTCATGGCAGTGAGGAGAAATTGCGATCGCACCGTAAGAAACTTTAGGTAGCCTTTACCTCTGTCTTTAGAAACAGAGTGATACGAGCAACAAAGTTACTTCAATGTGTAGAGTTGCTTTCTTGAAAACTATTCTAGATTGATGAGTATTCATAACTTTTAAGCTCATGGCTGACTCACCTCGCTCTGAAGAAAACATCTTTTCTGAATTTGCCAAAGTTGTTTTAGGTACTCAACTTGATGAATTTAGAAAAGTTGCTGTATCCGCTAGAACGAACTTGATTAAGCTCTTCCAAGGTGAAGTTGAAGATATTTCTTTTCAAGGACGCAATATTGTTAAAGACGAGATTCAAATTCAGGAAGTACAAGTTCAAACCGATCAGATTTCGGTTGATCCGTTAAGCATTCTATTAGGAAAAGTTCGGTTGAGTGAACCGATCGATAGTCACATTCGACTCGTATTGTCTGAGAATGATCTGAATCAAAACATGAACTCAGATTATGTTAAAGGTTTTCTCAAACCGATCGAATTAAATGTAGAAGGCGAAATCATCTCGTTAGAATTACAGTCTCCATTTAGTATCCGATTACTTGATGGTAATAAAATGCATTTTACAGGAAATGCAACAATCCGGCGCAAAAAAAATACTCAAGAGATAGCATTCACTTCAGTAATTTGTCCGCGTACAGAAACCGAACCTGTCCGAATGGAAACATTCTGGGTAGTGCCTTTTCGTAAAGGGTAGATAAAATAAGGGGTGACTGCTATCTTCATCTCCTATGTCAAGCATTCCTC
>PSLO01000209.1:0-2185 GCA_040289665.1 Leptolyngbya sp. ERB_1_1 | reverse complement strand
ATGCTTGACATAGGAGATGAAGATAGCAGTCACCCCTTATTTTATCTACCCTTTACGAAAAGGCACTACCCTCTGTCAGAATTAGAGCAGAATGCAAAGCACGTCCTGTATCCATTTATTACGGGTTGGCATCCGAAACTGTTTGAGTTAGCGGGAACGGACTTCAAACGCATTACAGAATTAAAGCGCAAAATTGTGGGACGGCTGAAAGAGACATGGATTCTTGTTGAGAATTATGAGAAGGCGAGCTACTATCAAGGGCTAATGCACTTCCAGGAGCAGTATCAATACCCTCTTCGTATCTTCACACTAAACTATGATCTATGCGTCGAGAGAGCTTGTAGCAAAGCAAAAATTGAACGCGGTTTCAATGAAACTCGTATGCTGGATGTTAGACGGTTTGAAGACGATCAAGACCAAACGGTCGATCTCCTTCTATACAAAGTTCATGGTTCAATTGACTGGAAGAAAGATAAATACGGTTCGCTAACATTCTCAGATGAGGCTGGAAGTGTATCAGTTCGCGAACTTGAGATTATTTTCGGAACTAGCCAAAAGCTTCAATATGCTGATCCTTACTTATTTATCATTCACGAATTCAGAAAATACTGTCGAAAAGCCAAGCTCATTCTAGTAATTGGGTACAGTTTTGGAGATGATCATATCAACGGAATCATGACACAAGCCCTCAGCCAGGATAGCGATCGTCGAATTGTCAGCGTTGCACCTAGCCAAGATGGAGAAAAGCTAAAGCAATATATTGCAGACAAGCTCAGTGTTCTACCCACGCAGGTAGAAGTTGTTCTCGAAACAGCAAAGACATTTATGGAACAAACGCTGCATCTTGACTACCTGGAGAAGTTTGTTCCGCTTGAAGAGTCAATTTTCTAGAAGATACAGGCAGCAACAGTAGATTGTTGTTTGATTTAGTTCACTGCAAGGAAGCCCCAATTATGTTAGATGAACAGCAGCTAATTCATCGAATCGAATCCGCTAACACTGATGATCTGATTGCAACACTTCTCAATCCAAGTTCAGAAGAAGAGCATATTTTTAGACTTTACTTTGGCGATGAGTCATACGATCGCCTGCGATTACTTGCTCTCAAGAGTAGCGATCGCGCTCGTGGCATTAAAGCTACAAAAGGCAATGTTGTAGTTATTCATGGAATTTTGGGCGGAGAACTTAGTGCTATCGATCGCAGTGGGACACAGAAGCAACTGTGGCTGAAAGTTCCTCAAATCATGCAGGGCAAGCTGGATTTGCTGCGTCTGAATGAAGAAGGTCGAGCCGAACACAACACTGAATATGATGTGCGAGCGAGTGGGATTTTGAAACGCTACTATGGTGTGCTCTTACTCTCTCTAGCGCAAAGCTGGACAGTTAGAGCATTCTGGTTCGATTGGCGAAAAGATGTAAAGCTAGCTGCCGATGAGTTACAGGCAAAGATCAGCAATTGGTTTGGCGACGAAGCACCCGTTCATCTCGTGGCTCACTCAATGGGTGGGCTTGTTGCACGAGCATTCATCAAACGGCATTCTAAGCGATGGGAAACGATGTGGGATGCTAAATCTAGCGGGAAACGGGGTGGACGATTGGTCATGCTGGGTACTCCTAATCATGGTTCTTTCGAGATTCCTCAAGTCATTGTTGGTCTAAATCAAACGGTGCGACTGTGTGCATTAGTCGATCTTCGACATGGAGTTCAAGAGTTGCTGCCTGTTTTTCACTCTTTTCCAGGAATCTATCAGATGCTGCCATCTCCGCTAATTTCTAAGAATGTGCAGCCGCTGTACGATGCAAAAAACTTATGGAAGTTTAAGCATTTTGCAACGTCATCTTGACGATGCTCAACAACATCACGAGTGGATGAGCAATATTATTGATCTCGATCGTATGATCTATATCGCAGGCGATAACCAAGTGACGTTCAACAAAATTCAAAATTTTGAAAACATAGCTAACCCTGACGAATATAAGTCATCCATGCATGGAGATGGAACAGTTCCTCACCAGTTAGGATTGCTGCAAATCGATAATCGCTCAATCTCTACGTATTATGTTGAGGAAAAACACGATCGATTGCCTAGTAATACCTGGTTGACTGACAAAACTCGATTTGTGCTTCAAGCTGCTTTGCGAGAGCCAGGATTAGAGCTCGAGATCGGGTCAATGCGGGGTGGGT
>PSLO01000070.1:0-22095 GCA_040289665.1 Leptolyngbya sp. ERB_1_1 | reverse complement strand
ATTCCTTCATTCGAGAAGCAGTATCTGCCCTGAACGCTGTTTAATTTGGTATCAGCAAGGTGTAGCCAAACTTTGACCCGCCCGCAATGTCAGTCGCCCAGTTACCAGGGTCGATATATCCGACTGAAACAAGATATCCTGGTCCGGCAAAGGCTAACAATTTGCGCCAAAAACTCTTGACGTTTGGGACTGCGATGCTGCGATGCACCTCTGGCAAACTAGGTCGATGTTCAGAAAGTGACATATACAAGGCTTTTCATTTTTCTTTCATTTTTTAACAGTACCATCTAAAATCAAAGCTTTTCATTTTTCTTTCATCTTTTAAGCGTACTGTGTTAAGAACAACGATAAATAAAGCACGATCGAGTTTCATGCTTCTAAAGAGTTGAATGCTCAAGACTGCTGCTTTGCCCTTTGAGAGAGGTAGGAGCGATCGCACCCACCAAGCCGAAGAAAAATTAAAGTAATCATCAAAATTGCAGTGAAGTAGCAAACACGATCGGTTAGGGTGGGGATTAGCCACCAGAAGCAAAGGAGAAAGTTTGGTGCAAGTCCAACACTATTCCGCAACTGAAGATGCTGACTGTCATACGATCGCAAAATCAGCCCGTTTTTCAAAATCAGTCGTTTCCGCCTTTATGACGATTTTTATTGCCGAGTGGGGGTATTGCGATCGGATGTTGAGCGCACGGAAGCATGGTTTTTTGTCATGATTCTTCAGTCTTTATAGGCTCTATCGTTGAAGTTGCTGAATGTATGCCAGCGTCTCTTGATAGCCTTCTTGATTTCCTTGTCGCTGAAATAACTTTGCAGCCGTTTGCAAATCCTGTAGCGCTCGTGTCTTGTTTCCGGTCTGAGCATATAGCAGACCGCGATTTCCATAAGCTTCTGCTAACTCTGAATCCACTTGAATGGCTGCGGTGAAGTCTGAGATCGCACCGTTGACATCTTTGATCTCAGTTCGTGCTTTCCCTCGGTTATAGAACGCATCTGCATAGTTCGGACGCAATTTGATCGCTTGGGTAAGATCCGCGATTGCTGATTTGAAATCTCCGCGCCCTGCCTGAACAACACCACGAGTATTAAATGCCTCCGGATAGTTCGCTTGCAGTCGAATTGCTTGAGACAGATCGGCATAGGCATTTTGTGAATCACCGATATCGGATCGCGCTTCACCTCGGTTGTAGAGCGCTTTCGGATTGTTCGGTTCTAACTTTACAGCCTGCTCAAAATCTGCGATCGCCTGTTGTAGATTGCCAGAATCATGCAGCGCTAATCCTCGATGAAGATACGCATCGCCATACTTTGGATTCGCTCGAATCGCTTGTGTGTAGAGTGCGATCGCGGCTGGAAAGTCTCCTTGCTGAGCGCGTTGCTTGCCCTGATTCACAAGATTGACGCTCTGAGCGGGAGTAGCGTTCTGCGATCGAGCCGGTGCTTGACCAACTGGAGTGAGAATACTCACCCCTGCAATCAAAGTAGAGGTTAGTATAAATGGATGAATCAAACGCATAGGGTTCACGATAACAACATCGAAATTCTAGAAAGAATCAAGCCAACGGGCTGCAATTTCGGAATTCATAGAGTAAAGCTTTGTAAAGGTTGTTGAAATTAGTGTGATTGCTCTAGCAATCAAGGATTAAACTCCCAACCAATCTGCATTTGCAAAGCCCAATTTGAATGGTTTGAGCATATGCCTGACTTTAGGGGTTTTGCATTTCATCTCTTGATGTTCGCTCTAAAGTTTGATCCGCCCAAGATGTGGGATCTTCTAATGGCTCTAAATGTGTAATAACGTGCGTTCCGGGAAGTGATTGTGCGATCGCGAGTTCAAGTTCTTCACACAAATCATGACCGCGTTGTACTGTCCAGTTTCCAGGAACTAGGACATGAAACGAAACAAAGCGGCGCGATCCCGCAACCCGCGTTAATAGTGCATGAAATTGAATACCATTGCCGCCAATGATAGATCAAGCCCCAATCCGATTTGCCCGATCAGTTGGGGGTCAAATAGTCTTCCCCAAGCAGCAATGGCAATACTTACCGCAGCCACCATAATCAACGCGCTTTCCAAACCACTCGAAAAATATTCCGCCTTGGAATGCCCAAAAGCGTGTTCAGCATCGGGTGGTTTCGCAGCAAAAGAGAGCGCCCAAAATCCGACCAGTGCAGCAATTAGATTAATGCACGATTCCAGCGCATCCGACAGCAACCCGACTGAGCCAGTAAAGAAGTAAGCCGATGCTTTTAGCGCGATCGTCACAATTGCAGCGACGATCGACAACACAATGTACGAAAGGGCAGATTTAGCACTCATGCTCGAATTTTATCGTGAGATTTGCCTGCAAAAATCAACCTTCTAGTGATGATCTGCCAAACGATAATAGCTGTTTCGCCCTTCCCGACGGTAATTCACCAGCCGCATCGCTCTCAGCGCTATAAGCTGATGCGACACAGCCGATTCCCCATCTTTACGACTATCCGCTAAATCACAAACGCAGAGTTCCTGTAAAGCCAAAGCCGACAGAATTGGGAGTCGATTCGGGTCTGTCAGCACGGTAAAGAATTCTGCCATTCGCTGTGCCTGCGAAACAGACAACACAGCTTGTTGCACCTGACGCACATTCTCCAAATGCACCAAATGAGCTTCACAGCTTAACGCATTAATCTTTTGATGAGTTCCCCCAGAGGGTATTCTTATGCCTCACGCTCAACAGCAACAAGTCCTCAATCGCTTAGCTCGGATCAAAGGACATATCGAGGGAATTCAAGGGATGCTCAAAGCAGAGCGCCCTTGCCCACAAGTGGTGTGTAACCAAAGAAATATCCCGAAGAGCGCTCAAAAGCCTATGAGATTGGGACTCTCAGGAGCTTCTGCTAGAAAGCGGGTAACGCGATTCGAACGCGCGACATTCACCTTGGCAAGGTGACGCTCTACCACTGAGCTATACCCGCATTTAGTACTTTACTAGTATTGCAGACCGATTTGGAGTTGTCAATATAGGGCGACAAAAACCTCAGAAAGCGATCCGCACAAATAAATCCAGACGAATTCACGTCATCAGAGATAAGATTAGCATACATATTCTTATCGTGAGATAACGCTATACTCGATGGTTCAATATACCCTAGCTCAAAGCCCCGAAATTATTCTCACTGTTTCTGGTAAAGACTCGCCTAAAGCGCGTGAAAAGGCGATGGATCAACTCATGGAACTGATGGATGAAGGCAAACTACCAACGGATCTAGCAGATGGTTTTGGTCCGCAAAACTTCATCGAAATCAAAGATCCGGGCACTCAACCTGCAAGCGATGAAGATGCAATTAACCAAGCAGTGCAAATTTTAAGTAGCTTGGCAACGCTGAAACTAAAAGCACAGGAATCACGATCGGAAGCCCTCCAAGTTCGCAAACAAATCGATATTCTGTTCACCGATGAGCCTGTGACCGAAGAAGAAATTAACGGGCTGAAAGAAGGCTTCAAAGTGCTGAAAAACTATGCACAGACAAACTTGAGATATCGAGAAGCACGATCGCAAGCGGAAGATGCTCGTGCCGTCCTCGATCGAGCTTTACAATCGTCGGAATCGGAAACCAAGAAGAAGTGAGTGCCGCAATATCCGAACGTTGGCGCTCTAGAATTCATTCAGTCGCTCATACTATGATAGGGACAAGTTAAGAAATCTTTACAAGAATGACGACTACTGATCAAACACAATCTGAGCAAACACGATTGCTCCCAGTTCTCGAAAAACTGACTTGGGATTGGCAAGGGCACTCGATTCAGTACACGGTGATGGGTACGGGTCAGCCTTTGGTTTTGGTGCATGGATTTGGAGCGTCGATTGGGCATTGGCGCAAAAATATTCCAGTTTTGGCGCAAGCAGGATATCAAGTCTTTGCGATCGACCTTCTAGGATTTGGGGGTTCTGCGAAACCTGCTTTGAATTACACGGTTGAGCTTTGGGTTGAATTGCTGCGAGATTTTTGGGCGGCGAACATTCAGCGTCCTACCATTTTTGTTGGCAACTCGATCGGTGGGTTACTCTGCCTGATGGTGTTGGCAGAACATCCTGAGATTGCAGCAGGCGGTGTGTTGTTGAATCCTGCGGGTGGTCTAAACCATCGTCCAGAAGAACTAAATCCTCCTTTGCGTTTTGTGATGGGCACGTTTTCTAAACTGGTTGGATCAAAACGGTTTGGGCGATGGATGTTTGATCAAGTGCGGCAGAAAGAGCGAATTCGCAATAGTTTGAAGCAGGTGTATCGCGATCCGGACGCAATCACCGATGAGCTTGTGGATTTGCTGCATGAACCCTCTGGGCATCCAGGTGCACAGCAAGTTTTCGCCTCTGTGCTAATGGCTCCTCCTGGACCCAAACCGACTGAACTTCTGCCGAAAATTCAAGTGCCGCTTTTGGTGATTTGGGGAGAAGCTGACCCGTGGACACCGATCGCGGGTTCGCAAATCTATCAGTCCTTGGTTGAAACTCAGCCTGTTGAATTCGTCTCGATTCCGAATACGGGGCACTGTCCGCACGATGAGCGCCCAGAAGTGGTGAATTCACTGATGATTCAGTGGCTAGAGCGGCATTGTTCACCATAACTTTATCGTATTGAGATGAATTAATTGAAAACTAGGCGATTTCACGGAATGCCCCCATCGGTTCCACAGGTTAGGCTCTAGAGTGAAATTCCTGAACCTGTGTTTTAGAACTGTGGGGGTGCTATGAACCAAAATGCGAATTCTGATCAGGCTGAACTGAAGTCCTCAGAGCGCGATACATTAACCCCGATCGAGGAATTGCCCGTTGAGAATGACTCATCTGATTCTGATGCGATCGAGGCGAATCGACTGCTACAAGAAGGAATGGAACTGAAGCAGCAGGGTGAACTGCAAGCCGCGATCGTGGCATTACAGAAAGCGCATCTTCTGTATTGGGAGATGGGAGATCAGCAAGGGACAAAGCAAGCGTTAGAAGGGTTGGGGCTGACCTGCTACACAATGGGCGAGTATGCGAGAGCGATCGACTATTCACAGCGCAGTTTGGTCTTAGCGCAGCGGATTCGACACTACCTCAGCAGCGTTAAAATCCTCGGCACATTGGGCAATGCTTATCGTCATCTGGCGGATCACGAAAAAGCGATCGAATACCAGCAGCAAAGTTTAACACTGGCGCGAGAACTTCGCGATCAGCACAGCGAAATGGCAGCATTAAACAATTTAGGGTTGGCGTACAAAGCTGCAAGCAATCCTCAAGCGGCAATTGAGTGTGAGCGTCAAGCGCTTGAGATCGCTCAAGACTTGCAGGACTATACTGCAACAGGTCAGATTTTGAAGAATCTCGGTAATGCTTATTATGCGCTAGGAGATTTTGAACAAGCGATCGCATACTACGAGCAGCGTTTAGCTTTGGCGCGTAAACTGGGTGATCAGCGACTGGAAATGCAGGTTTTGAGGAATCTGGGGAACGCCTGCAATGTGATGGGAGAGCATCAAAACTCGATCGCTTATCACCAACAGCGGTTAGAGATTGCACGATTGATAAAAGACGATCGCGGGCAAGAGCAAGCTTTAGCAAGTTTGTGTGTTGCCTATGAAGCAATGGGACAAACTCAATTCGCGATCAGGTGCTACGAAGCTCGACTGCATCTGGCGCGGCAACATCAAGATGAGCGGTTGGAATTTCATCTTTTAAGCCATCTCAAAGCAGCATTCTCGATGTTGGGAGAGTATGGCAAAGCCAATGAGTATAGTTCACAGTTGAATCAGGTTTAACGTGATTCGATCGCCGTTTTAACTTGCTCGAATGCTAAGTCACCTAACACTTTATGAGCGGCTGTCGTTGGATGAATGCCATCCCAAAACAGAAAGCGATCGCAGTTTGCAGAGGAGCCGAGACACGCATTCGTCACATTTGTGAATCCGAACTGTTGAGGATTTTGAATTGCAGTTTGATAGAGATTAAAGACATCGAGTTCTGCAATCGCTAAGTCGGGTTTTTGCAGTTGATCGAGCGTGGCTTTCAAGGCTTGATTGTAATCGATCGCGATCTTTGTCAATCTCTGCGAAGCTTCGGTAGTACGGGTCGCAGGTAGTTTTCCTAAATCGGGCAAGTTTGCCACTAGGAACCGTTTTGCACCGAATTGTAAGAGAGATTGAAGCGATCGATTGAGATTGTCGATCGAGGTATTTGGCGTTTCGGTGCTGAATAGGTAATCGTTTGCGCCTGCCCAAATCACAAACAAAGCTTGTGGATCAACTTTTGGTCGTGTTTGAATGAAGGCTTCGACCTGAGCGAGAACGCCCGGAACCTGGTTGAGTCCATTTAGCCCTGTAGTGGCGCCACCCCAAGCAAAGTTTTTGACACGATCGTTGGGTAGGTTCAATTTTGCCGCAAGTTCTTCAACCCAGACTCGTCCGTTTGAATGTCGTCCTTGGAAATAGGGTGCTGCTGGAACTTGTCCACCCGTTGCACGAAACACATTTCCGACATCCGAAAGGCTATCTCCGAAAATATAAAGTTGATCAATGGGTTGAACAGCTTGATAGGACTGCTGCAACTGTGTAAGGAGCATAATTGCGATCGCTGAAATGATAAGTGCGGCAACGAAAAAAATTGCCTTTTTGGGAAATTGAAAAGTTTGCCTCATTTTCGCTTACAGAACACACCTCAACCCGCTAGAGACAGACTTAAAAAAGAGAAGTTCCGATCGTTGTAGGAACTTCTCTTTACAATACTTAGAAATAAGATTTAGTGAATCTCCCTTTGGACTAATGCGCGGCTCCCTTGTTTCCCATACAGTTAGAAGAACAATATGGGTCAGTAATCGGGGGTGTTGCACTGTAACACCCTTTTCTATTTTAAGTGCCCATCTGAGCGCGGCTTACTAGATCGTCGCGTTGAATCTGTTCCTTGATCTTTGCCAAATCCACATAGCGATCGGCAATATTCACTAAACTATCGCTCGTCATGGACTGCAAACTGACCACCTCAACCTGCACGCCGTGATATGCGATCGTATTCATCGCATAAGTCAAATCGCCATCACCGCTGAGTAATATCATCGTGTTGCAATAGGGTGAAAGTTCTAGCATATCCACTGCAATCTCGACATCTAAGTTTGCGTGTTTCGATCCATCTGCGTTTTGAATCAAATCTTTTGTGACAACTCGATAACCATGACGGCGCATCCAGAGCAGAAACCCTTGTTGTTTCTCGTTGTGCGGATCAACGCCTGTGTAGAAATAGGCTCGCAGAAGTCGCCGTCCGCCTGCGAGATACGCCAATAATTTCGAGTAGTCAATCTCTAAGCCAAGCTGCATTGCAGCATAAAATAAGTTTGAGCCATCAATGAAAATTCCCACCCGATCGCTAATGGAATCTCGGAGTGAATTGGGAGGATCGGGAAAAAGGTCGGATGAGGAACGTCGATCGTGGTCTGCGTGAGTTTCTTCCTCGATTGTGGAAGCTGCCCGATGGTGCGGACGGGGTACAAGTTGCATAAGAATGTTAAGTGGTATTGGTGAGTTTAAAAAAGTCCGCTAGTTTCTAGGTAGAACATCAATCAGATTTCAAACGCAATTTAGTTTGGCTTCGACCTTGCCAGAACTCATCGTGTAGAAGAATGATGAGTGGGCATATCTTACGTTTGGTCAGATACCGGAGAAACTCAAGACTATCTTTAGGTTTTACCGTGCTTTTTCAAGTTCAAGCAGATTATTGCGACATCCGATACGATTGTTCATGTTTGTTTTCTTTAGTTAGGACGAGTATAAACTGGGCGAGGTGGCAATTCTAATGGCAGGTGCGGAAGATCTGAAAATCCCTGATGTAGCCAGATCTAATAGAGTAGATCTTGTACCGTGTTTCGGATTGTGCAGAGTTCTTGCACGATCGTTTGGGGGTTGAAATGTTTACTGCGCTCACAATCTTGGTTGCTTTAGGAATTTTGGGATGGGGATTTAATCGCGCTCGTCCCTATGGCAAAATCGGCATTCTGGCTTGGTTACAGTCGGTAGTATTGATGGCTCCGTGGCTGTTATTTTTTGGATTATTTGCCGCAGGAATTTACCTCAATTTGGCAGGAATGCTACTGCTGTTTGTGATTTCAACCGGGTTTTATATCTGGATCGGACGACAGTTAAGAGCAGAAGGACAGGAACTTCTGGCAAAACGGGCAGCGGCAAAAGTCGCGGAGCCTTCGGCACACGCAAGCGTGACCGAGTCCGCTTTATCCGAATCTAATTCTGAGACTCCAACTGAAGCTCCGCAACCTCCACCTAGCCCCATTCCACAGCCCGATTCTGTCTCGATTCCCGATGCGGATCTACAAACGATTAAAGGCATTTTTGGGATCGACACGTATTTTCTGACAGAAACGATTCCTTATCAAGACGGAGCCGTTTTTCGTGGCAATTTGCGCGGCGATCCAGAAGCGACCCTGGCAAAATTAACTGAAAATTTAAATGCACAACTAGGCGATCGCTATCGGCTATTTTTGATCGAAAATCAAGAGGAAAAGCCAGTCGTTGTTGTTCTTCCGAGTAAAAATGATCCAAAGCCGCTGAACACGACGCAAACGCTGTTAGCGATCGTGCTATTTGTGGCGACGATCGTGGCAAGTCTGGAAACTGGAGGCATCTTACTCGGATTCGATTTTTACAGTTCGCCGGAGCGATATCTGGAAGTTTTGCCGTTTAGTTTAGGAATTCTCAGCGTTCTACTGGCGCATGAATTGGGACACTGGATCGTTGCGAAGCGCTATCAAGTTCGATTGAATTTGCCATTTTTTATTCCAACTTGGCAGATCGGATCGTTTGGTGCAATTACGCGATTTGCCTCGCTGCTCCCGAATCGGACAGCGCTATTTGATATTGCTGTGGCAGGTCCGATCTTTGGTGGATTGGTGTCGTTTGGAATGCTAATTGCAGGCTTATTGCTTTCGCATGAAGGCAGTGGTTTCAAAGTTCCAACTACATTTTTTGAAGGCTCGATCCTCGTGGGAACTTTGGCACGGGTGATCATGGGAACAGAAATTCAGCGATCGATGGTCGAAGTTAATCCGCTGGTGATCTTGGGTTGGATCGGTTTAGTCATAACGGCAATTAACATGATGCCAGCCGGACAGCTTGATGGCGGTCGAATCGTTCAGGCAATCTACGGGCGTAAAATTGCAAGTCGGGCAACGGTGGCAACGATTGTCATTCTCGGTCTCGCTTCGCTGGTCAATCCCCTGGCACTGTATTGGGCGATCGTGATTGTCGTGCTGCAACGTAATCCCGAACGTCCGAGTTTGAATGAATTAACTGAACCGGATGATGCGCGTGCTGCGATCGGTTTAGTCGTGTTGTTTCTAATGGTGACAATTCTCCTACCGCTGACTCCCAGCCTTGCAGGTCGATTAGGGATTGGTAGCTAGTACTAGAATAGAGCGGAAACCTCTCAGCATCCGCTCTCGTCGTTAATCAAGATAATTTCGGTTTCTCTATGCGTTCCCATCTGCCTGTAAAGCTAATTTCTTCGATCGCGCTGATCAGCGCGTTGTCCTTGATCAGTGGCATTCCGCTCTTACAAGCATCAGCGGCTCCCACTCGGTCATCGACTGAGTTGATTGATTATGCCTATCCAAAATCGCTCAGTTGGCGAGTTCGTCGCGATCTCGCTCGGCGCGTCGGCATTCCAGCGAAAGACTTGCGTGTGACTGAAACCCAGCGCCAGACTTGGAAGGATGGATGTTTAGAACTCGCTGCGCCCGATGAGATGTGTACTCAGCAATTGGTAGAAGGCTGGCGAATTGTCGTGGCGCATGGGCAGCAAAATTGGGTATATCACACCGATGCTGAAGGTCGATCGCTGCGAGTAGAATCTGCAGATCGCGCTGCAACCTTGCCGCGCAATGTGGTGTTTCGATCGCAGTCATCGGGTGGATTTGCAGGACAAAATTACGAAACGGTTTTATTCACCGATGGCAGGATGCAGCAGAAGATTACTATCAATGGTGGAAAAAATGCACCCGTTCGTAGCTGGCGCGTTGCTCCTGAGAAAGTTCAGCAATTTCGTCAAGTTCTAGAACGCGAACAGTTTCAAACCTTTAATCAAAAAGAGTATCCGGCAACTGCGGGATCGGCTGACTTTTTTGTAGTGCGGCTGACGAGTCCGACTGGAAGCGTTCAGTATGCCGACATCGAGCAGGAGAAATTACCTCGATCGCTTAAAACCATCATTCAAGCTTGGAACTCGTTGCGCTAAATTCCCGCATTCATCTCCTGTTAGTTTCTCTGAGGCTCCGGGTACGTTTCGTAAAGAATTTACACACGGTATCCGAGGAATTACATGAGGCGGGAATCAAACCCCAAGCTCAGACTATTAATCGTGGACGACGAGCCAGACAATCTCGACTTGCTTTACCGTACCTTCCGGCGAGATTTCGAGGTGATTCGGGCAAAAAGCGCGATCGAGGCGCTCAAAGTCCTCGATGAACAAGGCGAAGTCGCAATTATCATTTCAGATCAGCGAATGCCCGAAATGTTGGGAACTGAATTTCTCAGCCACGCTGCCGATCGCTTTCCAGATACGCTCCGGATCGTGCTGACGGGGTATACCGATGTTGAGGATCTCGTTGATGCAATTAATTCGGGCAAGGTGTTCAAATACATCACCAAGCCCTGGAAACCTCAACAGCTTCAAGTTGTCGTAGAACAAGCCGCAGAAATCTATGGAGTCTTAAAACAGCGTACCGCCGATCTCCGACGTGCCCTAAGACGAGAATCTTCGCTGAATGCAATCAACACCGCTATCCGCGAATCGCTCGGCTACCAGAATATGCTGCACACAGTTGTTGAAACGATCGGTGTGACCTTTGAAGCGAGTTGGTGTATGTTGCACCCGATTGAAGGCGAGTGTTTTCGGGCTGATTCAGCAATGTACTGTGCTGAGGATGTTCCGATTGACGAGGGTGAACGGGATCGCGACTCGCAACTCGTGCAAACTGTGTTCCGCGATCGTGATGGCTGGCTCAAAACAGAGAATCCACCCCATCTGGTTTTGCCATTAATTTATCAGCAGGAATTATTGGCGATTTTGTCGTTGCATCGTGCGATCGAGAAACCGATGTGGTCGGATGAAGATATTGAATTAATTGAGGTCGTTGCCGAACAAGTCGCCTTGGCAAAATCGCAAGCGAGATTGTATCGCCGCACTCAACAGCAAGCCGAACAAATTCGTGCAGAGCTAGCAGTCGCTCGTCAGATTCAGACAAACTTGCTGCGGCAGACGTTACCGAGTTTGGAGAAGCTTAAAGTGCAGGCTTGCTGTCAGCCAGCGCGTGAAGTGGGTGGGGATTTTTTTGAGGTATATCATCATCCGCAGGGAGATTTGTGGTTAGCGGTTGGCGATGTCTCAGGAAAAGGAGTGCCAGCGGCACTATTTATGGCGAGTGCGATCTCAGTTTTGCGGCGTGAACTTTCTCAAGAAACGCCCCCGGAACCGGATCAGGTGATGCGAAATTTGAACAGTATTCTTTCAGAAGATCTGATTGGTACAAACTGCTTTATCACGATGGTTTTAGCTAGATATACACCGACGACGAATCGGTTAGTTTATGCGAATGCGGGTCACATTTACCCGATCGTATGGTCAAAGCAAACGATCGAATCCGACACCGAACCGACTTATCTCAAAGTGCGAGGCGTACCGCTCGGAATTGTGTCAGACTGGAAAGCGAGCGCGGGACATCTCGCGCTGAATCAGGGAGACATTCTCCTGTTTACCAGTGATGGCATTACCGAAGCAACGATTCGACCGGACGACACGGTTGGTCAAGCGATCGATATGGCAGGGGCAATGTTGCGACAAACCGGACTGTGGAAATTACTCCGGCAGGCTGGGGAACGCTTGGATCTCCAACAGATCCTTGCTCAAGTTCAAGCCTATAGCGCATTTCAAGAAGATGACCAGACGATTCTCTCTCTGGAGGTTTTGTAACCGATGCGAAGTGAGCTTCATGTTCCCAGCGATTTAAAGTTTTTGGGCATTGTTGAGCGGTGGCTATTGGATACGCTAGCGATCGAGATGGGCAATCAGGTGGATTGGTCGCGTCAGTCGAACCGATTACGTCTTGCTTTGGTCGAGGCATACTCGAATGTCGTAAGACACGCTCATCGCAACCAGCCCGATCTGCCTGTGGTTTTGCGATTGGAGTTGCGAGAGCGGGATTTAGCGATCGAGATTTGGGATTACGGTCAAGGTTTTGATCTTTCGACTTATCTTGCTCCATCTCCAGAAGCGATGCAGGAACATGGATATGGCTGGCTGATTTTGAATCGATTGATGGATCGCGTGGAATATCAGTTACAGGTTAACGGTCGCAACTGTTTGAAATTGCAAGCGAATTTGATGACGCTGAAACAGTGAGAGATGTGAGCGGCTATTTTTCTTCAGAAAGCTGAAGGTCGATCGCGTCTTTAGAAGAGAAGAACGACTTCAGCACTTGGCGTACTGATCGGCTACCCGCTTCATGTACCCAAATTAACGGAATCAGCGCTACAAATCGCACGATCGTAGAGAGCGCAAACAGTCCTGGTAATCCGCCATATTGAGCTAACTGAGCCAAGAATCCACCTGCGGTCGTTCCTAATGCACCACTCACACCCGCGATCGCAGCAGCAATGGCAAAATAGGTCGATTGATTTTGAACAGGTGCGATTCCCAGTTGAATATTGTTATTGCAGAGATCGATTGCTGCCCAAGTTCCACCCGCTAACAAGTGCAGCAACGGCAACCATAGCCAGACTGATAAAGTATCCGTACCTGTTCCTAACCAGAAGATCGGGGTCATCGCAGCCAAAACGCCAACTGTTAGGAGCAAAAACCGATTTCCGACACGATCGGCAAGTTTTCCCCAAACAATCAACATCAACAAGTTTGCGGCAGAAGTGAGACTGCTATAAATCGTGACCCAACTTACGTCTAGCCCTAAGTTATCCAGCAAATAGAGATTGAAAAAGGGCGCACTCAAGTTCACCGCAAACATCCAGACGCTGAAGTAAATCAAGAACCGAACGAAATTGGCATCTCGAAGAACTGCGACCAACGGCATCGTTTCATCCTTTACAGGTAAGGCTTGCTGCTGTTTTTGTGGATTCACATCCGACATAAACCACTGAAAACCAAGACTGACCAATCCCGCTACAATTCCAATCAGTAGAACAATCCCATAGCCAACGATCGAGCCGCCTCCATACCGCGACACTACAAGCCCCGCCAGCGGCACGCAGATCAGGCAAGTTAAATTTGCAGCACTGTTCCGAATGCTGAAATATCGTCCGCGTAGCTGTCTTGGCACTAATGCCGCTAACCAAGAGAGCCAAGAGGCACTTCCCAATGCTCCTAAAAAATGCGTGATAGAGAGAATTACCAGTGTCCACAGCACCATCGTATGTTCGGTGATTTTGCCCCAGTGAAGTGCAGCGATGCCGCCAAGCAGGAGGAGCCAGATTAAGCGTGATGGCGTGTAAATTCCCAAGCAGTAATTGTGTCGGCTACGAGTACGATCGCCCAACATCGCCCCCAACGGCTGAATCAAATTTGCCATCATCGGAATCGATGCCGATAGACCGATTTCAACCGGACTTGCGCCCAATTCGACCAAAAAATTGCTTAACAGAACCCCGCCTGCAATGTTTGAGAAAATCGTTGCAAAAACACCATCAAACGTAGAAGCGCGGAGGCTCGATCGAATTTCGGTTTTAGAAAATTTCGATTGAGGCTGATCCGAAAGCGAAAATACAGGCTCAGTGCCCGTAATCGGCTCTGGGGAATCGATGATGTGTGTGGGTGAAGGTGTAATTGGCGCTAAATCCACTGCTGACCTCGTACAATCCAAACCTGTGTCGAGATATCACAAAAGTCTATCTCGTTTATGATCTCACCTAATGTCCAACACGATCGCAACACGAAAAATTGCGGCGATCATGTTAGAAAATTGTCTTTGTATAATATTTGTTACATCGCTTCAAAGTACTCTGTCTCTGGGTCACATTTATGAATCCTGTAGATTTAGCTTTCACTTCGGCACTCGATCAAGCCAGGTTAATTCGCGCAAAGGAGATTTCTCCGGTCGAACTGACGCAGCTTTATCTCGATCGCATTGAGCAACTGAATCCGAAGTTAGGCAGCTTCTACACGGTGATGACAGACCGCGCGATCGCAGATGCCAAATTGAAAACCGAACAACTCTCAGAGACAGAGCTACCGCCCTTTTTTGGAGTGCCGATCGCGATTAAAGATCTCAATTCTGTCGAAGGCGTTCCCTGCTCTTATGGGTTGAAAGTGGCACGCGATCGCATTGCCACCCAAGATGATCTGATCGTCACGAAGCTCAAACAAGCGGGCTTTATCATTTTGGGCAAAACTGCGACTTCTCAATTGGCTTCATTTCCTTATACAGAACCGCCTGGATTCCCGCCAAGCCGCAATCCTTGGAACTTGGACTACACACCGGGGGGATCGAGTGGTGGATCGTCTGCGGCAGTGGCAGCGGGACTTTGTGCGATCGCGCAAGGCAGTGATGGCGGTGGCTCGGTGCGAGGCCCGGCGGCTTGTTGTGGGTTGGTCGGACTGAAACCCTCTCGCGGTCGAATTTCGATGGCTCCGATCGGAGAAGCGCTGGCTGGATTTGCCGTGAATGGACCGCTGGCTCACACCGTTGCAGATGTGGCGGCATTTTTGGATGTGACGGCAGGCTATGTGACCGGAGATCCATATTGGCTTCCTGATCCGGAGACTTCGTTCCTAGAAGCGACAAAACAGAAGTTAGAGCCGTTACGCATTGGGCTAGTGACGGCGATTGATCCGATCGGGAAAGCCGATCGGATCTGTCTTGAAGCGGTGGAAAAGATGGCGCATCTGCTCGAAGCGATGGGACATACGATCGAGCCAGTTACGCCCGATTTTGGGGAAATGGTTGAGCCGTTTACGATTCTCTGGCGTGCTCAAACTGAAGTGGGAGTTCCGCCTTTTTTGCTTGAAAAAGTCAATCGCTGGCTGTGGTGGCGTGCGAAATTTACGTCTGCCAGTCGGTATATTCAAGCCCGTCAACAACTGCAAATCTTTGCCCGTAAAGTTGTTGCCTTGTGCGATCGCTTTGATGTGCTACTGACTCCGACTTATTTTCATCCCACCATCCGTGTCGGGGAATGGGCAAAACTGAGCCCAGTCAGGACGATCGACCAAATCATCAAATGGATTGCGCCCTGTCCTGCATTTAATGTGAGTGGGCAACCCGGAATTAGTATTCCGGCTGGATTTGATCCGAATGGAGTCCCGATCGGGGTTCAGCTTGTGGGGCGACCCGCAGATGAGGCGACGATTTTAGCGTTGGCAGCACAGCTAGAACAGGCACAGCCTTGGGCGGCGTTTCGACCGTCGATCGTGGCTTCAACTTAGGATTTGCGAACTCTAGACGATTCAGACATTGCCTTTATCCAGGCTTACTGAGACCACTATCAGGGCTTTTCGATACGATAGTGCCTCTGACCTTCCTTAATGGGATATCAGAGGCACTACACGATGCGGATTAACGATCGCGTACTCTCCCCGTTTTTGAGCGGGAGATTATGCAGGCATTAGCACCGTATCAATGATGTGAATGACACCATTATCAGCCGCTACATCGGGAGTTGTTACTGTAGAGTTATTCACCTTTACGCCCTGAGACGCATCGATTTTTACCTCTGAACCTTCAACAGTTTTAGCCGATTTCAGCTTTGTCACATCAGCCGCCATGACTTTGCCAGATACGACATGATAGGTCAAGATTTTCTTGAGTTGGGGAATGTCTTTCAGCAGTCCATCCACTGTGCCTGCTGGCAGTTTGGCAAATGCCTCATCAGTCGGAGCAAAGACCGTAAACGGACCCTTACCTTTGAGAGTATCAACCAAATTGGCAGCTTTGAGAGCAGCAACTAAGGTGCTGAAAGAATTGGCTTTAACAGCAGTATCAACGATATCAGCCATGAATTTCACCTAATGTTTGTGATGTGTTAACAGTTCGATCTGTCTTGGTAAATGCACGAACCGAACTTGCTATGAAGCCTAGAGACCACTGCTTAAGAGAGACAGAGGAGAGGTCTAAGTTCAATTCCCATCCGTGCTTAAGGAAGCGATTGATAGAGTGTTTCTTGCTGTATCGTGAGCCTAATCGTTCTGTTTGATATTCAGAGAACACAAAAGGCATCAAAGGATTTTGATACAGCGGTCAAATAGCTTTGCTGAAAGTTCAAACGCTGGGTGCGCGATCGGTTATCAATCAGGAGTCAATCTAACGAACCATTCGTTGCGCTATGTGTCCTAGTCTAACGCTTAATTTACATTATTTACAAACTCTGACATTTTTATCTGAGTTGTATTACAGATGTTGCTCAATTGAGTTTAGTGAATGTCAAGCTGCCATAGTATGCTATGGGCGCTACAGTCCGAAGAAGCCAGATCGGTAATCTGTAAATTGGCTAGCGCCTTCCAGTAGCCAATCCCATTTTCAGAGCGCGAATAATTGCCTGAGTCCGACTGGTGACCCCTAGCTTGTGAAAAACCGCAGTTAAATGCGCCTTCACCGTTGCAACCGAAATGTACAGTTGAGTAGCAATCTCTTCATTAGAAGCGCCCTGCACCAGACAGTGCAACACTTCCTGCTCTCGATCGGTTAAATGCAACTTCACCTTTGCATCCGCAGCCTGTCCGTTATAAAACCGAAACATCTGAAAAAACCGAGTCGCCAACTCTGGAGAAAGATAAATTTGATCATTCAGCACAGTGGTGATTGCGGTGAACAATTCTGTCGCGAGTTCATCTTTCACGACATAACCATTTGCCCCTGCCCGCATTGCTCGAAAGATCCACTCTTCTTCTTGATGCCCCGATAAAACCAGAATCTTCGATCGATACTCCAGTTTCGTCAATTCAGCCAGCGCAGCGATTCCGTCTCCACTTGCCAGCTCCATATCTAACAAAATCAACATCGGATGCCGTTGTTCAGCCGTTTGAATCGCTTGAGCCGCTGACGCTGCTTCACCAATTACCGTAAACCGCCGATCGCGATGAGTACTGTAAAACTGAAGCAGCGTTTGCAATCCTTGACGGAATTTAGAATCATCATCGACCAGTAACACAGAAATATGCTGTTGCGTGGGAGCAGAAGAAATCATGACGAACTCGCGAGAAATGGAACTTCGATCGCAGACACGATCGAGAGTTTGGGCTGTGGTCGAGGCAGGGTGAAAGAAAACTTAGCACCCCCGGTTGGCAAGTTGCTGACCCAGATACGTCCCTGATGTGCGTGAATGATTTTTTGGGCGATCGGTAAACCAAGCCCTGTCCCTTCTGGGCGACGAGAATAAAACGGCGTAAAGACGTAATCTAAATCGGCATCAGAAAGTCCTGTCCCTTGATCTGACACTTCTACAAGAATCTCCTGCTGCAAGACCTGCCAAGTACATTTAATCGTGCTGAATTCCGGGCTGAAGTGAATTGCATTGGTCATCAAGTTATCGAACACTTGTTTGAGTTGCCACGCATCGATATCGAGCAACATGGGCGATCGAGAATATTCGACTGTAATTTGTTTTTGGATTAACCACGGTTGTAGTTGTTTGATGCTCTCGGTCAGAATTTCACTGAGATCATGCTGTTCGATCCGCAGCGGTTTTTGTTTCACAGAAAGCTGGTTCAGATGGCGATTAATCTCTTGCATCGAAGTTTGAATAGATTCTAAATACGATCGCGATTGCTCTCCTAGAATCGTTGATAGCAACATCTCAAGATAGATTTGAACGAGCGCGATCGGGCTTTTAAGTTGATGTTCGATCTGATGATTTCTGTGTTCGATTTGCTGTTGGGCTTGGCGTTGTGTGTGAAGATCCTTGACTGTTGAAAGATGCTGACTTAAAAGGTTTGCTGCATTCTCAATAAAGCGTTTTTGATTTGCCGTGAGGAGCTTTGTTGTTCCGAGCAAAAGATATTCGGGTTTGCTGTGACTGAGTGGACAAGCGTAGAACTGATGTCGCGATCCTTGAAACACTTTTTTCAGGCATCCTACTGAATTTTTTGTCCACCAGGACTCTGAGGCAAGGTAAGACTGCGCTTCGGGATCTAGAATTGACCAAAATTCCCATCCGTAGGAAAAAGATTGGCGTTTCGGTTGCTCCGGAGATTGGTAAACGAGCCGAATTCCTACATTGGGCAGTTGTGAAAGAATTTGCTCGACTTGAAGCCGACAAAATGAGTGCAACGGAGAATCAGGCTCGATCGCCTTTGACACGATCGAACCAGGACGCAGAACAGCAGGGGAAACAACGGCTTGCATAACACACAAAATCTGGAGAGTCAGGAAAGCACAAGCAAGAGCGCTACCATTTAGGAGTGGTAAACTACTGCGTTGCAATTTAAGTACATTGATAAAGAAACATACTTTTAGAGAATCGCATTACCGAAAAATCCTCAAAATTCCCCTAAACCTGATCAGCCGTCTCAGTAATTTCTCGGAGAGAGACAAGATTTTTAGCACCTATTTTGTAAAAACTCAACAGATCCTCTCGAAGTAGGGAAACCCGCACTCATTGAGCGGTAAGCCTCACTAAATAAAATAGAGACGTAAAGCGCGATCGTCGCGCACAATAAAGTGCATTCCATCTTCTAAGAACCAAGACGAGGCTTATGACAACGATCTTAGAGCAGGGAAATATCTCAATTCATACCGAGAATATTTTTCCTATCATCAAAAAGTGGCTTTATTCGGATCACGAGATCTTCCTGCGAGAATTGGTTTCTAACGCAGTTGATGCGCTTCAAAAACTCAGCATGGTATCTCGTTCTGGTGAGTTTTCTGGGGAGTTGGGTGAATCGGAAATCGTGATTACGATCGATAAAGCAAATCAAACGCTGTCGATCTCAGATACCGGAATTGGGATGACCGCCGATGAGGTCAAAAAGTACATCAACCAAGTCGCATTTTCAAGTGCAGAAGAATTTGTTGAAAAGTACAAAGCAAGCGGCGATCAGCAAATCATTGGGCACTTTGGGCTAGGATTTTACTCGTCGTTCATGGTGGCAAAACAGGTTGAGATTGATACGCTGTCTTATCAAGAAGGCGCTCAAGCTGTGAACTGGGTGTGTGATGGCTCTACAGAATTTAAAATCTCGGAATCGCAGCGAACGACACGAGGCACAACGGTTAAGTTAACGCTACAGGACGAAGAATTAGAATACCTGGAGCCATACCGAATTCGTCAGCTAGTGAAGACTTACTGCGATTTTCTGCCCTTCCCGATCAAGCTTGAAGCGCTGGCATCTGAAGGTCAAGAAGCGACTGCACCAGAGCAAATCAACCGCCAGAAAGCGCCTTGGAAAGAATCTCCAAGCAATCTGACCAAAGAAGATTATTTAGAGTTCTACCGCTATCTTTACCCGTTCCAAGAAGATCCGCTGCTTTGGGTACATCTAAACACTGATTATCCGTTTGTGGTGAATGGGATTCTCTATTTTCCAAAGCTTAAACCGGATGTAGATGTTACTAAAGGACAGATCAAACTGTTCTGCAATCAAGTGTTTGTCAGCGACAACTGTGAAGAAGTTGTGCCCCGATTTTTGCTCCCATTGCAGGGTGTGATTGACAGTGTTGACATTCCACTGAACGTCTCTCGAAGCTTTTTGCAAAACGATCGTACCGTTCGTCGAATTGCAGACTACATCGCGAAGAAAGTGGGCGATCGTTTAAAAGAACTGTACAGAGACGATCGAGAAGCTTACATTCGCAGTTGGCAGGATTTAGGCACGTTTGTTAAGTTCGGCTCGCTCAACGATGACAAGTTCAAAAAGCAAGTTGAGGACATTTTGATCTATCGCACCACTGCAACTCTCAGTGAGCCGCCGAAAGTTGAAGTGCAAACGCAAGAGGGTGATGCTTGGCAAGAAGCTGCACAAAGTAACACGATCGATGGCAAGACCTATACAACGTTGCAAGAGTATCTAGAGCGCAACAAAGCGCGGCACGAAAATCGAGTGTTTTACTGTACCGACGAAGTGACGCAAGCGACTTATGTACAGTTGCATACGAGTCAGGGCTTAGAAGTCTTGTTCATGGATTCGTTTATCGATAGTCATTTTGTCAGCTTCTTAGAGCGGGAATATTCACACATCAAATTCTCGCGCGTTGATGCTGAACTTGATGACACGCTGATTGATAAAGACAAGTCTGAGATTGTTGATCCGACTACCAATCAAACGCGCGGTGAACAGATTAAAGATTTGTTCCAAAAAGCATTGAACAAGCCGAAGTTAACCGTCCGAACCGAAGCCCTGAAGGGAGATGCTGCAGCTCCTCCCGCAATGGTTTTGTTGCCTGAGCATCTTCGCCGGATGCAGGAAATGAATGCGCTTTTACAACAACAAGCGATCGAGTTTCCAGAAGAACACATTCTGCTAGTCAACACATCACATCCAATGATTCAGAACTTGATTAGTTTGAGTCAAGGTGCGATCGTCACGGGTGCTTCGAGTTCTCCATCGGCTGAACTTGCAAATATGATTTGTCATCATGTTTATGATTTGGCGTTGATGGCGCAGAAGGGCTTTAATGCAGATGGAATGAAAGCGTTTGTTGAACGATCGAATCAAGTTCTAACGAAATTAACCGATCGGGCTTTGAGTTAGAGCGTGGTTTAGGGATTTTCTTGCTGCGTTGATGTTCTGCCCCGGAAGGGAAATCGGGGCTAACAGAACGAAGTCCACTGAAGGGACTGTTTCTCTAGTCCCTTCAGTGGACTTTTTGGTTAGAGATTGTGATCGCAAGTCAATGCCTCGATCAATGTTTGATTTTGTTCATCCGTTCCAACTGTGATTCTGAGTTTATCGCCTAGTCCTGGTTGATTGAAATACCGAACTAAAATTCCTCGTTCTTTTAATGCAAGGTAGATTTCTTCTGCGTTGTTTTGTGGCTGAGTCAGGAGAAAGTTAGTCTGAGACTCCCAAACCTTCCATCCAAGTTGTTTAAGATCGATCGCTAATTTCGCTCTAGATTGCTTTACTTTCTCAGCACACTCGTTTTTATAAGCTTGATCGCGCATTGCGGCGGTTCCAACCAGCGTGGCGATCGCATCAATGTTATAGCTATCTTTAATTTTGAATAATCCGCTTAAAATTTGGGGTTGTGCGATCGCGAATCCAAGCCGCAATCCTGCCAAAGAATAGCCCTTCGAGAGTGTCCGCAAAATCAATACATTCTCAAATTCACGCACTAACGGTAAAGCAGTTTCTTCAGCAAAATCCACATAGGCTTCATCAATCACTAGAACTCCGATTAATTGTGCTGCAAGGTGTCTCAAATCTGAAAGCGCGATCGCGTGTCCTGAAGGACTGTTCGGTGATGCAATAAAAGTAGTCGCTCCTTGAGCAGCAATTAGTTCATCGATTGGAAACTCATATCGATCGCCATAGGGAATCTCAGCGCGATCGGCAACTTGCATCTCTACTAAGGTTCGATACAGAACATAGGTCGGCATCGGGTAAACTACTTTTCGTCCAGGTTCTGCACAAGCCCGCACAATCACATTCAAAATATCATCACTACCATTTCCCACCATGATCCAATCCTTGGGAATGTTCAAGGCTTCGCTGGTGGCTTGTCTGAAATCATTAGCATAGGGATCAGGGTAGCGTCTGAGCCATTCGGGATCGAGTGAGCGCAGAACTGCGATCGCATTCGGTGAAGGCGGGTAGGGATTCTCGTTGGTATTGAGTTTGATGATCGGAGTTCCCGGTTTGGGTTGCTCACCGGGAATGTATCCGGTCATTGCGTCTATACTGGCGCGAAAGTAAGAAGGCATGAAAGACTGATGGTTGGCGACAATTCTCAGCTTATCGCTTGTTCAAGCTGCTGGGGAAGACCATTCGCAAAAGACATCAACTCAAAAGTGCGATCGCATTGAGTTTGATCGTCATCGAATCAAGTTGAGTCATGATCGAATTAACTGAATCTTTGGGGTAAGCCACTGGTTCTACCAGTGCGACTCGATGAGCTTTGAGCGATACGGCAGTAAAG
>PSLO01000069.1:0-22411 GCA_040289665.1 Leptolyngbya sp. ERB_1_1 | reverse complement strand
TCGTTTTCATCCGCAAGTCTGACAATTCTCCTGTTCTACAGGTTACCGTTTCTAGTTATTCATGCAACAAAGCCTTTATTAGGACTTTCTCCACTTCGCTTTGCTTAATTGCGATCGCAACTTTAGGACGACGTATTTATTCTCTCTAACGCGCTAATACTCAGTGTCTTGAGAATTATTACCAATATGCTTGCTCTAAGCAGCAAAATAATTGATAATTTTGAAGCCCGCTCCGTCTGCTTTGACCTAATTGTTAGAGTGCGTGATGTCAACTTTCAACCTTCTT
The DNA here is from genome assembly GCA_040289665.1 of Leptolyngbya sp. ERB_1_1. GTDB lineage: Bacteria > Cyanobacteriota > Cyanobacteriia > Leptolyngbyales > Leptolyngbyaceae > Leptolyngbya. The sequence continues at coordinate 22,125 of PSLO01000069.1, read as the reverse complement.
AAGACCCTAAGCCGTCGGCAATTAATTCAGCTAGGGCTGGTATCAGGAACGGGATTAGCCGGAACAATCTTGGGGCTAAATCTGCTCGCACAAAATCGCGCAAATCGGAAAGTTATCATTCCACCACTCGATATTCCCCAAACGAAGGATGCAGCGAATCCGTTAGCAGTTTTGCGCGATTTTGATTATGGCACAGTGACACAGGAAAATGGGCGCACCGTACGAGAATTTCGCGTCGAGGCTCGGACTTCCCCGCTGCAATTAAATGGCTCAACCTCTTTCATCACTTGGAATCTGAATGGACGGGTGCCGGGACCAACTTTTCGCGCAACCCAAGGCGATCGCATTCGTGTAATTTTCTACAACAAAGCTGGGCACTCTCACTCACTGCACTTTCATGGCGTTCATCCGGCAGAGATGGATGGTATGAAGCCTGTAAAACATAACGCGGTAGAAATTTACGAATTTGATGCAAAACCTTACGGAGTGCATCTTTATCACTGTCATATCGAGCCGATCACTCGCCACGTCGGGAAAGGCTTGTACGGAATGTTCATCATCGATCCGCCCTCACCGCGTCCCCCGGCGGATGAAATGGTGCTAATCATGGCAGGGTATGACGTGAATGACGATCGCAAAAATGAACTTTATGCGTTCAACGGATTGCCTGATTACTATATGCACAATCCAATCCCGATTCAGCAAGATCAACTGATTCGGCTGTATGTGCTGAACTTGATCGAATTTGATCCGGTTGCAACATTTCATCTCCATGCCAATATGTTTCGCGTCTACCGCACAGGTCGGACAATGGAACCCAGCGAAGAAACTGACGTAATCACGATGGGAACAGCAGAACGCCACATTTTAGAGTTCAGTTTTCATCACACTGGAAAATTTATGTTTCACCCCCACCAAGACTACATCGCTGAATCAGGTTGTATGGGTGTGTTCAATGTAATCCCAAACCCGTTAGCTTAGCGGAACTTAACAAACCTGCTTATTGACAAAAACTCTAACTAAGTCACACAATGAACGGTGTCACTTTTTAAGTAGAAAGTTTTTCAATAACAGCGTTTTCTCTTCACTTCTGGAACCTCGCATCATGCCTACTAAGTTTAAATTCTTTGCTTGCTTTCTCTCCGCCTTGGGCTTGAGCATTCTGATTTCGTGTAGTTCGCAGACAGCAAACAATACCAGTTCACCTGCTCCAGCGGCAAATTCATCTGATTCATCGATGAGCCAGATATCTCATGGAAGCAGGAAGATCAACATCAATAGTGCGATTCTATCTGAGCTAGATAAGCTAGAAGCAAAACTAGGGGTTCCAGCACTGTCGAATAAAATTCAGGGAAGCCGACCTTACGGAAAAGTAGAAGAGTTGGTTTCAAAAAATGTGATCAATCAGCAACAGTTCGATCAAATCAAAGACATGGTGACGATCGAAGATATCAAACTCGAAGGCGAAGCCAAAGATGTGGATTACATGACAAAGCTCGGCTTGATGAAAGGGCATATGTATGTTGCAAAAGAACTGTTAGATCTTCAGAAACCTGACCAGGCAGAACCCCACATCGGGCACCCGGTTGAAGAAATCTATGCTGATGTCGAAGATCAACTGAGCGAGCGCAAAGTCCCTGAATTCAAGAACTCATTAATTGCTCTGCAAGACGAAGTGAAAGCAGGTGCTAAAAATGCAGAGAAGGTTAGTACTGGATATAAGTCCTCGATGCAATCGATCGAAGCTGCGATCAATGCTTTGCCTGAAGCTCAGCGTCAATCTCCAAACTTTGTGCTGCAAGTGATCAATGGACTGTTAGATACTGCAAATTCGGAGTATGGGGCAGCGATCGCAAACAATAAGATTGCTCAAGTGATTGAGTATCAGGATTCGCGCGGATTTGTGTTGTACGCCAATGAACTGTACAAAGGTATCTCCGGCTCCATGCTCAAAGCTCAACCAGAAGCACAGAAAATGATCGAAACTAAACTTGCTGATCTAACCAAGACTTGGCCCGCTGTCACTCCTCCTGCAACACCAGTCAAAACAAGCGATCAAGTTTCAGCCCTAATCAAAGACATTGAGAGTAGTACTCAAAAGCTCGCAAAGTCCTCTTGAGATTCAGGTGAATGGTTGAGGGTAGATTAAGTCTGATCTACCTTTTTGAATGTTCGATGCACTGTTGGAGTCAATCATGGATCTCAGTTCTGCAATTCCTACTTTTGTAATTACACTGCGCGAAGGTGTTGAGGCTGCGTTAGTCATAGGTATTGTGTTGGCGTATCTCAATAAGGCACATCGACGCGATCTTAGAGGTTGGGTCTGGGGCGGTGTCGGGGTAGGACTCGCGGCAAGTGGGATGATCGGCGTATTGTTTGGTTGGGTGGTGCAACAGGCAGGAGCAGCAGGCGGTTCGATCGAGCAATTTTTAGAAGCGTCATTTAGTGTTTTGGCAATCGCGTGTCTGAGTTGGATGCTGATTTGGATGACGCGCAATGCTCGATCGTTAAAGCAAGAGGTTGAAGGCGCGATCGGATCGACTCTAAAACACAACGCTCAAGCAGGTTGGGGCATTTTTGGATTAGTCTTTTTTGCGGTCGTGCGCGAAGGCTTTGAAACCGTTTTGTTTATTGCTGGAAAGTTTCAGCAAGGCTTGATTCCAACATTGGGCGCACTGGGCGGAATTGGTGTTGCAGCAGGGATCGGAGCGTTGTTGTTTCGCTGGGGAATTCGGCTCAACATCCGAAAGTTTTTCATGGTGATGGGTGTTTTGCTGCTGCTAATTGTTTCAGGCTTAGTGGTGACAGCATTGGGTCATTTTGATGCAGGAATGAACGCATTAGCACAAGTCGATCGTAAGTCAGCTTCACTCTGTTTCTTTTATGAGCGGTTTGCTAAACCCCAAGATCGAGACTGTGTTCTTGGTTCAATGGTGTGGAATTTAAGTAAGGTGTTGCCTGCGGATCGCTTTCCTGGTTCGATTCTGAGTGCATTATTTGGATACACCGATCGCTTATATTTAGTTCAAGCAATTGCTTACTTTGTCTTTCTTGTGACGGTTGGTAGTCTTTATTTTCAATCATTATTAGGTCGATCGTGGTTCTCATTACGGCGCAAGGAAACACTGAAGCAAAATTAGTCTATCGGTGTTGATGGACGATCGTGGTTTTGCGATTGCTTTTTTAATAAAAAAAGGCATCCGATTGAATGCCCTCGATGAACTCTCATGACGATGAACCTGAATCAATGTGAGTTCAATGGAGTTTTTTTGCTTCGTTGCGCTTCCGCCCATGAATGTAATTCCAAGCTAGCAGTGCGAAGGCACCGCAAAGCGCCTTCGGCAACGGAGCGGATCAGCAACGTAGACACACCACTCATCGAACTGACATTGAATTAATGTGAATTACGTACCCGGCTGGGTTCCATTTTGCCCGCGCTGATTGCGTCTTTGTTGAAACTGTGCACGTCTCTGTTGAAGTTGATTGCGCTGATCTTGCGTCAACACTTCGCGCTCAATCCGTTCCCGTGCTGCATTCATTCGGTTCCGAATTTCAGTCTTTTGCTCTGGAGACAAATTCAATGATCGCCATGATCCCTTTTTGCCACTCTGCACCGCTGCATTGTACTGATCGCGCTGTCCTTGGTTCAGAACTTCCCGGACGATCGCATCACGAGTTTGATCCCGGATGGCTTTCGCTTGTTGCTTTTGAGTATCTGTGAGGTTGAGTTTGTATGCCCGTTCGCGCTTAGGCTGTTGCTGCTGGGTTTGCTGAGCCAATAAACCTGAAGGACGAGCTTGAGCTGCAAATGGTGCTGCAACTAGTAGAAGGGCGATCGCACCGGGAAGAATCGTTGAGAATTTTTTCATCTTGATACTTGAAAATTGAACAGTGAGAGCCAACGAATTAGCTTCATACCCTTAGACAGATGTACGATCGTAAAGGTTCAAAACGAGATCAAATTCGGTAAACTTTCCCTTCAGGACTGTCCTACTTTTTTGTGTATCAATTTTTGTGTATCAATTGGGTGGACACAACACGGAGGAGATTTCATGCAAATCGTCGGCGCTCAAACAGTCACCACTCTGAGCGACAACATTAACCATTTAATCCTGCAACGTAATCTAATCAATCTCGCGCTTCAGGCTTTACCAAAGATGATTTGGGCGATCGTGATTCTCTTATTCACGCGCTGGGTAGCAGAAATTATTCGACCGATCGGCTTTCGAGTGCTCAAATATGCAGAACCCACGCTGCAAAAATTTCTGATTCAAGTTGGATCGATTTTGGTGTGGATGGCAGGGAGTGTTGCAGCATTAAATGAGATCGGATTGCAAACCACGACAATCGTCACAGTGATTGGTGCAGCAGGTTTAGCAATTGGTTTAGCGCTGCAAAATAGCTTGTCTCACTTTGCAGCGGGCGTGATGCTCGTGAGCTTTCGACCGTTTGAAGTGGGAGATACGATCGAGGGTGCAGGCGTATGTGGAACGGTCGATGGGATTGGATTGTTCTCAACGACGATCGTTTCTCCTGATAATGTCCGTATTACCGTTCCCAACAGCAATTTATTTAGTGGAACGCTGAAAAACAATACGATCATGGGGACTCGGCGCGTTGATTTGCAGATCGATATTGGCGATCGAGACATTGATTCAACCATTACGCATCTGTTATCTCTGGTGCAGCCGCATCCATTAGTTTTGCGCGAACCTAGACCGACTTGTCATGTGGAGTCTATCAGCACAGAAACAACCATTCTGTATCTACGTCCTTGGTGTGCTGCAAACCATCATCAACAAGTACGATCGGAGATTTTGCAACTGGTGAAAGAGGCACTGAAATCAGAAGCCAGTGAAAAATCAGAAGCTAGTGAATTTGTGTGATCGGTTCCCCTTTGAGCAAGCGAATTTCCTGGTCTCGCACTTTAATCTCTTTATTCATCTCGCGCACTCGCCCAGAGAGAATTTTGATCAAATTCAGCGCGATTCCAGGCGTTTCATCAACGGCTTCATAGAGTTGTTGCTGCGTTAAAACCAGACATTCACAAGGCTCGATCGCGGTGACAGAGGCCGATCGCGGTTCTGAATCAAATAGTGACATTTCACCGAAAAAATCGCCGCGCTTGTAAAATGTCAGATCGCGACTGCCATTGTGAACTCGAACAACGCCTTTACAGATGACATACATTGATCGACCTTCTTGACCTTCAACTAGAATTGTTTCTCGTACTGCATACGATCGCTCTTCCATGATTGATGCCAGCCGTACTAGAAAATCGTCCCGTAGTTCCTTAAAGATTGGGACTCCTCGCACAAGCAATAATCGTTCAAAACTGTTCAGCATATCTGGCGTTTTCTCACACAATAACTAGATCACCCTGAGATTCGGACGTTGAGAAGAACGTACTGTGGAAATTTCCTCCGGTAAGCTCGCATCCAACTTCCGCATCATTTGTTTTACCTGCTTTGACACGATCGGATTGCGTTCATTCTGAAATCCTTGTAACACTCGTCCTAACTGTTGCGGATACTGTTCAGCCACATAGCTCAACACTGCTTCTCGCACATATCCTCTCGGATGCCGCAAACTCGATCGAATCGCATCACCGCTGATATTCCAATGTGCCCGTCTTGCTAAATGAAAACAGCACGCCAACGCCCAATCTGAAATAAAGTGCCGCAGTTCTAACAGGTGGTTTAGTCGATCGCTCGGTTGCATTGGCGTATAAGGGACAAGACTCGACAAACTTTGCAGCTTATCCATGGGTAATTCGCGATCGAGCACTCCCAAAAGCGCCTGCTTGCTAGCAATATCTAATGTACTATCGAGAATTTCTAACCCTTGTGCGATCGCCGATCGCGACTCAGATTGTAAGTTAAATTCTGCCACTCGAATCGAACCGATTGGATAAAGAAATTTCATCAGCAAGAACAATCGATCGATGCCATCAACTGGCAAGATTTCGAGCGCCGATCGTAACAATACAGTCTCATCGCAGCGGACTCGTTCCAGAATTAAATCCATTGATGCGGCATACACTTGCCCCATTAACATTAATTCTTGCTCGATCAGTTGTTCGATCCCTTGTCTGCCTAAACGCTCTGAGACGGCTTCGATCCCTTGCTCGTTTGGTACTTTGAGCAAAATTCGCAACAGTAAGCGTCGAATGGTTCCCCAAGAAGTAACCAAGCGAGAAATCAGAAGCTCGATCGCTTCAGGTGTGCCAATTTGACCGATCGCGTTAAATGCCTCACTCCGAACTAATGAAGGACGCTCAGCATCATCAGCGAGACGAATCAGCCTTGGTAGTGCCTCATTGCCTAGCTGTACTAAGGCTGATTTAGCTGCTTCGCGAGTGGGGCGACAATACAAACCGCTGAGCAGATAGCGGTAGAACTCCTCAGACCGGGTTGCCGCGATCGCCTCGAGCGTAGCACACTTCACCTCGATCGACGGATCTTTCAGTAACTCTGGTACATAAGGCTTCAACCAAAGCCGTAATCCTTGTAGATGAACCGCACCTCCTAGAGCGCGACAGCCGATGACCCGTTCTTGGGTCTGTTTATGCTTTAACATTGCTTGCAACACATAGGTTGCTTCTGCTTTTTCCGACATCGTACCTTGACGTAAAATCAGCGATGCCGCGGTTGCTCTGACGATCGAAGGATGATTTGGCTTGAGATAGTGGCGTAGTTCACTAAATGCCGCTGTCTCTTCGGTTAGCCAAATATATCGGAGTGCTACAGCCATTACTTCCGGTGCGGGACGCTGCGAACAAAGTGACTTAACTGGATTTAAGAATGCTGGACTGGGATGATTCAGCATCACTTCAATGCTTTTGTATTGCAATTCGGGTGTGAGTTTTAAGAGCAACGGGGCGAGAACTTCTCCAGCATTCTTGCCATCGATTTCGCTCAAAAACTCAATACAGGCGCGTTTATCTTCATCGGCTCCTGGTTTCTCTAATGTCTCGATCGTCTTTTGTCTAAGCGCTTTCATATCGACATCAGAGGTACTCAGTTGCCCGCGTCCTGCATTGAGCACTAAGAGATTGAGGTACTCTTTTTTGAGAAATACGATCGTCGAAAGCCACCCAAAGGCAAACACAATCATCAGTCCAAAACTTAGATTCTGTTCGGCAACACCGACTCCGTTTAGACCGAGTTGCACCAGTCCTAATAAGATCAGCCCAGTGATAGCCGTAGAAATCGGTTCTGCAATGCCGCGAACTTTCGCCTGCTCTCGATTTCGTAAATAATCCGGCACAGAGTAAAACAGAAACGGAACACTCCCACTCAACAACGTGTAATGCAGTAACTCATAGAGAAACCGCATCACGAGAACACTCAGAAATACAGGAGAAATTCCCGTAATCGAAACTCCACTAAATCCGAGAATAATGATCGGGAGCATCATCAGCGATCGGAATACCCCAATACGATCAAGAACACGACTAGAGAAAAGCCACTGCATCGCCAGTTCACAAATCCCTAATGCCCCATTAAAAACGCCTAAAAATCCGGCAATCTCTCCGCCACCGATTTCAGCCGAAATTCCGGAGTTGCGTCCAAGCTGGGTGAGAAACTGAAACTCAACCAGCAGCAGAAATACTTGCGCCAATGCGAAGAAAATCTGCAACAGAGTCATGTATCGCTGCATCTGACCTTGCAGGCGAGTGGTGGAATGTTCAGCGATCGCATCATCCCGCCGCCGTCGAACTTCTGGAAATGCTTGCTGATAACTGTGGCTCAGTCCTGCTAAAATCACTGTTCCAGTCATCATGAACCCGAACGCAATCAGCAATACTTGTGAGACCGCTACATCATGCGGAAATAGCCTGAGAACAAACGGCAGCGAAAATCCGCCCACCACATCCGCAACTAGAATTCCACTACTGATCAGGGGATAGGTACGTTTGATTTCACGAATATTGAAAAGTTGATTTGCGGTAATTGAGGCATTGAGATCATTGAGAACATGACTCGCTTCTAGCCAAAGCTGCATCGAAAAGACAACGACTTGCAGCACATAGAACTGTCCGATCCGATCGCCAAATCCGCCACTCAAACCGAATGAAAAGAAGGGAAGCGGAGATGCGAGTAGGACTGCGATCGCAACAATCACTATTCTCAAGGGCAAGTAGCGCTGAAGTTCCGAATATAGCCATCCCAAGCCAATCTTAATCGCTGCACTCGCAATATAAATGAGTGGTAAATTTGCCGCCCCGTATTGTGTTAAGAACATCTCAACCGAACAAGCTTCGAGCCACATCAGTCCTGTTGAGGTGAATGTATAGAAGGCGAACATCCAAAACGTTCGATTGCCTTCACCCGATCGAAGATTAATCCAGCGTAGAAAGGAGTTTTCGCCTGATTTTTCGGAAGCTTGAGTGGTCGAAGCCATGAAGAGGGGTGTTCCAATTGAATTGATGCACACGATTCCTAAATCAGAGGAATCCTCCCTAAGATGCCCAACATATTGCAACTCAAAACCAAGCAAAAAGGACAGCGAGAAATGATCCCACTGTCCCAAATTCATCTGTAATGATGTCGCGGCTTATTTCTTCGGCGCGAGGAGCATCATCATATTTCGTCCCTCTTTTTTCGGGGCTTGTTGCACTTCGGCAATTTCTTGGAGGTCAGTTGCCATCCGCTTCAGCAAAGTTTCAGCAAGATCACTGTGCTGAATTTCTCGTCCTCGGAACATGATCGTCGCTTTGACTTTATCTCCGGCTTTGAGGAAGCGTTCGGCTTGATTGATTCGCACGTTGTAATCGTGCTCCTCAATTTTGTAGCGCATTTTGACTTCCTTAACATCAACGGTGTGCTGCTTTTTCTTCGCTTCTTTGGCTTTCTTTTCCTGCTCGAATTTGTGCTTACCGTAGTCAATAATTTTTACGACAGGGGGATCAGCCTTGTCGCTGACGAGTACGAGATCAAGTTCCTTTTCGTCTGCCATCGTTTGCGCTTCGCGCGAAGTCATAATGCCTAACTGAGAGCCGTCTGCATCGATGACACGAACTTTAGGAAATCGAATCCGTTCGTTAATCGTGGGCATATCTCGATTGGGTCTTTTTTCTATCACAAGCACCTGTTAAGTAAGTGGATAAGGGGACAGAGTTCGATCGACAAATTTTTCTCGATCGATGAAGAACTGTCAATGAACTGAGAGCTAATATTCGTCATTGTACTGAGTTTGACGAAATATCTCCCTGGTCTTCTATTTTACTCTGTAGAGCTTGATCGTGTTAAGAACGAAGCATTTTGTAATTGAGAATTCACTGAATCACTATCACCCTGATCGTGAACAGCTCCAGTTCAATCACCAGAATTACAGTAACTTCTGAGTTTGACTGACTTTCAAGGTCGATCGGATCTTCTTCGAGCGAAATGTCTGGCAACAGAACCATCTCACAATTGCCTCCACTGCAATCCCTCAGGTCGATGTAGTTTGAGGAATCTAAGACAACAGGCTGAGCAAGTTCGCTCGATTCGGAAGAGTTAGACTTGAAGCCACTCAAGAACAGCAGCAGGAAATTTCAGCGGATGCAGAAGCGGCAAGTCACTTGTCTCGCAGCCAACCGAAAGAAGATTGGAGAGATGCTCCTGATAGCTCTGTTTTCTACGGACGAACGGAGGCACTCAAGACTTTAGAAGCAGCGATCGTTCAAGATCAGTGTCGGCTTTTAGGAATTTTAGGCATTGGTGGATTGGGAAAAACGACGTTAGCGGTAGAGTTGGCGAAGCGGGTACGAAATGAATTTGACTATGTGATTTGGCGAAGTCTGCGAGATGCAGTGCCTTTAGAAGACCTTTTGGCTGACATTATGCGAGTCGTGTCAAAAGATGCCGATCCTAAAGGAAGCCAGGAGGAGAAAATCAGTCAGTTGATTTCATATTTTCAGAAATCTCGGTGTTTGTTGATTCTGGACAATTTTGAATCGATTTTTCGAGAAGACGAAGCGACCTCAAAGGATCAGGGCGTTGACTATCAAGACAAGTTCAAAAGCTACGGTACTCTGCTCGATCGAGTTGGTAAATTACCTCATCAAAGCTGCATTATTCTCACAAGCCGCACCGAACCTACAGAAATTGCCATCCCGGAGGGAGTCAATTCACCGATTCGATCGTTTTTGCTCAAACCGATGGAACCAGTGGAAGCATTCGGCATTTTGCGACAGAAAGAGCTATCGGGGTCAGATAAGGATCTCGCTCAAGTCGTGGATAAATATAGTGGCAATCCACTAGCGCTCAAGCTCGTCTCGACTTTTATTCAAGATCTGTTTAATGGCAATGTTTCAGAGTTTCTGACGCAATTGCAGGATGTTGCGCCATTCATTCGCATTGAAGACTTGTTAGATGAGCAGTTCGATCGCTTGCCGAAGCTAGAGAGGCAGATCATGTACTGGCTAGCCATTAATCGGGAACCTGTCACTGTTCGAGAATTGTTCAACGATCTCGTTGAAAAGCCAAAGTTCTCCGAGTTGTTAGCCAGTCTCGGTATGCTGAAACGTCGATCGCTGATTGAACCTGTAGACGGGCGATTCACGCTACAAAATGTAGTGATCGAATATATTACAAACCGATTGATCAAAACCGTCAGCCAGGAGATTGAAACGGGTGAATTTGACCTGTTGAATGAGTATGCCTTGATCAAAGCAACTGCAAAAGACTACATCAGAAACAATCAAGTTCAACTCATCCTCGATCCCGTCTCTCGCAATGTGGTCGATCTTGAAACACACCTGATTGGGGTACTCAAGCACAAAGGCGAGAACATTCAACGCAAGGGATATGCGATCGGTAATATTCTTAATCTCTTGCTACATTGCTGTAACTTTAGTCTCAAAAACCTTGATCTCTCTAGTCCCAAAGGATCGCAGTTAACAATCTGGCAAGCTTATCTCCGAGGGGTGAACTTGCAAGGCGTAGATTTTCGACGCGCCGACTTGGATAAGTCTCGATTTACGGAAGCCTTTGGGACAGTGCTTTGTGTCGCGTCTAGCCCGAAGCGATCAGTGCTGGCGCTAGGCGATACCAAGAGCAAAATCCGTCTCAGCGATTTTGATGGTCGTCCACTCATGACGCTGAGCGGTCATCATAATTGGGTGCGCTCTGTCGCATTTAGTCCAGATGGAAGAACACTGGTGAGCGGTAGCGATGACAAAAAGGTGATGCTCTGGAATACGAGTACGGGACAGCGGCTCAAGACCTTGGACGGACATGAGAGCAGAGTTTGGTCGGTTGCGTTCAGTCCCGATGGTCAGAGCGTTGCTAGTAGTGCTGAAGACGGTGCAATTCGGCTGTGGAATGTGCAAACGGGAGCGCTAATTGCTCAGATGAAATGCCCAAGGTGGGTGCGATCGATTGTCTTTAGTCCAGATGGAAACGTCCTTGCTAGCGGCGGTAGCGACAGGACGATTACTTTGTGGGATATCCAGAACGGTACAGCGATTCGAGAGCTTCCGGGCGATCAGGGACGCATTCGCTGTATTGCCATAAGTCCAGATGGAAAACTGCTAGCCAGTGCAGGGGACAATCGAACGATTGCGGTTTGGGAGATTTCGACTGGAAAACAACTGCATACTCTAGCAGACCATAGTGGATGGGTAAGATCGATCGCTTTCAGTCCGAACGGCACTTGTCTTGCCAGCGGCAGCGAAGATCATCGAGTGATTCTTTGGGATGTAGAAACTGGTGAATGTCTCCGAAGACTCGAAGGGGATCAAGGACACACCGAGCGCGTCTGGGCGCTCACGTTTATTTCGTCGGACGGTCAGATGCTCGTAAGCAGTAGCGACGATAGAACCATAAAATTTTGGGATACCCGGACTGGGCAATGTCTGAAAACCTTTCAAGGCTACACAGATTGGGCTTGGTCAATTGCGCTGAGTTCTGACGATCGAACATTAATCAGTGGGAGTGAGGATCAAACCGTTAAGATTTGGGATCTACAAACAGGAGTAATTCAAAAAATGCTGACTGGGCATACCAGTCGAGTGCGGGCGATCGCAATTAGCTCAGATGGAAAACTCGTTGCCAGTGGCAGTGACGATCATCGCATCATGCTCTGGAATACTCAGACCGGAGAACAATCACAAGTGCTCGAAGATCACACCGATCGCGTACTGACACTAGCATTTAGTCCAGATGATTGCCAGCTTATGAGCGGCGGCGACGATAAACATTTAAGGCTATGGGACATTCAAACCGGGCAGTGTTTCAAGTTTCCAGAAGGGCATCGCAGTTGGATCTGGTCAGCCAAATTTAGTCCTGATGGCATGACGATCGCCAGCGGCAGTGAGGATCGCACGATACGACTTTGGGATAGCAAAACAGGTCGCTGTCTCAAAGTCTTAGAAGAACATACAGGATGGGTACGCTCGATCGCGTTTAGCCCGGATGGAACTCAATTAGCCAGTGGTAGCGAAGATCAAACTGTGAAACTCTGGGATCTTGCAACTGGGACTTGTCAGCAAACGCTAAAAGGAAAAGCAGGTTGGATTCGCTCGATCGCGTTTAGCCCGGATGGAACTCAATTAGCGAGTGTGGGTGAACAACCGATCGTGGAGATTTGGAACATTGAGAATCTGGATCAACCTACGCTTACAACGTTCAAAGGACATCAAGAACGCCTCTGGTCGGTTGCCTTTCAATCAGATGGAAAAACCTTGGTGACGAGTAGCGAAGATGGCGCGATCGGACTCTGGAATTTGCAAACGAAAGCGCTGCATCCGATACGATCGCCTAAACTCTACGATGGAATGAAGATCGCAGGAGCGACTAATTTAACGATCGCCCAAATCAACACGCTAAAAATGTTAGGAGCAACCGAAGACGATGAGTAACGCTCTAAAACCCCCTTTGATTGGAATCACCACTTACGGTCGCCGCGAGGCTTCTCCCTTTTCTCTGTCTGGAGCATACCTTGATGCCATTCGTGCGGCAGGAGGAATCCCTGTGCTACTTCCTCCTGGAGAATCTGATCCGGCATTGCTGCTGGACACTTTAGATGGTCTGATCATTCCTGGCGGTGGGGATATCGATCCGAGTTGGTATCAGGGAGAGCCACATCCTGAAATTTATTCTGTCGATCTAGAGCGAGATGAATTTGAACTCAAGCTTGCTGAAGCAGCACTGAAGCTTAAACTGCCGTTTCTAGGCATTTGTCGCGGGATGCAAATCATGATTGTGCTAACGGGCGGAACATTGATTCCACATATGCCTGATGAGAATGGTAATCCGATCCTGCACCGGGTTGATCCAGAACCGGGAAAACGTAATCCGACTGCACACATGGTTCAAATTCGGGCAGAAAGCCAGCTTGCAAAGATTACCCAAAACACGGAAATTTCAGTCGTTTCCTGGCATCATCAAGGCGTGCGAATGGTTCCAGCAGGTTGGCGAGTCGTTGCTTACGCCGTAGAAGATAGATTGATTGAAGCGATCGAACACCAATCTCATCCTTGGGCAATTGGCGTTCAGTGGCATCCCGAACTGTCTAAAAATGATCCGCATCATGAGCGAATTTTTCAAGCCTTTGTGGAAGCCAGCAAGATTAGAAGGGGTTGGACAGCCGCGTAAGACTGGTTAAAGCAAAAGATTGAGCTGCCAAGCGCGAGTAGACGGTTTCCGATTCACCTTGTTCTAGCATTTGTTCTAAGCCAGACCAAAGCTGGTCGATTCCCTCCGCCATTTTGTGTGCATCTTGAAGCGTGGGAGCGAGTAAGGCGGGCGATCGTGCCAGAACCAGTTGAGTCATTTCCCTAGAATCCTCTGCGTGCCTTTCTTCGATTTTCTGAGAAAAGCAGGCTGCAAAATAGGGTTCCTGTTGAATGGTGGGGAAATGAGTGGAAAGACTGCTCATCAGGGCTTTCATCCAATTGTCTGCTAATCCTTCAACGATGCACCAAGCTCCAAGAGACTGCGGATATAACGTTTGAACGAGCGTAACGAACTTTGCGGTCACGGGGTCTAGCACCGTCTGAAGTTCATCCAAACCACCGAACACTTCATCCTGAACCATGAGGGGGGAGCCAATGTGTTCAAAAGCTCGTCTGAGCTGGTAGTGATGAGCATCGCCATTTTCGAGTCCATCGTCGTCTTGCAAAACTTTAAATTTGCGCGTGCGAAGGGCTGGAGTGTCTAGATGAGGTAGATGGTAAGCCATGACGCGAGTGGCATGACAAGCAGCTTGGTATCTGAAATATAGTTCGGAGAGGAGAGGAGAAGACCGCAACTGGTCAGAGGGGAATGCTGCAAGCTTTTGGAAAAATGGATGACGAGAAGGAAGATAGTCATGGCAGAGTTTTTCCAAAGTAATATGAAAAACCTGATCAGCAGTTTGGGGTTGCATTTGCATAGAGTATTTCGTTCTCCAAACGTATTCCCCGGAGGAAGACGATTCTAATCGTAGCGTCTAGAATTCTTTTCGCTCTATTCCCGCCAGAACTTTCGCTAAAATATCAGCATATAGCTCATCAATATAAACTGTGGTAGACGCTTTACCTTGGCGGCAACGAATTGGAAGTCAGCGCGATTGGATGTGGCGCGGCTGGCAAACAAGATATACCTATGCACGATCGCAAAAATCAGAGAGTTCGACACCGTTGATGTTGATTCACGGATTTGGAGCCTCGATCGGACATTGGCGACATAATGTATCGGTGTTGAGTCAGCATCATACGGTGTATGCGTTGGATCTACTGGGGTTTGGCGCATCTGAGAAAGCGATCGCACCGTATAACGTGGCGCTTTGGATCGAGCAGGTACATGATTTTTGGCTAACCTTTGTGCGCGAACCCGTTGTACTGATTGGGAATTCGATCGGGTCGTCAGTGTGTCTAGCGGTGGCGAAAGCGTATCCCGAAATGGTAAAAGGCTTGGTGATGCTGAATTTGCCGGATTCTTCGGTGTTGGATGCGCCTGAATGGACGGGGACAGCGGTGAAAGTGGTTCGTCCGATCGCAGCGGTGGCGAAGAGTATTTTCACGTTTCCGCTGATTTTTAATCCGTTCTTTCGGGTGTTGGGAAGTTCGCGGTTGATTCGATTGTGGGCGCGGCAGGCATATGCGAATTCGGAAGGAATTACAGATGAGTTGGTGGAAATTTTGTCGATTCCAGCCCGCGATCGTGGTGCACCGAAAGCTTTGCGATCAATGGTGACAACACCTAAGATCACAGAGTATAGGGCACGATCGATTTTGCCGACGCTAGAGATTCCGATGCTGCTATTTTGGGGCAAGCAAGATAAGTTTGTGCCTCCGAGTTTGTCAGCATTTTGTGTGAAACTCAATCAAAAGCTGGAACTGGTTGAGATCGAGAATGCGGGTCATTGTCCGCACGATGAGCAACCGGACATTGTGAATCGTAAAATTTTAAGTTGGATTGGTGAATTTGCATGACCTCTGAAGCGCCCTCAAACAGTGACGTTTTTCGGATTTCGCCGTTGATTCGATTGACGTTGCTCAGTTTATATATTGCGCTCACAGCCCCGCTTCCAGTGTTAGCAGAAACGACAAATGCACCTGTTTCAAGCGGATGGCTTTGGGTGGGAATTGTGATCGGCTTTATCGCTTTGTTTGGTGCATTAAGTGAACGGGTGATCCTGGATGCGGATGGGATTCAAGTGACTTATCCGGTTTGGGTTCCGAAGTTTTTTCGCAAAGGATGGCAGCTTCCTTGGTCAGAAGTGAAAGCGCTAAAACCTCGATCAACCGGACAAGGTGGACTGGTTTACTATTTCCTCAGCAAGTCCGAAGAAGGATATTTGCTACCAATGCGCGTAGTGGGATTCGCGCGATTGGTGAATCGAGTTCAGGCAGAAACGGGAATTGACACAACGGATATCAAACCATTGTCTCAACCGTGGATGTATCTGATTTTGTTGGGATTCACACTGTTGTTATTGCTGATTGATGCTTGGACAGTTTCAACTGCGATCGCGCTCGGAAAATTGTAAATGTACAAGTTTGCTGCTGCTAGTGAGCAAGAATCGATCGTCTTTGGTTCGGCGCGTCCAGGATATCAAGACGAAGCGGTTCAGGCTTGGATTGAGTTCATGAAAGCTCAAGGAATTCAGCGTATTTGCTGTTTATTGCCGGAGTCTCAACTAAGTCGTTATAGGGATTTAATTGGAACCTATCAACAGCAATTTAACGCCGTCTGTTGGAGTCCGATCGAGGATTTTCGATTGTGCGATCGTATTAATCTCATTCAGGAAATTCTGCCGTTTCTCGCTGAAGCAGATCAAGGGAATGAGAAAGTATTGGTGCATTGCTCAGGTGGGATTGGGCGAACCGGACACGTTTTAGCGGCGTGGCTGGTTTACGGTCGAGGGCTTTCGCCTCAAGCCGCGATCGCAGCGGTGAAAAAGACAGGTAGAAATCCGCGAGAGGCGGTGATTGCGGCGCTTTTCTTTGGTCGAAATCCATTGAGAGTGATGCGCGATCTCAATGCTTTACTAGATTCAGTGCGATCAAAGTAGATTTTCTAAATGACACAGTTGCGTTTAAACCAAGTCAGTTTTGCGGCTGGCAGCGACACGAAAAAAGGAACGCCAAGCGCAGGATATCAATTGCTGCGAAATATCTCATTTGAGGTGAATCAGGGCGATCGAATTGCGATCGTCGGTGCTTCTGGTTCTGGTAAAACAACATTGCTGCGATTGCTGAATCGACTGGCGGAACCGAGTGCAGGTTTGATCGAATTTGAAGGAAAGCCCTATCGAGAGATTCCGGTGCTGCAATTACGACAGCAAATTCTCTTCGTGGCACAAGAACCGAAACTGTTCGGAATGACCGTTCGAGAAGCATTGAGCTATCCGCTGAAATTAAGAAATCTGAAAGAGATCGATCAGCGCGTGAGCGAGGGGATTGAACGAATGAACATTCCGCGTGATTGGCTCGATCGTACAGAATTAGAGCTTTCAACCGGAGAGCGTCAGTGGATTGCGATCGCGCGAGTTCTAATTTGTCAGCCTGCTGTTTTACTATTGGATGAACCGATCGCAAATTTAGACGCAAATCGGAGTGAAACATTACTGAAGATTTTGCAGCAGGTGAATTGTACCGTTTTAGCTGTGACGCATCAGATTGAATGGGCGGAGCGGTTTGGTGAGAGAGTTTTACAGATGCAGCGGGGGCAATTGGTGCGAGATGAACGACGCGATCGAGTGAATTGGCAGGACGTGAGAAGATCGATCGCGCAAATTGAAGCTGAAGAAGCGGCGGAATGGGATTGATTCTGCGGTGTGAAGAATTTTGTTTATGTTGAAATTGGCGATCGATTGACACTTTTGACATCGCATGAGGATAATGAGAGTTTGTTGAAAACTTTAGACTCCTGAAAACCTTGGCTAACGTAGTTGTAATTGGCGCCCAGTGGGGCGATGAAGGTAAAGGCAAAATTACCGATCTGTTGAGCAAGTCGGCGGATGTCGTTGTACGCTATCAAGGCGGTGTCAATGCAGGACATACGGTTGTCGTCAAGGATCAAACCTTTAAACTTCACTTGATTCCGTCTGGAATTTTGTACCCAGAAACCGAATGTATTATCGGTTGCGGCACGGTGATTGATCCAAAAGTTCTCCTTCAAGAACTCGATCAACTCGAAGCGCTCGGTATTTCGACTCAGAATTTACTGATTTCTGAAACCGCGCACGTTACGATGCCATACCATCGCTTGATCGATAAAGCCGCAGAAGAACAGCGCGGAAATCACAAAATTGGCACGACCGGACGCGGAATTGGTCCGACCTATGCGGATAAGTCAGAGCGGACAGGAGTTCGGATTGTCGATCTGATGAATTCAGAGGGATTCCGCGAACAGTTGGAATGGACGATCGCACAAAAGAATGTCATTCTTGAAAAGCTCTACAGTTTGCCGCCGCTGAACGTCGATGAAGTGTTCGCAGAATACATGGGTTATGCAGAACGGTTGCGCCCCCATGTCGTGGATAGTTCGCTGAAGATCTACGATGCGATTCGCCGGAAGCGCAACGTTCTGTTTGAAGGTGCACAAGGAACATTACTCGATTTAGATCATGGCACTTATCCGTATGTCACCTCCTCGAATCCGGTATCCGGTGGGGCTTGTGTGGGAACGGGGATCGGTCCGACCGTGATCGATCGTGTGATCGGAGTCGCGAAAGCGTATACCACTCGTGTCGGTGAAGGTCCCTTTCCGACCGAACTACACGAAGAAATGGGCGCATTGTTGTGCGATCGTGGAGCCGAATTTGGCACGACGACCGGACGGCAGCGGCGCTGTGGTTGGTTTGATGCAGTGATTGGACGGTACGCCGTTCGCATCAATGGTCTAGATTGTCTCGCAATTACGAAGCTGGATGTCTTAGACGCAATGGACGAAATCAAAGTGTGTGTTGCCTACGAAATCGATGGACAGCGCTGCGAAGATTTTCCCAGTAATTCGCGCTTGTTTGCTCAGTGCAAGCCGATTTACGAAACCATGCCAGGATGGAAGCGATCGACCGAAGACTGTCGATCGCTCGATGATTTGCCGAAAGAAGCGCTTGAATATCTCAAGTTTTTGGCAGAATTGATGGATGTGCCGATCGCGATCGTTTCTTTGGGCGCGAAACGCGATCAAACCATTATTGTCGAAGATCCCATTCATGGTCCGAAACGGGCGCTGTTGTATATCAACGAAACGCCCCAACCCGCTAATGTTTAGTTAATCTTAGGTTCAAATTATGCCGTTCTCGATCGAAGCTCAAAAACGTCCCGAAGGAAGTAAGCCGAACGCGTTGCGTCGCGATGGCAAGATTCCTGCAACTCTATATGGTCACAATGGAGCCGAATCCATTCAACTGGTTGTGGATGCAAAAGCAGCGGGTTTCTTAGTGCGCGATGCTGCTGCAAATAAGTCTGTGGTTGAAGTGAGTATTCCAGAATTATCTTGGAATGGTAAGACGGTGATGCGCGAAGTGCAAATGCACCCTTGGAGAGGTTCGCTGTATCACATCAGCTTCTTTGCTCAAAAAGATTAGTTCTTGCGGCTTCCTACTGGATTCGATGTATAAAAAGCTAGGGAGAGATCCCTGGCTTTTTTAGTGAATGTAACTTATGACGACTACGACTCTTCCCGCGATCGTTGAAGCGCTTCTCAATCCTGCGATTTATGACCATCCGGTGACAGGCGCGATCGAGTTAATTCAGACGCACGTTTCCTATGTTTTTCTTACTGGAGACTATGTTTATAAGCTGAAGAAGCCTGTGAATTTTGGTTTCTTGGATTATTCCACGCTGGAGAAACGCAAACATTTCTGTGATGAAGAGTTGCGGCTGAATCAACGCGGTGCAGCAGAATTGTATTTAGGCGTTTTACCGATTACACAAGCGGGTGACAAGTTCACTCTGCGCGGAGAAGGTGAGCCTGTTGATTATGTTGTGAAGATGCGGCAGTTTCCGCAATCGGCGTTACTGAGTGAAATGTACGATCGTGGTGAATTAACAGAGCAGCATTTGAGCGATTTAGCAAAAGTGCTGGCAGCATTTCACAAATCTGCACCGACGAACGATTACATTTTGAGCTTTGGGGAAGTGTCGCAGATTCGACAAGCGATCGACGAAAACTATGATCAAACTGTTGGATACATCGGTGTTGCTCAGACTCAAGAACAATTTGAGCAGACAAAGGCTTATACAGATAAGCTATTTGCTGAGAATGAAGCATTGTTCAAAAACCGAGTTGAGCATCGATTTATCCGCGAGTGTCATGGTGATGTTCACTTGAGAAACATCTGTTTCTGGAATAACAAGATTCTATTGTTTGATTGCATTGAATTTAATGAGCCGTTCCGCTTTGTCGATACCATGTTCGACATTGCTTACATCATTATGGATTTCGATGCTCGGAATCGTCCCGACCTCAGCAATCTATTCTTAAATGCTTATCTTGAGCAATCCGGAGATTGGGAAGGCTTACAAGTTCTGCCGCTTTACAACAGTCGGCAATCTTATGTGCGGGCAAAGGTGACATCTTTCTTGCTCAGTGATCCGAGTGTTCCGGAGTCGGTCAAAGCAGAATCAAAAGAAACTGCTAGTCGTTATTATCGCTTGTCTTGGGAATATACAAAACTGAAACAAGGCAAGATTATTTTGATGTCGGGACTATCAGGATCAGGAAAAAGCACGATCGCATCAAAACTAGCGCGAGAATCTGGAGCAATTCAGATTCGCTCTGATGCTGTTCGTAAGCATTTAGGTGGTGTGGCGCTAGATGCAAAAGGTGATGATTCGCTCTACAGTCCGGAGATGACTCAGAAAACTTACGATCGCTTACTCAATTTAGGCGTAACTTTGGCATCTCAAGGATATGCGGTGATTCTTGATGCAAAATATGATCGACAAGCCTTACGCGCTCCGGTGATCGAGCAAGCACAAGCGCATGGAATTCCAATTGAGATTTTGTACTGTGAAGCTTCGGAGGACATCTTGCGCGATCGAATTGCTCAACGACAGGGCGATATTTCTGATGCCACGATCGAGATCTTGACGCAACAACAGATGGAACCTTTTACAGAGATGGAAAAGCCGTTTGTTAAGACGATGGATACGAGCAACAATTAGGTAAAACCGCGATCGCAAGGAACTCTAATCCACTGAGAATAGTTCTTCAGCCGATGAAGGATGAATTGCGATCGCGCTATCAATCTCGCTTTTCGTGATGCCCTTTTTCATCGCTAATGCAAATCCTTGGATGATTTCTGCGGCATCCATTCCAACAAAATGAATTCCCAGAATGCGATCGTCATACGTCACATATTTCACAACGCTCTGAGACTTCTGCTTGCTTAGCGTGTGAAAAAGCGGGGTGAATTCGGTTTGATGACATTGAACGCGATCGCCAAATTTCTCACGCGCTTCAGATTCGCTCAGTCCGATCGTTGCGGCTTCGGGACGAGAACACACCGCAGAAGGAATCAGCGAATCGATTTGAGTCGGTTGATTGTTAAACACCGTGTCTGCAAACGCTTTTCCTTCAGCACGCGCAACCGGAGTAAGTTGTTTACGATTGGTACAATCTCCAACCGCGTAGATGTTTGCTAGATTTGTGCGGCTGAATTCGTCTACCGCGATCGCTTTTCCGTCTAGCTCGATGCCAACTGATTCTAAGCCAAGATGATCTAGATTCGGAGCGCGTCCGATCGCACAAAGTACCGTATCGACTGTGAGAGTATCAGAGTGATCGCCCGTGAGATGGAGTTGGATTTGATTATCAACGCGATCGATTTTGTCTGCGGTGGTGTTGCAGTAGCTTTGAATTCCACGATCGATCAGTCCTGCTCTCAAAGTATGGCTAATCATGTCATCAAATCCAGTGAGAATGCAGTCTTCTCGGTTCATCAAAACCACTTCGACTCCAAATCCGCGCATGACGCTTGCGAATTCAACTCCAATGTACCCACCACCGATAATTGCTAGGCGTTTCGGTAACTGTTCAAGCTGAAACATATCATCGGATGTCACCGTATGCTCAACGCCTGCGATCTTCGGTTTGGTTGCTTTTCCACCTACTGCAATCAGGATTTTGTTTGCGGTGAATTTCTGATCATTAACTGCGATCGTATGAGCATCCACCAAAGTTGCTGCACCGTAGATGATTTGAATTCCTTTCTTTTCTAGAGCAGATTGCTGAACGTGGCGAAGTCGATCGAGTTCACGATCGCGTGCAAGTTTGAAGCGTTGCCAACTGAATTCGGGGGATGTGCGTGTCCAGCCATATCCTTCTGCGGCAGCGGCAAAGGTGGCGAAATCAGCAGCATACACCATGAGTTTTTTGGGAATACAACCGAGGTTAGTGCAAGCTCCACCAAGATGAGCGGCTTCTGCGATCGCGACTTTTGCTCCACAAGTTGCGGCTCGTTTTGCGGCAGAGAGTCCACCCGGTCCCGCCCCGATTACAAACAAATCATACTCGTAAGTCATGGTGATCGCTTTTGATTTTAGCTGGAGCGTAAGTTAAGTTAGAACTCGATTTCGACTACCAAAAGAAAGGTTTGGAGCAAATGAAGGGCAACCACAGATATAGCGATCCTAAATCAGTTATGAGAAGCAGCCATAGGTAAATAGCTTTGAAAAATTAAAGGTCTGGCAGTGAG
>PSLO01000068.1:0-22608 GCA_040289665.1 Leptolyngbya sp. ERB_1_1 | reverse complement strand
GAGGAATGCTTGACATAGGAGATGAAGATAGCAGTCACCCCTTATTTTATCTACCCTTTACGAAAAGGCACTACCGGATTTCGATAACAACCACAACTACAGAAGACAATCACGTTTTAATCTGCATTGCTGACAATGGTTGTGGTATGACCGAAGAGGTAAGAGCGCGTCTATTTGATCCATTTTTCACCACAAAGTCGATCGGCAAAGGAACTGGGCTGGGGCTGTCAATTAGTTATCAAGTTATTGTAGATAAGCACGCTGGCGAACTCTGGTGCGAATCGGAATCTGGAAAAGGTGCTGCGTTCTGGATCAAAATTCCGATCGTCTTTGAGCAAAAAAATGCTGAATCGACTGCGTTACAGGAAGTTCTGCTGGCTAGTACTTAAATCTCTACTATAGGAAAATTAATTCAGATTTTGCCCGTGTTTTCAGCATTGCCAAGATTTTTGATCTCGACATAATAACGATGTTTTGACAGACTTATTGAGTCGAGATTATGCTGACGATCGCCCACCTATTCGATTTGCTCAAAAAATTTCTTTTAGGTTTGTTGTATGCCGAGATCGTTTCCTTTTCTCTAATCTTGCCTACCTTCGCTCAGACTTCATCGCTGGAGGTGAACCAGTTAAAGCAACAACAACAGCAAATCGACCAACAGCGATCGCAAGTACAAAAAGAGCGCGAAAAGTTGCAGCGTCAAGAGCAATCTGCCCAAAAAGACCTTACTGGCATTCATCGAAACATCCAAGTCACCACAAGCCAGATTCAAGTCACCGAAGCACAACTAAGCAACGCAAATCGAATCCTGAAAAAATTAGAAGCAGATCTAAGCAGTGCCGAAAAGAGTTACCAGCAAAGGCAATCCGCTGCCGTTTCACGCTTGCGATTTCTACAACGTCAGCAAGCCAGTAGCGGCTGGGCAGTCTTACTACAAAGTGAAAACCTCAATGATTTCCTCGATCGACGATTTCGCCTTAAACAGATTTACAAAAACGATCGCAAAACCCTAACCGAACTGCAAACCGAAGCCGAAAAAGTCGATCGTCAACGCCAACAAATTGAGCAACAAAAAAATAACATCGCCCTGATTAGCCAACAACTCATGGCGCAAAAGTCACAATTCGAGCAACAGGCAGAGTCTCAAAAAGAAGTCGTCGATCGCCTCAGAACCAACCGCCGTGCCCTTGAAGCCGCAGAAGCTCAACTCGAAAAAGACTCAAAAAGCATCGGAGAACTGATTCAAAAACGCATTGCAGAAGAACGCGCAAAAAATGGCATCGTGATCTTAGGAACAGGACAATTTAACTTACCCAGCGATGCGCCAATTACCAGCGGATTTGGCTATCGAATGCACCCCATTCTCGGCTATCAACGCTTTCATGCCGGAATCGATTTCGGTGCAGATTATGGCAGTCCGATTTTAGCTGCTGATCGCGGAGTCGTGATCTTTGCCGGATGGTACGGCGGGTACGGCAATGCAGTCATTCTTGATCACGGAAATGGCATCACGACTATGTATGCTCATGCACAAGAACTCTATGTTTCAGAAGGACAAATTGTAGAGCGAGGAAAAGCGATCGCTGCAACAGGTTCAACTGGATTATCGACAGGACCTCACTTGCATTTTGAAGTGCGAAAAGACGGAGAGCCTGTCGATCCAATGGGCTATCTCTAAACGGTATCCGGATCGCGTTTACCCAAAAGAAACTGAACCGCGCGGTTTGCTTCGGGAATCGCGAGTAAGAAGGATGCGATCGAACACAAGGTCGCCACTTGACAGTAAGCGCAGAATGCTTCGTTATCTCTCCACTCAATCCGCGCTAGGCGCAGTGCAACGATCGAATCAATCAGCGTTTTTCCAGCCATCGCGATCGGCAACCAAGGCGCTTGTGTGGCTCGATTTGCCGAGCCTGCTCCCCCTAACAATGTGGTGATCGAGTAGTTTACCAGCATGAAAAATCCATCTGGAGTATCTAAGATACTGTAGGCATAATCGGAAGCATCGACTTTATTAGAATCAATTCCTGGAAGCGGTAAATCTGGTAGTTCTTTAATCGCACCAATCTGATACAGCGAAACGGCTTCTGCCATTGTTGCACCGAGCACCGAAAGTCCGGTGATCAATCGGCGGCGAGAAAGGTCAGGATTGTCGCCTTTGCGAAGTTCAAGGCTCAGTGCTCTCGGTTCCATCTCAAAGCTACTCCTAGGTTAATTAAACGCCTCGAATCAACGCTCTCGATTCTCCGGCACAGTGATCTCGATCGTGTTAAGAGTAAAAATCTCTCTTTTCATAACCTTATTCACAAGCAAAATCCCGGTCGTCTAACCATTGGAGGGAATCTTGAGACAGAATTTGCTCTAAAAAACTCTACAGGTTTGTTTCGCCTAAGCCTTCGGTCTCCGTCGATCTCTGTACCGACAACCGCACGATCGATAACATCAAAATCATCAAAAACATCACTAACCCGATCGTGCAGGCGTAACTAATTTCAAGCTTCGTAAACGCCTGCTCGTATACATAAAACACAAGCGTTTTAGAGCTATTCAACGGTCCGCCCTGCGTCATGATAAAAATTTCTTCAAACACCTTCGTGGCTGAAATCGCAGAAATCACCGCAACCAATAGCAAATAAGGCTGCATCAATGGCACTGTAATATCCCAATGCTTCCGAATCCCATCTGAGCCATCGATCGCCGCTGCCTCATACAGTTCCGCCGGAATCGATTGCAATCCCGCCAGATAAATCACCATGTAGTAGCCTAACCCTTTCCAAATCGTCACCACCATGACGCTAAACAGTGCCAAATTCGGATCAGTCAACCACGGCACACCCGATAAACCGATCGCTCGTAAAAACTGATTCAACAATCCGTTATCGGAGTACAACCATTTCCAAGCAATGCCCGCCACCACCATCGAAATGATTACAGGCGTATAGTACGCTACTCGAAACCAGCGAATGCCTCGAAGCTTCTGATTCACTAAAATTGCTAAGGCTAACGGTGCGATCGCTAAAACCGGAACCACACCCACTAAGTACAGAATCGTATTGCGTAACGTCTGCCAAAAAACCGAATCGCCACTGAGCCGCTTAAAGTTCTCCCACCCAATCCACTGCGGCTCTCCGATCAAGTCATAGCGCGTGAAGCTGAGATAAAACGCTTGCAGGGCTGGATAAAAAACCGTGATTCCCAACACGATCAAAGCTGGCAACAGAAACAGATAAGGCGTTAACTGCCGCTGCATCGAATACCAACTTTCTCGGAGTGTTTTATTCATTGAGGGTGAAGTTGCAAAAAAGCCACCTCACACTTTACAGCTAATCGATTTCCTCTGCTTCAACTCGTCGAATCGATCGACGTGCAGGCATCATTTGTGCTCTGCGACGATTCGATAAATAGTCCGGATACTCATCGTGAACGACTTCGATCGTACGAGAAGGACGCTGCTGTTTCGCAAGCAGCACAAACATTCCAACCAGCGCCATCCCGCCGCCAAAGGTCAAAATTACGCCGCCTAGCATCCACAGCAGATTTGAGAAGATGGTATTGTTCTCGCTTGTGGAGTTTGCAGGTCTTTGCTGTGCTGGCATTGCGGCTTTGTTTTGAGCATTTAATGTTTCAATCAGCGCTTGCTGGCTTTGAAGCTGAGCTTTGAATTGCTCGTTTTGAATGCGCTGCTGTTCGACGATCGTTTTCAGTTGCTCGGTTTCGGCACGCTGTTTTTCAGCATCAGCAGTTGTTGACGTGGCAGCCGGGGGGACCGTTGCGACAGGCGCACCCGGTTGAACAGAATAACCATAATTCGGTAGGGGTTGAGTGGGTGAGAGCGTAGGCGAACCGTTGCTGACACCTCCCTTCAACAAAATGACAGCCGCGAGTCCTGCGAGTGCTGCTCCTCCTAAAAATGATGTCGTTTCACTCATCTCCCCTTCACCTTCTCATACTGGATTGCAACGCTTACTTCGGTCTCCTATACAGTATTCAGCCTATTGTGACTCAATCCAGGATTTCTGAATCTTTTTATAGACTACATTGATGCATTCTACTCAGTGATTCCACTACTATTCAAGTTCAGATCCTCCAGTTTGTCCATATCAGTTTATATAGATTTCTTGAGAAAAGGACATCTTCTAACGAATTTAATCATTAAGATCGCCCGATTTTAGGTTGTTTTGGATGAAGTTTAGAATGCCCATTGATCGATCGCTCATCGACTTTTTCAAATTTTAGACACGTTGACACAGCAGAACGGCAAAGGCTTGATCCGAATCTGTCCAGACTTGAACGCAGTCGAGTTTTTTTGCGCTCAAGAGCTGTTTCATTTGATCAAGGTCGAATTTACGAGAGATTTCGCTTAGAATCGTTTCCCCTGCTGCAAATTCAACGGTTAAATTTAATGCCTTAAGATGGACAATCTGCGATCGCAAACTTTGTAGGTGCATCTCAATTTGTCGCTTACTTTCGTTATAAACGGCGACGTGCTGAAATTGAGTTAAATCAAAATCACCCTGAAATCGCTGATTTAAATGTTGCAGCATATTCAGGTTAAATTCTGCGGTCACGCCTTGTCGATCGTTATATGCTGCTTCAAGTTGCGCTGTCGATTTGTGTAAATCAATTCCAAGTAGAAAATACTCTTTTGACTTCAACGCATTTGCAATTTGGGTAAGGAAAATTTCACATGCTTCTGGATTCAAATTTCCGAGCGTACTGCCGATAAATCCGATCATTCGACTGGGTAGTTGGGGTTGTGGAAGTTTCTCTAAGGCGAGTTCGTAGGTTCCGACCAGTCCATAAACTTCAAGCTCTGAATAATCCTTCAGTAAGCTGTGAGCGCTACTTTCGAGAATTCCGGCACTGATATCGATCGGACAATACACTAATGGATAACCTGCTGCTCGATAAGCATCGAGCAAAATTCGCGTTTTGGTTGAATTGCCGCTACCAAGTTCGATCAGTTCGCAAGCTCCGGTAATTTGAGCAATTTCGGGGGCACAAGACTTTAAAATCTCCGTTTCAGCCCGAGTGAGATAGTACTCCGGCAGTTCAGTGATCTGCTCAAATAGCTGAGAACCGCGATCGTCATAGAAATATCGCGGAGGCAAAGTTTTCGGTGTTTGGCTCAAGCCGCGTACGACATCACTTCCCGGATGCAGTTCATCTTCGGATGGGGTAGCCGGATCGACAAGATACGTGAGATGAACGCGCTGCTCTTGGCACACGTTCGCGTGGTCGTAGATATTAAGATTTTGAGGCACAACTAGCTCCTGACACCAGCAGAACAAACACAGCGAAATCCTGAGAAGATCTCTCGAACGTGGGGATAATACCAGTTTCGGAAGCTGTTTCGCATCGCCCACGGAAAAGTTGCCCAGCTTCCACCTTTGAGAACGCGATGCGCTTGATCAAAGTAAGGCTGAGAATAGCCCGGATACGGATAGCTCTCGAAGTTGGGATAGCCTGCAAACCAAGTCGATGTCCACTGCCAAACTTCACCGAGCATATTCTGTCTCCGAGCGGCTTTCTCCCATTCCGCCTCGGTCGGCAGTCGCTTTCCCACAAATCGCGCGTAAGCATCCGCTTCGTACCAACTCACGCCACAAACCGAAGAATGATCCCTATTCCAATACAAGGGATGCTCGATCTCATTTTCCTCGACCCATTTCCATCCTTCTGCTGTCCACCACTGCGAATCCTGATAGCCTCCCGCTTCGATAAACGATCGATACTCTCCACAAGTTACCGGATGTCGATCGATCCAATACGCTTCTAAGTAAACTTCGTGCTGCGGTCTTTCATTATCTTGAGCCTCGATTGCATCGCTACCCTGAATCAATGAACCCGCTGGAATCAAAATCATCTCAGATGATTTGTAATCTGTCAGTGGAATCGATATCCGATTTTGTAGAGCAAGCACGAATGCCATCGTTTCCGCGTGTTGGCATTCGTGTTGTAACAACCATTTCCACAAGCGTTCCTGTTTTTCCACAGGCGCGATCACGAGATAATCAAAAACTTTCGATCGCACCGTTTCCAAATATTCGGCTACCGTATCAATTTCAGGTAATCGAACCCGATCGCATTTTGGCAATCCATCTTGAGCAAACAATCGATGATACTCTGGCAGCAACGGCGGATAACCTGCACATCGCTGCAAAATCCACATCGCTTCTGTATAAGCAATATGTCCCAAATGCCACCCGATCGGACTGAAATCAGGGTGTGCCTGAGTACAAAAGGTTTCGTAATCGAGCGATCGGATCAGATCTAAAGTTCTCGATCGACACTGCTGCATCGAGTCTTTGAGATTAGATAGAGGTAATGTCAGGCTTGAGGTCATGAGCTACAGTCAACAAACAGTGATCGGGCAATGCTTTCCAATTTCCCTCAAATAGGGGTTCAGATGCAACGAGAATAGACTGTGGAAAAGCTGGATCATTCTCTAAATAGTAGAGCGTCGGTGTAGGAACTCCCTGAGCATATCGAGAAGCAACTAACTGATTGCCATCACTCAGAATCAGATTTGCAGAAAGAGAAACTTGATGTTTTTCGCCCAGTTCAATCAGCAGCTTAAGGGTTCGGTGCAACGCTTCAGTCAGATTTGCACTGGTTTCTAACTGATCGATTGCCGTTGCGAAAATATGTTCCGAATCCGTTAGTCCTTGGATCAATTGATAAGCCACATCTCCTAAGCGATCTCGCAGCGGACGATATAACGTTTTGCGAAAGTCTTGAATAAACCCGTTGTGAAGTCCCAAAATCGAAGCGTACTGAAACGGCTGGCAGTTACTCAAATCCGTTGCCAATCCAGCAGTCGCACTTCGCACACTCGCCAGCACACAGCCCGATTCTACATATCGATTCAAGCTCTGCAAGTTCACATCATTCCAAATCGGTAAGGTACTGCGATATATGAATGGTTCAGTTTCACGAGTGGCATGATACCAACCGACCCCAAACCCGTCAGCATTGAGCAACCCAGCGGTCATTTCCTTCGGTTGATAGCTCTGCACCACCAAAGAATGATCAGATTGAGAAATTAAGCGATCAAGTAAAACGGGTTGCCCCAGATAACCAAGTAATCGACACATAAATGAATGTAAGTGTACGAACTTTCTCAATGGTGACACAAATGTTTTGATTATGGTTTCCAGCGCCAAGCCACGATCGCCAAACAAGCCCAACCCGCGATAAACGCTGTTCCACCCAAGGGAGCGATTGCCCCTAACCACTTCACTCCGCTTAAAGACAATACGTAGAGACTTCCAGAAAACAGCACAATTCCCAAGATAAATGCGGTTCCTGACATGGTTAGGAGCGGATTTTCCAGTTCAGCCCGACTCATGAAGAGACTCACTAAGATTAATGCGATCGCGTGGTACATCTGATAACGCGCTCCGGTTTCAAAGATGGCTAAAGCGCGATCGTCTAATTTTGTCTTCAACGCATGAGTTGCAAATGCTCCACCCGCAACCGAAATTCCTGCAAGAATCGCTCCAATGGATAAAAAGAATCGCATCATCAATCTTTTCGATTTGTTTTACTCGATGATTTTAATTCTTGGTTTTACAGTCCAGGCTTCAGAAGTTACAAAATTGTAATTAAGTTATATAAATTGACTCTGCTCTATTTAATGAATCAAGTCTCCTAAGCAAATACATTTTGCTTTATTTGAGCGTCAGCGATTGATAGAGCAAACATAATCCAAATCAAAGTACAGTTTCGATGATTCAGATTAAAAAATCGATCGCTAAACGAATCATTTCAGCGTGATCTCAGGCATTCGGTTGATTTTTATCGCTCACAAGCAATCCTCCTGATCAACAAGCATAAGTGAGAACATTTACCAAAAAATAAAACAAAATAAAAACTTATCGATTGGATTGAATATTACTCTTATTGTTTTATTCCTAACTTGATCAAGATCACCATAAAAGGCTATAAACTGATTTTCATCAGAGGAGGAACTTCTGATTTCTCCAAGTTTATTTACCAATTGAATACTTGAACGCAAATACAAATGTCGTTCGATCGCCGCTTCTACCTGTTTATCCAGATGCTAGAAAGTGCGGGATACTGCGCGGCTGTGAATCCTTTTGATTGCAATATTTGTGTTTGGTTTTCAATCCGATTTCCACCCAGTTCCACTTTTCAAAATGCTGTCACTTTGGGATAACTCCTGACAGCTTTTTAGGTCAAAAATAGCGATTTTGTTTGTCAGGAGATTCGAGTTATGAGTCAGTTTTCTCGCCGCCGCTTCTTATACACCGCAGGCGCATCTGGGCTAGGCGCGATCGCCCTCAAAGGCTGCCTCGGCAATCCTCCTGGAAGTGAGTCGGCTGCCCCCTCGTCTCCTGGAGCCGTACCTGCCGTCAACTCCGGCGGTGGGGATGCCCCAGAAGTCACCACTGCCCGCCTCGGCTACTTACCAATTTTTGAATCTGCACCTTTCATCGTTGCCGTAGAGAAGGGATTCTTTAAGAAGTACGGCATGACCGATGTACAAGTGCTGAAGCAGTCTTCTTGGGGTGCATTGCGTGACAACATCGTGATCGGTGCAGCTGGTGGCGGTCTTGATGGCGCACAGTTCCAAATGCCGATGCCTTACTTAATCGCGGAAGGCAGAATTACGGACAATCGCAAAGTCCCGATGTACGTGCTATTGCAGACCTCGACTCAGGGAAATGGAATTGCTGTCGCCAACAAACACCTCGGCAAAAACCTACAGCTTGATGTCTCCAAAGCCAAAGCCTACCTCGAAGAACTGAAATCGAAAGGCACACCCTTCACCGCTGCATACACATTCCCCGGCGCAAACCAAGAACTCTGGATTCGCTATTGGCTAGCCGCAGGCGGTGTCAACCCTGATACCGATGTCAAATTGATCGTCGTTCCGCCCGCACAGACCGTTGCCAACATGAAAACCGGAACGATGGACGGATTCAGCACAGGCGACCCTTGGCCCTACCGCATCTTGGCAGACAATATCGGCTATATGTCAGCCCTCACCGCTCAAATCTGGAAAGACCACCCCGAAGAATATTTCGGAATGCGTGCAGATTGGGTAGACAAGCACCCGAAAGCCACCAAAGCGATCATGAAAGGCATGATGGAAGCACAGCAATGGTGCGACAAGCCCGAAAACCGCAAAGAACTCGCTCAAATTTTAGGCGGACGGCAATATTTCAATCTACCTGTCAATGTTCTTGAACCACCGCTGGCGGGCAAGTACAACATGGGCGACGGTCAGCCTGAAGTCAATGATGTCAAGATGGGACCGCTCTACTGGAAAGACAGCAAAGGCAGTGTGTCTTATCCCTATAAGAGCCACGATACTTGGTTCCTCACCGAGAACATTCGTTGGGCAATGATTCCAGCCGAAACTGATGTCAAAGCGCTGGTGAATAAAACCAACCGCGAAGATCTCTGGAGAGAAGCCGCTAAAGAAGCCGGAATTGCAGATGCCGATATTCCAAAAGATACCTCGCGTGGAGTCGAGAAGTTCTTTGATGGAGTGTCGTTCGACCCTGCTAATCCGAACGATTATCTCAAGAACGTCAAAGTGAAAGCAGTCAAAATCTAATGCAAGGAGCGATCGAGGAACGCGCTGAACTCCTCGATCGCTCCTCAACCTGATCCAAACCAAGTCATTCACCCTGATAGGAGAACACTGCAATGAGTCGCATTAATGGATTTGTGGGTCGTCGCAATTTGGTTAAGCTAATGGGTTTAGCAGGAGTGAGCGCTGTTGCCGCTACTGCTTGTAATCAATCCCCAAAAACTGAGCAGCCTCAAGCTTCCACTGCTCAGCCCGTGGTCGATGCGGCAACTGTCCAAAAAGTTGAGGCTCGTCCCTTTGCTGACAACATGACCCCGGATCAATCGCTGCAACTGTTGCTAGATGGCAATCAGCGCTTTACCGAGCAGAAGTCAGTGCATCCGCGTCAGAGTTTTGCTCGGCTGACCGAAACGGGAGCGGCTCAGTTTCCCTTTGCGTCGTTTCTCAGCTGTGCAGATTCGCGAGTTCCGGTTGAAATCTTATTTGATCAAGGGGTTGGAGATTGCTTTGTGGTGCGGGTTGCTGGAAACATTGCGACGCCAGAAGCGATCGGGAGCTTAGAGTTTGGATCGGCGGTGTTGGGGTCGCGAGTATTGCTTGTGATGGGGCATGAGAACTGTGGAGCGGTGAATGCAGTTCTGCGCCAACAAAAACTCCCGGCTGAAAGTAAGATCGGGTCGCTTGTGCCCTACATTCAACCAGGGGTTGAGAAATCGAAAGGGCAACAAGGGAATGATTTAGTCAATGCGATCAAAGATAGTGTTCTTGTGCAGGTGGAAGCGCTGAAGAAATCCCCAATTCTCACGGGTTTGATCAAGGAAAACAAACTCAAAATTGTGGGTGCTTACTACGATCTCGACACAGGTAAAGTCGAAATTCTTAAAGACAAAGCTTAACAATATTCAGAAGTTTGGAGCTTCAATACATTTTCTCCAAACTCGATCGAGTGTCCCAAAGGATAGCATCAAGAGTGCAGAACGTCGAAAGACGAACTGTGCTCTTGTTTTCTTGTGCGAGAATCAACGCCCTAACTTATTCGGAATGCCCTCACATCCGCCGGGAATTGTGCCGCGCGTTTTTGAGCCACCCCAAGCGCAGCAATAGTAGCGTTGTTCGTCCGAGATATCTTCTGCATCTGTAAAGTCGGCATTCTCAATTACCGCGCCTGTACATACTCCAGTCTTGAAGTTTGGCGGTTCTGTACGGCTTCGGGGTGAAGCAACTTCGACCTTGCCATAAAAAAAGCGAGTTCCACTGAGATCGGCTCCCCGCAAGCTTGCACCGCATAAAATAGTACGAGCAAAATTCGTCTTGACTAAATCGCAGTTTGTTAAATTGGCGCGGATCAAATTCGCTTCACTCAAATCCGTCCAGCGTAAATCTGTGCCTGAAAGATCCGCTGCCGCCAGCATAATCCCTAAATCAATCACCCGAATTCCATTTAATCGGTCTTCAGCATATCCGCCTGTACCGTTGAGAATTGCGCGTCCCAAACGTAGATCTCGTTTAAGCGGAGAAAGCAATTTTGCCCGCGAGAGAAATCGAATGATCTTTGCTTTTCCTGCACCGTCAACACTGCCTAAAATTGCAGCAGTTCTTCCTTCCGCGATCGCGCGTTCTTGGGGCCAATCTTCGAGCAAGCCTTCTTCATCGAGCACCAGTTCCGAAATCCCTTGGAAATACGCATCGATCGTTTGCTGCTGGGTAATCGTATTTTGTTGAATCGTAAGTTCGATCGAGATAATGTACTGCCGCCACGCAATATAAACCGCCAAAATCGCGATCAAAATCTGCCCCAACGCGCCGAATACTTCACCTAATGCACCGATCGCATCCCATTGCAAAGTGCTGTACAAGTGAACGAGAGACTGATCTACCCCTAAAAGTTTCAATATCCCGGTCACACCCACCAAAGCCCCGATCGACCCCAAAGTAATGCCTTGATCTTGCTCGGTGAGAATTTCGATTAATACTGGCTTCAGCGTCGGGTAGAGAAGTTGTGCAGATAACAGAAGCGTGAAGATCGATCCTGCCAAAATTAGCCAAAACTGATTCAGAAATAGCCCAACGAAGACGATCGCCAATGCAACGATCAAAATGATTGATCGATTTGGGTTCGGAGGGGGCGAACCGAATTTTTGAGGGCTTTGGTGGGCAGCAGTCCGCTCTCTTGAGATTTCTGCACGACTGGGAATGGTCGAAATGTCAGAAGCTGCACCGTTCGTCGTATTTGATGAAGCCAGATTTGGATCAACAGACATGGGTGTTTGTAAATTCAGTCGGTATGCTTATCGTACTTGCTTGCTTGAATGCCGATCTGTCTCTTCATTCCGGTATCGATTCTCAATTTACTGTGTATTGATCGAATTCGTCGAAAAAATATTTCTGTCATCTGACAAAAATCCGCTTTTATGCCATAAAATTCGTTCAACTTCTAAGAATTGCAGTATTACTAATTTGTGACATTGTGCGTGTGGAGTTTAAATGGTATGGGTTACGCAACTGAATCAAGTCAGCCATCAGTGCAAGCGTTAGCGCGATCGGGGGATCTCAAAGCGATCGCCTATTGGCTGAATGTGTTTCTGCTTCCCCATAATCTGTTTGCTCAGGCGGAAGCCGCTCCACAACCCGGTTGCATTAGAATTGTCGTCGAGTTTCATCCCTCTCCAGAAATCGATGCCAAATCGCCCCAGTTTCAACAAAGCCTCGTTCGCTTCATTTGCCATCATATTTGGAAACTCGATTCAGACGCGATCGAGGGCGTTCAAGTCGTTGCCCGCTTTATGGGTAAGCCTCAAATGCTGTGGCGAAAAACGGTTCGGGTCGTTTCTCCTGCCCGTCGAGCCAAATTAGCCCAAATCACACCCCAATCTTCAGCCGCAGAAGTCACCGAAATCAAAACCCGAATCCGACAAGTCACACACCAAAAAAATCAGTTTCGTGCCTTGCGATCGCTGCTCCTTACCGGAACCACTGCCGCCGCTTTTATGATTGGATGCTGGCTCGGTTATGCAGATTCACCCTCAACCCAAAAAACAGCAACAGCCGCGAATTCAGAAATGACACCGCGATCGAATACAGTAACGACTGCACTAGAACCTGTTCAGGTCGAAAAGGCTGGAACTTCAACCGATGGCACCGCAACGCTTTTGTTTGGCGGTGATGTCTCGCTGACTCATTCTTATGCCGATACCGTAAAGGATGACAAAAAATGGGCGTTTGCTGAATTGCCAGAAACGCGATCGGCGGATGTCTCGATCGTCAATCTCGAAGCGCCATTCACCACAGCATCCAACTCAACCAAGAGCGATCCTTTCAAAGTTGATCCCGCTCAGGTCGAAGTGCTGAAAAATGGCGGAATTGGTCTTGTGAACCTGGCAAATAACCGCATTATGGATTACCAGGGTACAGGGCTAGAAGACACGATGAAAACGCTCGATCAAGCCGGAATTCGCCACTTTGGCGCAGGACGAGACGCGAAAGAAGCCCGTCGCCCTGAAATTCTCGATGTGGATGGGCAACGAGTCGCTTACTTGGGTTACTTCGGAGCCGAGGATCAAGCCGCTGGAGAGTCGAAACCGGGTACGAACTTGAAACAAAACGATCGCATTTCAACCGATATTAAAGCAATCCGCGATCAGGTCGATTGGGTGATTGTGAATTTCCATTGGGGCGATGATATTTCTAAATATCCGAGTGATGCTCAGATGGAATTGGCTCATTTCTCGATCGATCAAGGTGCAGATCTCGTTGTAGGGCATCATTCCAGTACCTTGCAAGGAGCAGAAATTTACAAAGGTCGCCCGATCGTGTATTCGCTTGGAAATTTCATCTTCGGCGGCAAAACGGAAAGTGATTACGACAGCGCCATGTTACGTGTGGCACTCAAAGATCGGCAGATGAAAGTCGAACTCCTTCCGGTTGAAGTTAAAGGATTTCAGCCGCGTGTTGCAATCGGCGATCGTGGAAAAGGAATTCTGAGCCAAATTGAGTCGGTGTCTGATGTCTTTCATCAGCCATTGAAGTCGCCCACGGTGATCGATGCTCGTTCAAACACGGTAACTCAACCGGATGCAAGTTCATCTCATTCTCCGATCGTAAAACCAGACTCTACTCCCGATCAGACCGCGCCATCCCCAGAATCATCGCCCACGGATTCTCAAGCTACTCCATCTCCAGAATCATCGCCTACCGATTCGCAGACCGTTCCATCTCCAGAATCATCGCCTACCGATTCGCAGACAAGCCCTGATTCCTCTAGCCCGACTCCCATGCCTTCCAACGATTCGACTCCGGTTCCTGCTGCTCAACCGAGTGCAACTTCTTCCCCAGAAACACCCTCGGATCAACCCTGGAACAACAATTCATTTATCAACCACTCGAACACCAATTCCCCGACTCCGATGGTTCCGCAAACTGTTTCACCCAGCCCAGAGGCGACCAATCGTCCCAACGATCGCCAAACGGATTCAGGTGCGCTTAGCCGTCCGTCACCCACGAACAGCCTCGAACCCCTTCGCCGTCGTTATGCGGAATCCGCTCCCGATGCTGCGACGATCGATGCTGCTCTCCACCCTTAACACCATTTATTCATCTGCCTGTGTTTTCCATTGAACGTCGTCGCCAACAATTTGATACTTACGTTTTGTCCGATCGAGCTTCTAACTCCAAGCTCGAAATCGTTCCCGATCGCGGGGGCATCATTACCAGTTGGCAAGTTCAGGGACGCGAACTCCTCTATATGGATACCGCTCGATTTGCTGACCCAACACTTTCGGTGCGGGGCGGAATTCCGATTCTGTTTCCCATCTGCGGAAATTTGCCCAACAGTGTCTACACCTACAAAGGACAGTCCTACACGCTGAAACAGCACGGTTTTGCGCGTGATCTCCCTTGGGATGTCGTTGATCAACGGGCGGACGAAGAACTCAGTTTTACGATCGGGCTTTCCAGCAATCCCCAAACGCTCGAAAACTATCCATTCGAGTTCCGATTAGCGTTTACGTATCGATTGCAGGGTCAAACATTATCGATCGAGCAACAAATTACCAATCTTTCGGATGAAACGATGCCATTCTCGATCGGGTTTCATCCGTATTTTTTGGTGTTAGAAAAGCATCAACTTCGATTTGAGATTCCCGCTGCCGAAGCGCTCGATCAAAGAACTCAGGAGCGTTACCCGTTTTTCAATACGTTTGATTTTGATCAAGATGAGATTGACTGGGCGTTCCTCAATATTCACCGCCAAGTCTCAAACGTCACGGATCTCAGCCGTCATACCCGAATTACCCTAACGGCTGCTGAGGAATTCCCGCTGCTGGTATTTTGGACGCTGAAAGGAAGAGATTTTTATTGCTTAGAACCTTGGAGTGCACCCCGCAATGCTTTAAACACAGGCGATCGATTACTTTCGATCGAACCCGGTGCAACGCTCAATACAACGGTAAGTTTATCGATCGAATTCTCATAAAAAAGCGATCGCCAAGCGATCGCACCGTAGCGTTAACGTGAGCTTAACATTTTACGCTGCAAGAACCTGTCTCGCCTGTTCTGCCACTTGTTCAGCCTCATCTTGGGTCAAAGTTTGGAGGGTCGATCGTGCTTCCGGTGTATTCAACTGCGCCAACGCCTGAACAACCCGATACCGAATCTGCCAATCCGGATTAGTCGCATAGGGCGTGAGTAGCTCTACCGCCCGCACATCGCCCAACTCTCCCAGCGATCCGATCGCTGCCGTCTGCACTAACTCGCTCTCGGAATTCAATGCTTCTTTCAGCAGATCAAACGATCGCGGATCGCCCAGTTCCCCCAATGCTGCGATCACGCTGAAACTTACTAGCCACTCCGGAGTTCTACGGTAGAGACTTTCGAGTTGTTCATAAGCCTCAGTTAGTTTAAGCGCCCCGATCGAATCAGCAGCAGCAGCTTGGATATCCGGTTCCGCATCCGCAAGCGCAACTTTCAGCAACGCGAGTGCAGTCTCTCGATTTTGACTGCCCAACGAAGCAAGCTGGCTCACAGCGGCATAGCGCACCCTCACATTCGGGTCAGCAACAGGAATTTGAATCAGTTCAAATGCGATCGCCGGATCAATCGTTCTCAATTGATTAATCCCGCGTAAGCGATCGCCAAAATCTTCTGATTGTAATAAGGCTCGAATCGAATCTGGTGTATTCATGCTTTGCAAATCTCTATGTAAATCGTAAATTAAGCTTGTTCTGCTGCCATCGCGCGAATAATATCGCCACGAGTGAGAATCCCCACGACTTGCCCGGAAGAATCGACGACAGGCAACCGATGGACATTCCGATCGTGCATCACCTTCGCTGCTTTTGAAAGCGGCGTGTCTGGAGTCGTCGTCAGCGGAGCCGGACTCATCACCTCCCCGACCGTTTGCCCCAGTGCTTTGTGCAGTTCTTTCTCATACCGCCCTGGGTTTTCTAGATAAATCACACTATCGAGCAGCATGATATAAGCGGGTGGGGTGACATCAGTTTCGCGCCACATCAAATCGGTTTCGGAAATGATGCCGACGAGATGACGGTTCGCATCCAGCACTGGCAAGCCGCTAATGTGTCGATCGGCTAGAATCTTGATCACGTCGTTAATCGGAGTTTCAGGATGAACCGTGATTGGATCGTGGCTCATCACCTCCGCAACAGTTTTCGGCATGGAGTGTCGCGCTCTTTTCAAAGGTCTAAGATCAATTATTCAGGAATTCCTCGCCCAGTCTCAGCCAGATTCACCGGATTTAACAAACGAGTAATCTACCGCTACAAATTTTGCCGTTGCATAGCAAACAAACTGAAGGATAGTAAATCTGCGATGATAAAGGCACTTCGTCACTGGAGTCATAGCAGCATCGCATTCTGCAAGGTCACACTATGCAACGTTCACTGAGACGAATTCTGATCGGAGTCGTCTTTTTCATCATTACTGTTCTACTTGCAACCACAGGCTACATTGTTGCAGGATGGTCGCCGCTGGATGCATTTTACATGGTGGTGATCACGGTATTTGGGGTAGGTTTTAGAGAAGTTCAACCCGTCAACACCCCTCAACTGAAAATTTTCACGATGTTGGTGATTATCAGTGGCACATCGTCTGCGGTTTATGCCGTAGGTGGATTTGTGCAGATGGTGACGGAAGGCGAAATCAAGCAAGTTCTACAAAAACAACGCATGACTCAGACGATCAAAGCCCTAGAAGACCATGTGATTATCTGCGGCTTCGGGCGCATGGGGCAAATTTTGGCGAAAAAACTGCTGGATGCTCAAGTTAAATTTGTGGTAATCGACAATAACCCTGAACGACTTGAGCAAGCTGAATCACAAGGGTATTTGATTTACTTAGGGAACGCCACCGACGATACCGTGTTGCATAAAGCAGGAATTGACCATGCGAGGGCGTTAGCAACAGTGCTCCCAGACGATGCGGCAAATGTGTTTATCACGCTCACTGCTCGCGAACTCAATCCGAAGCTCATGATTCTATCGCGGGGCGAACTGCCTTCGACTGAAAAGAAACTCCGGCTCGCGGGAGCGGATCAAGTGGTGTTACCTGCCTCAATTAGCGCCCTGCGAATGGCACACATGATCACGCATCCGGCAACGCTCGATTTCTTTAGCCGAGGAGACGATCGCAATAACCTGAATGAACTATTAGGACACATGGATATTCAGGTCGATGAACTCGCGATTACTCAAAAGTCCGGCATGATCGGAGCGACAATCGGAGATATTGAGGTGCGTGGACGCGGCACGATGATCATTGTGGCACTGCGACGGGCGGATGGAACTGCGATCGTGCATCCCGGACAGATGACGGTTTTAGAAGAGGGCGATGCGGTGATTGTGATGGGGCATCGCGGTGATATTCCTCAAGTGATGCGAAGTCTGGCGGTTCGTCGCAAAATGCGCTATCGCGGCTCCTCTCGAATTTGGAATTAACTGGTATCCAATTAATTCCAAATCAGCTAATTGCCTACGTGTTCAAAGACCCAATCTCGGATCAACTGATTCACTCGATCGGGAATTTCATCATGTGGACAATGTCCCGCATTCAAATAATATTCCGTTAATTGCGGGTGATAGCTGCGGAACTTCGCTCCACGCTCCCGCGCATTAATCCAAGGATCACCTTCACCCCACAACATCAACAGCGGTCGAGTTAATTGATTCAGCAACACATCCACCTTTTCACCTTGAGGAGTGCGAAACACCGAGGCGAAGACCTTATCGGCTCCGGTATCTAGCGCAGGACGTTGAATCTCTTCGATTAAGCGATCGGTCACAGCACTCTGATCGAGATAAACCTTCTGCAACGTATTCCGAATCACCGACTTTTGCCGCACATATTGAAACAGCAACCAACTCGCCCAATCTTGATTAAACAAGCTCATCACAAAGCTACCCATCACTTGACGAATGGGATCAGGTTTGGTCGTGCCTTGAATGTCGGTAAACGGACCTGCACTATTGATTAAAATCAATCCAGCCGCCGATTGTGGGCGTTGAGCTGCCACACAAAGCGCCACATATCCGCCGAGAGAATTTCCTGCAATCACCGCAGGCGCACCGATCACCTCAGTAATAAAGTCATGAATCTGATCGCGCCAAAGCTCACCGCTGTAGCGCCAATCTGGTTTTGCCGATCGCCCAAATCCCAGTAAATCAATCGCCCAAACCTCAAACTCTGAACTCAGCCCGATCACATTTTTGCGCCAGTGATCCGTTGAAGCTCCAAATCCGTGAATCAACAATAAGGGCGGGCGATTTTTCCGCTCACCCATTCGCACATAGTAAACTGGCTCGTTTCGCCAATTCCAATACTGTCCCGGAACCGACTCGATCGAAGAAGCGACCTGCATGACACAATCCGCAATACATCACATTTCTAATTGTAAAACCTAAAAGCGATCGACGTTTTCAAACGTCTTTTGTCCATGTGCCTTTGCTGCTTCGCCACAAGTCCGAGGAGTCGGAAACAACTTGGTCGGATTGGCAATGCCTTTCGGATCGAAGGCTTGTCTCACCCATTGCATCGTTTCCAAATCCGCAGGGGTGAACATTTCCGGCATGTAACAGCGCTTATCTGCCCCGATGCCATGTTCTCCGGAGATGCTACCGCCAACTTTGACACACAGCTTCAGAATCTCGCCGCCCAATTCTTCGACTTGCTCTAGCGCACCTGGAATCGCATTATCGTACAAAATCAGCGGGTGTAAGTTGCCATCTCCCGCATGAAAAACATTCGCAACTTTGTACTCGTGCTTTTCTCCCAAAGCCTCAATTTCACTCAGCACATATTCCAGTTTTGTTCTGGGAATCACGCCATCTTGCACATAGTAATCGGGACTCATCTTACCCATTGCTGCAAATGCTGCTTTGCGACCTTTCCAAATGGTGAGACGTTCATCTGCTTCAGTCGCAATTGTGACGCTACGCGCCCCATTTTGCTTACAAATTTCTGCAACGAACTGACTATTCATTTCCGCTTCGATTTCTAAGCCATCCACTTCAATTAGCAAAATTGCTGTTGCGTCTCGCGGATAGCAACCTGTTGCGACCACATCTTCGACCGCATTAATGCTCATGTTGTCCATCATTTCCATGCCACCGGGAATGATGCCTGCACTGATAATGCCAGAAACCGTCGCGCCTGCTGCTTCAACGCTGGTAAAGTCTGCTAACAATAAACGAATCGATTCCGGGGTTTTAAGAATTTTGAGTGTGACCTCAGTCGCGATTCCCAGCGTCCCTTCAGAGCCGACGAAAACGCCTGTTAAATCATATCCGGGCATTTCAGGAATTTCGCTACCTAAATCAACGATCGACCCATTCGGAGTAACAATTTTCACGCCCAATACGTGATTCGTCGTCACGCCATATTTGAGACAGTGTACGCCGCCAGAATTCTCAGCCACGTTTCCACCGATCGAACAAATAATCTGACTCGACGGATCAGGCGCATAATAAAATCCCGCTCCACTCACGGTTTGCGTCACCCAGCTATTAATCACACCAGGCTGCACCACCACCCGCTGATTTTCCAGATCCACCTTGAGAATTTTCCGCATCAGCGAAGTCACGATCAAAACGCAATTCTTGATCGGTAAAGCGCCACCTGACAATCCGGTTCCTGAGCCACGCGCCACAAACGGAACTTGATAACGATCGCACACTTTCACCACCGCAGCAACTTCCTCAGTAGTGCGCGGCAAAACGACGATCTCTGGACGTTCTCGATAGCTCGTCAATCCGTCGCACTCGTATACCAACAATTCTTCGCGTTTCCGCACGACTCCTGATTTTCCCACTACTGCTTCAAAGTCACGCGCGATCGCTTTCCAGTTCGGTTGAGTGCTTATCGCCGTCATGATCATCCCTGTACAACGCTATTCTTAACCTATCAAACATTCACGAGGGATTGAACATTTGCGCTGCGATTCGGTTGTGTTCTTCGACCAAGGTTTCTACTTCGATCGTCGTCACTCGTCCTTGATCGACCACTTTCCGACCGTTGATAAAGCTGTAATCGACGGAATTGACTTGGCAGAAAATCATTGCCGCGATCGGATCATGAAGCGCTCCTGCAAATTCGGGACGATCGAGATTAATCGCAATGAAATCGGCTGACATTCCAGGAGCAAGAGAGCCGATATCGTCTCGCCCTAGCACTTTTGCCCCTCCGAGGGTTGCCAGTTCCAAGGCTTCGCGTGCTGTCATCGCAGAAGCATCGAGTTCACGCACTCGCGCCATCAGAAACGCCGTTCGAGCTTCATTCAACAAATTCGAGGTGTCATTCGAGGCTGATCCATCGACTCCCAGACCGACCGGAACGCGATGATGCAGCATTTTACGAATCGGAGCCATGCCGCTTGCGAGACGCATATTACTACAGGGACAATGTGCCATCCCAGTTCCGGTTTTGCCGAATAGTTGAATTGCCCGATCGTCTAACTGCACACAATGCGCGTGCCAAACGTCCGCACCGACCCAACCCACCGACTCTGCATAATCTCCCGGTGTCATGCCAAATGTGGATAAGCTGTAATCGATATCGGATTTGTTTTCGGCTAAATGAGTATGTAATCGGATGCCGGGATACGATCGAGCTAAAGCCGCCGATTCTCGCATCAAGTCTTGAGACACAGAAAACGGTGAACAGGGCGCTAGAGTGATTCGCAGCATGGCATGACGAGCATTGTCGTGATATTGCTCAATCAATCGCTGACTGTCTTTCAAAATATCCGCTTCTTTCTCTACCACAGAATCCGGTGGCAGACCTCCCTGACTTTGCCCGACGCTCATACTGCCCCGACTTGCGTGGAACCGCAGTCCAACCGCTTGTACCCCTCGGATTTCATCATCGAGCGTACTGTCATTCGGATAAATATAAAGATGGTCACTTGCGGTTGTACAACCGGATAACATCAACTCAACGGCTGCCATCTGAGCGCTCAGGTAAACCGCTTTCGGCGTGAGATTTGCCCAGATTGGATAGAGGGTTTGCAGCCAGTTGAACAAATCACAGTTTTGAGCGGCGGGGATAGCACGAGTGAGGGTCTGGTAAAAGTGATGATGCGTATTCACCAGACCCGGAAGCACAACATAGCGACCTTGCAGATCCATCACTTCGTCAGCTGTTTCAGGCAATTCTGATGAGGTTCCAACTTGCTCAATGACGTTGTCTCGAACGAATAGCGCCGCATTGCGGATTTCTCGGCGTGCTTCATCCATCGTGACCAAGGTGTGGATGTTCTTGATGAGCAAGGTAGGCATAGAATTTTAACGATCGAAGAATATGTCTGGTCTACAGCAATGACACATCGATCGGTGTGTTGTATCCCACAATTTTTAGAAATAGTCTTAAATGGGCAAACGATCAATATCTCGATTGGCTCCAATCACCACGATCGCCGTTCCCTTAGTCAAATGCGTATTTGGATCGGGATTGATAATGAATTTCCCATTCTGGCTGAAGGCAAGCAGATTTAAACCGTAATGCGATCGTAGTTTTAATTCTGCGATCGTTTTTCCGTTGAAACTTTCGGGTGCAATTAGTTCGACAATACTATTTTCAGGATCGAGTTCAAATCGTTCTAAAATTCCCGGTTTTGTTAGCGATCGAGCCAAGGTGCAGCCCATTTCATGCTCTGGAAAAACCACGTGATCCGCGCCAACTTTGTGCAGGAGTTTTTCATGAATTTCTGACGATGCCTTTGCGACGACGTGCCGCACACCCCCTTCTTTCACGTTCATCGTCGTGATGATACTTTCTTGCACGTAGTTCCCGATCGCCACAATCACCGTATCTTGCTCAAAAATTCCCGCTTCTCTTAGCGCGGCAGGCTGAGTCGAATCAATTTGGCGGGCGTGGGTGACGATGCGATCGTTCAATGCCTGATCGACTTTGCACTTATCTGAATCCACTGCCAGCACTTCATAACCGGAATTGTGCAAACTGGCGGATACTG
Organism: Leptolyngbya sp. ERB_1_1; assembly: GCA_040289665.1. GTDB lineage: Bacteria > Cyanobacteriota > Cyanobacteriia > Leptolyngbyales > Leptolyngbyaceae > Leptolyngbya. The sequence goes on along the minus strand of PSLO01000068.1, from coordinate 565 downwards.
CTCGCCCAAATCGCCCCAACCCAACTACGGCAAATTGCCGATTTCTACTATCCGATCGCAAACTGTGAAAAAATCCTAGCGAAGATAAATTCACGATCTTCTATCCCTCTCAATAGTCTCGATCGTTCATCATAGGTTGAAAATGTTATCCAACAAGTAAATTTTCTTCAGGATAATTCACAAAACTCGGCTTCGGATCGCCCAGAATTGCGCTCATCAACAGCAAAACTCCAACTCGTCCAATGTACATGACCACAACGATTAACAATTGACCCGCAACTGACAAGTTTCCGGTTCCAAATGCCGTTAAGCCAACGGTTGCAAAGGCAGGCACAACTTCAAATAGAATATTGATGAAATTGAGTTCAGGATCGGTGATTGCAACCAATATTGTCGCAGTAATTACGGTCGCGATCGAGCCGATTAACACACTGATTGCTTTTAAGATGAGCGCGATCGGAATCTGACGCTGTGCCGATAGTACCACTTCTGGTAGTCTTTTTTAGTAAAGGATAAGTAAAAATAGGACATCTTTTCAACCGTTTGCTAGTTGCAGGCGAATCTG
>PSLO01000067.1:16078-23074 GCA_040289665.1 Leptolyngbya sp. ERB_1_1 | reverse complement strand
GACAGAACTGAATGGAGAATGTAAAGCAGTCTATCACTTTTGTTCGCTTTCACATATCATTTAGGATTGCTATAGTATCAACTCTCAATGTCAAACTCTGGATTCAAAACCTCAGTGTTGAAATTGCAGTGGATTGCCTTTGCTCGACCAATAGGGGGGATTTTAAAGTTATGAGCAATAAACAAATACCAAGAGGATGCCCATGATAAATGAGACATTTTTCCAGCAAACCTTGATTAAGCCGAACCAGTTAGACGTGAAAGATGCCGACAATCAGTGGCTTGCAACTTTCACTCCTGGTAGCTATACCGTAACAATGCGTGGACTGCAACGTACTTTCAGTGAACAAGACCCAAATGGGCAGGTCGTTTCTGTGACTCATACGACTTGGGTTCGCACTTTACCAAAGCCATTTAATGGGCAAGTTGATGCAGAGTGGCTTGCAAAAGTACTTGCGGCAAACGAGCAGCAAATTCCAGACATTTTGGCGATCGCGATGCAATACATCAAAGGAGCACCTGCGCTGATTGATCAAAATGGGTTACAAATTGCGGGTGATGCGAGCTATGGACCTGAAATCGACGGAAAACGAGAAGAAAGGTCAGACTTTAACGACTATCTTGGAATACCTTGGCAGTATGAAGCAGAGGGATTAAATCAACCTGATCCTAATCGATTTCGCTGCTTAGATTGTTCGGGTTTTATGCGAATGGTCTGGGGATACCGACATAGTTTTTCAGGCTCTGGCTATGCTGACACGATTCCGCTCTCTCGACAGATCAGATCTGACGGTAGCACCATTCCTCGTCGGTCTTTTCAAATCTGTGAAAAAGCACCAGGAGTTATGATTGTTCCAAATCAACGTGTTCAAATCACCGACTTCTCAGAACTAAGAATTGGAGATCTCGTATTTTTCAATGCGGATTCTGGTGATGGTTCAGCGATCGATCATGTTGGAATGTTTATGGGTCTTGATGCAAATCGCAAGCATCGTTTTATTTCCAGCCGAAAACGGATCAACGGTCCAACCATGAGTGACTTTGGTGGAAAATCATTGCTTGAAGGCACGGGGCTTTACGCAAAAGCATTTCAGGCAGTGCGCCGATTGTAATGTCGTCAAAATATCGATGAATTGCTTAACTCACATCAATGAATCGTTCTCCCCGAAGTTGATAGATCTTTACGCTTTTGTAGAAGGAACGCGACCGCAAGATAAACCAGAGTACTCAATACTAGCAAACTCCAATTCAGCCCTAAATTCTGCCAAGTTGCATCATAGACTGATGTAGCCTGAATCGGTTGAGAAATCGGTGCATGACCTGGAATCTCGATCGCGGGTGGAATCATCCCGTTTACATCAACAATTGCGCCATATGCTCCAACTGACCAACGGCTTAACAGCAGCCAGGCGATTTTCGTTGGTAATCCTTCAAGTTCAAACAACACACCAGAGAAAATGATCTGTGGAATCATAATCAGTGGAAGTGCATTATTTGCTTCGCTCTCGTTTTTCACAAATGCAGATAGCATCAAACCTAAACAGATACTGCTAAGTAGCGTGAGAAAAGTCGTAATCCCTGCACTTAGCATCCAAGAGAGCAACTTGGATTCAGGCGATTGAAAATTCAGAACGATCGCGGCAATCATCAAGATGGTTTGTAATAATGCAATTCCAGAGCGAACAATCAGTTTTGAGCCTAAATAAGAAGTTAAGCTCAAGTTTACTAATCGTTCACGCTGATAAATTGCCGCCTCTTTAACGATCTCTTGGGCTGCACATGAGATGCCAACCCAAATGGCAATGCAACTGAAGATAAATAGTGTTCGGAGTGCTAAAGAGGCGTGAATTGCTTCAGCAGATAAAGATTGAACCAACGGCGTTTTACCTTGAGTTGCAAGATGAATCAGCGTGATTCCGATCGGACCTGTCAACAGTGCTAATAATAAGCTGGTACGATCGCGCAAAATCAGTTGATAGTAGCGCTGACTTAGCAATCTGAGTTGCTGAAGTATTGTATTGTTTGATTGCTTTAAAGCTTTTTGAGCGACTGATTTTGGCTTGAGATGAACTGAAGTCTCATCGTTGTCGAACAGTGTAGAATGACTGAATTTAGTCGCCCATTTTTGAACCGTGGCTTCAACTTCTTGCTTTGTTCTACCTTGATCCAGCTTGAGATAAATATCTGCAAAATACTTTAAGTCGTTGGATGACATCTCAAAAAACGCTGGAGCATCTTGAGGCGAACCAAAGTAGCAAAGTTTGCCACCACGACCCATAAACGCAACACGATCGCATACTTCTAAATTCGCAGTCGCATGAGTCACCAAAATAATAGTCCGTCCTTGGTTTGCAAGATCTCGCAACAGCAGCATCATTTCTTTGTCCAGCCCTGGATCAAGTCCTGATGTCGGCTCATCTAGAAAAAATAGTTTTGGATCAGCTAAAAGTTCAACTCCGATGCTGACTCGTTTACGCTGCCCACCGCTGAGGTCACGAACGAAGGTTTGTTTGACGTGACTGAGTTTCACTTGCTCTAGAGTGCGATTTACTACAGCTTCGACGTTTGTATCGTTTGGCAGTCTTAGCTGACAAGCATAGCTCAATACTTCTTCAACGGCGAGATTGCTGTGTACAATATCGTCTTGCGGTACATAGCCCACTTGAGAGCGATATAAATCAAACTGTTGCCGTAAGTCTTCTCCATTCAGGTAAACGGTTCCTGATGTGGTTGGCTCAATACCTAATAATGTTTTCATTAAGGTTGATTTTCCGGCTCCGCTGCCTCCGACTAATGCTACAAGCTGTCCAGGCTCGATCGAGAGTGAGACATCACTCAGAATGGTGCGCTCTTTTCCTTGCTTATCCTTAACGCTGCGAACGAGATGAACCGCATCTAGGCGAATTTCATTTCCGCGATCGACAATTTCCAGGCTTTTGTGCTGATATAAAAGCGTAAACGGGCCAATCCGGATGCGATCGCCCTCATGTAATTCGACAAAGCGATCAATGCGTTGCCCATTCACAAAGGTTCCATTCGCGCTGTGGTCTTGTATCGTATACCGACCATTGCGTGTGGGAGAGATTGTTGCATGACGACGTGAAACGATCGGTGCGTCTAGCTTCATCGATGAATAGCGCAAAGGATCAGGATTGCGTCCGAGTTCTACCGGAAAATCGCGGAGTTGGTCTAAATTTAGGCGCAATCGACTGGGTGTAACGGTTGGACTACTCGCAGGATTGAAATACGTTAAAACAACATGATTATTTGGATTTTGTCCGATAGTGATTCGAGTGCCGTGTTCAAGCAAATAACCAGATTTGGAAGAAATGCGTGTGTGATTGATAAATAGTCCATTTCGGCTGACCTTTTCGCGATCGCCATCGTAAATGCGATAGTTCTCACCTTCACGCAGCAGAATTGCTTGCTGCCTCGATAAAACTTCCCACTCTTTCTGAGGAATTTCTAGATCTGACCAAGTGCGATCGCGTCCAAGTCGATACTCTGTTTCTTGAAGTTGAAATCGTAAGATTTTGCCTTGGTTATTCAATTCAATAAAGGGTTCAGTCTGACCAATGATTGTTTGTTGAGTAGTGCTGATCATAACAGTATTTCTCTCGTCACTTTGGTCTACGACTCGCTTCTTCAGCTTATGCAGAATAAAAAAAAAGACAGTACGATCATCCACCACCGCACTGTCCTTTAGAGTTATCGCGATAGCTGTTGAATGACTTGCGGCAGTACAGGTGCAATTTTTTGAAGGAAAGTTGGGCGAGAACTCTGCACAGGAGCAGGTTGCATCGCTGGTGATGGAATAGTTGGATTTCCTTGCGGTGGCATCGGCAAATTTCCTTGTAGTGGCATTTGCGGCGGCAATAGTGCGCCGTTGGGTGGCAGGGACGGATTGGGTCGTATCGCCTGCGGGTTAGGAGGTAAAATCTGTTGGGGAAGTTGAAGAACTTGACCGGGAAGTTGAAGCATCTGTGATGGTAAAGTACCAAGTCCTGAGTTAGACAGTGGAGGCATCTGAGAAGGCGTAACCGCTGACCGAGGAGAAGTACAAAGCGCTAGACAGATTTGCCCACCTTCTAAAAGATTGATATTTGGAAGAAGAGACTGGGCTGAAGCTTTCGAGGGATTGTAGGTTGTTGCACTGCATAGAACAGCAAGTGCCCCACCAAATTTCACCAAAGTTAGCAGTGATTTAGACATGAATTGACCTCTAATGTTAATGATTGTGGTTACACTGACTTCTGCTATGACCTACGACCTAAAAAATGGGCTTATGCACGAATGAGGACTAACGCATTGCAAGTTTGCGTTGAAATTCGATCGCATACTGAGCATCTGGAATCCGTTCTACTAATGCAGCAATGAATGTTTCTGAAGAGACTGCGTTCTCTAAAGCTTCTTGCACTAAAAACTGAGCAATTGGTCCAATATAAGTTGTTAATTCTCGCTGACACTGCTCGATCAATGCAGTGCTAATGGTGGACTGAGAAATGATAGCAGACTGACTGAGAGCAGTCATCACAGGAGCTTGACTCACGATCGTTTGATCAGATAGCTCTAATGCTGCCAATACTTCACCAGCCGTTGAGTAACGATCGCTCGACTTCTCACTGAGCATTTTGCTTAGAACTTGCGCGAAGCGATCGCTAATCTGAACCATCTCTCTCCATCGCCAGCATAATGTATGAGCGTCCCTCAGCGTCTCCGGCTGTTTCCCGGTTAACAAAACGATCGCGGTTACAGCCAAGGCATACAAATCGCTACTGGGAAAGCAACGTCCCAGCCAAAGCTGCTCATGAGGAGCATACCCAACTTTTCCAACAATGGAATGCTTTCTTGAATAAGATGAAACATCATTCGATAACTGTAGTTGTTCAACTGTCCACTTACCAACACCAAAGTCAATCAGCACTGGAACATTTTGATCTTGGTGCAGCATGATGTTATCTGGTGAAATATCCCGATGAATGATATTGCGATCGTGAATGTAGCTTAGGACTGGAAGTAAGCTTTTCAGCCATTGCAGCACTTCATCTTCAGAAAAGGCTGTCCCATTCTGCTGACGTTCTCTCAATAACGAAGAATAGTTTCGCCCGTTCACATATTCCTGTACGAGAAAGAGCCGACCCATTTCTTCAAAACACGCAAGAAACCTTGGAATTTGAGGATGATCAATTTCGTGCAGAATTTTAGCTTCTCGCTCAAACAGATCATGAGATTTTTGAACTTCGTAGTCTCCTGCATTCTGGGGAAGAAACTCTTTGATCACGCATTGCTCATCAAAACGGTATTGATCGATCGCGAGATAAGTCCGTCCAAAACCGCCTTGACCCAAAACTTGCTGAATTCGGTAGCGATTGCCTAACAAAGTTTGAGCAGAGATACCAGATTCAGAAGATGAAAAGAGCGATTGTGTAATGTGTTCGAGTGAGCCATCGACATAAAGCTTGAGTGGAACCATCTCAGTTCTGCCGTTGGACTGTACTTTGGCGTAAACAATTTTAACAAACGCATCCCCTGTATGATGTTCGACCATTGAAACCTCCTAAATCACTTTGCTATCCAACGACGAAAGTAATGAATTGGGATGAATAACTTCTGCTTTTTCATGCGAGTGAAGCACCATGTTTATGCAACTCAACTGTATTAAGAGCGCAAATTTTAAAGTCATGCAATTTTTCCTGAAATCTTGTAAGTTCGTCACACCAAGCGATTCAAGCAATTTGATCGAAGATTTTTTGGAAAAAAGCGCTGCGATCGCTGCATAAGCAAACTGAGCAGGTCGTAGTGCAGAGTGTGAGAGGAAAAGCAAACATACACAATCTTCACTCACTAGAACGAACGAGTTCTACAACAGTTTCAGTCATGCAGTTAAACACTGAATGTGTCACAAAAGATAGACCAAATGATTCAGTTCTGCATAAACGAAACAACGAGTCGTAGAGAAAAGTGAATCGCTCTTTTCATCTCTCAATCTCAAACGAAAACACACTCAATTCACTACAAAGGACAAGTACAATGGCAACTGCAAAAGCAATCAAAACTTCCTTCTTTGGTTTACTATCGGCTGTACTCATGACTGCTCCTGCTTTCGCTCAAAATGCAACTTCTGTTGTGCAATCTTCGAGCCAAGGTGCAAATCAAGTTGGAGCAGGTAACGTTTCTGTTCAAGGCAGTTCCCAAACGGCAGATGTTGCTCAAGTGGGTTCACCGTATGTCTATCCATATGGCAGCATCAACGGTGCAAACATCGTTCAAGGCAATCATCAACAAGCGGATCAAGTTGGTTATGGCAATACGAGCATTCAAGGCAACAGTAACGCAGCAACGGTTACGCAAGGAACTCCGATCGCTCCTTGGTTTCCTGGCTCTCCAGTTCCGGGGGTGAACGGCGCAAATGTAGTGCAAGGCAACAATCAAGGCGCACTTCAAGTAGGAACTGCAAACAGTTCGATTCAAGGCAACCTCGCGGATACAACCGTTGTTCAACACTAAACCTGCTTAATTGCTCGATCGAGGTTTTGCCGATTTGCCTCAATCAAAAAATCGGCAACTTCAAACTTATCTACAAAAGGAATCTTTCACCATGTCTCTTCAATCCATCAAGTTTGGCGCTTTGGCAGTGTTCACATCGCTCTGCGGATTGGCAACCACTCCCGCTTTTGCTCAAAACGCAGCTTCTGTGATCCAAACTTCGGATCAGAACGCAACTCAAGTGGGTAGCGGAAATGTAGCAGTTCAAGGAAATGTGCAAACCGGAATCGTGACTCAGACAGGCGCGACACCTTACGGAGTACAATGCTTCGTTGCACCCTGCCCAGGCGGAATTAATGGTGCAAACGTTGTGCAGACAAATCAGCAAGGTGTGATTCAAAACGGGATTGGCAATTCGAGCATTCAAGGCAATTCGAGTACTGCAACCGTACTGCAAGGCGGAACGGTTTATCCTTTCCATCCTTACTATCCCTATAGCACGGATGGAGCA
>PSLO01000067.1:0-15967 GCA_040289665.1 Leptolyngbya sp. ERB_1_1 | reverse complement strand
TTCCTCGCTAAAAATCGGCAGGTTCTTCTCTTCATCCTGGAGTTATTCTCATGTTCAAGTCACTATCGATGCTTACACCACGCTTCACGATCGGTCTTTTGTCTGCGGCTACTTTACTGCCTTTTGCACCTTCTTTTACCTCGGCTGCTTCGGCTCAATGTGTGATGCTTGATGTTTCAAATCAAGTCGCGATTCGCGGTTCTCATACCCCTTCAACTCAGCAAAATAATGTGGGAATGACCGCAACTGGAGAATGTGTCGGTGGTGCAGCCGTTACAACCAACGCACAAACCGCAGTTACACCTGGAACAGCAACACAACTTCGCAATAGCCAATTGACGGTCACAGACGGACTTCAAGGCGCTCCGAACGTTCCAGGAGTCGGCGGTCCTACCATTCAAATTCCGGTCAATACTCAAGTTGATGTTTATAGTCCAGCACTTGATCCGACATTCGTCAATCGAACCTTTAGCGGCATTCCGCAATCTAATGCCAGCTAGTTCATACAATGCAATCATTGCACTTAAAAACGAGGTTTAGGATTCAGGAGGAAATCAATCTCCTGAATTCTTGTTCCAATCATCCTGTCCTGGAGCAATTGTTATGAAGTCTCAGTTCTTTTTTCGATCGAGTTGTAGCCTGTTATTCGCATTGTCGTTGTTCGCTGGGCAAAGTAGCTTTGCCCAAACCTCACTCCAAATTCACAACAGTGATATGGTGATTCAAACAGGCGATAGAACATTGGTGCTGGATAGCTCTAGCTCGCCGTTGTATCCAGCGACTCGCACGCAGATGATTTCAACCAAAAGTACTCAACGTACCTCTGTATCACTCAACTCAACTGCACTTCAACAACCCTGCTGGCTTACGGTTTCGACTTCCAACGGGCAACTCAGTGGGCAAATCAAAATCGGGAAACGAGTCATTCAACTTCTAAAAGGATCGCGAACCGTTGTGAACCTTACTCCCTATTTATCAACTGGCACCAAAACGATCGAGATTTCCGGCAAGTATCCATCAGTGCGTGGATCGCTTCAGATTCAATTTTCTGGTGGAGGTACTCAAGTGACACAACAAAGTACTGGGTCAGGAAGTTTCAATCACAGCGTCATTGTAACGGTTCGATAGAGTAACGGTTCGATAGAGGTGTTGGAGATCAACGATCGCAAATCTTAAGCGATCGTGGTCTTCTCGTTGATTTTCAGCATTCTCTCTAACAATAAAGTAAACTCCATTTACTTCCAAATCATGAATCGACTTACCACAAACCTGATTTCTACTGCTTCTGGACTCGCAGTTTTCATGCTAAGCGGTTCTTTCTGTCTTGCCCAAACTGCAACAAGCAATCAAAATAGCACGATCGGCAGTAACTCTACGTTTAATCAAGTGCTGCAATCTAACCCACAAGTACCTGTCAGTAATGTAAATAATACGAACTTTCATGTTCCGAACATCTATCCGCTTCAGAATTTGCCAAATGCGTATGTCAACACTGAAAATGACTTTGGCATGAATCTATCAGTCGGTGTGAATACGTTAGATGCCGCGAATACCACCGTTTATTTAGGCGTAATCTACCAGCCAGGACGAAGTGCAGATCACCAAGCGCGAATGGCTCGATTGCGTAAAGAAACCGAAGTGTTAGAAGTTCAAAAAAAGAACATGGAAGCCAATTTATCGCTGCTACAGAAGCAAATTGAGGAGGCAAACTTACGCCTACAAAAGTTGCAGCCATCACCTCAGAAATGAGCGATCGCTGCAACCAATAAAATTCCTGCATCTGCGTTGGTCGAATCAGGTTCGATCAACGCTTTTTTTTATTAGCTTCGCTAGAAGCAGAAAATTTCACACTCGTAGTTTTGAAGGTCATCGAATCTAGGCAACACTTCTTATTAACTTCGCTAAAAGCAGAGAATTTCACGCTCGTAGCTCTCAGGTAGCGGTTCTGTTTCCCAGACCAGCGCATCGCCCGGAGCGAGACGAACTTCCAGATAGAGACAGTCGATCGCGTTCGTCGCCACATCTTCGTTGTTCTCGAACGGCAACAGATCTTCAGTTAGCAGTCGCAGCTTAAATCCACCTGGAATCAGCGCACCTGCTGTACTCTGTAACTCAAATCGCCAAACATCTTCGCTCTTTTGAAAGACTCTTAACTCATAAGGCTTACCCGCGATCGTCAAGGAGCGCAGCAGCACTTTTTGCGCCCTCTCTGACCCCCGTGCCCAAGCAAGATTGGACCGCATCTCTGTTGCTCCCCAACCGAATTGTTCTGCAAGTGTAGAAACACTATCCTGGAGCCATTGTTGCACCGACCATTGTTCGGGTAAGCCCAATCGATGCTGGTACAGCCGCTGCCGCCAACCACTATGCTCCAAAAGCGCACCCCACTGCTGGAAGGATACTGCCAAACGCGGCAAAATCACATCCGTAGTTCCAAGTTGCCCTAATAACGTTTCTGCTTGTGCGATCGAGATCTTTGGTAAAGCTGAAAGCTCCGATCTCAAAACCTCAGTCGGACAAAGCTGTCGTGAAAGCCAGATTACATTGGTATCCGCGATTAGTGCCGCTTCATCGAGGCTGTAAGTGCGATCGAGTGGATCGTATTGTCCCTGCTGCTTCAGCGTTTGATGGGTGGCATATCCCAAAACTTGAACCTCGTCGTCTTCTAGATTCACCGAGACCGACACATAGTAGTCACCCGCCCAACTCGGAAGATCGACCCACTCCTGCGGCACTCGCAGTTCACTGTGATCGATTGCGGCAGTTGGAATCATGATTAGACGATGCTGCTCAAACTCGATCGCGGCTCCATTTACGATTTCCCAGAAACTCGACAATGCGGCTGAATTTGTCCAGATTCGAGCGTTCGGAGCAAACTCTCGTACCCAAGGCAATAAGGCTTGCAGACTCGCTTGGTTGAGTGCCGCTTGCCACTGAATGCCATCGGTTGTAAAAGATTGCCGCTGCCAGAATGTGGACAAGGCATCGCTCGGAATCTCTAATTTTAATTGCGGAGTGTCAGCGATTATCGGTGACGAACTAGAAAAAAACATAGAACTTGCCTCGATGCTAGGACGGCAGATCGGGATGGCTGTAATGTAATTTCAACCATTCTTCCAAAATCGTGCTCATATTAGACAATACGTTTGAGTTTAGCGGTTGATGCAATTCGGTCTGACTCCACTCAGCAAGGGTTTGCAGTAATGATTGCTTCAAACTCGTCAAACGACGTGAAACCGTATATTGTTTTGTATCTAATTCTTTTGCAATTTCTTGCTGTGTCATCGCCTTTCCGTAGTACATTTGCAGCAAGCGTTGAGCGGGTAAATCGAGCTTCACCAGTGATCGTAGTAAAACCTTATTCAATTGCGATCGCGTTTGTTGCCGACTGTCTTCTTCTTCTTGCTCGATGATTTGACTCAGATTCGACTCTTGAAACGTCGATTCAAAGTTATCAAGCAGTTCGGTATTCTCAACACCAGGTAAAGGAGTATCCGCCGAAATCAGTGACGGATAAAGGTACGATCGTGCTGCTTTACCGCAAGTGGTGAGCCATTGTTCTAGCAGGGTTGGGTTACAGATTTCAGCCGTGGCGCTGAGGGTAGCAATGCGATCGCGATTATACAGATCGCAGACGGCTTGAAAGGTGGTGAGATCCGGTTTTTCTAATTTGCGCGATCCCTTTGCCTGAGTTGGGGCATAAATCGCTTTGAAGCACTGCCACGCATAGACGCGAGCCGTGATCGTCGATTCATCTAACCCAAGATTTCGCAACGATTCGACAAAGCGTTTATGGCTGAGTTTATGAAGAAGTGCCCAATCGGTGCAGATATCCACTTCTTGACGTAACCGCAGCGTGTCTTTGATGATGTTACTAAATGCTAAGCTCGCATAGCGCTTGAGACCTGAACCCTGCTGAGGGTTAAATCCTTGAAGGACGCGGTGGATTTTAGCGATCGCGATTTGAAAAAAATCTGCCAGCGACTGACCCCCTGCAAGATTGATTGCCAGCTTGCGAGCCGACCAATAACACACCTCCTGTAGATAGGCAGACAAATGGGCAACGGCTAAGGGATCATCACCTGCTTGCCATAATTTATGCCAATACAATGACCAGACTAGCTCAGAAAGCTCTTGTGAATTGGGTTGATCGAGACATCGCTGCATATTACGACGCAATCGAGCATCAACAATCCATCGAGTTGCTGTATCGCTCTCGAATTGTAAAAAAGTTGAGAAGATTTCCTGAACGTTTTGCCGCGATCGCATGAATTCAAAACTTAATCGTGTTCAAACTATACCGAGTTTCTCAAAAAAGTACCAAGCGCGTGCATATTATTCGCGTTCGGGTCGTAATAGACAGTACAACACACAACGAGAGGTGTAAATATGAATGACCGACAATCGCTCAAGGTGAACCAGGAGAAGAGTTTACGCTCGGCGAAGTACCAGGCGCGGATACAGCAGATCCAGGTTCAGGCGAAGCAACTGGCGGCGCTGTTTTATTCCCTTCAGTAAACAGCCGAACGGGTTTTTGTTCTAGCAATGCGATGCCTTCAGCCCGATCAGCCGGAAAGATCGATCGCACGCGATCGACCACCGAAATCATATATTTGTAATCTGGAAGTGAACCTGTGGGAAGCAATCCTGCTTCTTGTGCGATCGCTGAAGGTGTTTCACGTAAGGCTTCGCGAATTGATTCTTGCAGTGTTCGATCAATACCCGGACCGATCAGTAGTACGCCGGGAGGAATCCGATGAGGATCGCTATACAAAATGCGAAACTCAGCTAACCCTGGCTCTGTCCGATAACGGTCAAATTCTTCTTGCGAGAGTGCGCCTGCTTCAGCTTTTCCTTGTGCCACAGCTTCTAATACTGCTTTCGGTGTCGGAGAAACGAGGAGTTCCTTTAAGGTCAAACCGTACAGGTTAAAAATTGGAAAGTAATAACCAGTTGCTGATCCGGGTTGTCCGATCGCTAATGCTTTCCCAGCTAGGGACTGTAGATTTGAATAAGAACTGTTTTTTTGAACCACCAGAACAGACCGCAAATTGTTCACACCTGTTAAGGGGAAGAGTGGCGTGTATTGATGTTGTGTCATTGCGATCGCAGCAAGTCCCGGCGGTGCAAACACGATCGACCAGGCTTGAGAGCGAATTCGTTCTAAAGCTTTGCGCTCGTTAAATGCGGGTTCTAATTGAACGAGTGCTTGTAGTTTCTGAGCTAAATACTCTTTAAAGCGATCGTACTGATTCGATTGACTCGTCGCACCATAGCTAACCGTTCCGATCGTAATCTGAATGCCTTGGAGCGATTTTGAACCAACTCCACAGCTTGACAGAAATAACAGAATTAAAACCGAGCGTCGAGAGAGTTTAGTCACCATTGTTCAATAATTTGCAAAAGATTGAGAGAATGACGCGCTACAGTCTGTTCGTCTTTATCATTGATCACGAAGCCAAATTTTCTACGAACCGTGACTGTTTGTAGCACTTAGTTTGCTTAAACACAAAAGTCCGCTACCTTAAACAGTGAACCATATTGCAACCTTTAAAACGCTCCTTTCTCTGTTGCCAAACTCGCATAAAACTCAATCTTTCTTGATTTCGTGAGGCGATCTGAATCATGTTTCTGCAAAAACTAAAGCTAGGCTCCAAATTTAATCTTTTGTTAACGGCTGCATTTTTAAGTGCGCTGCTTTTAAGCAGCTTGGTACTCTCACAAGTTCTCGAAAATCGAGCCAGAGGTGAAGTCACCTCGAAAGCTTTAATGTTGATGCAAACGATGAATTCGGTGCGAGACTATACCAGTACTAGGATTCAGCCTTTGTTGAAGCCCCGACTAGAGACTGATTCTACATTTATTGCCGAAACGGTTCCTGCATATTCTGCAACTGAAATATTTAGACAGTTCCGTGAACGCGATGAATACAAAGATTTCTTTTACAAAGAGGCGACCCTTAACCCCACAAATCCGCGTGATAAATCAGTTGGGGTTGAAACCACACTCGTCGAGCAATTTCAGAAAGAGCCAGATCGAAAGGAACTTTCAGGATTTCTTGATTTATCGGGTGGGAAAGTCTTTTATATTGCACGACCTTTGGCAGTGAAGAAGGAGAGCTGTTTGCAGTGTCATTCAACGCCCGATCGAGCACCAAAGAGCCAGATTGCGACTTATGGATCTGAGAATGGGTTTGGCTGGAAGCTGAATGACGTAGTGGCGGCTCAGATGATTACTGTTCCCGCGAACGAAGTGCTCGATAGTGCTAGGCGATCGTTTGTAACTATCATGGCGATTCTATCGGGAATCTTTCTAGCACTAGTGCTACTCATCAATGCACTGCTAAAACGAACTGTGATTCGTCCTATCCGTCGGATGGCAAATGCGGCTGAAGCAATCAGTATGGGTCAAATGGATATTGAGTTTGAGCAAAATAGCCAAGATGAAATTGGTGCATTGGCAGCCGCTTTTAATCGGATGAAATCGAGTCTGCAAATCTCAATTAACTTGTTGAACAAGCGACAGTAGAAGCACAATGACTTGAGAGGATGTTTGAAAAGTCTACTTTTCAAACATCCTCTGAGGTGAGAATTGTGAACTAATTTTAGAGGATGTTTGAAAAGTATAGAAAGTCTCTTCGCTCTCGTTTGCAGTCCGCCCCGAAATTCATTTCAGGGCGGGTATCGCAAGAACGAAGCCTTTTCAAACATCCTCTTAGTCAACTCTCACTTCAAACGATTTGTGAATAAATTCTACTTTCTTAACATTCTTTGCCGAAACTGATCGGCTTTGCGGGGATCAGGAATTTCTGCACTCAACGTCTCAACAAAGGTTGTCAGGGAGACTTGGTTTTCTAGATTGCGTTTTGTCGCAACAATAAACTTCGCGATCGGACCAATCAGACACGTAAGTTCCTGTTCACAATCATCAATTGAACGATGATCGACTAAGCGATCGCGGTTCGCTGCTTCGGTGGGACGTGGTGTACTCGTTTCTATCTTGGCTCCTTTCGGACTGCTCAAGCCCGTGTTTCGTGACGGACTAGCTTGAACCAACTCAGCAATCCGTTGAGCCAACTTTGTTTGTTGCAGAGGTGATAAGTGGGCTGCGAGTTCTTCCGATAGCACCGATGGGTTACAAGCTGCTGGTGAAAGCTGACTCAGTAAAGTGGGTGCGATCGGTCCAACTAGTCGCGTTAAAAACTGCTCGATCTCCGCAAGCTGCTCAGCATTGAGGAATGCAGTTTGCTCGCTCGTTTCAGCAAGCTGTTTCGGTGGGAGCGTTGCATCTGCTGCGATTGGCTCCTTTCGATCAACACTCGATCGCGAATCCACTGGCATCACAGCAGCAGATCCGCGTGGAATTCGCAGCAATAAATTCGCTTCTTGCTCAAACTGCTGCTGCTGTTTGTTTGGCAACAGCGAAGATAGTGTCCGAATCAAAAGCTGAGCGTTGCCTTCCTCAACTAAATCTGAAACTTGGCTTAATAAATTCGGCGCGATCGGTCCGACCAGCTTTAACAACAGAGGCTTCAACTGCTCGAGCAAATCAGCAGTTAGTGTTTCAGAACCATTTGCTCCCCGTTCTTCTATGGGCGGGTTCTGCGATCGAGCAGGTTGAGCGACTTGCGTTCCAAGGGTAGACGGCAGCATCTCAATCAGTCCCTGCGTTCCAGATAGCCAAAGATGGCAGCTTAATCCCAATCCGTCTAGATTGGTCTGAACCCTTGCAAGTAGCGCAGCCATCGACAGCCCGACCTGAGCAGGAGCCGCGATCAACGCTTCGAGTAAAACTTGGGCAAATAGCGCTGGCTCATCTTGGGGTGACGCACAGGCGAGAATACATTGACCGTGATCCGAGGCAAATTTGAGATCTTCGACCCAGTCTTCGATCTCACTTGCACCTGGACAATCTAAAATCACAATCTGTTGCGTTGTGCGCGATCGTCGAAGTTCTTGCCGTAACCAAGCTCGACTGATCCAAGCCCCGTCTCCAAAAAATAGCCAAGCATCGCCATCAGCCGAAGATTCAGTCCGACCGCGCAAATACAGCAGTCGAGTCGCGATCGATTGCACTGATCCCTGCGATCGGGTTTCTGACGAAATCGGCTCACGCAGAAACGATGTGATCGTCGATCGTACATTCGACCAGTTATCTGTAGGTTGTGGAAAGTACCTCAGTTCAAAATGACCATCCTGCTGCAAAACTTCACAAAGCGATGGACTCACCAAATGGTCAATCAGTCCATCGACAACTAAGGCTTGCCGCTGTTGTGAAATGTTACTGTTTTCTGGCTTTAGTCCTAAAATTGTTTCTCCCACTCCTTCTACAATTCGCTTCGGTGTTTGAATGGAATATTCAGGATGTAAATCTGTTTCACCCTTGTTACGTTTCTGCTGATTGATCAATCGTAATTGCTGATTCGTTTGCTCGATATATTGCAGTGTTTGATGATAAACATAACGATAGAGTACATCTGCATCAATGATGCCGTACGATCCTGCGGCTTCTCCACGCAGTCCACGCATCAGGTAATAACTAAACACACCATGACCGAGATCAGGAAATTCCCAAGACTGCTGCCCTTGATCGCACGACAGCAAAGCATAAAATCCACGACTTTTAGCGGCTCGCTGTCGCAGTAACTCCAAAAGCTGGGGCGTGGGGTTGAGCAGTGCGGGTTCAGAAAAATGACCCCGCGCTCCAGAAAGCGAAATGTTGCCGCTATGACAGGCATCGAGCCAAATTAGCTGACTATGAGCCGCACAGTCTTCCAGCATTGATAGCAGGGTTTGAAAACACAGCCCTGTCTTCAGAAGCTGCTGTTTTTGAGTATCTGCGAGACAAAGTACAGTTTGCTGGCTTTCCGGATCTAGAATACCGTGACCAGAAAAATAAAACAAAACGGTATCTTGAGTTTTGGCTGAGGCGACCACGCGCTGTAAACTCGTTTGGATTGCCTGCAAGGTCGGCTTTTGCGAAATTAAATCATTGTGAATAAAAAATTCTTTTTGTGGAAATGCTTGAGTTGCTTCGACCAGTGCGGAGCCGATTCCTTGACAATCGAAAGCACCGTAGCGCAAGTTCGGCAGTGCTTCATCTTGGTAATCATTGACTCCAAGTAGCACAACCCATAGTTTTGCTTCGCCTGTTTCAAGGGCGGAGGCAAATCGACTAGCACCAACACCAACTGGAGGCATTGCTCGACCTCAAGTGAAATTATATGAACTTAATCCGTCTTGTTACAGTACAGACCACATCATCGTTTCCCTATTCAGATTAAAACGTACTCTCGATGAATGCAGCAATCGTAATGATTTTGCTAACAATTCACGTTGTCTTTAATTTTACAGCGGCAAGCTGAGGCTTGCGCTATCGATCGTCAACCCGTTAGAGGATGTTTGAAAAGTGTACAAAGTCTCTTCGCTTCGATTGCACTCCGCCCTGAAATCAATTTCGGGGCGAGCGATTTTTCAAACATTCTCTTAGGGCTGATATAGATTACTATGTCTAAATTCTCTAAGTTATGCAAATTCACTAGTCAAACTTATCCGGACAAACCCCCTGAAATGAGTATTTCTAAGAAGTGTTTCCAACGCTAGTAGAACCTATTTACTCTTGGTTGATGTTTCGTGCCTTTCCTAAATAAGTCAATCGCTGCTTTCACCTCAATCGAGCGTCTTCGCGTTCGCTATGCTGTCGCCAGTATGACCAAACAGAAACGATATCTTACTGATTTCAGTGAACGACTTGGTCAATCGATTCAGGAAAAGGTTGAATGCTAACAGAAATCACTCCGCTAATACTGACATTTAATGAAGCGCCAAACATAGAGCGCACGCTCGAGCAACTCGATTGGGCAACGCAAATTATTGTTGTCGATAGTGGCAGTGACGATGCAACTATCGACATCCTACAGCGCTATCCTCAAGTTAAAGTCTTTCATCGACGCTTTGATACTCATGCCAATCAATGGAATTTCGGATTAGAGCAAGTCCGACTCGCTCAAAGTGCAACGGCACAGCGATCGGGCTGGGTGCTTTCTTTAGATGCTGATTATGTCGTAACCGATGAACTCATTGCTGAGATCAAAGCTTTATCAAGCGATCGAGCCATTGATGGTTATTTTCTCAAATTCAAATACTGCGTTTTTGGTAAACCTCTGCGCGGTACCCTGCTTCCACCCCGACTCGCGTTATTTCGGCACGACAAAGCGGTTTATATCGATGATGGTCACACCCAACTTCTACAACTCAACGGCAACGCTGAAACGCTCACCGCTTATCTTCATCACGACGATCGTAAACCCCTCTCGCGCTGGCTCTGGGCACAAGATCGATATATGCTGATCGAAGTGAAAAAGCTGCGAGAAACGCCTGCACACGAATTAAGTTTGGGCGATCGCATTCGTCAACAAAAACTCCTCGCACCGTTGATTATTTTGATTTATTGTCTGATTCTCAAAGGCGGTATTTTTGACGGATGGCAAGGTTGGTATTATGCCTTCCAGCGTGTGTTGGCTGAGTTGTTGCTGTCGATTCGTTTAATTGAATCTGAGTATTGCGATCGTTGCTTAACTGCTCAGAGCAAAGCTCCTACTTCTAAGTTTTTATCGTTATGAAAGAACTCGGTACAAAATTAGAGGTGATGCGGTTAGATCGCTACACCGTTGGCGATTACACGCCTGGCGCTTCGATCGTAAAGCAACTTCTGTGGTATTTTCTTGGCGATCGACTTGTGCGGAGTGGGATACTGCCGTTTTCGGGTCTGAAAGTTTGGCTATTGCGCTGTTTTGGGGCAAAAATCGGACAAGGGGTACGGATCAAGCCCGGCGTGCGCGTGAAATTTCCGTGGCGGCTCACCGTCGGCAACTTTGTCTGGATCGGAGAAAACGTTTGGATCGATAATATTGCTGAGGTGACGATCGAAAGCCATGTCTGTATCTCCCAGGCTGTCTATTTCTGCACTGGCAATCACGACTGGAGCCATCCTGACTTTCAATTAATTCCCGCCGCGATTCAGATTAAACAAGGGAGTTGGATTGGCGCACGCGCCACTGTGGGTCCGGGTGTCACCGTGGGACAAGGGGCGGTTTTATGTCTGGGAAGCGTCGCGGGTCGATCGCTAGAATGCATGAAAATTTACGCCGGAAATCCAGCGCAACCCGTTAAAGAGCGGATGATTCGCGATTAGCTGAGCTATGGCTGTCTGAATCGACCTTTTCTGCGTCCTCTGGCATCAATGCTTTGAGAAACAGATATTCAGTATGGGCGATGGGAATGTCTTCTCTGGAAGTCGCGCAATTGGAATTGGAACGCGGCTCCGATCAGCGTGGCATTGATCATAATCATCGTCAGAAATGCCTGATTTAGAAAGTTTTTATAGTTCATTGCCCGAATTCATGACCAAGATTTTCCAAAGCTGTGTCTACACATTTCTTAAGCCATCATTAAGCTCTACTATGCCTAGTGGATGATTTGTCAGAGACTCTTAACCAACTATGCTACTAAGGGCATCGGCAATCAGTTAGGTTTGCTTTAAAAATGAACGCTTCAAATCTCTGTTTTATCTGCTCACACACATTACTCTCACATATCCACCAACGAGAAATGTGTTGGTATTGCAGTCATTGTCGTGAGAAATTTTCAACATCATTTCAGAAAAGGGTCACTGCTACCAAGAGGGCTAAGATAACTGAGATCAAGCAACCAGTACGTAGTCTATCGCGAAAGGTTGCAATGGTAGGCGCGAGGTAGACGATTAACTTGTAACGATAGTTAATCTATTGTCACTCAAGGTTTAGAACTCGCTGTGGGAGATTTCACGGTTCTAGGTGAAGGCACAATTAAACTCGGCTTTGGACTTGGAGCGACGATCGACTTTGTTGCCGCCGGAGCCGTTTTCTCTCCCAAAATTGAAGGATTACCCCTATCAAACACACCTGCAACACAAGCAATCATCAGCGTTGCCAACGTGCCCACAAACAAAGCTTTCCATCCCAACTCAGAGATATCTTTTCGGCGTGAGGGAATCAGCGCGATCGTACCTCCGACAAAAATTCCGACTGATGCTAAATGTGCGAAGCCTGAGAGGGCATAGCTAATGATTAAAACAGCTCGATCGCTAATCGGATTTTCGGGTCTAGCTGCTGCTGCGGCTAATGCTTGATAAGGTGGAATCGCCGTTTCTAGTAAGCGTCGCCCAATGATCACAGAAGACTCCCAAAGTTCATTCCACTCCAGCGAAACGCCTGTAAGAAACGTAAACGGCAAAAACAGAACACCCGCAATGTTCGCTAAAGTCACCACTTTGAACACATCTCCGATCGTTCCTGGAATCGTGGCTAATGCTCCAAAGATTTGATTGATCAAAGACACTAAACCGAGGATTAGAATTAGCACTGCTGCGATCGACACTGCCATTTTCACCCCATCGATCGCGCCCATAATCGCAGCATCTAATGGGCTAATCCATTCCTCCTTGACTTGCACCACATCTTCGAGCATTTCGCCATCTTCGGTCAGCCATTTTTTCTCATCTTTAGGAATGCCGCCCATTGTCAAAGGCTTCTCGGTCTCAGGTACAAGAATCTTTGACAACACAAAACACGCTGGAATTGCAATGATCGAAGCCGAAACTAAATGTCCCAAAATGTTTGGAAACACCGGACGCAAGAAGCTAACATAAATTGCCAACGTTGATGAAGCTGCGGTTCCGAAGCAGCAGGACAAGATTGCACAAATTTCGCTGCGGGTCATTTTTGGCAAAT
This sequence comes from Leptolyngbya sp. ERB_1_1, assembly GCA_040289665.1. Classification (GTDB taxonomy): domain Bacteria; phylum Cyanobacteriota; class Cyanobacteriia; order Leptolyngbyales; family Leptolyngbyaceae; genus Leptolyngbya. The sequence goes on along the minus strand of PSLO01000067.1, from coordinate 3,198 downwards.
AAGGCTTAACGACGATCGCGGCTTCAATGCCCACAAAAATATTTGCCGCTCCGCTTAACGCTTCCGCTCCACTTAGCCGCATCACTTTATAGAATGCTTTCGCGAAAACATTTGTCACGCTCTGAATCACACCCAGATTTTCTAGCAGCGCCATCAAGCCGGAGAAAAAGACGACTGTAGGCAGTGCCCGAAACGCAAAAATGTATCCTAAATTCACGTCGCTCGGCTGTCCGGGCACCGGGACAATATTTCGCCCAAACACAAAACGCGCCCCTGCATCTGCTGCAAGAAACACTCCATCGAGCAAATCACTAAAAATTTGAAGTGCTTCGCGAGTTCCCGGTACAACAAATACCATCGCACCTAACACTAGTTGCAGCAGAATTCCAGTAATCACCACTCGCCAAGGAAACAGTTTGAAACTGCGATCGTCGGAGAATAGCCACGCGATCGCGCACAAACCAAAAATACCGAGGAATGAAACGACGTTGAGTAAGCTCATGAGGGTAGAGGCAAACAGAGAGTGCCGATAGAACGATACTCAAGATTTTTCGATCTGACACAACAATATTCTGCGCTCCTTAACTTTCTGCTTCTCGATCTCCATAATTTTCCCTAACTTACCGTTATCGACCAAGTTGAGTAAACCGAATATCTTATGAGTATCAACCGCACGAAAGCCAATCACACAAAGCTTTCTAGCGAATTAACTCAAAGGAGATTCATCATGAAACGCCAAATTCTTGCACTGCTTGCTTTAACCTCGATCGTGACAAGCAACAGTCTCTTACCCGCTCCCGCCAAAGCCTCAACCGTTTGCCAAACCAAAGGGACTTCGTTTTCCTACAATCGCAAGGATTTCCAATCTTGGGAACATCCTTTCGTCTGTGACCACAACATTGGCAAGATGACGCAAGGACAGGCAAATGCCTACTGCAAAACGCTGTTCGGATTTCATGCACTCGGCACTTTTCTTATGGCAAATGGTGTCCCTCGTAACCCGCATATTTGGGGTCATCTCGATAGCCGTCTCTGCGTCTACAACACGAAAAAATAAGGTACATACAACTCTGAATTGGAGATTGCCCTTAACTCAATCGGGTTAAATCTCCAATTCAGTTGAATCACTCCTCTACACCGAAAACAGGAAACAGAGTTATGATTAACCGCCCATTGCTCACAATGCTGATCATCAGCCCGATCGTCGCAGCGCAATCCATGCCCACTTTGGCACTTGAAGCACCGAAGACTCAACCTGCAAACATTGAGTCACACGCTCAAACCTCAATTTACAGTAATGCTGAAGTCCGCAGCATCCTCAATGGTTTAGGTTTCACCGAAGCGCCCGAAGTCGGCGCGGACTATCCCTTGACTTCCTACAATGGAACACTCAAGGATCAAGTCACGATCGATGCGGTCAAAGCCTTTCAGAAACGCAATCGACTCAAGGTGACTGGACGGATAGATGCTCAAACTCGGCGTACCCTTGAACGAGTGATGAAAACGCTGCATCAGCAATTGAACGAATTCATGGGCGCAAATTTGCAGCGAGAGCGACCGATTTACGGTCGACGCACGATCGAGGTCGTGAGAATTTTTCAACACCAAATCGGGGCAGCGATTCAAGATGGAATTGCTCGTCAATCGGATCGACAGCAGCTACAGAAACTCACTGATTCTCATTCCCACTCCTCAAACAACATGGGCAATTAAGGATTATGTATTAAACCACACCAGCAAATGAAAATCGCGGCGAACGAAGCATACGCGATTTTCGTTTGCTCTAGGCAATAGGACACTTTCTGAATGGGTTCAGGAGTCAATCGAGATGAGCGCGATACAGTTGATTCAGCCCAGTCCTAAGTGCCGCAGGGAGCTGCGTAAAATCAATATAAAACCCATCAGCATCCCAGCTTTCTGTTACTTTTGCGTAAGCCTCTTCATTGAGTTCAGTAAACTGAATCTTGAGATTGACAAACGCCGCCGGAGCTTCTTGCAGGGTCGAGATTTTAGCTCCAGTGGGTGAGAGTTGAGTCAATTGTCCGATAAAAAAAGTTCGATCGAGTTGTTTTCCCTGAGCTACGGTGTATTGAACCGAAATCGGATCGCTCAATGTCACAAACACTTCTTCTGATTTGGGCAAGAACAAGTTATGACTACCCCTTACGCCATACACTTCGTAGATCAAAATCGGCTGATTAAATCCTTTCGGTTGGACTTGATACTGTCCAGAAAATTTCACGTTCGTCCCCACTTCTTGCCGCGTCTGTTCAGAAATCAGAATTTGCCCGCCTTTGGTGTAAGACTCAATGCGATAGGTTAAATTCACCGGACTGCCCACAATGCCATACTTTGTCCGGCGCTCTGAACCAATATTTCCGACGACCACTTCTCCGGTATGAATTCCAATTCCCATTTCTAAATCTGGAAGTCCCGTCGATCGCAATTGTTCATTCACTGCACCCATTGCCAACTGCATCGCACAAGCACAGGCAACCGCTCGTAACGCATCATCTTGCTGCGCGATCGGTGCCCCAAACAGAACCAGAATGCCATCGCCCATCAATTCGTCGATCGTGCCTTGATATTGATTAATCACCTCGGTCATTTGCCGCAGATAGTGATTCAAAACCTCGATTACCACTTCGGGCGCTAATTGCTCAGACAAGGCGCTAAATCCGCGCAGATCTGACGTGAGAATCGTAATTTTGCGACGTTCGCCCCCTAGCTCTAAGCCTTCTGGACGATCAAGTAGCGTTTCAACCACACGATCGCTGAGATACCGCCCAAAGACTTGCCGAATCAGTTGATTGCGTTTGCCTAAATCGAGATTGGCTTGGGCGAGATCAGCAGTGCGATCGTGGACTCGGATTTCAAGATCGGTTGCGGTTTGCCGGAGCTTGCCAACGACCAAGGTTAAGCCACAAACTCCCAGCACAGAAATTCCGCTGAGCATTGTAAAGGTGCCTTTGAGCTTTTGATCAAGCTGGCTGAGATCTAGTCGTTGACTGACTTCCCACACGCCGCCGACATCGCCGACATCCCAGTCTTTTTTTGGACTTTTGGGATCGCTATTGTGACAGGCAACACAGCTTGCTTTCATTACACTCGCTTCGCCATACCGCAAAGTCAGACACCCCCAGCAAAGCTGGTGGCTTGATGAGTGTGACCGCCCCAAGGGCGGATGTCCTTGCTAAG
>PSLO01000208.1:0-2288 GCA_040289665.1 Leptolyngbya sp. ERB_1_1 | reverse complement strand
GACAGAACTGAATGGAGAATGTAAAGCAGTCTATCACTTTTGTTCGCTTTCACATATCATTTAGGATTGCTATATCTGCTACAAGCTGCCACCCCTCCGGGTTCCAAATATGTCTTAGTAAGAGTGAGTAACCAATGCCAACGATCGTGATGTAAACCGCGATCGCAGTTCTGACATTAGGGTGTGAAAAGAATCGTCCCCAGCGACTTCTGGGCTGCACCAGTGGCAGCATAAAAGCCAGCGCAACCAAGATATTTGTCAAAATGGTGAAGTAACCAAAGTATCTGGTAGTCCCAACCCAAAGCCCTAATCCTCGATCGATCGAGAGCTTGAGCGTCAAATACAACTGTAGAATCAATGCGAACCACTGCACGATCGCGCCAATGATTTCGTAAACACGCTGCATTCCAGTAGATTCAGTCATCAAGCGATTTTGGGTTTTCATCTGCTTTATTGAAGTCTTGGGCGATCGTGAACAGTCAGTTAGCGAGGTAAATCAGGACAGACGAATTCTTGCTGAACTGCTGTGAGGGTTAGCGATTGTTTTTCATTGCTGCGAACGAGGGTTCGTTGCAGTTGCAGGGTGGTATCGCTGAGTTGAGTGATTGTTGCGGTGTAAGCTAACCGTCCGTCTTCCGTAACTCGTAAAACGCGCGGTGCTGCTTTATCAACTGTCCATCCTGCAATGCGATAAGGTTCAGTACAAGAGGTTTGCAGTAGCGTTCCATTCGGCAAGAAAACATAGATGCTACCAGATGCAGGCGTTGAAGGTGCTTTTGTCACTCGCCAAATTCGGCTAAAAAGCGGTGTCAGATTTGTAGAACTAGTTTTAGAAGGAGTAGTCGCGGGCTGCTGTGTTGTCGTCGTGGGAGAGACAGCAACGGCTGTGGACGACTCCGGCTTTCCAGCATTGGATGATTGAGAACAAGCGGACAGACCAATCAATAGAAAACTGAACGTTGGTAGCAAGAAAGTTTTTAGCATGAGTTTTGTTGATTGTTTAGAGTTTGCTGATCATTCAGCACGATCGAGAAAACAAGACTTAGAGGATGTTTGAAAAGTATAGAAGGTCTCTTCACTCTCGTTTGTCGCCCGCCCTGAAATCAATTTCGGGCAAATCGGCGCAAGTCCATTAGAAATGGACTCAGAACTTGAGAAATGGACTCAGAACTTGAAACTGCCTCCGAGTCTACTTCAGTAGACTTTCCACGATTCGCCCGAAATTGATTTCAGGGCGGATATTGCAACGAACGAAGTCTTTTCAAACCCCCTCTTAGCTGCGATTACGAACCGGAGAGGGAAGCGGAACAGGCACTTGTGTAAATTTCAAGGGCTGATTTGATCCTTCGGTATAAATTAACAGGAATGAACCGTCTACGCTCATTCGCTGCGATCGTTCAAGCGCACGAAAATATTTGGTTTCTTGGTTCATTACCGCAGGAGGACACGCTTTTCGAGTAGAAACGATCGCGCCCACTTTGAAAGGTAGATCTGAGGTGCTCGTTTCGAGTGCGTCAGCGTTCTGCAATTGAGCAGAATACTGATTACACCCACCCTGTCCAGAAATTCGAGTTAAGCCATCAAAGCGTATCGTTGTTCGCACTCGATCGATAACCCCTGTTCCGCTTAAATCTTCGAGCAGCCATTCTGTATTGACTAATTCTTCTTTCATTGCACTGACCAATGTAAGCTGTGGCTGCACTTGATAAGCCCGCGTCACCCTTAGATCCGGCTGATTGGGTTTAGGAGTGACCATTGTTACGGCAATCTTTCCTTCGCGAACCGCAATAGAACTGACTTGAACACGATCGCCTAATAAAGTTGCTGGTATCGGTTGCGGCTGGTTATTAATGTTCAGAGCGGTGACTAAGTAGACTGACGATCGTGCTGATTTGCCCGCAGTTACATCTAGCAAAGCGACAGCATCTTCATTTCTGTCACCGTTCACATCTCCGAACGCAATCAGATCAGGTTTAGTGTTAAGCGTTGCTTTGATTGGAGTGCTAACATTCCCAAACGTTCCATTCGTTAGCGTTACTGTTCCTCGATCTGGAAGCGAGTAACTTAGATTTTGCAGTATTTTCAGCTTGTTGCACCAGGCTTGCTTTTCAGGACTCCAAACCTCGCGGGTAAGGCAGTTATAGCCAGTGGTTTGATTGTTAGCTTGAGCAACCGTGTAGCTTGGTAAAGGTGAACCCTGAGCGCGTGGAGCGTCTATAGCGATCCTAAATGAGTTATGAAAATGCGCCGTACATAAAAACCTTTGAGAAATTGAAGGTTTGCCGATG
>PSLO01000066.1:0-23141 GCA_040289665.1 Leptolyngbya sp. ERB_1_1 | reverse complement strand
ACAGATTCGCCTGCAACTAGCAAACGGTTGAAAAGATGTCCTATTTTTACTTATCCTTTACTAAAAAAGACTACCCCAGTTTGATTGGGAAAGTTTAAAGAACTCAGCACAACCATATGCCTTTCATCCTTTACCAGAAGTTCCATAGCAACAACAGTAATAAGGTGTGAGTATAATCGCAGACAGGGTGATAAATCCGTGATTTAACGGCTCTGCGTTTCGTTCTTGTCCTCTGCCGCTTAATTCGTTCATTATTAATCCGCAGCGATCGCACTCTTCAACGCCTGACAAAACTCCTCGATCGCTTTCAATCCCTCCGCAGGCGATCCTTCTGACAATCGCTTCACAAACGCACTTCCCACGATTGCCGCATCCGCTCCCCAGTTCATTACCTGCCGCGCTTGTTCCGGTTGCGAAATTCCGAATCCAACCCCGATCGCTTTATCCGTCACCTGCCGCAACTCTACAATCAAATCTTTCACACGCGATTCCATTTGCGATCGCATTCCCGTCACGCCTGTTGTACTCACCAAATAGATAAATCCTTGTGACTGTTGCGCGATCGCTGCAATTCGCTCCGGTGGAGTCGTCGGTGCAACCAACAGCGTCAGTTCAATGCCATATTCTTTTGCTGGACGTAACAGTGTTTCCGCTTCTTCTAGTGGCAAATCTGGAACGACTAAACCTTTCGCGCCGACTTTCGCAATCTCTTGCAAAAATGATTCGATCCCACGATTCAGAATCGGATTGTAGTACATGAAGAGAATGATTGGCGATCGCAACGTCGGAGAGACTTGCTTCACCAGTTGTAAGACATCATCTAATCGAGTTCCATTCGAGAGCGATCGCGTCGCTGCCGCTTGAATCACCGGACCATCTGCCAGTGGATCAGAATATGGAACGCCCAATTCGATCAAATCGGCTCCACAGAGATCGAGAATCTGCAACGCCTTGGCAGTCGTCTCTAAATCCGGATCTCCGGCAGTTAAAAAAGGAATCAACGCGCAGCGACCTTGATCCCGTAGCCGCTCAAAGCATTCCGACACTGAAGCCATCTCGATTCTCTAAAAGGCACAACTTCAGTAGATTACTGCAAATCTGGGTCCGAAATCCTAAGAACCTTTCTTTTTCTGTTCTTGCTCGATTTCCGCCTGAAGTTTCTCTAATTCTTCCGGTGTCAATTCTTCTAATCGTTTTTGCAGCACTGCCTCCTCGTAGTCTTTAAGCTGCTGATTGTAGGTCATATTCTTCGACAGCACCCGAAACAGGTAGCTCGCCAACCAACCAATCAAGCCGCCGACTAACAGCAACTGACTCCAAATTCCGGCGCTTACACTGTCGAGACCTGCGCCCTGAAGTGCCAGAAACGCAAGTCCGCCAGCCAAAAACACACCAAATGTAATCCCGATCGCATCGATTCGTCGCATCGCTCTAAGCTTCAATCTGTCGCGCTTTCGGTCTGAAATTCAAGAACGGTGCAAGCAACAGCATTCCCGGAAAATAGAGAAACACCATGAAGTACATGAATGCTCGTTCGATCGAGCTTGCGACATACCAGCGCGACTTGAGGTAGAAAAATAGGATTAACGGCACAACCACAAGGTAAGCGCCGCCCAGAGCGAGGTATAGAAGTGCTACGTCCATGCGTTCCAACCGGATATCGACCTCTCTATCCTATCGCTTTTCTTTGATCGCACTCGCAGAATCAAACAGTGGAATTTGATGTGCGATCGTTTTACAAATTTCTATACCTATCCTGCGGTTCTAGTGATATCCTTGGTAAGCTTCCGATTTCAGTCATTGGAATCAGGATGCCAATCTTGGGGGCGTGGCGGAATGGTAGACGCTACGGACTTAAAATCCGTTGACCGCAAGGTCGTAAGGGTTCAAGTCCCTTCGCCCCCATTTCTAACCGCAGAAATTTGAATTAAAAACAACGATCGCTCTACAGAGAACGCTTAATCAAGGCTTTCTCTATCTTTCGTATCACAGAACAAGATTGCTTGCTCATACGTCCCGATTCTTAGTTACCGTATGTGACAGTATAAAAAGAATCATCTGAGTCGTTTGCTATGAGTAGTCCTGCCCCTAGAAACCGTCGATCGCAGTTTTTCCAAGTTGCCGAACAAACTTCTGTTGTTGCCTCGATCGTTGGAGTTGCCATTTCTGCAATTTCACAGCAAGTTCTTTAATGCTGCCGCTCCCCTTTCGCTTTCACTCGGATTAAATCTTGTCAATCGACGGCGGTTTGAGCAACAGATAGAACAGCGTCTCGATCGCACGATCGCTCAAGTCGATCAGCAACTGTCACAACTCGATCGACGGGTCTTAGATCTGCCAGTTTCTAATCTGAGTACCTTATCTGAACAGGTCAGGTCACTTACTGCCCAACTTCCAGCGGCAGAGCAACAACAAGCTGAAACGCGATCGCAGTTAGTTGAGTTGCAATCGCACTTTGAGACGATACAACAGCGACAAGACAGCACAACGATCAGCTTAGCACGATTCTCACGGCTACAGGACAGTTTCTCTGAAGAAATTCAGGCGCTTCGCCAGCAACTCGAAGCAGGGACTTCTCAGCAAGATGAATTAAGACTGCTACAGCAAGCACTCCCTCGGCTTGCAGAGCAATTGATGCAACTCAATGATGCAACTCAGACTGAACTACGATCGCAGATCACACAGTTGCGATCTCAATTAACCAGTGAAACAACAGAATTAGAAACACAACTAACGCAGGCTAAAGCCGAAATTCAGATTATTCGTGAGCAAGCCGAGACTGCAACTTCGATGCAACAAGGGTTCTCGGATCTTGCTGCACAGCTTGATCAACTTCAAGCTCGCCTTAATGAAATTGAGGCACAGCAGGTTCGATCGCGGCTTGATGAATCAATCCCTGAGTTAGTCGTTCCAGAGGTAGCGGTAGAACCTGTAACGCCTCAGATCCCAAAACCGCTTGATATCGAAAAGCTAGAGGATTTAGCGCTGAATTTGGGGATTGATTTTGGTACGAGTTTCACGAAGGTTTGTTTTCGGGATGTAGCGAGAGAGCGATCGGAGATTGTGACCTTTACGGATGAATTCACACATCTCGAAGAAAGCTTGTTACCAACAAGAATTGGCATTCTCAGTGATGGAACCTTGATTGCTGGATTAACGGCTTCGGAATGGGGACAGTATGACGATCGAATTCACACCTCGATCGAATTTATCAAAATGCGATTAGCTGATTTAGATTTGCCTCAAAGTAATGCAAATTGGCGACTTGAGCAGCTACCAGAACTGAATGATTCTGAAACGGTAGAAAATCTTTGCGCGTACTATCTCAGTCGAGTCATTCATCGCACTCAAGCTTGGATTCGCCAACATAAACCAGAATTAATTCTGAATCAACATATTCAATGGTCAGCTAATGTCGGTGTTCCGGTGGAATATTGTGACTCACGAGCGATCGAGCGATTCAGATTAGTACTATCCCTCGCTTGGATGTTGAGCAATGAGCCGCAAACTGAGCCCATGACCTTGCAAAATTTAAACGATTAACTGAATGCACTGCGACAAGAAAAATCACAAACAGATTGTTTTGCTATTCCAGAAATCGCGGCTGAAGTTTGGTCGCTGATCAACTCGCGAGAAGTCGATGAAGGGTTTTATGTTCTATTTGATGTCGGAGATGGAACGCTTGACGGTAGCTCTTTTCACTACTGCAACGATCGAGGTGAGAAGAAAGTAGATTTCTACTCTAGCAAGGTTGATCCGCTGGGTGTCGCAGCCTTTTCTCAACAGTTAGCGAAAGAACTCAAGCTTTCAGAGAGCGATATTAGAGACACAATTTTCGAGAACTCTGCGCGATATTCTGATGAATTTCAATCAAGCAAAACTCGCAGAGAAATTCAGAAATCAGTTGCCACTGTTATTTTTCGAGGAACCCACAACTACAGGGATCACGGATTCGTTTTGAGCCGTCCTGGATTTAACCAACCGCTTGAAATTTTGATTGGCGGTGGAGGCGGACAAACGAAATTTTATAAGCAAACAATTATCGCAACTCACACAGATTTTCAGCATAGGAATTCGGGTATTCCAGAATATAAGATTCGATCGCTGCCTAACCCCAAAGATCTAGAAACAAATGGCATTCATCCAAAAGAGTTTCATCGTTTCTCTGTTGCTTACGGCTTATCGATTCCAAAGGGAGAGCAACCCGAAATTCGATTACCGAGTCGGATCGAACAGTTGAAGCTGAATCGATCTCAAAAAGATACTTATCAATCCCCCAACTACGATGAAATGCGAGGATCTTGGTAACGATGAGCGAAAACACTTGGAATCCTAATATCCCAGGGCAAGAAGTTCGAGTCAAAGCCAATCCAGGAAAGCGAGGCATCACAACTGGAAGGACACTCCCATCCGAAACTCAGCTTTTGGTACAAGTGCAGTTTGGAGCCAACGAAAAATCCTACAAGCCTTACCAACTGCTCGAACGGTGTGGACAGCCCGAAGGACTTTCAGATCTTCTTGAACAGAAAAAATTTAGTGGAGCCGATGACCTCCGCAAAATTCTGACATTCGAGAAAGTCAAAGGACAACTCACTAACATTTTCTACAGCATGGAGTCGAGCAACACTGACTTTTATCCGCATCAGTTTAAACCTGTGCTGAAATTTCTCGAATCTCCGGTCGGGCGGTTATTGGTTGCTGACGAAGTTGGATTGGGTAAAACGATCGAAGCCATGTACGTCTGGAAGGAACTTCAAGCCAGAGCCGATGCACGTCGTTTGTTGATTATTTGCCCTGCTGTTTTGCGCGAGAAATGGCGCGATGATCTCCAACAGCGCTTTAACATTGTCGCCCGACTCACAAGCGCTCAAGAACTCCTCGAAGAAGTGCAAACGGTCTTAAAAACTCAATACCAGTATCCGTTTGTCTGTATTGCCAGCTTAGAGGGAATTCGTCCGGCTACAAATTGGGAAGATGAAACCACCTTAGGAGCAAAGGCAGAACTCGCGAGGCTTTTGGATCACAATGCGATCGCAGATGACTTTGCTTTGTTTGATTTGGTTGTGATCGACGAAGCTCACTATCTTCGCAATCCATCCACCGCAAATCATCGCTTAGGTCAATTAGTTCGAGATGCCGCACGTCATTTATTGCTGCTCACTGCAACTCCCATTCAAACGGATAGCACGAATCTCTTTCAATTGCTCAAGCTCATTAGTCCAGAGGATTTCTTTGATAGAAAGATTTTTGAGGAAATGCTAGAGGCAAATGCTCCGTTAATTCGGGCACAGCGATCGATTTGGAGTCATCCCCCCGACTTTAAAATTGCAAAACAAAATCTCGATCAGGCGCTTGAATCCGAATATTTTGCCTACAACCCTGTGCTACGCCAAATTCAGCGATCGCTCTTAATGCGAAAGCCGGATTCAGAAACTCAAGTCAAATGGGGTTACAAGCTCGAAAGTGCATCCTTGGTGAGTCAATATCTCACACGTAGTCGTAAACGCGATGTCATTCTCGATCGCGTTGAACGTGCGCCTCAAACTCTAACCGTTTCGTTTGATCCGATCGAAAAGCAAATCTACGAAACCATTACCCACGCCCTTCGCCAACAAAGCAAGGGAAAACAGGGTGCTGCCTTATTTCAACTAATTGCCCGTCAGCGACAAATGGCAAGTTGTCTCGTTGCTGCCCTGCAAGCCTGGTCGGATCAAGGAATGCTCGACGATTTGCAAGTCTGGGAAGATCTAGGCGTTTCAGACCCGATCGCTCCAACCGACCTAGAACCCATTCCCCTCACGAATATTGATTATGCTCAACTCGAACTTCAAGACACAAAATATAAGGAATTAATTCGCTTTCTGCGACGTGAACTTAAGAAAAATCCAGCAGAACAATTCGTTTTATTTGCATATTTTCGAGGAACGCTGCAATATTTACAGCGCCGATTAGCAGCAGACGGAATTCATGCAAACCTAATTTTAGGGGGAATGGGCGATCGTAAATGGGAACTGCTCGAAGAATTTAAGCAAGGTAAAACCCCGATTCTCTTATCTTCTGAAGTTGGCAGCGAAGGAATCGATTTGCAGTTTTGTCGCTTTTTGATTAACTACGATTTACCTTGGAATCCAATGCGAGTCGAACAGCGAATCGGACGACTCGATCGCTTAGGTCAAAAAGCCGATCGCATTTCGATTATCAATTTCAGCTTAGTTGACACGATCGAAGAACGGATTTTGAATCGTTTGTATGATCGCATTCAAGTGTTTAAAGAAAGCATTGGTGATTTAGAAAATATTCTCGGAGAACCGACCGAACAGCTTTTAGTGAGTCTGCTTGATCCGAATCTGAGCGATGAAGAACGGCTGAAACGCGCTGACGACACTGCGATCGCAATTCTCAGACAGCGCCACGAACAAGATCGCCTTGAACAAGAAGCGGTCAATCTGATGGCATTCTCTGACCAAATTCTCAATGTTGTTTCTTGCAGTCGTAGCCAAGGCAGATGGCTAACCGCCGAAGAATTGCAAGCCTTTGTCGAGGATTATTTTGCCCGCTACTACCTGGGAACCACGATCAAGCCAGTTCTAGAGCGAGAAACTTTGTTCGAGATTCGACTAAGCAAGGATGCCAAAAGCGATCTTGAGCGCTTCCTTCGACAAAACCGATTCGCGACTCCGACCCGGCTCCATCGATCGACGACCGCATGTATTTTCGATCCTCGCCTTCGCAACGCTGAAATTCCCAAAGCGACCGAACTACTCGATGCAACGCATCCCTTAATTCAATGGATTAAACACTGTTACGAAACTGATGTGAAACTGCATCCAATTTCTGCGATTCAGTGTGAACGATCGCGGGTTGAAGTCGAGCCTGGACATTACGTTTATGCAGTCGATCGCTGGGAGTTTGCAGCATTACGAGCAGAAAGTCACCTTGCTTATAAAGTGGCGCGGATCTCAGATGGAAAACTGCTACCGGATGATGTCTCCGAACGTCTGATCGGTCAAGTTTCTCGATACGGCAAAGAAAAGGTGAATGCCGCAAACTTGATTCCTGACCTCGATCGCGTGATCACGCTTTATTCCGACTGTGCGAAAGCGCTCGAAGCAGGATTCGATCAAGCGACTGACGAATTTTACGCCGAAAATGACCATCGTTGTAATATCCAACAACGCAGCGCAGAAGCTTACGCGGAGCGTCGTCGCCAGCAGTTACAAGACCGAATCGATCGATTTTCTCAACTCGGCTCTCGAATCCTGCCCGCGATCGAGGGATTGCTCAATAAAGTCAATCGGGAATTAGAAGACAGGCGGAAAACAATTCAAGAACATCGAAATAATGTCAAGCTCGTTTCGACTCAACTTGCAGCCGGAATGATTTTTATTGAGAATTGACCAATGTGTTGACTCCTTAGACTTCCCTGCACGAATGGTTGCAGCCCTCAGGGAGAAGGGTTGGGGATGAGGGCAGAAGGATCTATGCAGACAGAAGGTCTTGTATTCGGATTTCCGAATTAACCGCCAAAATCGGCAGGATTTCGCATCCTGCCTGCCTGCGGTCGTTATTTAATCCTTTCCTGACGCGCTACCATGAATAAACCGCCACTTGTAGGCAATTTGTTTCAGGCAACTGCTATGGAATCACCGATTAAGGCTGTTCAGTCCTCGAATTATTATGGCGATGCCTCTTTCCGCACGCCTCCTCCTGATCTGGCATCGCTGATGCTTAAAGAGCGAATCGTTTATCTTGGCGGACCTCTCCACTCGATCGATGAATATCGCAGAAACCCCAATCAAGATTACACCCGCCTGATCATCGCACAACTACTGTATCTGCAATTCGATGATCCCGAAAAGCCGATCTTTTTCTACATCAACTCGACCGGAACCTCTTGGGAAGGCGAAACGATCGGCTTTGAAACCGAAGCATTTGCAGTCTGTGATACGCTCAACTACATCAAACCGCCCGTTCACACGATCTGCATCGGTCAAGCAGTCGGTACAGCAGCAATGATCCTGTCTGCTGGAACCAAAGGATTTCGAGCAAGTCTGCCTCACGCGACGATCGTACTTAATCAACCGAAATCGGGTACACGCGGACAGGCAACCGATATTCAGATTCGGGCGAAGGAAGTTCTGGAAAACCGAGCCGCAATTCTCGGCATTCTTTCTAAGAACACCGGACAACCGATCGAAAAAATCATCAAAGACACCGATCGTACATTCTATATGACTCCGCACGAAGCGAAAGAATATGGATTGATCGATCGCGTTCTCGAAAGTACCAAGCAACTTCCTCAACCCGTTGCTGCTTTGACCTAATCCACCCCTGATTTTTCCGCCTTATGCAAGTCCCTTACCGTCTTCCTGGTAGTCAATACGTGCAGTGGGTCGATATCTACACCCGCATGGCGTTTGAGCGTATTGTGTTTCTCGATGGCGAAATTGATGACAATACCGCGAATAGCATCGTCGCGCTGCTGCTTTATCTCAATTCAGAAGACGCAACGAAACCGATTTACTTGTACATCAATTCCTATGGTGAGCGGATCGGTGGCGGCGTGTCCTCGTTAGCAGCAAGCATGGCGATCTACGACACGATGCAGTACATCAAAGCTCCGGTTCATACAATTTGCATGGGGATCGCGGCGAGTAGTGCGGTGTTGCTGTTGTCGTCCGGTACGAAAGGATCGCGCTTGAGCTTGCCGAATGCCGAGATCGTGCTGTCGCCGCAGTATGGGCAATCGAAAGGACAAGCAACTGATATTCAAGTCGATGCGAAAAAGGTACTTGCCGATCGTTTAACCTTCTTGCAGATCTTGTCGCTCAACACAGGTCATACGGTCGAGAAACTCACCAAAGACCTCGATCGACGGTTTTATCTCAGCGCTGAAGAAGCTCAAGCGTATGGATTGATCGATCGGGTTCTCACTAGCACCAAAGAGCTACCAAAACAACTTCCCGCCCTAGTTTAATCACAAGAGTTTGTCTTATGCCAATTGGAACTCCAAAAGTCCCGTATCGCTTACCGGGTAGCTCATATGAGCAATGGATCGACATCTATCAGCGATTAAGCTTAGAACGCATTATCTTCTTAAGCCAAGATGTCGATGACAATATCGCAAATCAGATTGTAGCAATCATGCTCTATCTCGATTCCGAAGATCCGACTAAGCCAATTCAGTTGTATATCAATTCCCCCGGTGGTTCAGTCACAGCAGGAATGGCGATCTACGACACGATGCAGCATATTAAATCAGAAGTGATCACGATCTGCGTCGGGCTTGCCGCTTCGATGGGCGCGTTTCTCCTTGCTGCTGGCAGTAAAGGAAAACGGGTTGCACTGCCGCACTCTCGGATCATGATTCACCAGCCGCTCGGTGGAACTGGACGACAACAAGCCACCGACATCGAGATCGAAGCGAGAGAAATCATTCGGATGCGTCATCAACTGAATGGAATGCTGGCAGACCGCACTGGACAGCCGCTTGCGAAAATCGAAAAAGATACCGATCGAGATTACTTCATGTCTGCCGCAGAAGCGAAAGAGTATGGACTGATCGATCGTGTGATCGAAACCGTCTAAACGATAGACGCAGATTACACCAAATTGAGAAAGAAGTGGCAGAATGCAAATAGTTCTGCCCTTTTTTTTGTGTCTATGAACATTGCTGATTCTTACCGTTTATTAGGGCTAAGGACAGGAGCAACCTACGAAGATATCAAGACCGCTTATCGCAAACTGGCGCGTCAACTGCATCCCGACTTGAATCCGGGAGACGATCGCGCGAAAGAACGCTTTATTCGCATCACCGAAGCGTACCAATTTCTATTAGGGGTGGTTCCAGCTGAATCGGAAAAACAGCCAGAATCGACAGAAACTCCATCGGCAGAACCTCCGAAAGTCACGATTAGAGTCAATCACACCCAGGAAGCGCCAGAATTGTCTCTTGTCGATCGTCAATTGCTGCAAACCTCATATGAGCAATTGCAAGATTTATTCAAGCTGAAGAAATTTCCGCGTGCGATCGCGCTAGTCGAAGGTTTGGCACAACGCTTTCCTGATCATCCCGATGTGCGGCAATGGCAAGCAATTACCTACCACCGATGGGGACAGCATTTAATTCAAGAGCGCGACTATGAGAAAGCGCGGCTTTATCTGAAAAAGGCTCTCCGTACTGATCCCCACAATCGGCGACTTTGGGCAGAGATTGAACAGGACTTCCGGCGATTGGAAGAAAAAATATATCGCCGACGGTGAGCGGGATACAAGTTGAAAATTCGTGGATCAGCCCCCGTATTTTGGTATAAGATGGATACATGGGACTACAGAGGGCACACTACCTCTGCATTGTTCCGATAAATTTCCGAATTTATAACAAGGTTGCTTTAACTCTTTTAGGTACAAGATTGACAGTAAAGCTGGATAACAACCCTGCGGTTCTTTAACCAACGCCAGTCTG
Source organism: Leptolyngbya sp. ERB_1_1 (assembly GCA_040289665.1). Lineage (GTDB taxonomy): Bacteria > Cyanobacteriota > Cyanobacteriia > Leptolyngbyales > Leptolyngbyaceae > Leptolyngbya. Next base: position 12,676 of record PSLO01000066.1, on the reverse strand, counting down.
AGTCTTTTTAGAAGTAACCAGGTGTTCCCAGGTGCAATTGCTAAATGATCTGAATGTTGAGCCATTTGAAAGCAACGGGGTTTTCTGAGTGATTGCGATGTCTCCTCGTCCGGCTGGACGCAATTGGAATACGATTAGCTTTCCATCAACGCTGTACCTCCTTCCGATTCTCGATCTTCTGTTATCAAAAGTTCCCGCCCGCTGGAAAGCTGAAGTGCGGTTGGGATTGCAAGAAGCCCTTGTCAACGCCGCTAAGCACGGGAATTGCCTTGATCCAGGTAAGAAAGTTTTGATTCAGTTCTCGATGGTTGCGGATGAGTATTGGTGGATCATTTCGGATCAGGGAACTGGGTTTGAAGCGCCTGAGTGCTGCTGCCAAGAAGAAGTAGAAGCGCACCTTCCTCGCCATGAAGGTGAATCTGGACGGGGGTTGTACATTTTGTATCAGGTCTTTGATCAGGTTGAATGGAACTGTGAGGGCAGAGAACTGAGGCTCTGTAAGCAAGTTCGCAATGCTGCTCGATTGCCATTAGTAATTTAGTACTATTTTTTCTTTACGTCAACCCCCCAGCTAAAATTATTGGCACAGGTTCAGAGCGGGGATCGCTTGTTACCAGATTTGAAACACGATCGCGTCATTGCAGCAAAATTTTGTTATTGTGGCAGAGCAGATTGCCCACAGTACAGAAGACATAGCGCAGAAGAATGAATACCAAACGGTTAGAGTTGTTTTTGTTGGCGGGTTGTTCGTGTTTGATTACCTTATTAGCGCAACCGATTACGAGTGCGATCGCATCTCCGCCAACGATCCCAAATCTCCAAGCTCCAAAACCTGCAACTGGAGCGTTCTGTGCACTGAAATCTGAGCCAGAGTTCTTAAAGGTTGATCAATCGAAGTCCTAACGGTTTGCTCTGGGTTTAATCGATCGTTGCTCAATCCCCTCTAGGATCAAGCAAGAAATCAGTGCAGTAACGATAACCCAAGCGCTGGGCGCGAGATGTCCTTGCCAGAGAAACAAGACGGCAAACACACCGATCCCGCTCATCGTGATGAGAAGCAGAGATAGTAGAGTTCTCTTTCTACTGCTTCTCAAGAGCGACAAACTTTGTAAGCTGAATGTAATGATTCCCAAAATCAAATAGACCAAGATGCTGATCAGACTGATCAATCCTCCTATATAAAGGAACAGTCCGGGTAGCTTTGTGGGCGTTGCGATTGCTTGGAACACCACACCTGGTAGAAACCAAAACAGCACCGTCAGGATATTCAGGTAATTGATGCTGCCAAAGTTCTGATCGTAAACAACTGGGATCAAAAAGCCGATCGTCAGTAAGACGAGATTGATCAATCGCCAGACGTTTTTGATGGCATGAGAGCGGTGAGGCGCGGGTTTGCTCATGGGTATTTGCAAGATAGTCACTGTTTTAGGATAACCAGCGCGAACTAGATGGGTCGTCTCTATAGAAGCTTGCAAGACCTCAAGAATCGAGCAATTGTTGCATTCCTATCCACCATCGATCGCGTCCTTGTCTGCGATGCCAGTACCAGTATTCACACCCCCAAAGTAGGACGGGATCAAATCCAATTTTTTGCACTCGATCGACAATCCTCGCTGCCTGAATGGGTGATGAACTTGGATACTCATTCTGCAAAACCGGAACTAATTCGTTTGCTTCCCAGGGTTCCGCCTGTGCTTCTGCAATCCAGCGCTCTTTGCCCCATCGCTTCAACTCGGCACGCCAATCTTCTAACTTTTTCCAGTACAACGGTTGTGCTTCGATATAGCTCTGAGTTTCGCCTTGTGGAACTTTTGTATAGACATTAAAGCCGAGGGCATCAGCTAACCACAAACTCGCTCGAAAGGCTTGACTGTCCTCTTGTCCCTGCCCATCGGGAAGCGTAATCGCATTCGTGAGAAGAATCTTTTGATCTGGGCGCGATCGCGATCGAACCAATTTCACTTCTTTTCGCACAAACGATTCACTTAGTGATCGACCATGCGTAATTTCTAGCGTTGTAAAAGGTTCGTTTTCAACTTGCCAATATTTGATTACTGGAGCAGTTCGCAAGTGACTGACAACACGATCAAGCATAGTGAGCGTTAAATCTGCGATCGCTGGATCTCGATCTAACACTCGCGCGGTTTTTGTGTCATGTTTCGAGCGCATCCAATCTGGAAAATGAAACTCCGGATATCGCGGGGCTTTCATTCCAACGGCTAAGGTCACTTCGATTCCACGTCGATCGCTTTCTTCGAGCAACCAATCGATCGTGGTGAAGTCAAACTGGTTTGCTCTCGGCTGCAATTCGTGCCAGTAAGCGCAGAGTCGTAAGCGCTGAAAACCTAAATCGCAAATTTCTCGAAATGCTTGACGGTAGTCTAGTCCAAGATACCAGCACTGTAACTGGCTGAACGTTGTGCCAAGTTTTAGCGATCGGGGTGACTTGACAAGGTTTGGCAAGGTAATCGCGGCTCCTGCGCTAGTTGCCATGAGGTTGAGAAAGCCAAGTGTCGAAAGTGTTGTGAACTTTCTACGGGTTAGACTATGGCAAGTTCGATTGAATGACATAGATTCGGAGGTATGATAACGAACTCAGCACTACACCCGAATTATTTTGAGAAAAATTGCAGCGGTTCTGCGTTTGATAAGCGGTTCATCTACGTCGTGTTTTCGCCCCAATTTGCATTCGCAGGTGAGAGCGAGAAGTGAAGAACTTTAGCGATCGCATGAACACCCGAAAATTTTGTCAAGAAGATCTGGGCAAGGTAAGTATATTATGATACTGAGATTGAGTAATGCACTAAATTTTTGAACACCAGAATGTAGAAAATTGAAAGCTTTCTGTCGTGTGGTCGTATCAAAAATTTAGTTTTGCTCTGAAATGCTCATCGTCTTCCACCAGCGGTTCAATGGAAAGTAAACGACAGGTGCCCACAAGCTACTTAGAATCGCAGAACTCAGGGCAATAAACTGATGATACGTCCAGATTTCAGAAAGCGATCGATCACCGACGAAACTGAACTGTATTGCTGTAATCGTCTCTGAAATCACTGCCATCAGAAAAACAATCAAAGCAACTGAAATAAAATCTTCTTGAACATACCGCTGTTTTTGCAACTTTGCAGTCAGCGCTCCAACAATCATCAATCCGAACGCATGAGTCGGATGAAGCGAGGTCATACCGTCTTGTAGCAATCCCAGCACGAAACCTGCCATCGCACCCTGCCAGACCACCCGCTTCACGCTCCACGCTACTACCCAGATTAAAAGCCAGTTTGGGCTAATTCCAGCGAGTTCCATTCCGGGCAAGCGCAGCGGCAACATCAACAAACACAACCACACCGATCCCACCGTACCCGCACAATTCAGGATTGGGCGAAACGTTGGATACGTATCTACAAAATTTGCGATCGGGCGAAGACTCATGGTGTAGGACTAGGTGAAGCTTCTGGAGAAGGTGAAACGGGGGAGACATCCGGAGAAGCAGAGGCATCCGGGGAGGGAGAAATCGAGGGCGAAGGTTTTGGAGTTGCAGCAGGTGGAGAATCTTCTAGGGCTGGAGAATGAGGATAAATGATTGCCCATTCCAGATAGTTAATCGGAGCCGTTAGCTCGATCGTTGCTTCGGGTGCAGGGCTTTTGGTTAAATCAACCGATTCCACTCGCCCGACCGGAATTCCCGGCGGAAACAACTGACTAAACGAAGACGTAGTGACCACATCATCTTTACGGACATCGGGGACTTTTTCAAAAAACTCCATCACCGCTCGATTTCCCGTTTTACCGCGTAGATAGCCCATAAAGCGACTGCGACCGATCGCGACTCCGACTCGACTCGATGGGTCACTCAAGAGTAGAACGCGACTGGTACGCCCCGTCGTTTGCGTCACTCGTCCGACTAAGCCCCCTGGACTGAGAACCACTGCTCCGACTTTCACGCCGTCATTGGTGCCACGTCCTAATGTCACCTGCTGCCACCAATGATCGGCACTACGACCAATCACGGGTGCTGGAATGCCCTTGGCTTGTTTCGATCGAGCCAGCCCCAGCAATTCTTCCAGCTTTTGGTTTTTGCTTTCTAGCTCGATCAATCGCTGCCGTAGTTCGTTCGTCTGAGCATTTGCTAACTGATCCGGTAAAACAGGCTTTGACTGAAACGGGCGAGTCAGCCACTGGTAGGTTTCCATCACAAACCCTGCTTGATTCTGACGAATCAAGAGTGCCGTCCCCAGTCCCAGGGTGGCTAGAGTAAATGGAACTCCAAATCGGTCCCACCAGCGGCGCAATTCGTACATTCAGCGTTCTCAAGTGATAGACGGCATCGTTTATTCATCCTCGCAGGTGCGAGACGATATACAACTTCCACGCTCAGTCTGCCCGATCAGGACGATTTAGCGAGGCGGACGGGTGCTGAACACACGCTCTAATTGCTTAAAGTTTTCTAACACGCGACCTGTACCCAACACAACACAACTGAGTGGATCGGCAGCCACGTGAACCACTATTCCGGTTTCATGGCTGATCAAGGTATCAATCCCTTTGAGCAGCGCACCGCCACCCGCCAGCATGATTCCTCGATCGATAATGTCGGCTGCCAGTTCCGGTGGTGTGCGTTCTAGGGTTCGCTTCACCGCATCGACAATTACCGACAGCGGTTCTGACATACTTTCACGAATTTCAGGTCCTTTAATCGTCACGGTTCGCGGCAATCCAGACAGTAAGTGCAATCCGCGCACTTCCATCACATCTTCATCCGCAGCGCTCGGATAGGCGGAACCGATCTGAATCTTGATTTCTTCGGCGGTACGTTCCCCGATCACGAGATTGTGAACCTTTTTCATGTACTGCACGATCGCATCGCTCAATTCATCGCCTGCGACTCGTACCGATTCGCTCAATACCGTACCCTGCAAACTCAGAACCGCGACTTCAGTGGTTCCCCCACCGATATCGATGATCATGTTTCCTGTCGGTTCTGCTACGGGTAAACCTGCCCCGATCGCCGCTGCTACAGGTTCATCGATCAAATACACTTCACGCGCTCCCGCTTGAGAAGCCGCCTCCATCACTGCGCGTCGCTCCACGCCTGTTACGCCGCTTGGAATGCCGATCACGATGCGGGGAGAAACCAAGGCTTTTCCTTCATGCACCCGCTGAATGAAGTGTTTTAACATCAATTCGGCGGTATCGAAATCTGCAATCACACCATCGCGCAATGGGCGCAGCGCGACGACATTTCCAGGAGTCCGACCCAACATTCGCTTGGCATCTTCTCCGACCGCTAGAGGGACTTTTTCGGACTGGTCGATCGCCACGACGGACGGTTCAGATAAAACAATGCCTTTTCCAGATACATAGACCAGGGTGTTAGCGGTACCGAGATCGATACCCATGTCCCGCGAGAGGGAGAAGCGACTGAAAAGACCCACTAGATTCTTGCCTCTTTAATGCAATGAGTACGCTGAAGGTTGCAATGCTACGCAATGATACTGATCGATAGTGGATCTTATTACAGTTTCGATCCTGAGTCTAGGGGCAAAACAACAGAACTGAGAAGTTTTAAGCGGAGAAAAGCGTCACTACAACAGTTTACGGTTTTGTCTTCGATTCCGAAGAGAGATCGATTACCATAGAGGCGATCGATAAATAAAGTACAGGTGAACTATGAGCTTGAATGTAGTGACACTGGTTGGACGGGTTGGCGGGGAACCCGATGTGAAATATTTTGAGTCGGGTAGTGTGAAGTGTCGGCTAACGCTGGCGGTGAATAGACAGACGAAAAATAGTGATCAACCCGATTGGTTTAATTTAGAACTTTGGGGCAAGCAGGCGGACGTTGCAGCAAATTATGTTCGTAAGGGTAGCTTGATCGGAGTCAAGGGATCGCTGAAGTTTGATACCTGGACAGACAAAAATTCAGGAGCGGCACGATCGAGTCCTGTAATTTTAGTCGATCGATTACAGCTTCTCGGCTCGAAGCGCGACAATGAAGGGGGTGGCGAGGCTCCAGCTTACGAAGAAGATTTTTAGCGAAAGCAGCCTCACACAGTAGTCTTTGCTTTGGGTGTGAGGCTTCGATCTATTCCCGCTAAACTCCTGGAGTGCGTCCTGGAAAACGACCGCGCATTCTTCCTCTTTGTTTTTCCATACGATCGGCAAATTTCTGCCGCTGTTCTGGATTCAGTACGTTTCGGATTTCTAACATACTATTGAACTGAGCATCCGCGGCTTTGGCTCTTAGGTCTTTGACTTGGCGATATTTTTCTCGAATTTGATCATCGGTAGCAGTGCCCGCCATCAGGGTGCGAAGTTCTTGTTGAGCTTTGCGGGCAGCTTCTCGATCGTTCTGCAATTCATCTCGATAGCGAGTTCGGATTTGCTGAATCTTGGTCATTTGATCTGCTGAAAGATTGAGTTCGCGCATCAATCCCATTTCGCCTCTTCCGGGACGATTCGGAGCGGGAGAACTGGGAGCTTGTGCGATCGGATCAGTCAGTTGAGCTTGGCGAAAATCAACTGCACGTAATACCGCCGCACTTCCGACTAAAGCCAGAACCGCTGAAGCAGCAATGATCGCAACACGACGCAACATAATGATTAGACTCCTAATTTGTAGTAGATTCGACCAACGCGAGATAATCAGAATTGGTATCGGAGGATGATCCGTTGATCACCGTTGACCAATTGTTTTCCATGTAGGCTTCAAGGGTCGCGGCATCAATAGAAGGCGATCGAACAGGTTGAGCAATGATCACTCCAACAAAACACGCTGCAATTCCCGCAGCGAGCATGATGAATGAATGAGAAATGCGAGAGCGTTTTGGCAGAGATTGAATAATGCGATCTTCTAAATCTGGTGAAGCGACAGGCGGAGAAGATCGATGGCGACGAAGAAATTCCGTCAGAGCCTCGTCATCTTCAGGAAATGGATTCATAGTTGGACTCCTTGACGATCGAGAAATTGACGCATTGCCCCACGTGCATGAAACAACCTGGATTTCACTGTCCCAAGCGGAATTTCTAAGATGTCAGCGACTTCTTTTTGCTGCATTCCTTCGAGGTCATGAAGCACAAGAATCGTGCGGTGATCAAAGCTCAATTCTTTTAATCCTCGCATAACCAGATCTTGGTAGTGTAACTGAATCAGATCGGGGGCTTCTTGCTGTTTGGGTGCGTGTTGCGTGAGAACTTCTAAACGCGATCGACCTTTTGCAGCAGCTTGACGATAATCAGACGCGACATTCCACACAATTCGATACAGCCAAGTCGAAAACTGGGAGCTTTGTCGAAATTTGGGCAAACCTTTCCAGACTCGCAAGAAAACTTCTTGAACGAGATCATCGACTGCGTGATGATCGCACAATTGATAGAGCAAGGCACGAACGCGATTTTGATGCCGTCTGTAGAGACGGCGGAAGCTTTGAGTATCACCCGCGATGCAGTGTTTGATCAGTTCGCGATCGGACTGATCAGACGGAGAATTCGATGAGGGATTCGCTTGCACCGGGAATGTAGAACCTATCCAAGAAATTGCTGCCGTTGTCACTGAACGAGTGCCTTCAATTCAAGATACTGTTTGGACTGCCACACGCTCAGAAAGGTTCAATATACAGCACTTGCCGAATAAAGTTTTAACCACCTAGACTTGTACAAGAACAAGTACAAGTATGAAGCAAATGAATATTGTGACTTTTAGCGAAGCTAGAAATAATCTCAAAGCGGTTCTAGATCAAGTTGCGGAAGATGCGGACTATACCATCATCACTAGACGAGATGCAGAAGATGCGGTGGTGATGTCGATCGAGCTATTCAATAGCTTACTGGAGACAGTTCATCTACTAAAGTCTCCGGCGAATGCGGCTCATTTAGAGCGATCGATCGCGCAGTTCAAGCAGGGAAAAGTCGTGGAGCGCAATCTGTTGGATGACTAGAAAGCTATCTTGGACAGAAGAGGCTTGGAACGATTATTTATATTGGCAAGGACAAGACAAGAAAACCTTGAAACGGATTAATAAGCTAATTGAGGCAACAATGCGATCGCCGTTTGAAGGAATTGGTAAGCCAGAAGCTTTGAGAGAAAATCTGGCTGGATTTTGGTCACGGCGAGTTGAGCATACGAATCGGCTAGTTTACGCAGTAGATGACGAGTATCTCACAATTATTTCTTGCCGATACCATTACTCTGATTGAATACCAGCGAGGAAGATTCATCGGGATTGATCGACATCGCCTAGGATTGATCATAAGAAATCATTCCTTTTATTTATGTCTGTGTCGTCTCAAGTGGTTTTAATTACGGGCGCATCGGCGGGAATCGGAGCCGCACTCGCTCAATTGTTAGCCGATCGCTTTCCCAACATTCGGCTAATTCTCGCGGCTCGGAGTGTCGATAAATTAGAAAAAATTGCCGAGCGCGCTCGGCAATCCGGAGCGGAGGTTCTGACCGTTGCAACGGATATGGGAGAACCGGAACAAGTCAAGGCTTTGGCGAAAACCGCGATCGATAAATTTGGGCGCGTCGATGTGCTGGTGAATAATGCTGGATACGGACAAATGGGACCGATTGAGCTAATTCCGATCGAATCTGTACAGCGGCAATTTCAGGTGAATGTGATCGGTGCGATCGGGCTAATTCAGGCATTCATTCCCGTGATGCGCGATCAAGGGGTCGGCAAGATTATTAATGTCAGTTCGCTCGGTGGTCGTATCGCGTTTCCGTTTGGTGGGCTTTACAGCGGATCTAAATTTGCGTTAGAGGCATTGAGTGATAGTTTGCGGCGGGAATTAGAGCCGTTTAACATCCGAGTCAGCGTAATTGAACCGGGTCCGGTTAGTACGGAATTTTTCGATGTGATTGACCGTGAAGTTGATCGCACCATGCCAGATGGGAAAGATACGCCGTATCGTGCCGCATTTGAGAATCTTGAAAACTTAGATAAAATAACAAGGCGGCAGGCTTGGAGTTCAGAGCGAGTTGCTGCGGTAATTATCAAAGCGATCGAGGCAAAGCGACCTCATCCCCGATACGTGGTAGCAACGGCTGGAGGCTTGACCGTATTTATGATGACTAAGGTGCTACCGACATGGATCGTCGATCGCTTTTGGCAAAGGTTTTATGGCATCGATCGCGTCGCCAAGGATTGGAAAACTCGTCAACGTCAGCCCTCCCTGTAATGGATTTACTCGAATATCAAGCCAAAGATCTGTTTCGCGAAGTCGGAATTCCGGTTCTGCCTTCTCAGCGCATCGAACGCCCGACCGACCTGAAAGCGCTAAAAATTCCCTATCCGATCGCGCTGAAGTCCCAAGTTTACATGGGTGAGCGCGGACGAGTCGGGGGCGTGCGCTTTGTGGCAAATACGATCGATGCGATCGCGGCGGCTCACTCGATTTTCAATCTGCCGATCATGGGAGAATATCCCAAAGTGTTATTGGCAGAAGCGAAATATGAAGCGCAACAAGAGCTTTATTTAGCGGTTGTGCTCAATCAGTCGATCCGGCGACCTGTGATTCTGGGATCGGCAAAAGGGGGAATCGATGTGCAAACCGCGATCGATAAAATGCAGCAAGTCGTCATTGATCAAGAGTTTTCCTCGTTTTACGCGCGGCGTTTGGCACTCAAAATGGGACTGCAAGGCAACTTAATTAATGCGTTCAGCGATATTACCGAGCGGATGTACCGATTGTTTATCGACAAAGATCTAGATCTGGTTGAAATCAATCCGTTGGGTGTGAATGCGGCAGGTGAAATCATGGCGCTAGACGGAAAGATCACGGTGAATGATGCCGCTTTAGGTCGTCATCCCGCGATTGCTGCACTCGATCATCGTCCCCAAAAATTTGTTCTCGATCGCTTACCCGATTCGCTGACTACGATCGATCCAGAGGGGCAAATTGCAGTGTTGTGCAACGGAGCCGCTTTAACGATGGCAACGATGGATTTGATTAGTCAAGCGGGTGGAAAGTTGTTGCACTACCTCAATATCGGCAGCGAAACGCATCATAGTTGGCAACCAGAAACATTGTGCGATCGATTAGAAGAAGGCTTAACGCTGCTGGCAAAAAATAAGCAGGTGAAAACGATCTTGATCAACATCGTGGGTGGAAACGTTCCGAGCGATCGAATTGGGAACGCGATCGCTCGATTCCTGCGTCCCCCTGCTCCGACGAGAGCGATCAGTCATAAAGAAGAACTGAGAATTAGCCGGGGCGCTCCGCTTCCAAAGCTGGTTGTGCGTTTATTGGGAGCAAACCTGGCTGAAGCGAAAGAGCAACTGTCTGCAACTCCTGCGATTGTGATAGACGATTTGGACAGCGCGATCGAGCAACTCATCACCCTATCTAAAAGAAAAAGTTAACTGCTTTAGAAGAAGAACTTAACCTCAAATTAACCTCAAATTAACTAAAATATAATCGAGTACTTCCACGGATCTTTTTGGGCAAGCTTGAGTTACATTTGTTGGCTTTAGCAGATCTAAGGATTTGCGATCGAGTTGTCTCTTTTATAATTGGGGAAAGACCCGAAATTCGCCCGTTCTGCAACTGGGCACTGTTCCAAATTTGAGATTAAGTTCGCTGATGATCCCGTTGCGTTTGCGAACATACGAATACCTCCTAGCTTGCTCCATGCAACCGGGGCGGGTTGCATCGCTTAGATCAAGCGTTTATAGTCCTAGCAAAAAGCTCGCTTTGAACAGTAACGGTGATCGTTCCTGGGAATGATTTTATTGAATACGTGCTTACCGACTTTCTTATGAATTTTACGCCAGCCAGCAAAGTCATTGTGCAGGGCATTCTAGAACCATTAGGAAAACTCTACGCGCCACTCATGCAGGCATATGGGACACAAATTGTCGCGGGTGTGAGTCCGGGGCAGGGTGGACAAGTGCTTGCAGGAATTCCTGTCTTTGATATGCTCGAACAGGCGTTACCGAAAGTGGGAACAGTCGATACAACGGTGATCTTCTCGCCGCCTTATGCTGCGTTGGATGCGGCACTCGAAGCGATCGCAGTTGGCATTCGTCAAATTGTGCTGATCAGTCAGGGAATTCCTCCACTTGATATGGTACATCTGATCCGCAGAGCTGAGGCAACTGAAACCTTAATTGTGGGACCCAATAGTCCGGGTGTGATTGTGCCAGGACAGATGTTGTTGGGCATTCATCCCACAGAATTTTACCGACCGGGTTCGATCGGGCTTTTGAGTCGAAATGGAACGCTAACTTATGAAGTTGCGTGGACATTGACACAAGCGGGGTTTGGGCAATCGATCGCGGTGAGTATGGGCGGCGATCAGATCACAGGTTCGACTTTTCCACAATGGCTTCAGATTTTAGATGAAGACGAACAAACGGACGTGATCGTATTGGTTAGCGAAATTGGCGGAGACTTTGAGGAGACGGCAGCGCATTACATTGCAGAAGCGATCGATAAACCTGTGATTGCGTATGTGGCAGGTCGGAGCGCTCCTCGAAATCGGCGGATGGGACACGCTGGTGCAATTATCGATTCGCAAACGACGAATTTAGGACCGGATCTAGGAACCGCAGAGAGCAAAGTTGCCGCCTTTAAACGAGCAGGAATCCCAGTGGCTGAGCGCCCGTCTGAGATTCCTGAAATCGTGAAACGGATTTTGAAAACACCAGTAAAAAAAGCAATCTAGAGAAAAGCGATCTAGCTGCGAATTCGATTCGCGATCGAGGCTACGCTTCGGTTGCTTTTGCCAGTTCCGCAGGTTTTACAAATCCCCCGTAAGCCGCTAAAATGCCTGTCAAGGCGTTAAACCAAACGTTGTTGCCGTAAATCGGCATCAACCCAAAAGTGGTGTTTGTCGCAGGAATCAATCCGAAAAGTACGATCGCAGCATACACGATTGCAAATCCTTGGTTATAGACCAATGCGCCACTAAAGCTGGTCGCCGCCGCAATTCCTAATAAACCGACTACGATATGCACCGCATTGTGCATGTAGTTGGTCGGGAAAAGTCCAAACAAATGTCCGTAACCATCTGGAGAAGAGAGCCGAGGAATATAAACGCCTTCTACAGGTGCATTTCCTGGCAGTGCCATGAATTGTGGAAGGAATCCAGCAATTCCAACGGTAAGGAAAATGATCCCAAGAATCAGAGCGATCAATCGTTCCGTATCCGCTAGATTTTTGAAAGAAAGTTGAAATTTGTCTTGCATAATGTGTTGTGGGTTCGATAGGTGTGAATGAGCATCTTTTTCGCTCATATGTCTTATTCAAATAAGTTTCACGCACTAAAAATCTACCGAAAGACGATTAGCTTGGCAGAACTATTTGAGTACATGACATTTGCTTTCATCTGTCTTTAGCAGCATTCTGATTTTTTTCATCTCCGACATAATAGAACGCAAATTGTAAATTTGCCGGATTATGATTGACGGTATTGAACTACTGAAATCGCATCGCGATCGCTTATTTGAACTTATCGATCGATTCTCTCAAGCAACGGTATTAGTCGTTGGAGATTTGACCTTAGATGAATTTCTCAATGGTGAGGTTGAACGGGTTTCGCGAGAAGCTCCGGTGCTAATTTTGCGCCACGAAGAAACCCTACAAATTCCAGGCGGGGGTGCAAATGCGGTCTATAACTGAATCTTTGGGGTAAGCCACTGGTTCTACCAGTGCGACTCGATGAGCTTTGAGCGAT
>PSLO01000207.1:0-2307 GCA_040289665.1 Leptolyngbya sp. ERB_1_1 | reverse complement strand
TCGCTCAAAGCTCATCGAGTCGCACTGGTAGAACCAGTGGCTTACCCCAAAGATTCAGTTATGGTAAACCTGAAGACTTTAAGCGTTTGGTTGATGAATGCCATGCGCGTGGGATTCGGGTGATGATCGATTGCATTTTTAATCATACAAACGAAGAAAGTCCATTGTTAAAGATCGATCGCGATTATTGGTACTACCACGATCGACATTATCCCGAAGATGATGCGAACTATTGGGGACCTGAACTGAGTTACGAGAACTATGATCGCGATCGCAACATTCATCCAACTTGGAACTTTGTGCGTGACATTGTACAGTTCTGGATTCGCGAGTATCACATCGATGGCATTCGGTATGATGCAGTGCGGCAAATTGCAAATTATGAGTTTTTTGCCTGGCTCTTTCAGCAAATCGAAGTCAAAGGTAAGCCTTTTTATCAAATTGCAGAGCATATTCCAGACTCAAGTGGAATCTGTTCTCCGAAAGGCGTGTTTGATGCTTGCTGGCATGAAAGCTTCCGCTACTTTCTCAAAGATGCGCTTACAGGTGAATCATTAAACTTAGATGAACTGAAAAAAGCGATCGATGCGCGTCAACAAGGCTACGCTGGATCAACTTCGGTCATTAACTATCTCGCGACTCACGATCGCGAACACATGATCGTCGAGCTTGGTGATGTGGGTGTGTTTGATCAGGCTGCGTTCGATCGCGTTAAATTCGGCGCAATTCTCCAATTCACTGCTCCCGGAATTCCGATGCTGTGGATGGGCGATGAATTTGGACAAGCCACACACAAAACTGAAACCACAACCGAACCCAATCCCTTAGATTGGTCATTGTTAGAGCAGAATCGCGATTTGTTTGAGTTCTACAAACATGCGATCGCATTACGTCACAAAAAATCATCGCTACGCACTGACAATATCGAATTCTTCTTCGAGAATGCAGACGATAAAATTTTGGCGTATACGCGATGGAACGACGACGGCGAAATCGTTGTGGTGATTGCAAATTTCTCCGATCGTACATACGAAAATTACGCGATCGACAACTTTCCAAACAATGGCACTTGGCAAGATTGGAACACCCAAAGCGCGATCGAGGTAAAGGGGAAAACTTTGTCGATCGATCTTCCGAGTTTCAGTGCGAAAGTTCTCCTAAGTTGAAGCTGAAAATTCTTCATCGATTAAGCGATCGACGGTTTGAACTTGGCGAACTTTGCCATCTATCAAACAGCTAACCGTCATATCCCCCATGACATTGATCACGGTGCGACAGCGATCAAGGAACCAATCGACGGTAATCAAAATCGCAATATACTGTGTTGGCAAACCCACTGCATTAAACACCAGTGTCATCGTGACCAGCCCCGCTTCAGGAATGCCCGCCGCCCCCACCGAAGCAAAAATCGAAGTCAATACGACAATCAACTGTTGCTCTAGATTAAGGTTCAAATTCAACACTTGAGCAATGAACAGCGCGGACATTGCTTCATATAACGCGGTTCCATCATTGTTAAAGTTCGTTCCAATCAAAGCACCGAGCGCCGCAGAAGATTCTCGCAATCCCAGCTTCTCGACCAGTATCCGATAAGTAACAGGCATGGTTGCGGTCGAAGAATCTGTTGAAAATGCGGTGAGAAACGCATCCACACCACTGCTTAAGAATTGCCTTGGACGTACCCATGATCCCAAACTGACACGAGTGAGATAAAAGCACATTTGTAAAAATAGTGCGAGTACCACTGCCCCAATGAAAAATGCCAGCGCTTTAAAAGGTGAAAATCCTTGAAGCGCAACGGTTCTTGACACAATGCCAAAAACCGCGATCGGTACAAGTTTAATCACCCAAGTCAACACCCGAATAATGGTGTCAAACATCACCGAAACAATATTTTCTAACGGCTGAAACTTTTCGCCTTTCCCCTGATCTGCTAATTCAGATTTGATCGCTCGCAAAGCAATCCCAAACGTGAGTCCAACCACCAAAAGCTGAATCACGTTATTGTTTACTAACGGTTGCAACACCGCTTCAGGCACACTATCTTGCAGCAGTCCCAAGGGATCAAATTTTTTGTTGAGTGCCTCACCGTCGGGAGCGCCAAATTTCTCCCATGCCCCTGGTTGCACCACATTCGCAACCAGTAAGCCGATCGAAATCGCAGCGATCGTATTCGTCAACAGCAAATACGCCAAACGCCGCCCGGTACGCCCTGGGATATGAGTCGTCAGAAATGAGTCAGACACCCCCAGCAAAGCTGGTGGCTTGATGAGTGTGACCGCCCCAAGGGCGGATGTCCATGCTAAA